>NZ_VFVB01000001.1:0-842150 GCF_006658535.1 Mesorhizobium sp. B2-4-13 | reverse complement strand
AAGGCTTTTTAGCAGCCGTAGCGCCGTTTGAGGCCAACTCACCAGGCGCTGGCGTCGCTTGCCGATTACGGGCGGCATTCCCTCGGTTGTTGCCTTGTGCCCTATGCGCCCCAACGGCTGCGACGTCCAAAGAGACGACGGGTCGGGGTTTGACGGTGACTTCGTCATCGCTGTGATGTCCGGAGGTCGGACCCAGGGAACAGTTGGCGCGGCTGCGAACTGGCGGTGAAAAGTTTGCGCACCGACGGTGGCGAGGAGACCTCGACGGAAGCGTCTTCGCTGGACGAAGGACCGGAAGCGGCCAAGGGCCCGGACCGCACAATGAACAGCGGCGAGACCTTCCAGGTGACGGCCTTCGCATGAGCGTCGGTGAGCGCGCCGGGTGCATCACCGCCGCCCCAGAAAGGGCGGAGCATCGCAACATAGGCCCGGGTCTCAGCCGGCAGCGGGCGGCCCCTCAAGGAGGCTTCGTAGCGCCCCGGCCCCGCATTGTAGGCGGCCAGGAAGCCCGGTGAACCGTATCGATCATACAGCTCGCGAAGATAGGCGGTGCCGGCAAGGATGTTGTCGTGTGGATCATAGGGATCGTGGCCGAGTTGATGACGGAGGCGCAGCTCGGCCCAGGTTGCGGGCATGATCTGCATCAGACCCACTGCACCCTTTCGCGAGACGGCGCGTGGGTCGCGGGCGCTCTCGAAGTGCATGACTGCCCGTATCCAGAGCTGAGGAAGGCGGAAGCGGTGCGACGCTTCGGCGATATGCGCGCCATAAGGATCGTCCGCCGATTTGCGCGAGACCGGCGCGGATTGTGCGACGGCCCCCGTCATCGCGTGACAGAAAATCAGCATGCCAGCGACAAGCCAACGTGCTTCCCTGCGACCAGGCAACCAACCGACGCGGCGGCTTTCGTCCGCACATTGCGGCGTCGATGACCCACTCATCGAGCACGCTCCGGACGCGATTTCGGCCGGATCCAGCGCAGCGACCAGGACCCATTGTCGGATCGCACGAGGCTGGCGCGAAAGCGCCGGTTAAACAGCGGATCCTCCAATCGGCACGACAGATAGTCGCCAGCCGTCTGTCCGGTTTCCTTCCAGGCCGCGCCGACCTCGGGGCCGCTGCCATCGCCGATATGGATACGAAAATCCGGCGCTTTGCCGTCGGATGTTTTGGTGGGGAGGAGCACCAGTTCGGCATCCACGAGCAGCGTTCGCATGCGCCCGCGGTACCCAGATTCAGTTTTGTGAAAGACGCCGATCTCGGCCATGGACTATCTCCTTCGTCTTGTTGGCTGGGCTGAATTTCAGTTCGCAGGAGCGAGCCAGGTGTAGTGGCCATCGCCGCTCTCGTCGGTCCAAAGCGGCATCGCACGTCCGACGATCGAACCCACCGGGAACGGGCCGAAGTAGCGGCCGTCGAGACTGTCCTGGACCTGCCGGTTCATGACGAAGATTTCGGCGGCGGCGATGATGCGGCAGCCCTGCCAGTCAGGCAGCGCGCGTCCCTTGCGGTCGCGCTTCAGTGCGGTGCCGATCATGATCCCGTCGATCATGACGATGCCAGCAACGCGACAAACCTCGTGTCCAGGAAGCCCTTCGATGTGCTTCAGCATCGGCACGCCGAGCGGAAGGTAATCGCGCTCGGCGGCAAACCGAGCGACGCTCTCTGGCGGTTCGATGACGGCGAGCGCGCCTGCCGTTGGAACGGCCATTCTCCGGATCGCATAGAGGCCGAGGGGCGCGCTGGCCGATGCGTTCCATACGAGCAGCGGCGGCATGTCCACGGCAGCGGGAGCGACCGTCGCGACGACGGCCGCGAGCGTTGCGGCCATGCAAGCGGCGCGGCTCATGAGGTCGCTCGCTTGCGCAACAGAAAGGCCCGATGCTGCTCGAGCGAATAGGCACAGGGCGTTTCGCCGGCAACCAGTCGGTTGTGGGTCTGACGCCAATAGTCAGGGGCGGAGTCGGCCGGATCGAGGCCGATCGCCTCGATCGCATCGATCAGCTGGAGAACCCGCTCGACCTTGTCCCAACCTGCGATCTTGAGCAGGATCTCGCCGCCTGGCCGGACATAGGGCAGCGTCTGATAAGGTTCGGCGGGCAAGACGGCGCGCACGATGTCGATGCGCGAAACGATGGTGCCAAAGTCGTTCGCCGCCCAGCGGACGAACGCAAAGACACTGCCCGGCGCAAATCCGATGACGCGGCGCCGCTTGTCGAGGATCGTTTCATGCGCAGGGCGTCCGAAGCGGATGCGATGCTCGATCCGCTTCTCGATCCAGATCAGCTCGACCACAGTGAGATTGCCGCGCGCAGTCGATTGAGGAGACCGCGTCATTCGCCGTCTCCACCGCGTCGGCCGACAAGTCGCGGCTTCTCCTCCCCGCCGCCAGTCCGCGGCTTCTCCGCATAAATGTTAGATTGGGAGTTAGACTCAAAGTTAGGAGCGCGATTTGCCGTTTCGGACCCGTCCCTTAAGGCCGCTCGCGGTTCCCGAAAGCACGATGGTGCGGTTCCCGATGGCACGATGGTGCGGGTTCCCGATGGCACGATCCTGTCAACAGGCCTTGGCGCCGGTTCGAAAGCCAACAACACACGCCCGCTGGCTTCCACCTCCGTGAAGAGAAGATACCCCGGCAAAGGCTGGCGGCGCACGATGTCACGCAGCTCGAAGGCGAAGCGCTTGAGCGGCGAGAGACTGCCGGACTTCCGATGCAGGTGCCGGATGTCGAAACGCCAGCCGGCGCGCTGGCGTCCGCCATGCTTGCGCACCAGCCGATAGAGCCAACGCTCCAGCCCGCCCGTCAGCCCGAAATAGGCGCGGTCTATGGTCAGGATTAGTGCGTCATCCATGACGGCTCGGTAGAACCAATCGGGCAGGATCATTTCGACGCCAAGCGGGCGACCGTTTCGACCGCAGCGCTCCTGCCATTCATTGATCCACGAGAAGCGATGTCGGCGGCCCTCGGCCGGCTGGCGAATGGAGGTGACGACGCTTGTCGACTGCAGGCGATCGAGCGCCGCCTTGAGGCGCTGGTAGTCTCGCTTCGAGACGCCGCGGCCGATGAAGGTAAGCATCTCATATGGCGTCGCGGCCATCAGGCGGGATGTGCGCAATCCGGCGTCCCGAGCGTTGACGATCTGGCTCGCCGCCCAGATCAGGATATCGGCGTCCCAGATCGTCGCCATGCCGTGGTCGGGCATCGCTTCGACACGGATCGCCAGATCGCCAGCGTGAAAGTCGATCGGCGCGATGCGCCTGGATTTGGCGAGGGAGAAGAAGGGATAGGCCATGAGGTCCTGCGCATCGCGTGGCGCCACGACGCCCGGCAGCGCCTGGAACAGGTCGAGCTGTTCGCGCTCCAATGGTGGGCGTGGTCGTGCCGACATGGGGAAGATCGGCGGGCTCAGCGCCTTTCGCGTCCGACATCGGGGATCAGGCGGGCGGCCTGAGGCTTGGCGGGCAGCAGCGAGCCATGCGGATCGGACGTCGATGTCATCGCGCCGCGCTGGACCCAGACCTGGAGGTCGTCGACGGCGTAGACGACACGGCCGCCGAGTTTGCGATAGGCGGGCCCTGTGCCGTAGGTGCGATGTTTCTCAAGTGTGCGCGCCGAGAGACTGAGGAAATGCGCGGCTTCAGAGGTGCGCAGGTAGCGCGGCGGCAATGGCGCGGCGTCGGTGTTCATGAGGTGTCTCCTTCCGGCCGTTGCGGTTGAACGGCGATCGATGGCCAGGATGGAGGAGCAAGGGCACCATGATCAGGTGCGCAATTGAGAGGCGCTATTTCGCACCGCTAAGGGGCCTTCGGGAGTGGCGCCGACGCGTGCTGCAATATCGCCGCGCGCGACCATCTTCACGCAGGCGCGCATCATCAACGTAGCTGATGACAGAAAGCCCGGGCATGGCAGCCCGCGGAGAGCTTTCGCGTCATTAGGAGACGCCCCGCCCGGTACCGGGCGGGGCGTCTGCCAATTCACTCGCCGTTGCGGCGGCTGGGGCGGGACCAGATCAGGCTGTGGCCCTCGCCTTCCTCGTCGGCGAAGAGGTTGGCGTAGATGGGAGCGGTGAAGCTCGGATCGTCCAGCTTGAGGCCGAGATAATCGCGACCCTCGTTGGAGCGCTTGGACCAGGCGGCGCCGATTTCGGCCTTGCCGACCACGACGCGGTGGCTTGGGGCATTCTCGCCGTTGGCCCGGGTGTCGGGGACGATGCGCACGCCCTTGGCCTGGACGCTGAGAGTGACGATCTCGCCGGTGAACTCGTTCGCATTGGTCTTCTTGAAGATGCCGATGGTAGCCATTTTCAGTCTCCGTTCTTCGTTTGCGAGCCCGCACCATGCGGCCTCGATGGCGATCGTGAGGCCGGAGGCGACCGCCGCCGCATCGCTTGCGACCGCAGCACAGCGGAGGATGGCGCAGGCGCGCGTTTCTTGGTTCCGCAAGGAATGGGCTTTGCCCAGGGGAAGAAACGCGCGACGCGCCATTGCGGCATAGGCGGTCGAGGCTTCAGCCGTCCTTCGGCCAGATCAGCCCGTTCGAGAGGTCGTAGGTGCCGCTCCGCGAAATGGCCGACGGAGGCAATGGCGGCATGCGGGATCAACAAAGATTAAGTGGATTGCTTCGCCAGCGGATTTCCTGACACGGACTCGGCAAGCACTGCATCGAAGCCTCTTTCCCTCCAGTGCCAAGCGCACGCAAACTTTGAGCGGCTTACTGCTCGGATCGAGATGCCTTCGCCCGCGCGGCAGCGTCGACGGGTCGTGCTACGGGCGCAAGGCCATTTGGATCGCCCTTCCCGCAGATCTATCATGACGTTTGCCGGACACTTTGGGAATCGGCGGCGAAAGACGCGTTTTGATGCTACCTTTTTTCGTCGCGCGGCATTGTCTGAATGTCTCATTAGAGGCCGATTCCGGTCAGGCAGGTTTCGGCGCCAGCGTGGCGGAAGCGGACGTTCGAGTCGACATGCGTTTCGTCTCTATCTGGTTCATGACTGACGTTTAGTGCTGTCAGCTTTTGACCGACGCCTCGAAATGATGCCACCCCAAAGTAGGGCAGCCCGATTGATCACCTGCCCAATAAGTTCTTCTCGACTGTCTTGAGGTGCCCGAGCATCGCCATCTTCGCGCCTTCCGGATCGCGGTGTAACAACGCTTCCAAAATCGCCTGATGTTCTCGGCAATACACCTGACGCCGTTCCTCCGAGAATGACCGCCTCTTCATTTCGAACCAGGGTGACTGGTTACGAATGGCGCGCATGAGATTGTGAATCTCTTTGAGGAAATCATTACGGCAGCACGCAAACACCCGATGATGGAATTCGGCGTCCCAATGCTCGAAATCTGGCATGTCCTGGGCCTCGCGTGCTGTCTGATGGGCTTCGCGAACCGCGTTCAGTTCCGCAGCACTTGCGTTGGTCGCGGCAAAGGCTGCCGCTGCTGGTTCGAGCAACTGCCTGATCTCCATCATGTCAGCCGGGCTGGTGCCTTCCATTCGTGCGACCATTGATGCGATTGACGTGGGGTTCGTCGCGGTCAGAAAGGTGCCCCGCCCGACATGCCGCACGACTGTTCCGTCGTCCTCCAAGAAGCCGACAGCACGGCGCACCGTGTTGCGCGCGACGCCGAATTCGGCGGCAAGGTCACGCTCGGGCGGCATGCGGCCGTCCTCAATCCACTCGCCGGAGGAAATCCGCTTCTTGAGCATTGTGGCGATATCGTTGGCGACGAGCTTCGGCATTCGATGATGGCTTTTACCTGATCCAATGTTGGACCAATGTTATCGATTGATTGCCATTCGGTCCAGTGCCCAGACACGGGATTGTTTTGTTGAGTGGTGAGCAGAAACCCTCTTGCAGCGTGAACCAATCGGCGGTAGCGTGTAACGAAAGAGCCGGTATTGGTTCAGAAAAGGTTCAGGGAGGAATCGAATGCGGGTCGCGACATTTTCGATCGCCGGCGAACGTCGCGTAGGCCTTGTCGATCTTGATGCCCAGACCGTCGCACCATTCGATTTCGCCGTCGATCAGGCGAGGAACGGCATCCTGGCGCTAATCGAGCGAAACGACGCCGGTGTGCCGCGCACGCTTTCGGCCATTCCGCTGCCGCAGGTCGATATTGAAGCCCCCATCCCCTTGCCTTCGCGAAACATCTTCTGCGTTGGCAAGAACTATCATGAACATGCGCACGAGTTTGCCCGCAGTGGTTTCGATTCCAGCGCCGGCGCTGGAGCGATACCGAAACACCCGATCATCTTTTCCAAAGTGCCTGAATCGGTCGTGGCCAACCATGCCAGCGTGCTGATCGATCCCTCCGTCTCGACGGCCATCGACTACGAGGCGGAGCTTGCCGTCATCATTGGCAAGGGCGGCCGCGGCATCTCGAGGGAGAATGCGCTCGACCATGTCTGGGGCTACACCATCGTCAACGACGTCACGGCGCGCGACCTGCAGGGCAAATATAGCCAGTGGCTGATCGGCAAATCGCAGGACACGTTCTGTCCGATGGGGCCTTGGGCTGTGACCCGGGACGAACTCGATCTGGCGACCACCGGCATCCGCTGTTTCGTCAACGAGGACCTGCGCCAGAATTCGCAGATATCGCTGCTCATCTTCGACATCCCGACCATCATCGCCACGCTGTCGCAAGGCATCACGCTGAAGCCAGGCGACATCATCGCCACAGGCACGCCGGTCGGCGTCGGCATCGGTTTTGATCCGCCGAAATACCTCAAGGCCGGTGACGTCGTGCGCATCGAGATCGATGGCATCGGTACGCTGGAAAACCGCTTTGTGGAGCATACTCGATGACCACGGTGACAGTTGGTCATATCGTCGCCGAGGTGGTCGGCGAAGGCCCTGCCGTGGTGATGATCCACGGCCTTGGCGGCACGTCGAACATGTTTCAGCCGCAGATGGCGGCGCTGTCGGGCTATCGCGTCATCCGGCTCGACCTGCCGGGTTCGGGCCGTTCGCCGCGGCCGATCGAACCGCTCACCGTTGAAGGGATGAGCGAGGCGGTCATCCGCGCCATGGCCGGCATGGGTGCCACCTCTGCGCATTTCGTCGGCCATTCCATGGGCACCATCGTTTGCCAGCATATCGCGGCGACGCAAACTTCGCTTGTCGCCTCTCTGGCGCTGTTTGGTGCATTGGCCGAGCCCGCAGAAGCGACACGGCAAGGCCTCGCCAAACGCGCGCAACTGGCACGCTCGGGCGGCATTGCCGATATCGCCGACCAGATCGTCGCCAACGCGATTTCGGCGCATACGAGGGAAACCTCGCCGGCCGCCGTCGCCTTTGTGCGGGAATCGATCACGCGCCAGGACCCGGAATCCTATGCCCGTACCTGCGAGGCGCTGGCCAAGGCGACCGCTGTCGACGCACGCCGCATAGCAGCGCCGACGCTGCTCGTCACCGGCGACGCAGACACCGTCAATCCGCCCGGTGTCGGACAGGCGCTTGCCGACAAGATCAAGGGCGCCGTATTCTCGTCACTGGATCGGTGCGGACACTGGGCGACGGTGGAAAACCCGCGCGAAAGCAGCCAGAAACTGGCCGATTTTTTGAGACGGGTTGATAGGTGAGAATTTCCGATCGAGCGTAGACTTATGCGCTCGGCAAGTTGGGAGGCTTGTGATGGCAGACGACAGCTGGAACGGCAACGGTTCGGGCAGCACGCTGTTCACCAACGTGCGCGTGCTCGACGGCACGGGTGAATATCCCTACACCGGCGAGGTGCTGGTGCAGGGCAACCGTATCAAGCAGATCACCAAGGGCTCGTCGCGCTACGGTTCGTCCTCGTCGTCCTCGTCCTACAATGGCGGTGCAACCGTGATCGACGGCATGGGCGCGACGCTGATGCCGGGCATGATCGACGCGCATCTGCATCTGTCGTGGAACAATGCGCCAGGCATCGACCCCATCCAGATGATGGAGGTCGAGGAGCATATGCTGGTCACGATGGAGATGGCCAAGCTGGTGCTCGATGCCGGCTTCACCGCTGGCCGGGGTGCCGCCGCCGCCAAGCCGCGCCTTGACGTGGTCGCCAAGAAATTCATCAACCAGGGCCGCTTCCCCGGACCGCGCTATCTCGCCGCCGGACCCGAGATCACCACAGTCGGCGGTCTCGGCGATTCCTCGCCCTCGCACATTCCGCATGAGGGTCTGAACCTCGGCCTGGTCGTCTCCGGCCCGGAGGAAATCCGCCGTACCGTGCGCCAGCTGATCAAATACGGCGTCGATTCCATCAAGCTGAACCTGTCGGGGGAAAGCATCACCGGCATGGGCGCCGAGGAGACGCCGATGTCGGAGGAAGAAGTCGCCATGGCCGCTTCCGAGGCGCGCTGCCGTAACAAGGTGCTGTCGGCGCATGCGCGCTCGTCCGGCTCGGTCAAGCAGTGTGTCCGCCACGGCATCCAGAACATCTACCATGCCTCCTTCGCCGATGAGGAAGCGCTCGACATGCTCGAGGCTGTCAAGGACAAGCACTTTGTCGCGCCCGGCATCGCCTGGCTGATCAACACCGCGCGCCATGCCGAGCAATGGGGCATCAAACCGGGCTCACCGCTGTCGCTCGAATATGAGCGCGAACTCGAGATGTGCGTCGACACGATGAAGAAGATGCACCGGCGCGGCATTCGTGTCTGCATTGGTGGCGACTACGGCTTTGCCTGGACGCCGCAAGGCACCAACGCCAAGGACATCCAGACCTTCGTCGAGATGCTCGGCTTCTCGCCGATGGAAGCAATCCAGGCCGGCACCAAATATGGCGGCCAGATAATGAACATGGGCGACGAGCTCGGCATGATCAAGGAAGGCTACCTCGCCGACGTGCTGCTGGTTGACGGCGATCCGATCTCCGACGTGCGCATCCTGCAGGACAGGAACCGCATCCTTGCCATCATGAAAGACGGCAAGTTTCACAAGGCGCCGCGTTTGAACGAGCAGCGCCGGCGGCTGACCGCATGAGTCTGCTCGACCGGCCATCCTCGCCGTCCCAGCTGTCCTCGCCGTCGATAGCGAATGGCGGGATGACGCATGGGCAGATCTGGGGTGTGGTCGGCCTGCTTGCCGCCGCCGTGCTGGCATGGCTGGTCTTCGCCGTCTGGCCGGATTGGCTGAACGCCATCCTGATCTCGAAGAAGGCCTTCGTCAGCGCCATCCTCAATGGCATCACGCTGGCCGGCCTGTATTTCCTGGTCGCCAGCGGCTTCACGCTGATTTTTGGGCTGATGCGCAACGTCAATCTCGCGCATGGCTCGCTCTATCTGCTCGGCGCCTATATCGGCTACGAGGTCACCAGCCGAACCGGGTACTGGCTGCTTGGCGTCGCCGCTGGTTTCGCCGCCCTGGCGGTGGTTGGCCTCGTGATGCAGGTTTTTGTGTTTCGCCGCCTCGAGGGCGACGATCTCCGGCAGACTCTGGTCTCGATCGGCATCTCGATCGTTGCCGCCGACCTGATGCTGGCTGTGTGGGCCGGCGGCACCTATCAGATCACCACGCCGGAGTGGCTCGATGGCGCGCTGACATTGCCCGTGATCACCGCCGTGCGCTCGAATGGCGCCTCGGTGTTCCTCACCTATCCGCTCTACCGCGTCGTTGTCCTGGCGGCGGCGATCGTCATCGGCGTCGGGCTCTGGCTGATGCTGCACAAGACCCGCGTCGGCATGATGATCCGCGCCGGCGTCGACGACCGCGCCATGCTGCAGGCATCCGGCGTCAACGTGCATGCCGTGTTTGCCATCGTCTTTGCCGTTGGCGCGGGCCTCGCCGGCTTTGCCGGCGTCGTCGGCGGTTCGGCTCTGTCCGTCGCGCCGGGTGAAGATGTTCGTTATCTCCTGGCCTCGCTGGTCGTGGTCATCGTCGGCGGCATGGGCTCGATCACGGGTGCCGCCATCGGCGCGCTGCTGATCGGTCTCGCCGAACAGATCGGCCTTGTCTACTTCCCGACCTACGGCGTCGTGCTCACCTTCGTCATCATGGTGGTGACGCTGGCGATCCGGCCGCAAGGCATCATGGGGAAGGCCCGATGAGCCTGGCCATCGCTCCCGTTGGCGCGACCCCGCAACAGAACTGGCTGGAGAAGCTTGGCGCCAGGCACATCATCCTTGCCGTCGCACTGGTGCTCTATCCGCTGGTGGCCTCGGATTTCTTCCTGACGCAGATCGGCGGCTATTCCTTGATCTTCGGCATGATCGGCCTGTCGTTGATGCTGCTTGCCGGCTATGGCGGCATGGTCAGCCTGGCACAGATCACGGTTGCCGGCATATCGGCCTATGCCATCGCCATCCTGGGCAACAACAACTCCAACATTCTCGGCTTCGGCTGGCCGTGGTGGCTGGCCGTGCCGTTCGCGGTCGCGACGGCGGCCCTGGCATCGGCGCTGATCGGCTGGATCTCGGTGCGCACCGAGGGCATCTACACCATCATGATCACGCTGGCGATCGCCACCGCGACCTTCTATTTCGCGCAGCAGAACTACGCCATCTTCAACGGCCATTCCGGGTATGCCGGCATCCGCGCGCCGGCCTTCTGGAGCATCAACTGGCGCGACCCCAAGCCTTTCTACTATCTCTGCCTTGGCCTCGCGGTGCTGTCCTATGGAGCGGTGCTCTACGGCTCGCGCTCGACCTTCGGCATGACCTTGCAGGCGATCCGCGATAACCCCCGGCGCATGTGGGCGCTTGGTTACCACGTCACCGCGCACAAGGTCTTAGCTTGGCTGCTGGCCGGAATAATTGCCGGGCTGGCGGGTGTTCTGCTGGTCTGGTTCAACGGCCGCGTTTCGCCCGGCACCATCGGCGTCGATGCCGCGATCGACGTTTTGATCATCGCCGTCATTGGTGGCCTGCGTCATCCGATCGGGCCGTTTCTGGGCGCGGTCGTCGTCGTCCTGATGCAGACCTTCGCCATCGACATCGTTGGCGCCGAGCGTTTCAACACGCTGATCGGCATGGTGTTCCTGGTGATCGTCTTTGTCTCACCAGATGGAATTCTTGGGTTGTGGGGGAGGATCAAGCCACATCTTGCCCAGGAGTCCTTGCGTCCCGGGCCATGAGTGCCGGGGCGGATGAACCACTGCAAACGAAATCAAAAGGGAGGAAAATCATGAGGATGCATAGACGTACGTTGCTGGCGCTCGCGGTGTTCACCGGGCTGACCGCCCCATCGATGGCGCTCGCCGCCGACGACAGCATCAAGATCGGCCTGCTCGCCACGTTCGAGGGGCCGTTCACGGTGCTCGGCGAGGATGGCGAACGCGGTGCGATGACCGCGGTCGAAGAGGTGAAGGGCATGGTCGCCGGCAAGAAGATCGAGATCGTCAAGGGCTCGTCCGACGCCTCGCCCGACAGCGCGGTGCGTGCCGCGCGCAAGCTGGTCGAACAGGATGGTGTCAAGGTCCTGATCGGCCCGCTTTCGGGTGACGAGGGCCTGGCCGTCAAGGACTACGCCAAGACCCAGCCCGGCGTGACCTTCCTGAACGGCGCTTCGGCCGCGCAGGACACCACCTTCCGCAATCCTGCGCCGAACTTCTTCCGCTTCGGAACCGACGGTGCGCAATGGATGGCGGGCCTTGGCACCTACGCTTTCAAAGAAAAGGGCTACAAGAACGTCGCCACCGTCGCCGAGGATTATTCCTTCCCCTACACGCAGGTGTTCGGCTTCATGGCCGAATTCTGCAAGGCCGGCGGCCATGTGCCGTCGAAGTCCTGGGTGCCGATCGGCAACAAGGACTTCTCCTCCGTCATCGCGGCCATTCCCGACAATGTCGATGCGATCTATGTCGCGCTTGGCGGCGCGGACGCGGTCAACTTCCTGACGCAGTACCAGCAGTCCGGCGGCGCGGCTCCGCTGATCGGCGGTTCGATCACCGTCGACCAGACGGTGCTGACCTCGAAGGGAAAGCTGAAGGATGTGCTGAAGGGCACGCCTTCGGCAGGCCCAACCGCCGACACCAACGACTCTCCCGCCTGGAAGACCTTTGTCGATGCCTATAAGAAGCAGCCGGGTGCGTTCCCGTCGCCTTCGCTGTTCGCGCACGCCTATTACATCAACATGAAGGCGGCACTGCTTGGGCTCGACAAGGTTGGCGGCGATGTGTCCGACGGCGGAACCAAGCTGCGCGACACGCTTTCGACGCTGTCCTTCGAAACGCCGACCGGCAAGGTGTCGCTCGACAAGAACCGCAACGCCATCGCCGACATCTTCCTGACCGAAGTGACGGAAGGCGCTGACGGCACGCTGCTCAACAAGCTGATCAAGGTCGTGCCGCAGGTGAACCAGACGCTCGGCATTCCCGAGGACGAGTTCACCAAGCTTGGCGCGGTCAGCCGCGACAATCCAAGCTGTCCGTGATCGCGCTTTCGAGTAGCCGCAGGTGACCGAAAGCCTCGTTGCGAATCGTCTCCAGAGCTCCGGCGCCTATGCGCTGGAGCTCGATGGCGTGGCGCGGCATTTCGGGGCGCTGGTGGCGCTCTCGGGCATTAATATGAGGATCGCGGCCGGCGAACGGCGCGCGGTACTCGGTTCCAACGGCGCCGGCAAGACGACATTGTTCAACGCCGTCAGCGGCGACTTCATGCCGACGTCGGGGCGCATCCGTTTCTTCGGCGAGGAAATCACGGATCTGCCGCCGCATGAGCGCATCCGGCGCGGCCTGCGGCGCACCTATCAGATATCGCAGCTGTTCAAGGGCCTGTCGGTCCTCGATTCGATATTCCTCGCCTGCCGCGGCGTCTCGCGCCGGCGCTTTTCGCTGCTGCGCCCGGCCATATCTGACGTCAACATGGTGCAGACTGAATCGATCCTCAACGCCGTGCATCTGGAAGCCTATCGCGACACGCTGGTGGCGACGCTGAGCCATGGCCAGCAGCGCCAACTGGAGATCGCGCTGGCGCTCGCCGGTGCACCGCGCTTCATCCTGTTCGACGAGCCGGCGGCGGGTCTGTCGCCGACCGAACGCCGCGACCTCGTGGCCATCCTGAACGCGCTGCCTAAACACATCGGCTACATCATCATCGAGCACGATCTCGATGTGGCGTTGCGCGTCTCGGAATATGTCTCGATGATGCACAATGGCCGCCTGTTCAAGGAAGGCACGCCGCAAGAGATCGAGGCCGATCCGGAAGTCCAGGAGATCTATCTCGGGGGCAAGCATGGCTGAGCGTCCCGGGAAAATTGCCAGGGCGATGTTGCGCGTCGAAGACCTGCAGGTCTTCTATGGCGAGAGCCATGCGCTGCAAGGTGTCTCGCTGACACTGGAAAGCGGCGTGCTGTCGGTGGTAGGGCGCAACGGCATGGGCAAATCGACGCTCTGCAACACCATTGTCGGCCTGAAGCGAGCGAAGTCCGGTTCGATCCGTGTCGATGGCGGTGAGATCACATCGCTCGAGCCGCACGAAATCCATCGTCTCGGCGTCGGCTATGTGCCGCAAGGGCGCCGGGTCTGGCCGAGCCTGACGGTCGACGAGCATCTGCGTCTCGCGGCCGGCAACAGCCGCGATGCCAGTTGGACGGTCGAGCGCGTCTACCAGACGTTTCCACGCCTGGCCGAACGCCGAGGCAATGGCGGCTCGCAATTGTCGGGCGGCGAACAGCAGATGCTGGCCATCTCGCGCGCCTTGCTCAGCAATCCCAAATTGCTGGTCATGGACGAGCCGACCGAAGGCCTGGCGCCTGTTGTCGTCGACCAGGTCGAACGGATGCTCGTCGAGCTCGCCGCCGAGGGCGAGATGGCAATCCTCGTCATCGAACAGAATATCGGCGTGGCCACAGCGGTGTCGAACCAGGTCGCTATCATGGTCAATGGCCGCGTCAACCGGCTGATGGAAGCAAAGGCGCTTGCCGCCGATCGCGAGCTGCAGCAGCGGCTGCTCGGCGTCGGCCGCCATGCCGAAGACGCACCCGTCACGCCGGTGGAGTCCGCGCAGGCCAAGGAACAACTGGCCGAAGTCTATCGCATCGACCGGACGGCCAACGGCTCGGCCGAGCCGGAGCCTCGCAATGGCGTCTATCGCCCGGTCACCGAATTGCCCAATCGCTGGAATGTGCCGGTCACTGAATTGCGGCAAGCGGCGGTCGAGAAGGCAGTACCGCAAGACGAGCTGAAGAAGGTCTTCTCCATCCCCTTCGCCGAGCGTTTTGGCAGGACCGTTCTGGTCGTCGGCACCTTCGACACCAAAGGCAAAGAATTGCGGTTTGTCGCCGACCGGCTGAAGTCGCTCGGCATCTCGGTTCGCACCGTCGATCTGTCGACGTCGGGCAAACCGACAAGCGCCGATGTGCCGGCGATGCAGGTGGCCGGCATGCACGCGCGGGGATCGTCGGCCGTCTTCACCAACGATCGCGGCGGCTCGGTCAGCGCCATGGCGGAAGCTTTCGCGCGCTGGATCGAGCGCGAGCCTCGTATCGGCGGTGTCATCTCGGCAGGCGGTTCCGGCGGCACCACGCTGGCGACGGCGGGCATGCGCGTGCTGCCGGTCGGCATCCCCAAGCTGATGGTCTCGACGGTGGCTGCCGGTGACGTCGGCAAATATGTCGGCGGCGCCGACATCATGATGTTTCACTCGGTCGCCGATGTGCAGGGGTTGAATTCGATCACCGAGCAGGTGCTGTCCAATGCCGCGCACGCCATGGCCGGCATGGTCGCGCAACTGCCCAACGCCGAAGCGTGGGAAGCCAGGCGCAAGCTGGCACGCCCGGCCGTCGGCATCACCATGTTCGGCGTCACCACGCCTCTGGTGCAAGCGGTGACGAAACGACTTGAAGCGGATTATGACTGCCTCGTCTTCCACGCCACCGGCATAGGCGGGCGAGCTATGGAAAACCTTGGCGACTCGCGGCTGATTTCGGCCTTCCTCGACCTCACCACCACTGAGGTGGCCGACATGATTGTCGGTGGCGTCTTCCCTGCGACCCAGGATCGTTTCGGCGCGGCGATCCGCACCGGGCTACCCTATGTCGGCTCCACTGGCGCGCTCGACATGGTCAATTTCGGGCCGCGCGACAGCGCGCCCGAGAAATTCCGCAGCCGCAAATTCGTCATCCATAATCCCAATGTCACCTTGATGCGCACCACGCGCGACGAGAACCGGGCATTCGGCGAATGGATCGGCGCGCGGCTCAACGCCATGAACGGCCCGGTTCGCTTCCTGCTGCCTGAAGGCGGCGTTTCGATGCTCGATGCGCCAGGCCAGCCCTTTCACGACCCGGAAGCCGACAATGCTTTGTTCGAGGCGATCGAGAAGACGGTCCGCCAGACGCCACAACGTCATGTCGAGCGGGTACGGGCCAACATCAATGACACGCTTTTCGTCGATGCGGTGATCTCCGCGTTCCACGCGATCACGCCGAAGCTGCAGAGGCGGGCATGAGGAATTGGACTTCGCCGCCCTGCGGGTGGATGTTTGAAATCGGTCGCCTCGCGCCGGCCGCATTGTCTTGGGGAGGATAGATCATGGACGCGCAGACCTTTGGCGCTTTCCTGTTGTGGCTGATCGTTGCCGCAGTCGTCGTGCTGATCGCGGTCTATATCTTGCGCTGGCTCTATCGCCGCTCGACCAAGGAGACGGCGTTCGTGCGCACCGGCTTCCTGGGCGAGAAGGTGGTGGTCAATGGCGGCGCCTTCGTCATTCCGGTGCTGCACGAGATCACCCCGGTCAACATGAACGTCCTGCGGATCGAGGTGCGCCGCGAAGATGGGCATGCGCTGATCACCAGGAACCGCATGCGCGTCGACCTGATCGCCGAGTTCTTCGTCCGTGTCGGCGCCAGCCGCGAGTTGGTTGCCGCCGCCGCGCAGACACTTGGCCGCCGCACGCTGCAGCCCGACAGCCTGCGTGAATTGCTGGAAGGCAAGTTCGCCGGTGCCTTGCGCACAGTCGCAGCCCAGATGACGCTGGAAGAAATGCATGAACTGCGCGGCGACTACGCCGCCAAGGTGCGAAGGCTGGCCGAGGAGTCGCTTGCCGCCAACGGCCTGGAACTCGAAAGCGTCGCCATCGTCGATCTAGACCAGACCAGCCTCGAATATTTCGACCCGTCCAACGCCTTCGACGCCGAAGGCCTGACCCAGCTGACGGAATCGATCGAGACCCGGCGCCGCATGCGCAACGAGATCGAGCAGCGCACGCTGGTCGATATCCGCAACCAGAACCTCGATACCCAACGCAAGGTGCTGGAGATCGACCGCGACAGCGAATATGCGCGCCTCGAACAGGAGCGCGAGGTCGAGATCCGCCGCGCCGCGCAACGTTCGGAATTGGCCATCGATCGGGCGCTACGCGACCAGGAATCTGAGCAGGCACAGCTTTCGTCGCGCGAGGCGGTCGAGAAATCGCGGCTCAACCAGGAGCGCAACATCACCGAGGAGCGCATCAAGAGCGAGGAAGACACGCAGCGCCGCGAGATCGCGCGCCGCCGTTCACTCGACGAAACCGAGATGAAGATGCGCGAGCTGACCGAGCGCGAGCAGATCGCGCTCGAACTATCGCTGGAGAAGGCCCGCATCGAGCGCGAGGGCACGCAGAGCCAGCTCGAGATCGAGCGCAAGAAATTGCTCGAGGTCGCCGAGCTGGAGCGCCAGATCGCCCTCGCCGAAAAGGCGCTGCAGGTGACCCGGGCCGAGGCGGAAAAGCGTCGTTCCGAGATCGTCGAGAACCAGGCGACCGAGACGGCGCGCATCGCGCAGGACCGTGCCATCGACGAGGTCAGGATCGCAAGGGAGCGTCATCTCGAAGCACTGCAGATCGCGAAGCGCCAGGCCTTCGAGGAGGCCGAGATTTCGGCCGGCGAAGAGGTCGAACGCGCCCGCATCACCACCGAGCGCGGCATCGAGGAAGCGCGGCTGATTAAGGATCGCGACATCAGGCAGCTCGGCGTCGACCGCGACCAGAAGATCGAGATCGCCGAGATCCAGAAGGCGATCGACATCGCCAAGAAGACGCAGGAGCGTTCCTCCGCCATCGCCGCTTCCGAAGCCGTGCGCGCCAAGGCCGTCCAGGCCGAGGAGCAGGCCTTCACCGCCCGCGAACGCGAGATCGCCGAGCGTCGCAAGCTGACCGACCTGATCGGTGCGCAGCGCGAGGCCGAACGCGAGGCGCTGCGCATCACATCCGCAGCGGACGCCGAGATGAAGGCGGCGAAGAGTCTGGCCGAGGCGCAGAAGATCGCCGCCGTCGCTTCGGCCGAATCGGAGAAGATCCACGCCCTTGCCGCCGCCCAGCGCTACGAGGTCGACGCCGCTGGCCACCGCCAACTCAACGAGGCCGAGAACATCCTTTCCGAAGGCGCGAGGGCCGGGCGCCTGCGCGGCAAGCTGCTCGACCACATGGAAGGCATCATCCGCGAAAGCGTCAAGCCGATGGAAAAGATCGACGGCATCAAGATCCTGCATGTCGACGGCCTCAACGGTGGCACTGGCGGCAACCGCAACGTCACCGACGAGGTTATCGATTCCGCGCTGCGCTACCGCGTGCAGGCGCCGATGATCGACAATCTGATGAAGGAGATCGGCATCGAGGGCGGCTCGCTTGGCCGCATGACCGATGTGCTGCGCGACGCCAAGGATATTGCCAGCCTGACCCGCGACAAGAAGGGCAAGGGCAAACCCACCAAGGACGACGATGACGACCGCGATCACTGACGGGATTGCAGTGGCAAATATCGGCGGCTATTCGAAATGACCAAGGTCTATGTCTCCTCGGTCATTCCAGCGCCGGCGGCGGAAGTCTGGAAGCTTGTGCGCAACTTCAACGCATTGCCAAGCTGGGCGCCGTTCGTCGTCGAGAGCCGCATCGAGCAGAACGCGCAGGCAGACCAGATCGGCTGCATCCGGAGTTTCACGCTGAAGGACGGCGGGCGTATCCGCGAAAGGCTACTGGCGCTGTCCGACTACGACCTATCCTGCAGCTACGCCATCCTTGAAAGCCCGATGGCGGTCGAGAACTATGTCGCCACCTTGTCGCTGACGCCGATCACCGACGGCAATTTGACGCTCGCCGAATGGCAGGCGGAGTTCGACTGCGCGCCGGATCGCGAGGCCGCCCTGATGCATCAGATCGGCCATGGCGTGTTCCAGACCGCCTTGGCCGCGCTGAAACATCGGTTCGGGCGCTGACGCCGGCCGATGGTCAAGGTCTGCCAGAGCACGATCATCGAGGCACCGGTCGACGAGGTCTGGGCGATCCTGCGCGACTTCAACGGCCATGACCGCTGGCATCCGGCGATTGCCTTCAGCGAGATCGAGGGCGGCGAGCCGATCGACGCGGTAGGCTCAGTGCGCCACTTCAGGCTGAACGATGGCGGCGAATTGCGCGAGCAATTGCTGGCGCTGTCCGACAAGGACCGGCGGCTGAGCTATTGCCTGCTCGAAGCGCCGCTGCCGCTGATGGGCTATGTCGCCTCGATGCGGCTGAAGCCGGTGACCGACGGCAATGCCACTTTCTGGGAATGGCGCTCCGAGTTCACCCCGCCGGCGCATCGCCGCGACGAGCTGGTGAGGTTGGTCACCGAAGGCATCTATCAGACCGGCTTCGCGGCCATGCGCAATCTTCTACGAGAGCGAAGCGTCGGCTCGCCGATCGATGTGAGGGCTTCCCGGGCGGTTGCCGCTCCTGCGCCATCGGCAGGTGTGCCGCCCGTCGTGCCAACGGTCATTGAGGGTCAGGCCGCAACAACCAGGGCGATCGTTGTCGAGCGCTATGGCGGACCCGAAGAGCTGCGGCTCAGGGAAATCGGACTGCCGTGGCCGGCGCCGAACGAAGTGCAGATCCGCCATACGGTGATCGGTGTCAATTTCATCGACGTCTATTGCCGCACCGGCTATTTCGACCTTCTGCAGCCGCCTGGCGTTCCGGGCATGGAGGCGGCGGGCGTCATCGAGACGGTTGGGTCGGCGGTGTCGGGCTTCTCTGTCGGCGACCGTGTCGCCTATGCATGTCCACCGGTCGGCGCCTATTGCGAGCGGCGCAACATGGTGCCCGATCTTTTGGTCCAACTCTCCGATGATATCTCCGATGACATTGCCGCCGCCGGGCTGCTCAAAGGCATCACCGCGAGTTTTCTGCTGCACGACGTCCATGTTGTCCGTCCGGGCGAGATTGTGCTTGTCCATGCCGCCGCCGGCGGCGTCGGCCAATTGCTGGTGCAGTGGGCTCGCCATCTCGGTGCGACGGTAATTGCGACGGTGTCGAATAACGACAAGGCGCGGATCGTCGAACGGCTGGGGGCTCATCACGTCATCGTCTATTCGCGAGAGAATTTCGCCGAGGCGGTTATGCGATTGACTGGCGGCGCCGGGGCGGATGTCGCCTATGATGCTGTCGGAAACGACACCTTCGGCGGGTCGCTGGCAGCGCTCGGGGTACGAGGCCATCTCGTTAGTTTTGGCCAGGCTTCAGGCCCAGTCGGCAACTGGGACATTGGTCGGTTCTCCTCGAAGTCCGTCACGATTTCCCGGCCCAACTACGCTCACTATACGGACACACCGCAAAAGCTTGCTCCGCAATTGAACCGGTTCTTTGCCGCGCTCCGACTGGGCGTTGTCAAGGTCGAGCATCCACGGCCCTACGATCTTGCAGCAGCGTCTCAGGCCCATCGCGATCTGGAGTCTCGACGAACGACCGGCGCGCTGGTGCTAAAGGTTTGAGACAAGTTTTCACAATCGGAGTACGGGCGGCACCGCCCTTCGCGGTGCCGCCCGCGCAGCGGCGTCACACGAAGCTGGCGGTCGCTATTGCCGCCATTCATTTCAAGGCGTTGCGAATGGTTGCTGTCGGCGTAACCCCGACCAACCGCTAGCGCTCGCAGGGTCCGTTTTGGAGAACGCTCAGACGGGCTTCGACGACCGATATGAGGCGCAAAGCTGGCGTTGCAGCGGAAGTCCGTTTCTGGGCCGACTGACAGGCCAGCACGGGATTTTGACTCGCCGAACCATCTCCAATTGCTATCGTGCGGCCGCGCACGAGGAATGACTTTCGCCTTCGTGGGGCACGAGGGAAAATGGCGAACACGGACTGTCAGCACTCGATGCGAATATTTTGAGGAGGACCTTTCAAAAATCGGTCTTGGAAGAAAGCATCCCGGAGAGCGAGTGGCGAAAATACGCTGAGGAACTTGTCCGGGTATATACCGGCTCTCCGATCGTAGATCCCGGATTGCTGGACTGGATCGTAGGCAAATAGCACGGGGAAAGCCTCGGCGCTTACGGCCGGTCTTGGCGGCCACCGCGGCACCGCGCCGCGTGGCCAACAGTGGGAAGGCTGAGCGGACGTCAATCCAGACCTTTAGTTTGGGCGCTACCTTGCTCTCGCTCGACGAGGTGCGGAACTTGAGCTCCGACATCACCCAACCTTTAATTACCTCGTTCAGGACAGCGGCTGTGAACTGGCTGGCTTCAGCGCCTGCTCCAGCCTTCACAAGCTCTGCCTCAATTGCTTCGCTCCGTCTATGAAAAGGCAGGCGGCACCGGCCGGGGAGCTGGGCAACTTCCTAGCCGAGGTGCAGCTGGCTGTCGGCCACGACGTTCTGGGGCGGAGGCTGATGCTGGAGCGGCTGCTTTAGCCGTCCGGCCCGGTTCCTCTCGGCGTCCAGCAGTTCCTCCTCGGTTATCAGGCCGTTCATAAACAGCTTGAGCAGGTGGGACGCGATGCGCTGGGCCTGCTGCGATTTAAGGGGAGTGCCGTTCTCGTTGCATACAATGCGGCACACGCGAGAGAGCATATCGATCTCGCACGGCCCCAAGCACTGACCGGGGTACAACATAGCCTTTCCTCCTCGAAAGCTACGAACCCCGGACAGTGCGACAGGCGTGTGAATTCCGCAATTGATTTTGGCGTGATCGGGTGTGCTGTCAGGCGCGCGTGTGCACTCGGGAAATGTGGTGAGTTGACTTTTTTAACAGAGGACATCCCTCCCATTTAGGAGCTTCTAATGCCTGCCCGCACAAAGGCATTCCCCCATGGCCCCTCGACCGCCTTGAAGCGAACGATCCGCTTTCGGCATGCCCGTTAGAAAGCCGCATCTTGCCTTCAAGGAGCAGCTCCGCTCTGAGCTCAGGACGAGATTGGCAGTACAAAACCGACCGCAAGCGGTATTGTTGGACGATCATGGTCAATTCATCGGCACCAGCCATAGGAGGACGGACGTGACCAATTCCACAGGGAGTTCTTTGGGCGTCGCTGTCATTACCGGCGCATCCTCCGGAATCGGCAAAGCTTTTGCCGAGCGCCTGGCCAGCGACGGCTACGACATCGTGCTCGTCGCCCGCCGACGCGACCGGCTCGAGTCGGTAGCCCGCGAGATCAAGGCCGGCGGCGCCTACGCGGAAATCATCGTCGCCGATCTGGCGCTGTCGGAGGGCATCGACACGGTAGAGCAGCGGATCCGGGCCGGGGACGTATCGCTACTCGTCAACAACGCCGGATTCCAGACTTACATGCCGTTTGTCGAACTCTCGATCGACCGCGCCCAGGAAGAGGTTGCCGTGCAGGTAACTGCCGTCATGCGTCTGTCGCATGCGGCACTTCCTGCGATGATTGCGCGCGGCGAAGGCGCCATCATCAATGTCTCTTCACTGCTCAGCTTCAGTGGAAGCATGAACTCCCCGTTCATGCCGAAGCGCTCTGTCTATGCCGCCACCAAAGCCTTCGTCACCACCTTCAGCGAGCTCCTGGCGGCTGAACTCCAAGGCAAAGGAATTCTCGTCCAGGCGCTCTGTCCCGCAGTCGTCAGGACAGAATTCCATGACATCGACGGCAAACCGGTCCTCAGGCCCAATGTGCCGGTGATGGAGCCGGCCGACGTCGTTAAGGCATCCTTGGCCGGCCTCCGGCAGGGTGACACGGTCTGCATTCCGGCCTTGGAGCAAAAGGGCAAGTTCTCCGCTGTCGCGGACGCAAATCGGGTCCTGTTCGATGCCGGTCGCGGGGCCGAACTAGCGTCTCGGTATCGCTAACGCCAGCCCGGCCCGTTCTGTCCCACTTGAGCACCAGAGCCAAGTGGACGTGCCGCGAGCCCACCGAAGCGGCCGGTCCGCTCACAGGGTGCTCAGCATGCACTGTGAACGGCCAGGATAAGGCGCAAAGGCGACGTCCGGCGTGGTTGAAAGCGATGTCTCTTCAGGCAGGGCAAAGCTGACCTTAACGGCCGACATGAGGCGACCGCGGTCACTCCTGGGCCGGACGTATGCAATCCGCTTCAAGGTTCTTAGGCCACGATCCCGCGGCAGTTTCGATTTGCCGATTGCTTTGATCCTGTGATTACCGCCTGTGGTGGGATCAGAGGTGCGGCCGGACATGTGGGAAACAGGGCTATCGCTGTGTCGGCTTCTAAGTGGGTTCACGGTTTCGAAATCGGCCTGGCCTCGTTCTATTGCGCCCTGCAGGGTAGGAGCCCTATCTGGCCTCTATCCTCAGCGCAGTCAGCGTCTCCGGCGTGATCGTCCCGGTGACCTTCAGCGAGTAGTCCGCCTGCATGCGCAGCAGCCCCGCCCTTAATTCAGGATTCATCTCGCCGTCTAGCTCGCCGCTGTAGTAGCCGAATGCGAGCAGGGCGAACTGGACCTCCTGGACGATCTCCTTGAACTTGTAGGCATTGCCCGGGAGCGTCTTGAGGGGCGCAGGCGTTGGGGCGGTCGCGGGCGCCTGGTAAGTCGGCGCGGGCGTTGAGGGAGCGCTATACAGCGGAGCCGCTTCGCTCGGCGCCGGCGCGACGTAGGAATAGCCGCCCGTGGACGACCTATGGCTCGAGTGCGAGCTATGGCTGCTGTGACTGCTATGTCCGGCCAGCGTGTACAGGTGGTCAAGCTTGAAGGTGTCGAAGAGGGATTTCGTCTGTCCGAGGTCGCTGTCCAACGTTTGCTTAGTAGGCAGCGCCTGTGCATTGGCTGGCAAGAATCCCGCCGCGAGCAGCGACGGTATCGTGAAAAGCCGCTTCTTCATTGGATTGCCCCCAAATTGCTGTATCCATGGTTAGCTGGATGCCAATCGAAAAATCCTCCGCACACGGCCTTTAACGAGCATCCGTCGCATTCGTCTCGATAGGCACGCTTCCAGTCGGAGATCGTGGCCGGCGCCAGATGACGGTATCCTTCGGGCACCGTGCATAGCGGGAAATTGTAAAGCCAGGCGTCTATCCCGCGGCTCCTCACGAGATCGAGGGAACGGCCGACTACATCGAAGCCTTCCGAACTGTCGTAGAAGAGGTCCTTCCAGTTCATGCGGCCGAAGCCAATGTTCTCCATCTGCATGAGCGCCCAGGTTCGGATGAAGGGCAGCCTCGACGTGATGAATCGTGCCAGACTTGGCAGTCCGTCAGCGTTCGGATGCATAAGCACCGTGCGAAGTTCAACCTGCGCACCCAGACAACACAGAAGCGCCAGGTTCTTCAGCAGCTGCGTATGTGCACCCTCTTTGCCAACGATCTGGTCATGAACGGCCGGATCGCGGGAATAGAGAGGGATACCCCAGACAACCCTGCCCCGATCGATAAGGTTCATCGCGTGCCAGTCGCCCTCTTCGAAATGCTGGCCGTTCGTCAGGACGTGGAAGGATAGGTCAGCGCGAGCGTCCAAAACCCTCCTCAAGAGCTCGAAGAGCTGTGCCTTGAAAAGCGTCGGCTCGCCGCCGGAAATACCGATCGTCGCGCCTTCTGGGGCCAGCAACGCCGCCGTCTCGAAATACGTGAACAGGTCGACATGATGCTTCTTGGGTGGCTGGGAACACATCAGGCATACCTGGTCGCACCGCTCCGTCACCAGGAAGGTGTTGTGCAGAGATGAACTGCGGATGAGGCGGTCCGCGGTTCCGCGCCACGGGTTTACGAGCAGCACGTCTCCATCGACCTTGGCAGGATCGATGCCTAGAATTCGTATCGGACCGCCCTCGCCGACGTAGTCGGCGCCTTCCGGGCCGACGCGCTCCAGCGCCACGTCGAAAGGATTCAGTTGTTCAGTCTTTTGTTCGCGGCCATCGGCCTCAAACGAGCGAAGCCGGACCACGAAAGGCTGGTCAGCGTTTGCCTCCACCTTGATGCGCAAGGGTATCATTGGTGTGTGGGCGCCATGCTGTCGTCCCAGCGACCCACGCCGAGCCAGGCGGCCACCGAGGCGCGCGTCGGCTCGTCATTCCGGTAGAGGACCTCAAAGACCTTGTCGAATAGCGACAAGTGGCGGCCGCAGAACCATGTGTCAGGCCGCGGAACGTCAATCCGGCCATACCGGGAAATGTCGTCGATGACGTCAGTGCCGCAGAACGGCTGGTAGGCGCAGTGGACGCAATCTGGATCGAAGTGGTTGAGTGCTCCCGAATTGAGAACGTCGACCTTCGCTCTGTCGATTCCAGTGCTGACGTCACCAATGCTGAGATCGATGCGGCCAATCCTGGACAGCATCCGGGCCTCGTCGGTCGGGTAAAAGCGGCCGTCGTGATCGATCACGACATAGTCGGAGGCGAAGAAGTTCGGGTTTCGTATGTCGACGTGGTTATCGGCATCGAAGCGGAGCACGCGCCTCAGGCACTGGCTGAAGTAGTACTCTTCCATGAAACGCCCGGTCCGGTGATTGCGAGCGATCAGCAGGTCGATGAAGTCGGAATGGAGGCGATTCCAGCGCGCGAGGACATTGACGCCCTGTTGAATCTTTCGTGCGAATCCTTGGTGGTTGATCGGGCGCAGGTAGACTGAACGAATTCCGTAGCGTTCATAGTTGTCCAGCAGCGCGTCGAAGTCCGGCGGGTTGGCGACATCGACGGTGGGCAGGGCCGAAATTTTCCCTTCTGGATAGCGGGAAACGGCTGCCTCGAGATTTCGAAAGAAGACATCGGTGACTGCACTGCTGTGGGTCCGCTGACGCTCATGCGTCAGACGGTCTCCGTCAAGCGACGTACTCATCAAAGTGTCGTCGGCATCCAGGAAGGCCCATTCACGCTCCTCCAGTGCTTGCAGGTTCGTGCAGACGACGAATTGAGACCGCGTAAACTTTCCGCGGCAGAAGTCCCGAACGGCTTCTAGGATATCAACTCGAAGCAAGGGCTCACCTCCCTGGAACTCGATCTTGATATCCGGGCCTTCCAAGCGGTCGAGGAACGAAAGGACACTGGCGAGGGTCTCGTCCGACCAATCGAATCCGCGAGCATTCTCAGCAGCGCGAGAGACCTGGCAATAACCGCAAGCGAGATTGCACCTAAGCGTCGGCACGAGGATGACGTAGTTCATTCTCGTCGTGCGCGCCTGCCGCCTCGCCCACCTGTAGGCGAACGACGTCCACTGAAGGTCGAACTCTCGATCGAATACGTGGTTGCCTTCCCTAAGGAACGTTCCATCGAGTGAAGCCAGGCTGTCGGCGGCATACCGATCCAGGAAGCCATGGGTTGACTTGAAGAATCCGCCTGCATCGTCGCAGAACAATACCGAACCGTCCGACATGTCGCGGAACTTCAACGGCCAGACGTTCATCGGCTGGTGACCGCGGCGACGAGCGCCTGGCGCATAGTCAGTGTTTCGGCGTAGACCTTTTCACGATAGACAGCGTGCAAAACGTCTTTTCGAAACCGCTCTTCGGTGACGTCGCTTGAACCGCGTACTGATATCCCGCCGTCGCGCCAAGCAAACCTGCACGCGGGGTAATGTACCTGAAGGCGAAGCATCGCCGAACTGACGTGCTTTTCAAATTGTGGCGAAACATCCACCACGAAGTCTAATTCAGCAGCTCTAGGCAATTTTGTCATATCCCGCCCCGCGCGATAATGCGCGGGTCGGAATAAACAATCAATGGCATATTTGACCAAGCGCTTTCAGAATCGGCGTTGACTACGGCGTATTTCGCACACTCAGCTCCAACCCATACTTGCAGGTCCGCCAGAATACCTATTTCAAGGATGAGTGCTCCAAAGGAGGACGCAACAAAATGAGCTACCTGATGCTCCGCATCTCGATCGTGCTCACCCTGCTTCTGATGGCCGACGGCGTTGCTTCGCGAGCAAGTCATCGGCAACGGGCTGTTGGCGGCGCCTGTGGCTATTCTTCCCCTCGGCCTCTCCGCGAGACTCACCTACGCAAGTTACCGGCCGACTCCTGCCATCACCCGGTAAGCATAAAAACTCAATTCCTGCCGCCGCCGCGTGTTGTGGTCGTACCTGTCTTTTGCCGATTGCGTGTGCCTGGTCGAGGCGGCGCTGACCGCGCCGCGCGTCGGCCACACCATCTCCTACGGTAGTTCCGACAACAAGCTGAAGATGGTCGACAACAGCGGTGCGAACCATCTGGATTTCACAGGCCTGGCCTGCAGACCACGCAACACGTGAGCCGGGCGGCGTCGAAACCCCTTCAGGAAAGGCGCCGTCGCGCGCGCAGCAATTGGCGATAGCCGCGCTCGACCATGTTCAGGCCGTCCCGCACTAAGCGATGCGTCTGATATCGAAAAGCCGAGTCGTGCCAGTCGACGGCACTGACCAGTCGCCGACCGAACAAGGCGGTAGCGACTTCAAAATGGGATGCCTGCTCTTCCCGGCCATCGAGGCATCGCAGCATATGGCTTAGGCGCCGGCGTTGGGCTGCGGTCAATCGAGCGTCGGGAAGCTGCTGCCTGTGGATCGAGCGGATGAACCGCTCAATGGCTTGCAGCCGGTCGTACGCCATGTCGTCCAGCGGTATGATGGCGGCAAGCGGTTCGCCTGGCTTCGTATCGCCAAGAAGCGCCAGTTGCATACCGCCAAGCGACGAACGCATGTGAAGGCCGACCTCATCATGCCGGCCCATGGCCAACGGTACGTCGAAGGCGCTGCCCTCCCGCGCTTGCAGATCCGGTGGAACCTCGACAAGGTTCACGACCCCAGGATCGATCTGAGGCGCCCAATAGACGGGCTGCTCGACCGCGGACTGGTCAGGCCGAGCGGCGAAACTGCAAACCCCAGCGCTTGCCTAATGCGCGCCTCGACTTAGCCGAGCGGGAGGTTGCGAAGTCCTGCTGATAGTGCGGGTTGCGTCGCAGGAACTCCCAGGCGATCTCATCGGCGGCTGCGCCTTTGATGAATGCATATGCCTGTGGGTCACGCCACTGCGATGTATCGGGCTTCATCCGCGTCCTTCCCTTCTCAAGGATTTGATAGGGGGACGCGGTGTTGAGCGAAATCCTTGGATTCCGTCATTGACGAATGGACGAGGAGAGACCCCGGGTCAGGCGGTCAGGTTAGAACTTTTGGGAGACCTACTGGCTCGCGCCTTGCAGTGCCTTGAACACGTTTGTCCAGGCACGATAGGCGTCATCATCACCCTGGCTCCACGCACTGAAGGCGCGCCAGGCGGCGAAAGATGATGCAGACTGTTCGAACAGCGAGCCGTTCCATTGGTCGCCGGTGGGCCAGCCGGCCGGCTGATCGCACATCGCGTCCTGCGTAAGACCCCGGAGATCGGCCAAGGCCGAACGGATGTGCGGCAGGGGAAATTCGACCATGTCGGTGTTGTCATTCGCTTCCCGAACCACGACCGCAAGCTTGGCGATCACACCTGCCAGCGATTGGGCAGGCGTCGCCGCAATCTCAGCCAACAAGGCGTCAGCCTTTGCAGCATCGTCCTGCTCTTCCTCGCAGCAATCAATATAATCTCGGTCGGCGTTAGCCCCCGCCCCGCGCCCGATGACTTCGCCGATAGACAAGGGCGCGCCGCGCTCCAAGAGCACGTCCTCTGCCTGCTGCTGCCGGACACAGGAAGCAAGCATAGCAACGTGCGCTTCAATCCAGGCAAGGGATAGGACAAACGCGGGATCGGCTGACGGCTGGTCGTCGATGACCGGAGTGGTGGACGCCCGAAGATCGCCCCTGACCAACGGAGATTGCAGCTCCCGTTCGCGCGTGACGGAAGGCAAAGTCGTGGTATTGTCGGAATCAGCCATGATCCGAGCTCCACACAGCTTGGCATTGGTCAGGTCGGGCAAGGTGTTCCTGCACCTGCTCGACCGTTTCACCGCCGCCCAAGCGACCTGGAGATCATCTCTCCTGGGTCGCCGGCGGTGGCAACTAGCGGTGATTTAAGTGAATGCAGGTAAAAAATCAAGCCCTATGGCATCAAATGATACTTTTGGTATATACGAACTTACAAGCGGACAGGTTCGAGCCGCGCGTGCTTTGCTTCAATGGGATCAGAAAACGCTTGCCGAACGGTCCAAGGTCTCGCTCGCTACAATCAAACGACTAGAGCCTCTAACCGGTCCAATAAGTGCAAACAGAGTGACCATTGACGCGTTGCGACGCGCATTCGAATCCGCAGGTATTCAGTTCATCCCGGAGAATGGTGGTGGTGCGGGCGTGCGGCTCGCCAGCCGTTCTGATCGATCGTAGCAAGGTTTGGCAGTCATCATCAGGAGACGCCTCGCCCGGTACCGGGCGGGGCGTCTGCCAATTCACTCGCCGTTGCGGCGGCTGGGGCGGGACCAGATCAGGCTGTGGCCCTCGCCTTCCTCGTCGGCGAAGAGGTTGCGTAGATCGGAGCGGTGAAGCTCGGATCGTCTAGCTTGAGGCCGAGATAATCGCGACCCTCGTTGGAGCGCTTGGACCAGGCGGCGCCGATCTCGGCCTTGCCGACCAGGACGCGGTGGCTTGGGGCATTCTCGCCGTTGGCCCGGGTGTCGGGGACGATGCGCACGCCCTTGGCCTGGACGCTGAGAGTGACGATCTCGCCGGTGAACTCGTTCGCATTGGTCTTCTTGAAGATGCCGATGGTAGCCATTTTCAGTCTCCGTTCTTCGTTTGCGAGCCCGCACCATGCGGCCTCGATTGGGATCGTGAGGCCGGAGGCGACCGCCGCCGCATCGCTTGCGACCGCAGCACAGCGGAGGATGGCGCAGGCGCGCGTTTCTTGGTTCCGCGAGGAATGGGCTTTGCCCAGGGGAAGAAACCCGCGACGCGCCATTGCGGCATAGGCGATCGAGGCTTCAGCCGCCCTTCGGCCAGATCAGCCCGTTCGAGAGGTGATCGGCGCGCTCCGTGCAATCGAACACAAAGACTGTGGCGGCGTTAGCGTTGGCGGAGTTTTAGGATGGAGCGGATCATGAATTGGCAGCAAGTCGCGCGACCGCGCCCACATCGACAACATCAAGGTCAAGACGCGCAATTTCAGGTGAAACGCCGAATTCTGCCCGGCTCAGGATCGCAAATCGCACCAAAGCGTTACAGGTAGAACGTCTTGACGGCGCAGCTACGGAACAGGAAGACGATAATGGTAGACACAGTTGGGTCTGGTTTGAGCCAGGTCAAGTGAGCAAGTCAGCGTCGCGTCGCCCAATCATCAAAGGCGTTTCCACTCGCCCCACGAAGCCAGCCTCGCGCGGCTTGGCCATTCTGGCGCCACCTGCATTCCAGCCGGTCCAGCTTGCAAAACTGGTCGACACAGTCCCCGCCGGCGACCGCTGGATCCACGAAATGAAATACGATGGCTATCGTATTCTTGTCGCTGTGGGCGGCGGCGAGGCGCGCGCCTATACGCGCTCCGGTCTGGACTGGTCGGACCGCTTTCCCTCAATCCTGTCCGAGGCACGAAGGCTTAAGGTTCGCTCCGCCCTCATCGACGGTGAGGCCGTCGTCATCGACACCGAGGGACGATCCAGTTTCCAGGCGCTGCAGAACGCGTTAAAGGCTGCTCCCGCGAGCATCGATTTTTATGCCTTCGACCTGCTCCAACTCGACGGGGAAGACCTGACGAGGCTGGCGCTTCTGCAGCGCAAGGAGAAACTGGAGACAATCCTGCCGGCGAAGAGCCCCATCCTTCGCTACTCCGATCACATCCAGGGCCGGGGGGAAGAATTGCTGAACCGCTTCTGCGGCGCCGGCCTCGAGGGGGTTGTCTCGAAGCTGGCGGATTCGGACTATGTCGGAGCCCGCGATGGAAGCTGGCTGAAGATCAAGTGCATCAAACGTCAGGAATTCGTGCTCGTCGGCTGGACCCCGTCAGACAAGGATCGCGCCTTTCGATCGCTGATCCTTGGGGTCCATGACGGCGGAAAGCTGCGCTATGCCGGCAAAGTCGGGACCGGTTTTGATGCTGCCGAGATGGCCCGGCTGATGAAGACCATGGCCCCACTCGAGCAGAAGGACGCCACGGTCGAAGCGCCGCGCGCGGAGGTTCGCGGCGCGCACTGGCTGCCTCCCAGGCTTGTCGCCGAGATCGCCTTCACCGAGATGACCAATGAAGGAACACTGCGGCATCCAAGCTATCTCGGCCTGCGCGAGGACAAGAAACCGGAAGCGGTCGTGCTCGAGACGGAACACCGCACAGCGACACTGCCGCCGGCAACGACAACGACAACGATCGCGATTAGCAATCGCGGCCGCGTGATCTACCCTGAATCCAACATCACCAAGGGTCAGCTTGCCGATCATTACACCGACGTCGCCGCGATCATGCTTCCCTGGGCCGGCAGCAGGCCGATCAGTCTTGTCCGCTGCCCGCAGGGCCGAGCAAAGAAATGTTTTTTTCAAAAGCATGACGCGGGGAGCTTCGGCGACAAGGTCCATCACGTCGGGATCACCGAAAAGGATGGTCACGAGGAGCCCTATCTTTACGTCGACGACGCCGAGGGGCTTGTGACCTGTGTCCAGATGGGAACGATCGAGTTCCATGGATGGGGAGCGCGCATCGAAGACGTCGAGAAGGCCGACCGCCTCGTCTTTGACCTCGACCCCGACGAGGGACTGGATTTCGAGGCGGTTCGCGCTGCCGCATTCCAGTTCCGCGATATACTAAAGTCCCTTGGGTTGACCACCTTCCCGATGCTGACCGGGGGCAAGGGCGTGCATGTAATCGCGCCGCTCACGCCGCGAGCTGAATGGCCTGAGGTAAAGGCCTTCGCCTCAGGGCCTTGCACAGGCGGTCGCGCAGAGCGACCCCGCCCACTTCACGGCCGTGTTGTCGAAGGCGAAACGGAAGGGACGGATCTTCGTCGACTATCTGCGCAACCAGCGCGGCGCAACGGCGATCATGCCTTATAGCGCCAGGTCGCGGCCAGGAGCCCCGGTCGCGGCACCGGTCACCTGGGCGGAGATGAAGACAATCGATGCGCCCTCCCATTTCCATGTCGGCGATGCGCCCGAGTTGAAGAAGCGCGCCGCATCGAAGGCCCTCGCGGGATGGGGCCGGGCCGATCAGTTCCTCCCGGATCTATAACGCCATGAAGATCGCGACGTACAACGTCAACGGCGTCAACGGCCGCCTGCCAGTGCTGCTGCGCTGGCTGGAAGAGGCAGCGCCGGACATTGCCTGTCTTCAGGAACTGAAGGCGCCGCAGGAGAAGTTCCCCGAAGGGCCAATCCGCGACCTTGGCTATGACGTGATCTGGCATGGCCAGAAAAGCTGGAACGGCGTCGCGATCCTGAGCCGCGTCGGCAAGATTCACGAAACGCGGCGCGGCCTACCGGGCGACCCCGACGACGGCCATAGCCGCTACATCGAAGCAGCAGTCAATGGCATCATTGTCGGGTGTCTCTATCTTCCGAATGGCAATCCGAAGCCTGGCCCGAAATTCGACTATAAGCTGCGTTGGTTCGAGCGATTGATTGACCACGCGGCAGAATTGCTCGGCTCCGATCAGCCGGTGGTGCTGGCAGGCGATTTCAACGTCATGCCGACCGAACTCGATGTCTACAAGCCGGAGCGCTGGCTGGACGATGCCCTGTTCGCGCCCGAGGCGCGCGCCGCCTACGCGACGCTGCTCAGACAAGGCTGGGCCGACGCGCTGCGCGCGCGTCATCCCGGTGAGAAGATCTACACGTTCTGGGATTATTTCCGCAATGCCTTCGGCCGCAACGCAGGCCTGCGCATCGACCACCTTCTGCTGAGCCCGTCACTGAAGAAGCGGCTGATCGACGCCCAGGTCGACGTCGAGGTGCGCGGCTGGGAAAGAAGCAGCGATCACGCGCCGGTCTGGATCGAGCTCTCGCAAAAGGCACCGCCTCGCGTCCGTTCGAAGGCCTGACGACGATTCAGCTCCGGTCTCGGCTGGGGCGTTGGTTGCTCGCCAATGATGAAACCTTCGCGCCATATAGCCGCGGGGCCCACAGGCTTGGTGCGCCTAGAATGCCTCCGCCCAAATCGCGGCAGCATTGAGCGGCGCACCGCCTCACATCACCCGACCTGCTCCACGACCAGCGTCCCCGCCTGAAGCGGCTTGATCAGGGATTTGGCGGACACGGAGGGATCAAGCCAGCTCGCCCAATCCTTGCGCTCCAGGATCACGATCTGCCGATCGTGATATGACGCGATGTCCGGGCCAGGTTCCATCGTGAGCATGGTGAACGCCTCCCCGACATCACTGGTATCGCGCCAGACCCCGGCAATGCAGAAGACCGGCTCGTCGCGCTTGGTGAAGAGCCACTTGTCCTTGCGCTTCTTGCTCTTCTCTGCTGGTTCGGTGAATTCATAAAACCCATCGGCTGGTATTAGGCAGCGGTTTGACGCGAACTCGCGACCGTCCGAGCGGAAGTTGTAGACCGGCCTCTTGTTCGGTCCAGGCCAGCTCCACCGGCGCTGAACAAGGTCAGCCTCGCCGCTCGCGCCGTCGACCGGGCGGATGATCGGCCCGATATCGGTTATCTTGATGTCCTCGCGCGCCTGGATGTTCGGCGCTCCTTCACTGAAGCGGATCTTGATCTTGAGATCGGCGAAATCCTCCACGATCGAGGCGACGTCCACCATCAGCCGATAATCATTGCACATGTCTCATCTCGTCTCTGCGGCATTGCGCGATGGCTGCGTTCCTGTTATGTTCTTTTGGCGATGAGCGCAACAGTTTTCGATTCCGACACTCCGCTCGATGAACCCCGCGTCATCATAAGACGCCACGGCGGCGATGTTGAGATGCTCAAGCTGACGTGGGGACTTCAACCGAAGGAACCAGGCGGGCGCCCTTTCACTGTGGTGCGCGCGGAGGATCGATCATTCCCGAGCCATCGCTGCCTCGTGCCGGCGTCCGAATTCCGGCACCGCAGCCAGGGGAAGAACTACAGCTTTCGGCTCGCCAACGGTGACTGGTTCTATTTCGCCGGCATCTGGCGGCCGGCGACGCGCGATTGGCCGGAAGCCTACGCGATCCTCACGATCCAGGCCAATGACGACATCGCGACTTATCATGATCGCCAGATGGCGGTGCTGCGCCGAGACCAGCGCTCGGCGTGGCTGGACATGACGCGTCCCGAACACGAAGTGCTTCGTCCCCTTCCCAAGGACAGTTTTCGGATTTCTAGCCTCCATCAGGGCCGCGCGCAGGCTGAATTTGCGATCTGAGTGTTGTGGATCCGGTGGCACGAAGCACATATCCTGCCGACGCGCATGGCAGCCATATGTCCCCTGACCGCAGCTCCGAACATCGAAAGATCATCCATGTCGACATGGATGCGTTCTACGCGTCCGTCGAACAGCGCGACAATCCGGAGCTGCGCGGCAAGCCGCTTGCCGTTGGCGGAGCGGCCGCGCGCGGCGTGGTGGCTGCCGCAAGCTATGAGGCCCGCGCCTTCGGCGTTCGTTCCGCGATGCCTTCCATCACGGCAAAGCGCAAATGCCCCGAGCTGGTCTTCGTGCCACCTCGCTTCGACGTCTACCGGTCGGTCTCGGGCCAGATCCGAGAGGTGTTCGCCGAACACACCGATCTCATCGAACCGCTCTCGCTCGACGAGGCCTATCTGGACGTGACGCAGAACAGGCTCAACCTTTCGTCTGCCACGACGATCGCCGAAATGATCCGGGCGAAAATCCTGCTGGTGACGGGTCTCACCGCTTCCGCCGGCATCTCATACAACAAATTCCTCGCCAAGATGGCGTCCGACCAGAACAAGCCAAACGGGCAGTTCGTCATCACGCCCCGCCATGGGCCGGCCTTCGTGGAGACGTTGCCAATCAAGAAATTTCATGGTGTCGGTCCCGCGACGGCCGCCAAGATGGAGGCGCTGGGCATCGAGACCGGAGCCGACCTCAAGGACCGCTCGCTTCCCTTCCTGCAGCAGCATTTCGGCAAGTCAGGGCTCTGGTACTATCAGATCGCGCGCGCCATCGACGAACGCCCGGTCGAGCCGGATCGGCCGCGCAAATCGATCGGCGCCGAGGATACGTTCGCAGCCGACATCATCGAGCTCGCTGCAGCAATCGCCGAGCTCAAGCCGTTGACAGCCAAGGTCTGGGGATACTGTGAAGGCAAGGGCATCCGCGGTCGGACGATCACGCTGAAGGTCAAATTTGCCGATTTCCAGCAGATCACGCGCAGCCGCACCGTGTCGGTGCCAATCGAGTTCTTCGAGTTCGAACGTCTCGCATCCGATCTCCTGAGGTCGGTGTTTCCGGTACAGAAGGAAATCCGGCTGTTGGGCGTAACACTTTCGTCCCTAGGCGATGTGTTGCCGCCGGAACAGCGGCAACTTCGGTTCGAACTTTAGGATGGCCGCGAAAAGGAAATGGCCTCCGGCTCCGCGGATCAGCACGCGTGGGGATCGATTTCGCGAGTTTATCTGGAGGGTTTCACACTTGTCGGAGGGCTTGGCCATGCGAAGAACACGGGAGGCACATGGCCTCCCCCTCCGAAGTTTGATGCGTGAGAACATCAGGCGGCCTCGCATTCTTCCGCGGCCTCCGGCTGAAGGCCATGCAGGAAAGCCACGGCGCGCTGCGCATGGGCAGCGGCCGAGAAGATCGCGCGCTTGTCGTCGCCGAGGACTCTCAACCATGAGCCGAGGTAGCTCGCGTGGTCCGGCCTGGGCTCAAGTTCGGGCGCGATACCAAGATCGGCGCAGAGGAAGCAGCTTCCGAGCTCGGCAATCAGTTCCTCGCGCGCTCGCTCGCTGCGATCTTTGGCGTAGCGGCTAAGGTCGCGGTTCACGCGATGCGGCGCCGACGTCCAATGGGTGACCTCGTGACTGAGTGTGGCAACGTACGAAGCGGCGTCCCGGAACGTCTGGAACGGCGGCATCTGAATATGGTCCGTCACCGGGGCGAAGTAGGCGCGATCCCCGCCGTGCCGGATTGCCGCCCCGGTATTGGCAAAGAACTGGTCGGCATGCTCGATCCGGGCGATCGGATCGCGCACCGGCTCTGCCTGCCGCCGATAAAATTGGTCGGGCAGACCATCGATTTGCGCCAGGTTGAAAACGGAATACGCCTTGAGGAACGGAATCTCGCGGTCGATTTCCTCGGCCCTGGTGTCCGTCTCCGTCCTGGTGAAGCGGCTGGCGAAGACCACCATAGACCCGGTCTCGCCCTTGCGAACCCCGCCGCCAAGTTCGAGCGCCTGCTTGAATGTCACGTACCCGTGTGCTGCAGATCGATGCTCCGGCCCTGGTGCCGCTGCGCTTCGAACCTGCATACTCGGCGGCCACATCGTGGATTCGAATTTTGACGCCGAGACCCTGGTGCCGCTGCGCCAAGGCGAAGCCTCGAATTGTGTAGCAAGGACGACAGCCCGATCTGGGTTGTCCTCACTGGCCGATGACATCCAGCGAAGTGCGGCAACATCCGATCAAAATGTGGCTCCGAAACGGTCTCCGGCTTGAGTGACCTGCGGACGGTAGCTACCTGCCCTTAGTCGTCTGCTGACGACGAACCCACATTCTGCCAAAAACCTTATCCCGCAAAACGTGATGGTGAATGAGCGCCGCAATGGCGTGCCCTGCCGCCAAGATCACAATCGCCCATCCGACATAGTTGTGAAGCTCTTCGAAAGTGTGGGCGAGGTCTCGATTCTGCGCCATCAAGGCAGGAATCGTGAATAGTCCGAAGAACGTAAACTCCTCTCCCTGGGCCCATCGCAATACGAAGCCCAGCCCGCTCTCTGCGGCAAGGAACACGTACAGGACGATGTACATGAGCCGGGAGAGCGTTCCCGAAAGCCCGACCTCCGGCGTCAATTGCCGGCCGCCTGTCAGCCGCCATGTGATCCGGGCAAGAATTAGGACGGCGAACAGGATTCCCAGTGAGACATGCGTGCCCTCCAAGAGAGGGCGCCAGGATCGGTCATGCGGCGTGACGTAGTTCCATACCAGCGAAGTACCGAACAACAGGACGACGAAAACCACCGTCAGCCAATGAAACCAGAGTGTAGGCCGGTCGTAGTATTCCAGCTCGATCGTTCGACTTTTGACGCCGGACTCGCTCGTCATGGTTTGGCCAGTGAGCGCGCCATTTTCAGGTGCTTCTCAAGTGTCGGCAAGGTCTTCTTGGCGAGCTTAGCGACCTTGCTGCTGCCGGTCTTCGCCTCATCCTGGAACTCGGCGATATCCTTCTGGTGGTCGGACACCATGTAGGTGGCAAACTCCTGATCGAAAGCCGTCCCCGAAAGTCCGTTCAGTTTCGTCATCTCGGCAGTTGCTTCGTCGGTGAGATCGTCGGTGTCGGCAACACCCATTTTCTTGCCGACAGCCAGTGCCTGCTTCTTGGCCTTGCCATGGTCTTTTACGAGCGTTTGGCCGAACGCCTTGACGCCTTTGCTGTCGCCTTTTTGCGTGGCAAGGGTGCCAAGAGCGACTTCGGAATTGTCGCCTTTGATGGCATCGGTCAGAAAATCTGAATCGCTTTTGGCGAGTGCCTGGGTGCTGGCAGTGATGCCGGCAGCGAATGCTACGACAGCGAAGATGCGATGTGTGGTCATGGCAGAGCCTTTCGGAGACCTAGGAGCCGACCCGAACGGATGCTCCCGATCCTTGTTCCATCAACGGCCAAAAAAACCGGTAGTGGGTCAGTTTGAATTTATGAAGCCGCTAGGGCGGCTATCTGCCAGATAGTCAGTCACGGAACGCACATATTGCTTGCGGCGTCCCAATTGCCCTTGCCAGGGTCATCATAGCATCGAACGTTCAACATGCTGATGGCGACCCCGAACAGAACAGCAAGGACGGCGCTAGACATGCTGCCCCATATAAGCGCGCGGATGAACCGCTGTTTTCTGGTCATAGCCGTTCCCTTCGGATAATCATGCCATGCCCAGCCGTTCGACCTCGCCAGGATGGGCGAATTCGAACCGACGAACCATGTCGGGGATTGTGGTCTTTACAAAAACTCGTCCGCACATTTTTGAGCCGGCCAATTACGTTAGGGAAGACCAAAATGGGAACGCATTGAGAACAAGTCAAGCCGTTCCGTTACTCCGACAAACCCGGCGCTAGTGGGTCAGTTTCTTATCGGTCATAGTAACCAAACCTCGCCGGGCCGGACCCCAACTTGTCAGCGGTAGGATTTGACACAGGGGACGGGCTCCCGATATCGGCTTCCCCTATTTTTCGTCTCACTGCCTCTTGTGCTTCGGTGGGGTCGCCGTATCCAGCGATCCAGCAGAAGGCCATGGGAGGCTCATTCTCGGTCCAAACGGGGACAATCCAAGCCTTGATTTCTACTTTGGGGTTCATGGTATCAATTGTGGCATTCAGGGCTGGCTATTTGAAGGCGAATTTTCAAACTGACCCACTACCAAAAAACCGCCCCAATTGGTTGCGGGGATAGGATTTGAACCTGCTGGCCGCGTGCGAAGTCGCTTCAACAGACGAACTCAGTTGCAGCGCTGTATTGGCGGTAGCGCTCTGAGGCTACCCTCTCTTAGCCGGTATGGTCAGCGATTTGTCCGAAATGTACGCCGCAGCCGCCGGTCGCCGCCGACCAGAGACACATCCTTCCCGTACTGCAAAAAGTCCGCTTACTCAGACGATATGCTTTGTGCGTGGAGGACCAGAAAGGATGATCCGTGAAGCGGCGCTCGCCAACAGCGCGGCCGATCACGGTTGAGCGGATTGAGCGCGCGCTCGATCGCGTTGCCGAGATCATCGTCGCGCGAGGTGAGCAGGGTGAGGCATGGCTCCCGTTATACGATTATCTCGAACGCGCACAGCAGGACTACCAGGCGAAGCAGGATCGGCTTGCGGTGGTGCGACAGCGCGCTAAACGATCGCGGGATCAAAGGGCAGAACGATCTTCATGAGTTCTTCCTGCCACATCTTCATCTCACCGCCCTCGCCATATTTTGGCCGGTCAATTGTATGGCCCATCAGCATGCGACGCAGTTCCTCGTCCAGCCTGGCATTCTTCATACGGTCTTCGAAGGAGTGCCGCAGCGAATACACCGTGTGCTTGTCGGTCGGGAACAATCCGTGGGTCTCGAAGTGCTTGTTGAGCAGCGCTGATAAGGACGCCTCACGATCCTTGTACCGCGGAAAGCCCTTCGGATGCTTCTTGAACACCTCGAGAGCGACACCGATCAGAGGCACCTTGCGCACCGATGAAGCGGTCTTGATCTCGCGCGGATCATCAGGGTCGTCACGTGGCTCGATCGAAATGTGGGGCACTTCATGATCAAGATGGATGACACCGGCGTGGAGGTTGGCGAGTTCGCTTGGCCTGGCACCCGTTTCCGCGAAGGCAAGCACGATGCCGCGTGCCTCGTCATTGAGCGTCGCCAGCGCGCCAGGTGCAAATATCTTGTCGCGAATCCAGTCGGTTGGAAATGGAGGCCGAGAGCGCTTCGACTTGTCGCTGAATGACAGGTCGGCGAAGGGGTTCTTCTGCTCGGGAAGCCCAATATGCCGATAGTAATCGGCGTAAAGGCTCCGGAGATTACCCATATTTCGGTTGCCGGTCGACGCCGAGCGGTCGGCCCTCCCCTTCTCAGGCGCAATTCTGTCCAGCCAATATTTGTGGACCGTCCGCGCGTTGTCGCGGGTGATCTCGCCCATTCGCTTGTCGCCTACCAAGGCTATGAAGACGTCGACGCTCATTTGGCGTTTTGCCTTCCACCGCTTTCTCTGATCTGGGCTTTTGCTGCGGATTTCGTCGCGAGCAATGTCGGTAAAATAGAGTTGCAGCGCCTTTGATATCTTATCGTCAGGTGGGGCTACCGCACCGCTGACCGCGTCGATCAGTGGTGAGCTGTGAGGTTTTCCAATCGTGGCTTCGACGCGCTGCAAGATTGTGTCGAGCGGCTCGGCAATAAGGATGTCCGCGAGCGGCCGGTAAACGAACCCCAAGGCTTCCGCGCGTTTGATCGCTCGCTGGTATCGAATGCGTGCGGCTTGAGGATTGTCTCCCACCATAAGGGAGGACCAAAGCGCGTTGTCGGCAGCCTCATGAAGATCGCGGGCAGTTCGGGCCTTCGACCGGTCAATCGTGTCCAAGGCGCGACGAACGAATTCACCACGCTCATCGAGATCCCGGAGTTCCTTTGGGACGCGGCGGTAGTAGTGAAAATGGCTGCCTCGCACCCTAAGGAAGCGGTCAGGGTCTTGCTCTTCGCGGCGTCTTCCCATGTCTTAGCGTACCATTTGTAGCACAATAGGTAGCACAATAGGTAGCACAAAAGCTCAAAACGGGGCAATACCCTCGGCAGAATGCGACATTTTATGCAGTAAGATCAATAGCTTGGTGGAGAATGCTAGTGGTACCGTTGGCTGGGATCGAACCAGCGACCTCCGGATCCACAATCCGGCGCTCTAACCATCTGAGCTACAACGGCACGTCTTAACGTTAGTAGCAGGATCGGGGTGGAAGGTTCACTCTCCGCGATCCGCTCTTTCGTTCGGCGATGCGTCCTTACGGGCTTATGAATTCTAATTCAAGGCTTTTGCAAAGCAAAGGCCACTTCCCTACAGCGGCGCCCCTTTCGCCGGGCAAAGAAAAAGGCCGGCGGGAGGAGGTGCCGGCCTTTTCCTGTTACGAGCCAGCGGGAGGAGGTGCTGGCTGGTCACCCCGAAGAGCAGAGGGAGGAGGTTCCACTCGCCGGGTATTCGCTCGGTCGCCACTGTCTCACATCTATTTGTCCGACAAAATGCGACCTTTTGTTGCATCCGCGGACGATGCGCACTTGTTAGGCGGCCTTGATTTCCTTGATCGCCTTCTCGAAGGCGGTCTTGATCGGCTTCGAGACGTCCTCGGCCGCCTTCGAGGCAACGGCCTGGAAGTCCTTGGCCTGCTCGACGGTCAGTTCGACGCGCTTACGCAGAAACGCGGTCTGCAACTCGATGACTTCCGACAGCGACTTCGCGCCGATCAGGGCTTCGAGATGCGAGAAGCCGGCCTCCGCGTTGGCGCGCAGCGCGGTGATGGTCTTGAGCGACAGGTCGCTGGAAACAGCCTTGGCGGTTTCGTAGGTCGACTCCAGGGCCTTCTGGGTTTCCTCGGCACCGGTCTTGAGCTTGGCGTAGGCCTCCTTCGACTGCTCAACGCCCTTTTCGGCGAAAGCGCGCATCTGGTCGGTGGCCTTGGAAGCGTCGAAGCTCGGGAATTCAACGTTTTCGATCGTCTCGGCGGTCTTGGTCCTGGACATTTTCCATCCTTTTCAGCGGCAGCGGCTTTGACAGAAAGCCGTCTCGTTCATGTATGATGGCAACATAAAGGCAAATCTTGTGCATTGCAATATCTTTGTTGCAGTGCACAAAAAAATGTTTTGGGCCGTTAACCAAACGGCCAAAATTCAGCCTTTGCACGTTCTGGCTTGTGGACCTTCGTGGCTGCGGCTTTTATTAACAAAGCGTTAACTGCAAATTCGCCGCTCCGTGAGGGTTCGCCAAGCGCATGCCGTCCGAATATTCCTTCCTCGACGTCGCCGTGCTTGACGCGGTCCGCCAGCGGTTTGCCGCCGGCGACGCAATCGCGATCCTGTCGGTGGACCTCGAGCAGGTGATCTGGGCCAACGGGCCGGGCGCCGCCATGTTCGGCTATCCCGATATCGAAGCGATCATCGGGGCTTCGGCGCGGCTGCCGCTGATCGCACGCCGCCAGATCATGGCGACCAGCGGTTTTCCCCAGATCGGCGTCGATCGATCGATTACCGTGCGCCTGGCGACCGGCATGACCAGTCGCGCCGTCGGCTTTCTTGCCAGTGCCGTGACGCTACCCGACGGCGAGAATGCCATCATGCTGGCGGTGCCGGCCGCGCAGACCGGCTCGCGCAGTGCCGCCGAGATCGCCGGCCGGGCAATCAGCGGCTTTACCGAAGACGGCCATTTCATCGCCTTCATCGATGCCAAGGGCAATGTCGAGGCCGCCTCGGAGGGATTTTCGGCGCTCGGCATCCAGCCCGCGACACTGGCCGCCCTGGTGGCCGACGTCGCGGCCGAGGGCGAGCGCATCGTCAAGCGCCTCGTTCCGGGCGGCAGGACCTCCTACCCCGCCGGCCTCGCCCGGCTGACGCCGGAGCGGCATCTGCTGGTGGTGATAGACGAGGACCAACTCGAGGACAGCGCGGCTCCGGCGGACGGTTCGCCCGCGACCACGGAAAGCCCCGCCGAGGAGGTTGGCGTTCGGATGGCGGCAACCGCCGCGACAGAGGCGAGCGAGCGGTTGCCCGCCGTTGCCGCGACCGAGCACGAACACGTCCCTTCCGGGCCCATGGCTGGCGATATGCCGGAACCGACAGCGCAGGAAATCGAGGAGCCGGCCGGGCCGACACCCGTTGCCGCCGACAATGATCAGCCGGCGGCGGGCACGCCAGGGCAGCACGATCATTGGTATTTCAATGCCGGAGAAGACGACGCGCCAGCCGCGCCCGAACCGAAACGCGTGGCAGAGGCGGTCGGCACCGAAGCTGCGGCGCACAGTGTAAAGCAGGACGAGGCCACCTCGCCTGTAGCCCCGACCGCGACCGTGGCCACCCGGACGATAGACCGCTCGGCCGCACCGCTGCGTTTTGTCTGGCGGACCGACGCCGAGGGTAAGTTCAGCGCCCTGTCGCCGGAATTCGCCGATATCGTCGGCCATCCGGCCGCCGACGTGATCGGCCGGCGCTTCCGGGATGTGGCGGCGGCCTTCGGCCTTGATGCATCCGGCGAGATCGCCGGCCTGCTGGAGCGGCGCGACACCTGGTCCGGCCGCTCGGTGCTGTGGCCGGTCGTCGGTACCGACCTGAAGATCCCTGTCGACCTGGCGGCATTGCCTGTCTATGGCCGCGGCCGCGCCTTCGAAGGCTTCCGCGGCTTCGGCGTCGCGCGAAGCGGGGATGCGGTCGTCGATCCGGAAGCGATCGGCATGGCCCTGGTTCCCAATGGCGGAATGCAGGCGGCACCCAAGCCGGAAGCCGTGGAGACAGTGCCGGAAGATCCAAAGGCCGAAGAACCAAAGGCATTGGATCCGTTCAAGGGCGAAGTGCCGGCACTGACCATCGTCCCGAAACCGGAGCGGCGCTTTGCCGACAAGGTCATCCGGTTGGCCGAACACCGGCAGCCGGCCAACGACAAGGGGCTGTCCTCGCTGGAACGCAGCGCATTCCGCGAGATCGGCGAGCGGCTGAAGAAAGACAGTTCCGCGGCAGAGCCGCCAGCGGCAGCCGAGCCGGCAAGACAGGCGGAACAAGGTGCCGGAACAGGGTCTTTGCCCGGACCGCACGAAGCGGCCAAGCCGGAGACCGATGCGAAGCCGCGGGCGGATACCGCCACCCCGAACGCCGAACCAGCAGATTCGAGCCAGGAACCGGCGAGCGGCCCGGCGCATGAGATGCCGGCGCCCGATGCGGAAGACCAGCCGGATGCGGGCGAATCTCCAAGCGATGCCGAGGATCAGAGGGATCTGGCGCGGCTCGACGGTGCGCAACCGGACCAGGCCGAACAACAGGCGCCGGCCTCCAAATCCCCGCCGACCGAGGCCTCGGGCTCCCTGCTCGACTATGCCGCCGACGACAGCGACAAAGAGGCAGCGACGGCCGAGGATGGCGAGGCACCGGCTGATGACGACAGTATGACGTCAGACGATTTTCGCGACGCCGAGGATGACGAGGATTGGGCCGGCGACGAAGCAACTGCATCCGGCGATCAAGCGATTGCGGCCACCGGCGGAACCGGCGGCACGCATCACGCGGCCGAGACGCTCATCCAGCCGCCACGGCTGCAGGTACCGCCGCTCAAGACCGAAGGGTTCATGCCGTCGGCTTTTTCCGTCGGCACAGAAAACAAGACGCCGGATACATCGCTGCTCGGCAAGCTGCCGGTGCCGCTGATCATCCATTCAGGCGACCAGTTGCACTATGCCAACGAGGAATTCCTCGACCTGACCAGGTACGCGACGCTGGAGGACCTCGAGGATGCGGGCGGCCTCGGCGCTTTGTTTGCCGATCCCTATGCCGATGACGGCGCCTCCGACGGCAGCGACCGGGCGCTGCGGCTGAAGACGCGCGACGGGCAGGAATTCCCGATCGACGCCATCCTGCGCTCCGTGCCCTGGCGCGACGGCAAGGCCCTGATGCTGGTCGTTCGCCGTTCCGGCGAGGATGATGCGCCCGCGGCAGCGCATGCGATCGGCGAGGAGCCGACGCAGCCCGACATTTCCGAGCTGAAGGCACGCATCGCCGAGATGCGCACCATCATCGACACAGCTACCGACGGGGTCGTGCTGATCGGCAGCGACGGCACCATCCGTTCGATCAGCCGCCCGGCCGAGGCGCTGTTCGGTTTCGACAGCGACGAGGTGACCGGCAAGCCCTTCGCCTCGCTGTTTGCCATCGAGAGCCAGCGCGCGGCGCGCGACTATCTCACCGGCCTGTCGGAGCCTGGTGTGGCGAGCGTCTTGAATGACGGCCGCGAGGTGATCGGCCGCGAAGCACAGGGACGCTTCATCCCGCTGTTCATGACCATCGGCCGGTTGCCCAACGACAGCGGCTTCTGTGCCGTGGTGCGCGACATCACGCAGTGGAAGCGAGCCGAAGAGGATCTCACCCAGGCGCGCGCGGTGGCCGAACGCGCCTCCTCGCAGAAGACAGATTTCCTCGCCCGCATCAGCCATGAGATCCGCACGCCGCTCAACGCCATCATCGGCTTTTCCGAACTGATGGTCGACGAGAAGTTCGGGCCGGTGGCCAATGACCGCTACCGCGATTATCTGCGCGACATCAACCGCTCGGGCAACCACGTGCTCGATCTGGTCAACGACCTCCTGGATATCTCGAAGATCGAGGCCGGCCAGCAGGAAATGGCTTATGAGGCGGTGTCGCTCAACGATACACTGGCCGAAACCGTGGCGATGATGCAGCCCCAGGCCAACCGCGAACGCGTCATCATCCGCTCCAGCTTCGCCTCGCGGCTGCCGGAAGTGGTGGCGGACCTGCGCAGCGTGCGCCAGATCGCGCTCAACATCCTGTCCAACGCCGTGCGCTATACCCAGGCCGGCGGCCAGGTGATCGTCTCGACCGCCTACGAGACCTCGGGCGACGTCGTCATGCGGGTCCGCGACACCGGCATCGGCATGAGCCAGGCCGAGATCGAGCAGGCGCTGAAGCCGTTCAAGCAGATCAATGCGCTGAAGCGTGGGCGCGGCGACGGCACCGGCCTTGGCCTGCCGCTGACCAAGGCGATGGTGGAAGCCAACCGCGCCCGCTTCACCATCAATTCGACGCCCGGCGAAGGCACGCTGGTGGAGGTTGCGTTTCCCTCGACCCGGGTGCTCGCGGAATAGCAAGCCAAGAAAAAAGGCGCCCGGTAAGGACGCCTTAGGAAATTGGATTGCTGTCACAACGGGGCTTGAGCTGAATTCAGATCCTCGGGGCTGAGGAACGGGATTTCTCCCTCAAGTTACGTGCGACTATCGACGCCGGGCCTTAACAAGTCCTTACCGGGTCGCCAAAAAATTTACGAATGTGTACCACTCGTGAAATCTAGGTAAATTCGTGCGACATATTTCGTTAACCATGCCGGTCGCGTTCACTGCGCGAGCTGCGGCAAGTCGCGGAACAGTTCCAGCGCTTCCGGGTTGGCCAGCGCTTCCTTGTTCTTGATGGCGCGGCCGTGGACCACGTCGCGCACCGCAAGCTCGGTGATCTTGCCCGACTTGGTGCGGGGGATGTCGGAGACGGCGACGATCCTGGCCGGAACATGGCGTGGGCTGGCGCCGCTGCGGATCTTGGCCCGGATGCGCTTTTCGAGATCGTCGTCGAGCTTGACGCCGGCGGCAAGCCGCACGAACAGCACGACGCGCACATCATTGTCGAAATCCTGGCCGATGCACAGCGCTTCGAGGATTTCCGGCATCTGCTCGACCTGGTTGTAGATCTCGGCCGTGCCGATGCGCACACCGCCGGGGTTGAGCGTCGCGTCGGAGCGGCCATGGATGACCATGCCGCCATGATCGGTCCATTCGGCGAAATCGCCATGGCACCAGACATTGTCGAAACGCTCGAAATAGGCCGCCTGGTATTTCCTGCCGTCGGGATCGTTCCAGAAGCCGATCGGCATGGACGGGAAAGCCCTGGTGCACACCAGCTCTCCCTTCTCCTGCCGGACCGGCTTGCCGTCATCGTCCCAGACGTCGACGGCGAGGCCGAGGCCCGGCCCCTGGATCTCGCCGGTCCAGACTGGCTGGGTCGGCACGCCGAGCACGAAGCACGAGACGATATCGGTGCCGCCGGACACCGAGGCAAGGTGCACGTCCTTCTTGATGCCATCATAGACGAAGCGGAAATCCTCGGGCGAAAGCGGCGATCCGGTGGAGGATATGGCGCGTATCGTCGACAGATCATGGCTGCGGATCGGCTTGAGGCCGGCCTTGCGCACGGAATCGATGAACTTGGCCGAGGTGCCGAAAAAGGTCATCTTCTCGGTGTCGGCGAAATCGAACAGCACATTGCCGTCGGGATAGAAGGGAGAACCGTCGTAGAGCAGCAACGTGGCGCCGGAAGCGAGGCCCGAAACCAGCCAGTTCCACATCATCCAGCCGCAGGTGGTGAAATAGAAGAAGCGGTCGCCATCGCCGAGGCCGGCATGCAACCGGTGTTCCTTGACATGCTGAATGAGCGTGCCGCCGGCCGAATGGACGATGCATTTGGGAACGCCGGTGGTACCGGACGAAAACAGGATGTAGAGCGGATGCGAAAACGGCAGCCGCTCGAAGGTGACGGGCCTGACGGCAAAGGGCGACAGGGCCTCTTCCATCGCCACCGCCTTGTCGATGGTATCAGCCACGTCGGCGGAGGTGCCGAGATAGTCGACGAGCAGGACTTTGCGGACGCCGCCGAGCCTGGCCGCGACCGCCTTGATCTTGTCGGCGACCTCGATCGCCTTGCCATTATACCAATAGCCGTCCGGCGCGATGAAGATGACTGGCTCGATCTGGCCGAACCGATCGAGCACGCCCTGCTCGCCGAAATCGGGAGAACAGGATGACCACACCGCCCCGATGGAGGCCGCCGCCAGCATGGCGGCGACGGCTTCGGGCATGTTGGGCATCATCGCCGCTATACGGTCACCCTTCTTCACCTTGAGCGACAGGAAAAGCTGCTGCAGGCGCGAGACCAGGCCATGCAGTTCATTCCACGACAGCCGCCTCTCGACCTTGTCCTCGCCGCGAAAGACGATGGCCTCGCCAGCGCCGGTCTTTTTCAGAAGGTTTTCGGCGAAATTCAAAGACGCGTCCGGAAAGAAAGTGGCGCCGGGCATCTTCTCGCCGTCGAGCAGCAGTCGTTCACCCTTGTCGCCTTCAAGACCGCAGAAATCCCAGACGAGACCCCAGAACGCCTCCCGGTTCTCGACCGACCAGAGGTGGAGGTCGGCATAGGACGAGAATGGACTGCCGGTACTCGCTGCCGCGGCCTTCATGAAAGCGGTCAATGACGAGGCATCAATCTGGTCTTGCGTCGGGGTCCAGAGCGGTAGTTCGCCAGCCATGATCGATCCTCCCACGGTCGCCATCGCTTATGCATATCGCTGCGCGGCAGAGCAAGATTTTGTTGGGTCGATGCGGTCAGGTGTGCGCAAATGCCATCGCCGGGCCATAAAGACTTGAAATGCGTCGGCCCTAAGTCGTAGTGACGACAGGGGTTATACCCGTCGGACGCTCGTTTTTGTCGGAATGGAAGCATACGGGGCTATATGCCATCATCCTTGATCCGCCGCGGAGTATGGGCGATCGGCGCTGCTGCGATCGTCATCGCTCTGGTGGTCGCGGCCCTGCCGCTGATCGCCTCGACGCGGATCGTGCGTGACCGCATCGCGTGGGAATTGAGCGCCTGGAGTGGCTTCCGGGTTGCCATCGAGGGGTCGCCACGAATCGAGGTCTGGCCGAATTTCCGCGCGATCCTGACAGATGTGACGCTGTCAAAATGGACCGACGGCGATGCGCCGCCGGTCGTCGAAGCCGAACGGGTCGAGGTCGACCTCTCGGCCATGGCGGCATTGCAGGGCGATGTGGTGTTTTCCACGGCACGGCTGGTGCGGCCGACGATCCGGGTCCAGCGCACGGCGGACGGTCTGTTCCTGCCCACGGCGCCGACCGGCGGGCGCATCGCGCGCTCCATCGATGCGGCCCGTGGCCTGGTCAACGCCGACCCCGCCAAGCCCGACCTCGACAAGCTGCCGGCCGACACGTTCGGCACTGTGGAGTTCAGGGACGGCCGCATGGTGGCGTCCGTCAACGGCAAGGATGAAGAGATCCTGAGCAGTCTTAGCGGCCAGGCCAACTGGGCGGCGATGAACAGCAATGCGACACTGTCCGCGACCGGGATCTGGCGTGGCGAAAGCGTGACCGTGGACGCCGCCTCGCCGAGGCCGCTGGTGCTGTTTGCCGGGGGCATGGCGCCGCTGACCCTGTCCTTCAAGGCGGCGCCGGCCACCTTTTCCTTCGACGGCACGGCCAGCATGTCCGAAAACGCCTATTTCGACGGCCAGGTAAAATTCGCGGCACCTTCGCTGCGCCGCGTACTGGAATGGTCGCAGGCCGGCATCGCGCCGAGCGCCGCGATCGGCTCGGTCAGCATTTCCAGCAAGGTCACGGCATCGGCCGGACGCGTCAAGTTCGAGAACACGGCGCTGGCGCTGGACAACAATCCGGGCATGGGTGCGCTGGACGTGTCGCTTGGCGAGGCACAGCCGGTGATCTCGGGCACACTTGCCTTCGACACGCTCGACCTCAGGTCGTTTCTATCCGCCTTCACGTCGCTGGGACCGGCGAGCAGCGGCGAACCAGGTCAGATCGACACGAGTTTCGCCGACCGGGTCAACCTCGATCTCAGGCTGTCGGCGGCGCATGCGACCGCAGGGAGCATCCAGCTTGCCGATGTCGCGGCCACCGCGCAGGTCAAGGATGGCCTTTCCGTCTTCGACATATCCGACGCCTCCGCCTTCGGCGGCAACATCCAGACTAGCCTTCGTTTCGACCGCAAGCCCGAGGGCACCCAGGTCGAGATCCGGCTGCTGGCCTCCGATGTCGATGGCGGGGCGTTCGGCACCGCGGCCGGGATGACCCGGCTGGTGCCGGTCGGCACGGGCACCGTCTCGGTCATCCTCAAGGGACCAGGAAGGACCTGGGATTCGGTTTTTGAGAACGCCGACGGCTCTGTCTCGGCGACCTTTGGCCCTGGCGCGCTCAGCAAGTTCAACCTGCCGGCCTTTCTCAAGCATACCGAACAAGGCGGCTTCTTCGCGCTCGACGATGTCTCGGACGGGACGCTGCCCATCGATGGCGCCGAAGTGAAGGCAACCATTTCGCGAGGCGTGGCCAGACTGGACAAGGCCGAGGCCAATTCGGCGAAATACAAGATCTGGCTTTCCGGCATCGCATCCTACGCAGGACGCGGACTGGCGCTGTCGGGCGGTGTCATCCAGCCGGATCAGCCAGCAACGCAGAAGAGCGGCCAGCAGGGGCCCAACCAGTCGTCGTTTTTCGTCGGCGGAACCTGGAGCACGCCGTTCATTTCACCCATCAGCCGCGGCGTTTCGGGCGAATAAGGCCCGGCCCTCAGTTGAAACGCTTCTAACCGCGTTGCGCGGCCCGCTCGTCAAGCTGCCGCTGCACCTCGCGCCGCTTATTGGCGACGGAAGCGATGATGACACCAACCGTGACGATCGCGATCAGAAGGGTGCAGGCGGCATTGATCTCCGGCGTCACACCGAGGCGGACCTGGCTGTAGATCTTCATCGGCAGCGTGGTGGCGCCAGGGCCCGAAGCAAAGCTGGCGATGACCAGGTCGTCCAGTGACAGCGTGAAGGCCAGCATCCAGCCGGACACGATCGCCGGCAGAATGACTGGCAGGGTGATCTGGAAAAAGGTCTTCACAGGTGGCGCGCCAAGATCCATGGCGGCTTCTTCCAGCGAGCGATCGAAGCTGACAAGCCGCGACTGCACGACAACAGCGACAAAGCACATCGTGAAGGTGATATGCGCGAGGATCACGGTCGTCATGCCGCGATCCATGCCGATGGCGACAAACAGCAGGAGCAGCGACAGGCCGGTAATGACGTCAGGCATGACCAATGGCGCGAAGATCATGCCGGAGAACAGGACCCTGCCCCGGAAGCGTGTGTAGCGGGTCAGCGCCAGGGCCCCCATTGTGCCGAGAACGGTCGCCACGGTCGCTGAAATCAGACCGACGCGGATGGTCACCCATGCGGCGTCCATCAGGCCCTGATTGTGGAACAGCGATACGTACCATTTGGTGGAAAAGCCGCCCCAGACGGTGACGAGCTTGGACTCGTTGAAGGAAAAGACGACGAGCAGCACGATCGGCAAATAGAGAAAGGCAAAACCGAGCGTGATCGAGGTGATGTTGAAGCGGCTCCAGGTGGTGTTCATTTGTCCTGCTCCTGCGCGCGGGCCTGGGCATGCTGGAACAACACGATCGGTACGATCAGCAGCAGCAGCAGGATGACGGCAACGGCCGACGACACCGGCCAGTCACGATTGGCGAAAAACTCGTTCCACAGCGTCTTGCCGATCATCAGCGTCTGCGAGCCGCCGAGCAAATCGGGGATGACGAACTCGCCGACGGCCGGGATGAACACCAGCAGGCAGCCGGCTATGACGCCGGGCAGCGACAGCGGAAAAGTGATCTTCCAGAAGGCTGACGTCGGCGGGCAGCCGAGGTCCTTGGCTGCCTCGATCAGCGAATAGTCCATTTTTTCCAGCGACGAATAAAGCGGCAGCACCATGAACGGCAGGTAGGAATAGACGATGCCGATGAAGATGGCCGTGTAGGTGTTGAGGATCACCAGCGGCTGGTTGATGATGTGCAACGACAACAGCAGCTGGTTGAGCAGGCCCTCGGGCTTGAGGATGCCGATCCAGGCATAGACGCGGATCAGGAACGACGTCCAGAACGGCAGGATGACCAGCATCAGCAATGTCGGGCGGATTGTCGCCGGAGCGCGGGCCATGCCATAGGCGATGGGATAGCCAACCAGCAGGGTCAGCACCGTCGAGATGGCAGCGATGACCACGCTGGTGAGATAGGCCTTGAAATAGAGTGCGTCCTGCGTCAGCCAGACATAATTGTCGAAGTTGAGGTCGCGAAAGCCGGCGAAGAAACCGGAAACGCCGTCCCTGAAATCGAGCACCGGCGTATAGGGTGGCATGGCGATAGCCGTCTGCGACAACGAGATCTTGAAGACGATGACAAAGGGGACAAGAAAGAAGAACAGCAGCCAGAGATAGGGAACGATGATGACGAGCCGGCTGACGAAGCCGGCACCGAGCCGCGTCAGGAACGGATTGGCGGCGGTCGGTGGCGCGGCGGCATCGGTAACGGCGATGTTGGACATGACCGTCCCCTACCGTGCCAGCACGACGCCGGCGTCGGGCCGGAAAGACACCCAGGCACGGTCGTTCCAGGTCAGTGGATCCTCGGTCACACGGGCCGCATTCAAGGCGCTTGCCCGCACGATCTGCCCGTCGTCCAGCCTGACGTGATAGACAGTCATGTCGCCGAGATAGGCGATGTCGTAAACCTCACCTTCCAGCGCGTTGACGGCATCGGCCGGCTTCTTAGACGAGACCCTGATCTTCTCCGGCCTGACGGCGAAGACGATATCCGCATTGGCCTTCGCAGCCGCGCCACCGTTCTCGACGACGATCTGAGCTCCGCTAGGGCCTGTAATGCGCGTCGTGTTGGCCGCCTGTTCGGCAACCTTGCCCTCGAACATGTTCACGTTGCCGACGAAATGGGCGACGAAGCGCGAGGTCGGGGCTTCATAGACTTCCGGCGGCGTCGCCACCTGCATCACCTCGCCCTTATCCATGATGGCGATGCGATCGGCCATCGTCATCGCCTCTTCCTGATCATGGGTGACGACGACGAAGGTGAGACCAAGCTCCTGCTGCAGATCCATCAGTTCGAACTGAGTTTCCTCGCGCAGTTTCTTGTCGAGCGCGCCGAGCGGCTCGTCGAGCAGCAGCACCTTCGGTCGCTTGGCTACCGAGCGGGCAAGCGCGACGCGCTGGCGCTGGCCGCCGGAAAGCTGGTGCGGCTTGCGCTTGGCGAACTGCTCGAGCTTGACCAGCTTCAGCATGTCGGCGACGCGTTTTTCGATATCCGGCTTCGGCATGCCTTCCTGTTTGAGACCGAAGGCGATGTTCTTCTCGACGGTCATATGCGGGAACAAGGCATAGGACTGGAACATCATGTTGACCGGCCGGCGATAGGGCGGAATGCCGCGCAGATCCTGGCCGTCGAGCAGGATGCGCCCGGCCGTCGGCTCCTCGAAGCCGGCAAGCATCCTGAGCAGCGTCGACTTTCCGCAACCCGATGCGCCAAGCAGAGCGAAGAATTCACGCTCGAAAATGGTCAGCGACAGATTGTTGACGGCGGTAAAGTCACCAAACTTCTTGGTGACATTGTCGAACTGGATATATGGCTTGGCGTTCGGGTCGTTCCATGGCGCGAAGTCCCTGCGGATGCTGCCAAGCGATTTCATATCCCCACTCCGTGCTTTTTATTCCCCAAAAGAAATCGACCCCGGCAGTGGCTGCCGGGGTCGCGTCGGATTGCCTACTGGCCGGTGACGATCTTGGTCCAGCTGCGCGTGACGATGCGCTGGGTCTTGGGATCATAAGGCTGGGTAGTATAGAGCTTCTGCAAGGTCGCGGCGTCCGGATAGACCGACGGATCGTCGAGCAGCGCCTTGTCCACGAATTGCTGCGATGCCTTGTTGCCGTTGGCATAAAGGACATAGTTCGACGACTTGGCGATCACTTCCGGCGTCATCATGTAGTTGATGAATTCAAGCGCCTCGGCGACGTGCGGCGCGTCGGCGGGGATCGCCATCTGATCGAACCACATCTGGGCGCCTTCCTTCGGCACGGAATAGCCTATTTCCACGCCTTGCTTGGCCTCGACCGCGCGGTTGCGAGCCTGGAACACGTCACCCGACCAGCCGACCGCCAGGCAGATATCGCCATTGGCAAGTGCGTTGATGTATTCGGACGAGTGGAACTTCCTGATATAGGGACGGACCTTGAGAAGAGCTTCCTCGGCCTTGGCGATATCGTCGGGCGACGTGCTGTTGGGGTCGAGACCGAGGTACTTCAGCGCCGCCGGCAGGATGTCGGATGGAGAATCCAGCACATAGACGCCGCAATCCTTCAATTTGGCCAGGCTATCGGGGTTGAAGAAGGTATCCCAGCTGTCGATCTTGTCGGTGCCGAGCGCTGCCTGCACTTTCTTGGTGTTGTAGCCGATGCCGACCGTGCCCCACATGTAATTGACCGAGTATTCGTTGCCGGGATCGTATTTGGCGGTGCGCTCCGTAACCGTGTCCCACATGTTGGAGAGGTTCGGCAGCTTCGACTTGTCGAGTTTCTGGAACACACCGGCCTGGATCTGGCGGGCCAGGAAATTCCCGCTCGGCACGACGACGTCGTAGCCGCTGCCGCCGGCGAGCAGCTTGGTTTCGAGGATCTCGTTGGAATCGAACGTATCGTAAACGACCTTGATGCCAGTTTTCTTGGTGAAATCATCGATGATTGAACTGTCGATGTAATCTGACCAGTTGAAGACGTTGACGACGCGGTCCGCGGCGTGACCGGCGGGCGTCAAAAGCGCCAGAAATACCGAGGTTGCCGAAAGCCAGAGTGCTTTGCGGATCATGCTATTCTCCTTTGGTGAGTGTTCCATAGCCGGCGCGTCGCGACATGCTCGCGCGGCCGGGCATTTGCTTTAGACTGTTGAGCTTTCCAGAGGTCGACGGCCGCCATTCGGCACGCCGCCGACGGCCGCCCGCACGGTCGGGGCGGGAAGGAATTGCGATGCCGTCAGAAGCTTTCGCCGCCGTGCGGTCAGAGATACTAGAATGTGGTCCGGTCTCGATCGGGCCGCCGGGGAGACTTGGCAAGATACGCCTGTCTTGTTGTTGCCGTGTTCCCAGCCTGCCCGGGTGGCAGCGACATTGTCAATGGGCAAAGCTTCGGCGCCCGCATCAATTAGGCGAAGGCACCCCGGTGACCCCAGCCCGCTGCGGCCGCGCCTGACGCTTGAATTCGAGCCCGATATGGACAAGCAGCGCCGTGACCACCACCGCGCCGCCGACGATGGTGCGCCCGGACGGCACCTCGGAATGGATGAGCCAGACCCATATCGGCCCCAGGATCGGCTCGAACGTGCCGAGCAGTGCCGCGATAGCCGCCGGGATCAAGCGCGCGCCAGTGGCGAAGAAAGCAAGACCAAGGCCGAGATTGACCACGCCGAAGACGAGGAGAAAGCCCATGTCGCCGGCCGACACCGCGAAGGTCGAGGCCTGCGAGGCAGCGAAGCCCGCCGCCAGGATCGTGCCGAGACAGGTCGCCGGCGTCATGCGCACGCTGGAGAAGCGCCGGGTGATGACGGTGGCGATCGAGAACATGAACGCGATCAGCAGCGCCAGTCCATCGCCTATGGGCGAGACGGCGCCATCAACAGATTCAGACACCATGATGGCGACGCCGGCGAGGACGGCGACGATCGCCATCCAGGTCGCGACGGTTACCTTTTCGCGGAACAGCGCCCAGGCAAACAGGGCCGCCAGAAGCGGCACGCCGGCTTGCATCAAAAGAATATTGGCGACGGTCGTATAGGCAAGCGCCACCACGAACGAGGTCGACGCAATGGCGAAGCAGAACCCCACCGCAATGCCTGGCAGGCCCATGTCGCGGAATGATTTCAGCATGCCGCGCCAGCCGTCACGCCAGACCATGAAGCAAAGCAGGAAGACGGCAGCCCACGCGGAGCGCCAGAATATCACGGTCCAGCTGTCGCCGACCGTGATGAACCGGGCGATGGTGCCGCCGAAACTCCACATCAGTGCCGACAGGAACACCAGGAGCATGCCGACGCGTTCCCCGCGCGGCGAGACTGTCGACGTAGCGAGGCCGGTCGACGCAACAAGGTCCGATGATGCTGTGTCTGTCATGGGCGCGACTGTCGAGCTTTTGTTGACGGGACGATGCGCAAGAGACGACAAAAAACTGCCGTGTTCGCGTAACGCAAAGACTTTGGGCGCGAGTGATCCAGAGACCGGCGACGATTGTGGCACCGTTGCTGCGCCGTTACTGGAAGTCGAAGGCACTCAAGCCGGTGACCATCTCGTCGAGGCCGAGCGGTCGCGTCACCGGCGGCTCGGCGCGCGCCAGGCAGCCGGCGCGCTCGCAAAGCCGGCAGGCGGGGCCGACAGGCGTCGCCGCGACGGTGCCCGCCCCCATCTTCGCGCCGGTCGCCGCGCCAGGCAGCACCGCGCCATAGACGATCTCGTCGCGAAAGCCGATGTCGCAGCCGAGCAGCAGTGCCGTGCGGCGCGGTCGTTCGGAGAACGCGCCTTGCGGCCCCTCCAGCGTGCGGGCGATGCACAGGAACTCGGCGCCGTCGGGCATTTCCACCGCCTCGACGAATATCTGGCCCGGCTGAGTGAAGGCGACATGCACGGGAAGCTTGGCACAGCCCCCGCCGAAGCGGCTTTGCGGAAAGCCCTGGCTGCCGGCCTTGCGGAAGCGGTTTCCCGCATTGTCGATCTCCAGCATGAAGAAGGGCACGCCGGAAGCACCTGGCCGCTGCAGCATGGTCAGCCGGTTTGCCGTCTGCTCGAAGGAAACGCCGAAGCGCGAGCGCAGGACATCAATGTCGTAGCGTGAGCGAACGGCCGCCGCGTGAAAGGGCAGATAGGGCATCATCAGCGCATGGGCGGCGTAGCGGCCGAGTTCGAAGCGGGCAAGGCGGCGCGCCTCGTCCGTGGTCAGCCTCAGTGCCTGGATCTCACTGGCGACCGCAACCGACATGCGGATCAGGCAGGCCTCCATCGCGACTTCACGCAACTGGTCGAACGGCGACAGACGCTCGGACAGGAACAGGCGCTGCGAGTGGCGGTCGTAGCGGCGGCGCCAGTTCGGCATGGTGGCGACCGGGAGAACCTTGACCACGATGCCGTATTCGCGCTTCAGCCATGCCTTCAAGGCGCCAAGCAGGTCGTCGCCGGGATCGAGCACCGACGTGAACGCCTCGGCCTCTTCCTCGAGCGAGGCGAAATGGTTCGGTCGCCGCTCGAAAATCTCGCGCACCTCGTCGATCGGCAGGCGGGCGCCAGAGAGGGCGGTCGCCCGGCCCTCGCGGGCCAGAAGCTCGTTGAGATCGGACAGCCGCTCGGCTTGCTCGCGATAAGCGCGGAACAGTTTTATCACCGCGGCGGAGGCGTTGGGCGCCGCCTCGGCAAACTCGATCAATTCCTGGTCTCCCGGCAGTTCGCCGACCAGCAGCGGATCGGTGAACACCTCCTTGAGGGCAGCGACCGATCCCCTTGCCTCGCCCTGAAGCTCATGCGGATCGACTTTGTAGACGGAGGCGAGCTTCAGGATCAATTGCACCGTCAGCGGCCGCTGGTTGCGCTCGATCAGGTTGAGGTAGGACGGCGAGATGCCGAGTCCCTCGGCCATCGCCGTCTGGGTCAGGCCCTTGGCGCCACGGATGCGGCGGATGCGCGGCCCAGCGAAAATCTTCTGGTCAGCCATCGCCAATTCTTGACAGGAGTTTACACGCCGCCAGCTGCATCCCGCCTCTCTTCGCTTTACAGGATTGACAAATTTACAGTGCCTTGCTGTCAAACACAACACAGATTTTCCGTTATATCCACTCGGTTCTGCTGATTTTTCTAGCTCATGCGGCGCCAAAATGTAAATTCAGTCACATAGAAGCGGCCCGAGAATTGGCTGTGCAGAAATCTTCGGAGTGACCAATGACTGATTTTTACAACCTCGTCCCCTCGGCGCCTGAAGGTCGCTTCGACGGCATTGAACGTCCCTATTCGCCGGAGGACGTGAAGCGGCTGCGCGGTTCGGTGCAGATTCGTCAGAGCCTTGCCGAAATGGGCGCCAACCGGCTGTGGAAGCTTATCCACGAGGAGGACTTCGTCAACGCGCTCGGCGCCATGTCCGGCAACCAGGCGATGCAGCAGGTGCGCGCCGGGCTGAAGGCGATCTACCTGTCGGGCTGGCAGGTCGCTGCCGACGCAAACACCGCCTCGGCGATGTATCCGGACCAGTCGCTCTATCCGGCCAATGCGGCGCCCGAACTGGTCAAGCGCATCAACCGCACGCTGCAGCGCGCCGACCAGATCGAAACCTCCGAAGGCAAGGGGCTTTCTGTCGAGACCTGGTTCGCGCCGATCGTTGCCGACGCGGAAGCCGGCTTCGGCGGTCCGCTCAACGCCTTCGAGATCATGAAGGCGTTCATCGAGGCCGGTGCCGCTGGCGTCCATTACGAGGACCAGTTGGCGTCGGAGAAGAAGTGCGGCCATCTCGGCGGCAAGGTGCTGATCCCGACCGCGGCGCATATCCGCAACCTCAACGCGGCGCGGCTCGCGGCCGACGTGATGGCCACGCCCACCTTGGTCGTGGCACGCACGGACGCGGAAGCTGCAAAGCTGCTGACCTCCGATATCGATGAGCGCGACCAGCCCTTCGTCGACTATGATGCCGGCCGCACGGTGGAAGGCTTCTACCAGGTCCGGAACGGCATCGAGCCTTGCATCGCGCGGGCCATTGCCTATGCGCCGCACGCCGACCTGATCTGGTGCGAGACCTCGAAGCCCGACCTGGCGCAGGCCAAGAAATTCGCCGAGGGGGTGCGCAGGCACCATCCAGGCAAGCTGCTCGCCTACAATTGCTCGCCGTCGTTCAACTGGAAGAAGAATCTCGACGACGCGACAATCGCCAAGTTCCAGAGGGAACTGGGCGCCATGGGCTACAAGTTCCAATTCATCACGCTGGCCGGCTTCCACCAGCTCAACTACGGCATGTTCGAACTCGCCCGCGGCTACAAGGCGCGGCAGATGGCGGCCTATTCCGAGTTGCAGGAAGCGGAATTTGCGGCGGAAGCCAATGGCTATACCGCGACCAAGCACCAGCGCGAGGTCGGCACCGGCTATTTCGACGCGGTCTCTATGGCGATCACCGGCGGCCGGTCGTCGACCACGGCCATGCATGAATCGACCGAGCACGCGCAGTTCAAGCCGGCCGCGGAATAGCGACCAGGAAATACAGAGGAAACGCCCAACAGGGCCTCAGACACAGGAGAAGACCAATGGCATCGATAAGCCGCGTCAAGGAACGGGCCGAAGAGCAATCGACCACGATGAGCGTCGACCAGCAGGCGACAATCCGCATGCTGGCCAACGACCTGCACAGGCTCAACCAATCGGTGATGAAGGCGGTCGAGGCGGGCGTCTCGGTGGAGCTCGTGCGCTCCGCGAGGCACCATGGCGGCGACGGCAATTGGGGCGACCTGCTGATCCCGGTCATCGTTACACAACAAAGCCATGGCTGACCCGGAAGCGCTACAACCGGCCATTTGCCCGCGCCGCGTATGCGTAGGTGAATTTTATTTTCACGCAACCAAGCTATGGACAGGGCAGTACAGTACTGTTGCTTGAATCCACTGTGTGGGAGACGGTTTCAGAAGTCTTTTATTTCAACTTGACATAGGGTGCGATCTCACGCCAATTGTCCGCAGATTCAACTCTGCATTGAAATAGGGGCAAGATTCTTGGCCGACTTGGGTGCCTAGTGAGTGACGAGGGGGAGAGTACAAAACATCTGAATCGGGTGACCCGGGGTTCAAACATTGAGACGATCCGAGATCCTTCGCGGGTGCTTGTTGTCGGGAAGTCGCCGATCAATCGCGTCGTGGTGTCTAAAATCGTCGAGCGTTCCGGGCTCAAACCAATCTCGGAATCGCCTGAAATGGCGGTGAAGACCTTACGTTCGCTTATCCCCGGGGCGGTTGTCCTCGATGGTGGCCCCGACAACAAAGACTGCGACACGCTGATGTCCAGTATCGACACGTTGCGGCGAGCCGCGGGCAAGGCACTTCCTCCCGTGATCCTGCTTTCAACCAAGAATGGCACGCCCGAGAGCCTGGGCCTGGCGCATGTTGTCGACGCGGTGGTGGCCAAGCCGATCACGCCCGAACGGCTGCAACCGGTCATCGATCGCCTGACCGGCCGCTAAACGAGTCCAAAAAGGCGAAAACCGTTTCTCCATCCAGAATTGCGCGAAAAAAGCAGCCGGAGGTCTACGATCAAACTCTGTTCCTGATGCTTTCGACAAGCGCGGGCAATTGGCTGAGATCCGATATCTGGCGGAACCGCGGCTCGGCGACCGGCGCCTCGACATGTTCGAGCACCCAAGTCAATTCGTGCGGCACATGGACACCCCAGCCGCCGGCCTCGATGGCGGGCACCACGTCCGACTTCAGCGAATTGCCGACCATCATGCTCCTTGCCGGGCCATCGCCATGGCGGTCGAATAGGCGCGCATAGGTCGCGGCGGTCTTGTCGCTGACGATCTCGACGGCGTCGAACAACTCGCCCAGCCCGGAGCCGGCCAGCTTGCGCTCCTGATCGAACAGATCGCCCTTGGTGATCAGCACGAGGCGGAAGGTGCCGGCGAGCTTCTCGACCGTCTCGCGTGCATGCGGCAAGGGCTCGATCGGATGGCCCAGCATCTCGCGGCCGGCGTCGAGAATCTCCGATATGACGGAAGCCGGCACGCGCCCGTCGGTGACCTCTATCGCCGTCTCGATCATCGAGAGCGTAAATCCCTTGATGCCGAAACCGTAGATCGCGAGATTGCGCCTCTCGGCTTCCAACAGTCGAGCCGAGATCTGCTCCCCCTCGCCATGATCGGCCAGCATGGCGGCAAAGCGCTTTTCCGTCATGCGGAAGAACCGTTCGTTCTGCCAAAGCGTGTCGTCGGCGTCGAAGCCGATCGTGGTCAGTTCGTTGCTGGATCTCATCGCCGGCTTCTCGAGTGCGGGAAGACGCCAAACCTATGCCGACCGGCACCCGGTTTTCAACCCGCAACGGCAAATGCCCGCGGCGGCTCCCCTTCCCTTCGGTCGCACGGCACGGCTATACTTGAAAATCCGCAACCCAATCTGGTGAATGATGCCGCCTGCAAAAAAGGAAGTCCGTCCGTCGAGCCGCGGAGGACGGGCGCGCACGCCTGCCTTCGTGAAAAACCTGCGAGGTGTGAAGAACTGGAAGGAAGTCAGCGATTGGCTGGAATGGCGCGGCATCGAGGATATCGAATGCATCACGCCTGATCAGGCCGGCGTGGCGCGCGGCAAGATGATGCCGTCGAAGAAATTCACTTCCAACACCTCACTGGCGCTGCCTTCGGCGGTCTTCATGACGACGATTTCCGGCGGCTATCCGGAGGACGGTAACGGCTTTCACTATCCGGAAGACGACGGCGACCTCAAGCTGATGCCGGACCTGTCGACATTGACCGTGGTGCCCTGGGAGGAAGACCCAACGGCCGCCGTCATCTGCGACCTCGTCCACCAGGACGGCCGCTCGGTCGAGTTCACGCCGCGCAATGTGCTGAAGCGCGTGCTGGCGGCCTATGACAAGCTTGGGCTGAAGCCGGTCGTGGCACCCGAAATCGAGTTCTACCTCGTGCGCAAGAATCCGGACCCGGACTATCCCCTGACCCCGCCTGTCGGCCGCTCGGGGCGCGCGATCGGCGGCGGCGCCGGCTATTCGATCGCCGGCGTCAACGAGTTCGACGAACTGATCGACGACATCTACCATTTCTCCGAAAGCCAGGGCCTGGAGATCGACACGCTCATCCACGAAGAGGGCGCCGGCCAGCTCGAGATCAATCTGCGCCACGGCGATCCGATCGAGCTCGCCGACCAGGTGTTCATGTTCAAGCGCACCATTCGTGAAGCCGCGCTCAAGCATGAGATCTACGCGACCTTCATGGCCAAGCCGATTCAGGGCCAGCCGGGCTCCGCCATGCATATCCATCAGTCGATTGTCGACAAGAAGACGGGCAGGAACATCTTTTCGGCCGAGGATGGTTCGGAGACCGAGGATTTCTTCCATTTCATCGGCGGCATGCAGAAACACGTGCCGAATGCGCTGGTTATGTTCGCGCCCTACGTCAATTCCTACCGGCGGCTGACGCAGGCGGCCTCTGCCCCGGTCAACAACAAATGGGGTTACGACAACCGCACAACGGCGTTCCGCGTGCCGCGTTCCGACCCTGCGGCGCGGCGCGTTGAAAACCGCATCCCGTCCTCCGATGCCAATCCCTATCTGGCGCTGGCGGCTTCGCTTGCCTGCGGGCTGATTGGCATCACCAGGAAGATAAAGGCCGAGCCTCCCGTGCTGACCACCGCCAACGCACACGAGATCGACCTGCCGCGCAGCCTGCTCGAAGCCGTCGACCTGTTTGAGGGCGACGAGGAACTCTGCGCATTGCTGGGCAAGTCCTTCGCCGCCACCTATGCGGCGATCAAGCGGGCGGAATTCGAAACGTTCATGGAAGTGATCAGTCCGTGGGAGCGGGAATATCTGCTGCTGAATGTGTGATGGTGAGTGAGTAGTGAGTAGTTGGTAGCGACTACTCACTACTCACTACTCACTACCCGAACTCCCTCGAGTCTTCGCTCATCATGAACTACCAATCCCCCATTTCCCCCGGCCGGTCCTGGTATGAGGACACGGCTGGGCCGCGGCCCGAATATCCAACGCTCGACGGTGATCGGACCTGCGACGTCGTTATTATCGGCGGCGGGTTTACCGGCCTGTCGGCAGCGACACATTTGGCCAAGGCCGGTACCAGCGTTGTCCTGATCGAAGCAAATCGTTTTGGCGATGGCGCTTCGGGGCGCAATGGCGGCCAGCTCGGCACCGGGCAGCGTGCCTGGGCCGAGGACCTGGAGGCCGAATACGGTCTGTCCCGCGCTAGGGCGCTGTTCGATCTCGCCGAAGAGGCGAAGGCGCATCTGCTCGACTTCGCCGCCATCAACCAGATCGATATCGACTACATGCCGGGCCAGCTCTCGGTCGCGCACAAGCCGCGCTATGTCGACGACTACAAGGCGCATGCCGAAATCATGGCCGGCCGCTTCTCATACCCGCACATCTCCTTCATGGATGCGAAGGAGACGGCGGATCGGCTGGGCTCGAGCGCTTATTTCGGCGGCACGCGCGATATCGGCACCGGCCATATCCATCCGATGAAGCTGGTGATCGGCACGGCGCGGGCGGCGGCACAAGCTGGCGCCCACTTGTTCGAAGGGACGCCATCGACCGGCATCGTCTCGGCAGGCGGCAAGGTCAGGGTCTCCACGCCGAGAGGGACGATCTCGGCGCAAAAATGCCTGATCGCGGTCAACGCCTATGGCGGCACGCTCGAGCCGGTGAGTGCCGCGCACATCATGCCGATCGGATCCTTCATCGGCGCGACCGTGCCGCTGGGATCGGATTCGAACGTGTTGCCGGGGGGCGAATCGGTCGACGATTCCCGCTTCGTCGTGCGTTATTTCCGCAAATCCAGGGATGGACGGCTGCTGTTCGGCGGACGCGAGGTCTATGGCGTCAACGATCCCAAAGATATCCACATCCACATTCGCCGTCAGATCGCGGAGCTCTATCCGGCGCTCAGCGATGTCCAGATCACCCATGGCTGGGGCGGCTATGTCGGCATCACCGTGCCGAGGAAGCCGTTCGTGCGTGAAGTGATGCCGAATGTGATCTCAGCCGGCGGCTATTCCGGTCACGGCGTCATGCTGTCGAACTTCTTCGGCAAGCTCTATGCCGAAACCATCACCGGCAACCGCGACCGGCTGAAGCTGATCGAGGACCTGAAAATCCCGCCATTTCCTGGCGGCCGCCGGTTCCGGGCGCCGCTGCTTTTCCTTGCGCTCAACTGGTTTGCGCTGCGGGACAGGATCTAATGCGTCGCGCAAAGTGACCTTTGGGAAGAACGACATGCACAAAACAAGATCCAAGTGCGTCGTGGGGCCTTTTCCAACGCGACGTGCTTAGGCTGGGATTGGATCGCCGCTATCCCTGCGATCACGAACTCATGTAATATTGTAATATTCATGTAATATTTGTTGCCCGGGCGACACATTGCGGAATTGCCGGCAAAAGCGCAGAATCCTTGCTAAGGGCGTACTGACGCCACAATCGCGGGCGAAAGGTCCGCATCTGGGCGATTGTTCGGGGATTGTTGCGGGCCCGCCCGCGTTTGGGACCGATGCTGATCGAACGCGTGACTTGCGATATTTGATCGAAAGAACACCGGCCCGCTTATGGAGGTGGCAAGAGTGAGAGAGCCCTTCAGTTTCGGTGCTCCGGAACGTCGGCGCTTCGCCATGCAGTTCGGCTATGACATGCGCCCGTCATTCTGGCAGGGAGTCCGTTCGAACTCGCACCTGGTTATTGCGGCAATAGGCACCGCGGCACTGCTTGGCGTTGCCGCAGTGGCGCTCTGGCTGGCGTTGCCGGCCGGCGAGAGGCAAGCAGCCGCCAGCCCCGAGCAGAGCATTCCGACCATTCCGGTGAAGACGACGAAAGTTCCCTCCTCGGGGACGACGGTGATGGTGGCGGCCGTGACGCCGCAGGCGGAGCGCAAGTCCAGCCAGGTGTCACCGACCAAGGCAGCGGCGGCGGTGGACATACCAGCGCTTGCTGCCAATGATCCCCGCTGGACAGGGGCGCAGCCGAAGGCTGCCGCGGCAACTGATCCCGATCAAACGGCGGCTCCCAGCCAGGTAGCCAAGCAGCCCGAGCCGGCGCCTGACAAAACAGCGGCGGCATTCGCGCAATCGTCTACCGATACCGATGCCACCGACGAGCTTGCCAAGGTCGCCGCGCCGAGCCCGCCTGCCAATAGCAGCAATCCCGATGGCGCGCAGACCGCCGCCATTCCGGAGACGCAGCCGCAAGCACCGGACCAAAAACCCGCGAATGCACAAGGCGAGGACAACGCAGCCAAGGCGAAGCCGCGCAAGGTGGCGGCGACAGGCAACGGCCGTATTCTCAGGGCTGTGACCATGCGCAGTGCTCCGAAGAAGGGGGCCACCCCCATCGGTACGATCCCTGCCCGGACCTCGGTGCAACTGATGGGCTGCAAGCAGTGGTGCGAGATCGTCTACAACGGCAAGCATGGCTGGGTGTACAAGAGCTACGTCAAGCCCGGCACGTAATATCCGACGATCGCCGCGTTCAGATGCAGCGCCCGCCATCGACTTCCAGAGCGACCCCGGTTATGAAAGCGGCCTCGTCCGAGGCCAGCCATAAAGCCGCGTTGGCGATATCGAGCGGGGTCGACAGCCGCCCGAGCGGGATCGAGGCGCGGAATGCCTCGCGGATCTCGGGCGTGTCGGCGCCCATGAATTTTTCAAGCATGCCGGTTTCACCGGCGACCGGGCAAAGGCAGTTGACGCGGATGTTCCTGGGCGCGAGTTCCACCGCCATCGACTTGGTGGCGGTGATCGCCCAACCCTTCGAGGCATTGTACCAGGTGAGGCCGGGCCGCGGCCGCAGGCCCGCGGTGGAGGCCGTGGTCAGGATGACACCACCACCTTGCCGCTCCATGATCGGTACCACCGCAAGGGCGGCGTGATAGATCGCCTTCATGTTGACTGATGTGATCAGGTCGAAGGTTTCCTCGTCGACCTTGAGCATGTCGCCATTGCGATGGGTGAACCCGGCATTGTTGACCATGATGTCGACACGGCCGAAGGCGCTTTTGGCGGCATAGACCATCTCGTCGAACTCGGAGCGCAACGAAACGTCGGTCTGCGTCCAGATTGCCGCCTCGCCGATCTCATCGGCGACGCGTTTCGCACCCTTGGCGTTGAGATCGGCGACAACGACCCTGGCGCCCTCTTCCGCGAAGCGCTTGGCCATGCCTTCGCCGAAGCCCGATGCCGCACCGGTGATAATGGCGACCTTGTTTTCCAGACGCATGCTTTTCCCGCTCATGGACTTCCTCGATATCACTGCACAGCTTGCACAAGGGCTGGCGACCGATGCAATCGATGCCGCAAGGCGCGCCGATTTCTCCCTTAGCTTTCGTCACATTCACGTTCTATGCTGCAACTGCGAAAGCCTCTGGAGTCTTCGTTCACCGACAAGCCTCCCGGCGGCGCCAGTGTCAAGCGCACACGTGGACCGACGCAAAATCCAGCGGTTGGTCCTTGATGTGACACCATGGCACTGGAAAATTTAAATCGATTAGAATATATCAGCCGCGTATTTGCGACCGGCGTCAAAGCGGACAGACCATGACCAGCCAGATCATCCCCGTCGACCCTTTCGACTTTATCATTTTCGGTGGTACCGGCGACCTGTCGGAACGCAAGCTGCTGCCGTCGCTCTACTATCGCCAGCGCGACCATCAATTCTCCGAGCCGACGCGGATCATCGGCACGTCGCGCTCGAAAATGAGCGACGAGGAGTTCCAGGCGTTCGCCAAGCAGGCGATTTCGGACCATGTCAAGCCGGCCGATATCGATGCCAAGGAGTTGAAGACCTTCCTCGCCCGGCTTTCCTACGTCCCGGCCGATGCAACGAGCGGCGCCGGCTTCGACAAGCTGAAAAAGGCGATCGGCGAAAGCGACCACATCCGCGCCTTCTACCTGGCCGTGGCGCCGGCGCTGTTCGGCGACATCTCGCACAAGCTCAAAGAGCACAATCTGATCACGCCGAATTCGCGCATCGTGCTGGAGAAGCCGATCGGCCGCGATCTTGCCTCGGCGCAGGCGCTCAACGACCTGGTCGGCGACGACTTCCACGAAAGCCAGATTTTCCGCATCGATCATTATCTCGGCAAGGAGACGGTGCAGAACCTGATGGCGCTGCGCTTTGCCAATGCGCTGTACGAGCCGCTGTGGAATTCCGCCCACATCGACCACGTGCAGATCACCGTCGCCGAGACCGTGGGCCTGGAAGACCGCGTCACCTACTACGACAAGGCCGGTGCGCTGCGCGACATGGTGCAGAACCACATGCTGCAGCTGCTTTGCCTCGTCGCCATGGAAGCGCCCTCGTCGATGGACGCCGACGCGGTGCGCGACGAGAAGCTCAAGGTGCTGCGGGCGCTGAAGCGCATCAACGGCAACGAGGCGCCGAAGCACACCGTGCGCGGCCAGTACCGCGCCGGCGCCTCGGCCGGGGGACCGGTGAAAGGCTATGTCGAGGAACTCGGCAAGGACAGCAACACAGAGACCTTCGTCGCCATCAAGGCCGAGATCGGCACCTGGCGCTGGGCCGGCGTTCCGTTCTACCTCAGGACCGGAAAGCGGCTGGCGACCCGGGTTTCGGAAATCGTCATCGAGTTCAAGCCGATCCCGCATTCGATCTTCGGCGACAGCGGCGCGGGGCCGATCTTTGCCAACCAGCTGGTCATCCGGCTGCAGCCGGACGAAGGCGTCAAGCAGTTCATCATGATCAAGGACCCAGGCCCGGGCGGCATGCGGCTGCGCCAGATCTCGCTCGACATGAGTTTCGCGCAGTCGTTCGACGGCCGCGCGCCTGACGCCTATGAACGGCTGATCATGGATGTCATCCGCGGCAACCAGACGCTGTTCATGCGTCGCGACGAGGTGGAAGCCGCCTGGAAGTGGATCGACCCGATCCAGAATGCCTGGGAAGGCGCCAAGCAGGAAGCGCAGGGCTATACGGCAGGCACATGGGGGCCGTCGGCCTCGATAGCGCTGATCGAACGTGACGGGCGGACATGGCACGAGAGCAATTGAACAGCGCCAGCTACAACTGGAACGCTTTTCCCGACCGTCCGCAACTGGCCTCGGCGCTGGCTGGCCGCGTCGCCGATGCCCTGACCAAGGCGATCGCCGGGCGCGGCACGGCATTGCTGGCGGTCTCCGGCGGCACGACACCGGCAAAGTTCTTTGCCGCGCTCTCCGCGGCGCCGATCGCCTGGGATAAGGTGATCGTGACGCTGGTCGACGAACGTTTCGTGCCGGCCTCCTCGCCGCGATCCAATGCCGGGCTGGTTGCCGCCAACCTGCTGCAGAACGCGGCCAAAGTGGCCCGCTTCGTTCCGCTCTACCACGAAGCGGTCGGCATCGAGGATGCCGCGGCTTCCGACGATGCGGCCCTGCGATCCCTGCCCTGGCCGCTCGATGTCGTGATCCTCGGCATGGGGCCTGACGGCCATACCGCCTCTTTCTTTCCCGACGCCGACGATCTGCCGAAGCTGCTCGACCCCGCCTCGGACAGGATCATCCTGCCGGTTCACGCGGCAAGTGCGGGTGAGCCTCGGCTGACCCTGACCCTGGCGCGGATCATCGACGCCGGTTTCATCGCGTTGCACATCGAGGGCGAGGACAAGCGCACCGCCTTCGACGGCGCGGCCGCGCCCGGGCCGCGAAAGCCTATCCGTGCCGTGCTCGACGCATCGCCCAAGCCCGTGGAGGTTTTCTGGGCGCCCTGATTTCAAGTTTACATGTGGTCCCGGCAACGGCGGGAGGATGTTTCCGGGACCTCGCCTGAAAGGACCTGATCCCATGACCGCAAGACGCGATATCGAAGCCATCACCGAACGGATACGCCAGCGCTCCAAACCGGGCCGGGAGCGCTACCTCAGCCGTATCGCCGAAGCGTCGAACCAGACCGCCAACCGGTCGATGCTGTCCTGCGGCAACCTTGCCCATGGCTTCGCGGTCTGCAGCCCCTCGGAAAAGCTGGCGCTTGGCGCCGACAAGGTGCCCAATCTCGGCATCATCACCTCTTACAACGACATGCTGTCGGCGCATCAGCCCTTCGAGACCTTCCCTGCCCTGATCAAGGACGCCGCGCGCGAGGCGGGCGGCATCGCCCAGGTGGCCGGCGGCGTGCCGGCGATGTGCGATGGCGTGACCCAAGGCCAGCCCGGCATGGAGCTGTCGCTGTTTTCGCGCGACGTGATCGCCATGGCAGCCGCGATCGGCCTGTCGCACAACATGTTCGACGCCGCCGTCTATCTCGGCGTCTGCGACAAGATCGTCCCGGGTCTGGTGATCGCCGCACTGACCTTCGGCCATCTGCCGGCGGTGTTCATTCCTGCCGGCCCGATGACGACAGGCCTGCCCAACGATGAGAAGGCCAAGGTCCGCCAGCTCTACGCCGAGGGCAAGGCAGGACGCGCCGAACTCCTGGAAGCCGAGTCCAAGTCGTATCACGGCCCGGGCACCTGCACCTTCTACGGGACGGCGAACTCCAACCAGATGCTGATGGAGATCATGGGCCTGCACACGCCGGGCGCGTCCTTCGTCAATCCCGGCACGCCGCTGCGCGACGCCTTGACCCGCGAAGCGACGAAACGGGCGCTGGCGATCACCGCGCTCGGCAACGCCTATACGCCGGTCGGACGGATGATCGACGAACGTTCGTTCGTCAATGGCGTCGTCGGCCTGCATGCCACCGGCGGCTCGACCAACCACACCATCCACCTGATCGCCATGGCCGCCGCCGCCGGCATCGCGCTGACCTGGCAGGATATTTCCGACCTCTCGGAAGCGGTGCCTCTGTTGGCACGTGTCTATCCGAACGGGCTTGCAGACGTGAACCATTTCCATGCCGCCGGCGGCCTCGGCTTCCTGATCCGCGAACTGCTCGACGAAGGCGTCCTGCACGAGGATGTGCAGACGGTGTGGGGCGAAGGCCTGCGGCCCTATGCGGTCGAGGCAAAGCTCGGCGCCGACGGCGGCGTGCTGCGCGAGGCTTCGCCGCGCGCAAGCGGCGACGAAAAGGTGCTGGCGCCGTTCAACAAGGCCTTCCAGGCGACGGGCGGCCTGAAGGTTTTGGCGGGCAATCTCGGCCACGCCGTCATCAAGACATCGGCCGTCAAACCGGAGCGGCGTATCATCGAAGCGCCGGCCAAGGTGTTCGACAGCCAGCAGGGGCTGAACGACGCCTTCAAGGCGGGCACACTCACCGGCGACTTCATCGCCGTCATCCGCTTCCAGGGTCCGAAGGCCAACGGCATGCCGGAACTGCACAAGCTGACCACCGTGCTCGGCATCCTGCAGGATCGCGGCCAGCGCGTGGCGCTGGTCACCGATGGGCGCATGTCGGGTGCCTCCGGCAAGGTGCCGGCGGCAATCCATGTGACGCCGGAAGCGGTCGAGGACGGGCCGATCGCGCGGATCCATGACGGCGACATCATCCGCCTCGACGCCGACGCCGGCACGCTGGAAGTGCTGGTGCCAGGCACCGAATTCGCGCTGCGCCGCACAGCCGAAGTCGATCTCATCGGCAATGAATTCGGCTTCGGACGCGAGTTGTTCGCCGGCTTCCGCCAATTGGTGGGCCGCGCCGATCACGGCGCCAGCGCGTTCGGCACTGCCTGACGCATTCTGTCCGGCATGAAAAAGGGCGGCTCGTGGCCGCCCTTTTTGCCGGTCGAAATCGCAATCCTCATTGCACCGTCAGTTCAACCCGCTCTCCGGCCTTCACGGTCACGGCGCCTTCCTTCTTGCTGTTGTCCGACCTCTCCGAAACCACGGCGTAATCGCCGGCCGCTATCGCGGCCTGATACTTCTCGTCATAGGCATAGCCGATCGACTTGCGATTGCCATTGATGTCCTTCTTCGTCTCGAAGATCTCGATCTTGGAGGTGCCAGGCGCCGTGATTGCCAGCACGCCGGCATTCATGGCGACCTTGAGGTCCTGGAACTCGCCGACCTTGACGCTGAAAGGCTGTTCCACGACGGCGAGATCGACCGTCGCGATCAGCACATAGTCATCGGGCGGTAGATCGAACTTGCTGTCGGGGCCATAGGCATAGGTGACCTCGTCGCGGGTGCCATCGATCTTCTTCTTGGCCTTGAGCACCTTGAAGCCGGTGCCTGAACCGTCAGCCTTGTCGCCGCCGGCCACATAGTATGCGTTGGCAACGACATGGCCGACGCCGACGATGATGTCCTTGTCGATCACCCTGCCCGCGGCGAGCGGGATCGTTTCGGTGACCACGCCCTGCCCGATCGTGACGGTCACTTTCTCGTCGCCGGCCGGCAACACGACTTTCGTGTCTCCATAATAGGTTGGAGGGTTGTCGACGCCCGGATAGGCGACCACGACAGCCGCCCCGCTGGCCACATCGGCACCCTGGCTCGGACGCGGATGCAGGATTAGCGTGCCGGCATTCAAGGTGAACAGCGGCTTGTAGACCTGGCCCGAGTCGATCTTGATCTTCTGCTCCGTCTTGACCTCGCCGTCGCGCGCGACGACGATGTAGTCGCCCGGTTCCAGATTGGCTTTGTAGTCGCCGTATTCGGTGGTGACGTTGTCGCCGCGCGTGCCGTCCGATTTGGCCTTGTAGACTTCCCAGGCATTGCCGTCGGTGACAGGATCGCCGCCCTCGGCCAGCACCACCGTCGGCATGAAATTGAACTCGGGCTTTGCCGGCTCGGGCGCTGGCGCCGGAGCGGGGGCTGGTGCTGGCTCGGGCGCCGGTGCCGGCGCCGCGACGGTTTCGACCAGCGCCTCCTGCAGCGCCTTCTCATCGGAAGCCTGGATGTATTTGCCGCCGGTATTGTCGGCGAGGCAGGCAATCTGCTTACCTTCGTCGGCGGTCAGGCCGAAGCCGACGACGTCGGCGGTGAAATCGACGCCGGAGGCTTCGAGTTCCTTGCCCAGCGCACAAGGGTCGCCGCCGCACGTTTCCAGCCCATCGGTGATAAGAACGACAGTTGCCTTGTCCTCGGTGTATTTCAGCGCTTCGGCCGCCTGCTTGACGGCTGCCGTCAGCGGCGTCTTGCCGAGGAACTTCATGCTGTCGGCGGCTGCCGAGATGGCGCTTGCCGAGCCCGCCTGGGGCGGCACGATCAGTTGGATGTCGTCGCAGCTGCCTTTTTCGCGATGGCCATAGGCCATGAAGCCGATCTCGTCGTCGGCGGGAACCGATTGAAGCACGGTCCTCAGCGATTCGCGAGCGATTTCGAGCTTGGGCATTCCGTCGATCTGCGCCCACATCGATCCCGACGCGTCGAGGATGATGATGACCTTGTTGGCGGCAAAGCCGAACGTCGTCATGAAAAACAGGAGGAACGCCGCAGCGACGCTCCGCGCAAGTATCGCCATCGAAATCTCCTGAGTTAGCCACCCCGTCCGCTGGCCGAAGCTATTTGAGCGCGTGCAGGGACACAAGCCGCCGCTATCAACGATAGCTCGCATAGGCCCGTGCGTACCCAATTCAGTATGTCGTGCGGCGCTCTTCCGAGGGCGGGCGGCCAAACTGCAGCCGATAGCTCTGGGCAAAATAGGAATGCGAGGTGAAGCCCGTCGCGATCGCCACGTCGAGGATAGGCATGTTGGTCTGGCGCAGCAATTCGCGCGCGCGCTCCAGCCGCAGCCGCATATAGTAGCGTCCGGGCGTGACGTTGAGATGGCGCAGAAACAGCCGCTCCACCTGGCGCACCGAGAGGCCCGCCGATTTGGCGAGCTGTACCGCCGACAGCGGTTCGTCGAGATGGTCGGCCATCAGTTCGACGATGCGTCGCAACTTCTCCGACTTGCCGGTGAGATCACGCTCCGGCCCGACGCGCTGGCGGTCTCCGGCGGAGCGGATGCGCTCGTGCTGGAACTGGTTGGCGACGCCATTGGCGAGGTTGGAGCCGAAATCGCCACGCACGATCTCCAGCATCAGATCGATCGAGGTGGTGCCGCCGGCGCAGGTGTAGCGCTTGCGGTCGATCTCGAAGACGTTGCCCGTGCAGTTGATGTCGGGAAAGCGCTCGACGAAGCCGGCGCGGTTTTCCCAATGAATGGTGCAGCGATAGCCTTCGAGCTGGCCGGCCTCGGCCAGCAGGTAGGATCCGACCGACAAGGCACCAAGCGCGTTGCCGCGCCGGCCCCAGCTGCGCAAGGCGGCCAGAACCTTGCTCTTGCCCGGAAATTCCGTAGTCAAGCCGACCGAGACGAAGAGAATATCGACCGGCGGCAGGTCGGCGACGGCGTAGTCGATCTTGAGCGGCAGGCCGTTGGAAGCCATCACCGGGTCACCATCGGCCGACACAGTTGTCCAGCCGTAGAAGTCGCGACCGAGCAGGCGGTTCGCCGACCGGAACGTATCGATCGCGGCGGCCAGCGAGAACATCGAAAACTTGTCGACCAGCAGGAAAGCGAACTGCCGGCCGCCTTGAACGGGATCATTCGTGACCGGCCGTTCCGGGGAAATAGTGGGGTTCGGCAAAGCTGCGGCTTTCAGGGTCAACCCGGGCTCAGAAGGAAGGCCGCTTCAGTCCGGCCGCAAGGTAGGCCGAAGCTAACGTATTGGCCATCAACATGGCAATGGTCATCGGCCCGACGCCGCCGGGCACCGGAGTGATCGCGCCGGCCGCCCTGGCCGCTTCGGCATAGGCGACATCGCCGACGAGACGCGACTTGCCCTCGCCTTTCTCGGGCGCGGGAATGCGGTTGATGCCGACATCGATGACGGTGGCGCCAGGCTTGACCCAGTCACCCCTGATCATTTCCGGCCTGCCGACAGCGGCGACCAGGATGTCGGCCGTGCGGGCAAGCGCCGGCAGGTCCTTGGTGCGGCTATGCGCGATGGTGACGGTGCAGTTGGCGGCAAGCAGCAGATTGGCCATCGGCTTGCCGACGATGTTGGAGCGGCCGACGACAACGGCGTTGAGGCCGGACAGATCCTTGCCGCGCACGCGCTCGATCAAAAGCATCGAGCCGGCGGGCGTGCAGGGAACGAAGGCCGTGTCGAGTTCACCGGTGCCGAGCTTGCCGACATTGATAAAATGGAACCCGTCGACGTCCTTGTGCGGCGCGATCGCCTGGATGATCTTGCCGGCATCGACATGGGCTGGCAGCGGAAGCTGGACCAGGATGCCGTTGATTTCAGGATCGGCGTTGAGTTCGGCGATGAGCTTGAGCAGCGCCTCTTGGGACGTTTCCGCCGGCAGCGTGTGCTGAAGCGAATGAAAGCCGCATTCCTTGGCGGTACGGGATTTGGAGGCGACATAGACCTGGCTCGCCGGATCCTCGCCGACGATGACCACGGCCAGACCTGGCTTGGCCTGGCCCTTGGCGACCAGCTCGGCAGTCAACGCCTTGACCGTCCGCACCACGTCTTCGGCAACGCTTTTTCCGTCAATCACTTCGGCCATGCCACCCTCAACATCGTTCCGCCCAACGCCGCTTCGAGAACATAATGCCGCGGCGCAGGCAATCTGCAGCGCGGCATTGTCACGAAAATACAAGCTCGCAATCCCGTCAAAGCGCCTTCCCATGCCGTTTACGCGAAACCGGCACGGTTTTGTTCGGCCTCCGCAGCCTATCTGATGGTTCAGAAGTAGCGGCGGCGGGTGCGGTTTTCCGTGAGTTCGCGGACCGCTTCGCGGAATTCACGCAGGCTGGCGCGAATCTCTTCGACCGATGCTTGTTCGCCACCCTCCTCGACCGGGGTCGGCCTCGCGGGCGGGGCGGCCGGTGGCTGCGCCGGAGGAGCGGGCGGCGGCGGATACGGCATCTGCGCCGCATAAGGTCCCGCTGAGCTTTGCGTGGAGGGATGGCCCGCTTGCGACCAGGGCTGCGCCTGGGGGTAGCCCAACGGCTGTGCATAGGGAGAGGACGGAAACGGGGGAGCCGGGTACGTTGCCTGTTGCGGCATTAGGGGCGAGCGCGAAGGCAAGGTCATCCGCTGCCCATACCCCGCATCGGGGCCCGGCTGGAAGGGTGACTGCGAATAATCCAGGCCGGCCGCCTGCCGAGGCCCGAAACCGGACTCCGGATGGCCAGGAAATAGCGGAGCGTTGACAGGCCGTCCGTTGTCGGCGAAGGCGGGCAGGCCGAACCCGCTGGAGATGTCGTCGTCGGCTTCGGCGGACGGCTTGCGGGACATGGCCTTGCGCATTCTCGACATAAGTGCGCCGATCCTCCCGGAGCTTTCGGCGGGAGCGGCCTCGGTCCGCGTGACCGGCGGCGGTGGTGCGGGCGGCGGCGGCACAGGCGCTGCCGCCATCGGTGGCTCTGGCGGAGGCTCCGCCCGGAATGCTTGCTCCTCGCGAGGCGCTCTCTGGTCAGCCAACTTGCGTTCGTCCACCTTGCGCTCGCGGCGTGAGCGCGCGCTTGCCGTCTCGCGCAGGCTGTCATAGGTGCCACGCAGAGCGCCGAGGCCAACACCGGCAGCAAGGCCAAGCAGCAGGCCGGCCAGCGCCACCAAGGCCCGTGAGGGTCCATTTGGCTCGAGTGGAGCCTGGGCGGGAGTGATCACATTGATGTTGGTCGTGTTGATGCCCGTCTGTTCACCAGTCTCCTTGGCGCGCAGGAGATATTGTTCGTAGACGGAACGCTTGGCGGTGGCCTCGCGCTCCAGCTCCCGCAGGGCAACCAGGTCGCTGTTGACGTCGCCGCTTTGGACCTTTGCCTGGGCCAGCCCGGAAGCGAGGTCCTGTTCGAGCTGAACCGCGCGCTTCAAGTCGACCTGCAGCGAAGAGGCGATGCGGCGCAGTTCAGCCGCGATGCGCTCGCGCGCGCCGGCGATCTGGGCGTTGAGGGCCTGGAGTTCTGGATGACGCGGTCCCAGCCGGACCGCGGCACGATCGGCCTCCTGCTTCAGCGTTGCATATTGCGAGCGCAGATCGCTCATGGCGTTGGAGTTGATCTCTTCCGGCAACGTGCCGGTCAGAACGGAATTGACGTCCAGCGAACGCGCCGACGCCGCCCGGGCATTGAGTTCCAGCGTGCGGGCGCGGGCGACCGAGAGCTGCTCGTTGAGCTTCAGCATTTGATCGTCGCTGATCAGATGGCCTTGCGCGTCGATCAGGCCATGCGTGGCCCTGAAATCCTCGACCTTGCGCTCGGCCGCCTCGACCCCCTTGCGCAGATCGTCGAGCTTGGACGTCAACTCGTTCGTCGCGCGTCCGGCCATGTCGGACTGGTATTTGGCGGCTTCCTGCTGGAAGACGGTTCTCGTCGTATTGGCAATGAGCGCCGATTTGTCGCCGTTCTGGGTTACGGCGCTGACGGAAATGACAAAAGTCTTGCCGCTGCGTTCGACCCACAGGCTCTTGGCCAGATTGCCGACAGCCAGAGCCTGGCGGCGAACCTCATCGACGCCGCCAGGCCCATCGTTGCGCGACACGATCGAGCGGATGAGCGACATGACGCCGAGGCCGCCGGAGCCCTGGCCATTGAATTCCGGATCGTTGACGAGGTTGAGATTCTTGACGACCTGATCGAGAACGGTGCCCGAGGTGAGCATCTTGATCCGGGTTTCGACGACGGCCAGCGCGGCATCGGGCTGGCCTACCGGTTGGGTGAGATCGCGGTCGGAGAGCTTCAGGTCACCCGGCTCGATGATCAGTTCGGTCGTGGCTTCGTATTTCTTCGGCATCGACAAGGCGATGGCAACGCCAAGTCCAGCGCCCAGTATCGTGGTCGCAACGATCAGCAGCTTCGACCTGGCAACGCCGCGAACGACCAGCATCGGATCGATCAGCGGCTTCCACTGCTGACTGTCCGCCCCGCCATTGGAGGACGGGTCGGCTCTGCCCGCAGCGCGGGACCCGATTGCATCGTGGGCGCCACCCGTGCCCGAAGGTTCCTCGGGGGCGGGCCTTGCTTGCGGCATGTCGGGTGGCAAATCGCCGGTGCCGGTTTCCCCCCGCGAACGCCAGGCGGCCTCGGATACAAACGGCTGCTCCTCGTCCAGGCGAGACCGTTCGGCGTTATCGGCTGCCGACCGAGGCGGGCTCGCCTTCGTCTCGCGACGGGAACGAGCCAGGCGATGGCGCGTGGCGGCATCCTCGCGCCATGAGGGGTCCGCGCGGTCTCCTATCGACACCAGCGAAGCATCGTCCTCGCCACGCACGGCTTCGCCAAGCGCCAGCAAGGAGCGCTCGCGCTTCCAGTCTTCACGGTTTTCCCTGTCGACCATGTCGTGGAGCTTTACTCTTGGCCGCTTGGCAGCGGCGGTCGGCCATTCGTTAAGTCACGCTAAACAGGCATAGGAAACAAAAGGTTAATTTTCGAAAGAGGACGGCAAGAATTCACGCCATGGTTGCAACAATTTTCAACACTACTGAAAGCTTCAGAACGGCGCGTTAAACTTTCCAGCCTATGCATTTTCCTCGACGTATGACTGAGGCCAGCGACATACCGCAAAGGCGGACCTTCGCGCGGATCGGCACCTTGATGGCCGAACGGCGGGGGCTGGTGCGCGACTATTTTTCGGCGATCAGCGGCGCCGGCGGGCGACTGGTGTTTTCACTCGCCTATTTCATCGCGCTCGCCAATACGCTGTCGATCGCAGAGTTCGGCATGTTCGCCACCGCCTCGGCGGCCGGCGTCATGCTGTCGAGGCTTCTCGCCTTCGGTTTCATTTCGGCACTCTACCGCACCGCCACCATCCGCCCCAATCTGATCGGCACGTTCACAGCAGGTTTCCTGCTGCTCGGCGCCGTCTCGCTGCCGCTTTTGGTCCTGGCCTCGTTCGGCGTCTACCTGATCTTCTTTGCCGGCACTGTGCCGCTGTCGGTATTCACGGCCATCGTTTTTGCCGAGGCACTGCTGTGGCGGCCGGTAGAAGTGGCGCTGATCGTCAACAACGGGCTGGGCAAATTCGGCCGTGCAGCCGTGCTGGCGATCCTGGCCACCGCACTGCGGGCGCTTGGCGCGGTGTTGTTCATGGTCTCGCCACAGCATGGCATTTGGATGTGGTCGTGGTTCTACATAGGGGCCAACGCTGCCTCGCTGCTTTTGGCTTTCGGCTGGTTCTATCCACGCCAGCGGCTGCGGCTGCGCATCGAACTCTATCTGCGGCGGCTCGCCGATTCCATCTATGTGGCCGGCGCCGAGGTGTTGTTCTACCTGCAATCGGAATTCGACAAGCTGCTGGTGCTGGCGATCGGCGGCCCGCATTTGGCCGGCATCTATGCCATCATCATGCGGCTCGTCGACCTGACGGCGATCCCCATCCGTACCTTCTCCATGATGCTCGTGCAGCGCATGATGCGCGCGCCGGAGCTGCTGTCGCGCCTTGCGATAAAGAGCGGCATCGAGGGCGGCGTGTTCCTCGTTTCAACGCTGGCGCTGGCAGCGCTTGGCATCGTGCTGCATTTCTTTCCCAACGCGCTCGGCAGGAATGTTTCCGAGGCCGCACCCCTGGTGGCGCTGGCGATCTGCGTGCCTGGACTGCGCAATCTGGTCGAATACCAGGCCGAGCTTCTTTTCGCGCGCGGCCAGACGCTGGTGCGAGCGCTCAATCTCGGCCTGCTCGCCGCCCTCAAGGCGCTGCTGCTGATCTATGTGCTGACCACCATTTCCGAAATATCTGATCTGGTGCTGTCGCTCAACATCGTCTTCCTGCTGCTCTACCTCGCGTCCATGCTGCTGACCTATTCGGCGCTGCGCAGACCGGCCAAGGCAATCTAGGACAAATCAGCGATCAAGCCCGATCAGGCGTCGGATCCGGCCTATATCGGTGCCGATAAAGGACTGCATGCCGATCGCCACCTGCTCTGGCGCCATGCTGGCAACGAAGCGGCGGAACTCGTCGTCCGACAGCGCCTCGCCCGTCCAGTGGACGCGGCAGAATTCTTCCGAACCGTGGAAGTGGCCGGCTCCGTCCAGCAGATCGTCGACATAGCGTCCGTAGATCATGCATTCGGAGAATTTGCGCGCCGAGCCGATGACCTCGACCCAGTCGCGGCCATGGACCTTTTCGATCCGGCCGCACATGGCAAGCACCGTGTCGCGGCGCCAGGCGATCAGCGTCGAGATATAGTCATGGACCGATGTCCGGGACGAATCGATGCCAAGCGCCGTTCCGGCATTGCGCGACCACAAGCGATGCTCGTCATGGCCGTCATCGGCGAGCACGCCATCCCGGCGGAACAAACGCGCCTTGCCATCTCGCCAGAAGGCACCGCAATCGAACGCCTTCAGGAAAGCGACGTCGGAATCGCAGAAGATCAGCACATCTTCCCCTGCGTGCGCCGATATGGCGATACGGCGCAGCTGCTGCACGTGCCAGCCACGCAGCGGCTGGGTCTTCAGGCTGAGCCAGACGCGGCGGCGAAACAGGCTGAGCGGATCGTCGAAGGCGCGCAGCCAGCGCGGCAGGAGATCCCGCTCATCGACGACCGAACGGCGGCTGGTCTGCAACTGACGGAAAAGCGCAAGGTCGCGATGTTCGACCAGAATGTAGTGGTGCGCGGCACCCGAGACATGCCGGTCAAGCGTTTCGCACAGCAGTCGGCAGCGTTCGAAATCCGGGGCGTAGCTTGCCGTCACAACCGCTGCCGTCGGCGCCTTCGGCAACAGGCGTGGGCCAACCAGCGGGTCTGGGACGAACCGCTTGTTCAACGAAACTCTCCGGGAGCATCTGCGACGGCTTCGGCGCCGCGCGCCCATTTCTGCTTGACGACCCGCCACAGGAACAGGGGGTTGCCGACCACGTAGCGGCGCCAGAGCCGGCCGGGCTCGACCGCCAGACGGAACAGCCATTCCAACCGCAGGCGGCGCATCCACGGCGGTGCGCGCGGCACCGAGCCGCTCAGGAAATCGAGCAGCGCGCCGACCGCGATCGGCAGCGTGCAATGGCGTTCGTCGATGTGACGTTCAATCCACAATTCCTGGCGCGGCACGCCCATCGCGACCAGCAGCATATCAGGCCGTAGCTTTGCGATCCGGTCGATGATCTCCGGCTCCTGCGCGGGGGAGAAATAACCGTCGTGAATGACCACGAAGTTGTGCTGTACGGCAAGCGCCGCCAGCTTCACGGACGCCGCCTCGGCGTTGACACGGGTCGCTCCGAGCAGCCCCACCGTCAGCGGCCTCTTGGAAGCCTGCAGGAAGGCCGGCACGAAGTCGGTGCCGTTGAGATTGTCGGGAAACGGCGCGCCGTAGAGAAGCTTCGCGGCGAGATCGACGCCGATGCCGTCCGGCAGGATGAGGAAATCGTCGAGCGCCTCGGCGAACACCGGGTCGGTGTGGGCGATATTGGCATTGTGGGCGTTGAGGAAACTGACCTTGGTGAAGCGCCGCTCGGCGATCAATCGGTTCAGCAAGGCAATCGCATCGTCCCAGCGGATCGCCAGCACCGGGATGCCGAGGATTGCCTTCAGGCTGTCAAAGCCGAACGCGGCGCGGGCGGCGTGCATGTTCATGCAAACACCTCCTCCCGCACGGCGCCGATTTTTTCGAGACCGACACGAACCGCGGCGTCGAACGCCTTGACCTGCCGGCGATGGAAGGTGCTGCCATCGACATCGTGAATGTCGGCCGCGGCTGCCTCCAGGGCCCGGGCGAAGCCGGCCGGATCGTCGGTGACGACGCAATTGTCGGGGCGATGGTCGATGCCGCGCAGCGACCGGCTGGTGGCGACCGAGGGCAGGCCAAGCTCGAAGGTCTCGATGGTCTTCAACTGTACGCCGCTGCCCGCGGTGCTGATCAGCGGGATGACGGCCGCGCCGCGCACGAAAGCCCTGGCATCCGCGACACGGCCGACAAACTCGACGCCCGGATGCGCGGAGGTGACGCCGGAAGGCATGTGACCCGCTATGCGGACGCGGAAACCAGGCCGCAGATGCGGCACCACCTTGCCCAGGAACCAGTCGAGGCCGATGCGGTTCGGCTGCCAGGTCCAGGTGCCGATCAGGGCCGCGTCGCAGTCGATCGCGCGCCGGCCTTTCCGGACTGGCGCCGTGGCGCCGGTCACCAGCGGCAGCACCGCCGAACGATCATCCGAGGCGACGCCAAGTGCCCCGCGATCCTCCTCGGCCAACGTGAAGACAAAACGCGCGCGGCGGCAGAGGCGCTCTTCGACCAGTTTCAGCAGCCTTGCCTCGCGCCGAAACAGCAGGCGCTGGAAAATGCCGGCGGCGGCAACGGCGTTCTCCCGCGCCGAGAGATGCTCGACATTGTGGGCGACGAAAATCGAAGGCCGGTCTTCGAAGACCCGTTCGAAAGCGCCGGCGAACTGCACGGAATTCAGCACATAGCCATCGAACGGACCGGCTCGTTCGAGGGCGGCCTGAACATCGTGGCTGGACACCGCACGCAACTTGACCGACGCGAAGGTCAGGCCTGAAAACATCGCCTTGCCGAGCCAGGCAAGCTTTTGCAGCGGCGAAGCACTTTCGGTGCGCACGTCGACCGCCCCCAGCACCACGGTATTTTCGGGATCGGCCGCGGCTTTCCCGGGCCAGGTGAAGCCGATGACCGTGACGCGCGCGCCGGCGCGCCGCAGGGCGGCGATAATCGCGGCGTTGGCTATCTCGTAGCCCGAGGCGAGAGCACCGTCGGGCACGATCGAGGTGGCGAACAGCAGATGCATCTTACCTATCCTGTGGTGTAGCCGGTAGCAAAGCGCGGTGAACCCTTGATTAAACGAGCACGATCAACGCCCCAAAACCCATGTCTGGCGGGCCTCTCCGTGCAAGGTGATTAACGAAACCTTATCATCGTGGTGCTACCAGAACGCGACTCACGGCGCGGCTGGACACGGATGATCCCTTTGCCATTGGACGGTTCGGTATCGATCGCGGGACGGTCTCGCCTGCTCGACGTGGAGGCCGTCGAAGCGATCGTCACCTTGCCGACCTTCAAGCGGCCGCAGCAGGTGCTGGAGACACTGGCGTCGCTGCGCGCGCAGCAAACCGACAGGCGCTTTGCCGTCATCGTCATCGAAAACGAGGTCGAGGCGCGGGAGGGCGCCAAGGCGGTGCTGCCGCTGTTCGAGCGCGGCGAGATACCGGGCATGGTCATCATCGCGCATGAGCGCGGCAATTGCAGCGCCTACAATGCCGGCTGGCAGACGGCGATCCTGCAGTTCCCGAACTTCAAGCATCTTCTGGTCATCGACGATGACGAGACCGCCGATCCGCAATGGCTGGAGCGGATGTGCCACGCCGCCGAAACGCTCGCCGCCGACATCGTCGGCGGCCCGCAGGTGCCCGTTTTTGCCGATCCTGCCCATGCCAAATGGGCCGAGCATCCCGTCTTCGCACCCCCCTACCGGGAGACGGGACGGGTGCCCGCGCTCTATTCGTCCGGCAATCTTCTGGTCGGGCGCAACGTGCTGACCGCGATGGGGCCGCCCTTCCTCGATCTCAGATTCAATTTCATGGGCGGCGGCGATTCCGACTTTCTCAGCCGGTCGGCGCAACGCGGCTTCGTGCTGGGCTGGTGCGCCGAAGCCAAGGTGCGGGAGACCGTTCCGGCCCGGCGCGTCGAGACCGACTGGATCCGCGCCCGCAGCCTACGCAACGGTGTCATCTCGACACTGGTGGAAAAGAAGAGGCGCGCCGGGATGCCGTTCGCCGGCGCCAAGGTATTCGCCAGGAGCCTGGCGCTGCTTGCCGCCTCGCCGCTTCGCGGCATCATGCGGCTGGCGCGCACGGGATCCCCGGCGGCCGCCATCTACCCCGTCCATGTGGCGCTGGGCCGCGTGCTGGCCGAATTCGGATATGCCAATGAGCAATACCGCCAGCCTGAGAAGAACTGAGCGCGCGCCGCTCAGCGCCGCGTTCACGCGCGGTGGCGTGGCGACCGCGATCGCCGCGCTGCTGTTCACCGTCATCATGGTGTCCTTCCGCCCGTTCCAGCCGGCCGGCGCCGAACTCACCGGCGAAGGGGGCGACATCGTCAATCAGCTCGGCTTCGGCTCGCTCGGCGGGATTTCGATCTTCGCGCTGATGGCCTTCGCCGATCCGCGCGTCGTGCGCTCGCTGCTCAGCCCATCCTGGATACTGATGCTGGGCTTCTTCTTCCTGTCGGTGGTGCTGGCGACCGATCCGCCCTCGGCAATGCGCGCGGCGTCCTTCACCATGATCGGCATCCTGACGATGGCGACGATTCTGGCGCTACCCCGCGACGCGGAGTCCTTCTCCAGGGTCATCATCTTCACCGCGGTCGTGGTCATGGGCCTGTCCTATCTCGGCCTGATCGTCTTTCCGCACGAGGCGATGCACACGGCTGACTCGCAGGAGCCCGAACATGCCGGCCTGTGGCGCGGGGTGTTCACCCACAAGAACATCGCCGGCCCGATCATGGCCTGCTTCAGCTTCGCCGGGCTTTATCTCTACCGACGCGGCCAGCGCTGGTGGGGCGCGGGTATCTTCTGCGCGGCGATGATCTTCATGCTGCACACCGGCTCCAAGACCACCGCCGGGCTGGTGCCGTTCTCGATCCTGATCGTGATGTTTCCGAGTCTGATGGGCATGCGGCTCGGTACGCCGATCCTGTTCATGCTGGCGATCATCGCCACGGCGGTCGGCACGCTGGGCATCGTCTTCCTGCCGCCGGTGAAGCATCTGGCGGCCATCTACTTCCCCGACCTCACCTATACCGGCCGGACGACACTGTGGGAGTTCGCCGGCTCGATGCTGGCGAAGAAGCCGTGGACCGGCTACGGTTATGAGAGCTTCTGGGGCACGCCGCTGCTGCTCAACCAGGACCAACCCTTCGATCGCCCGTGGGACATCAGGACCATCGTGCACGGCCATGACGGCTATCTCGACATCGCGGTGCTGATGGGCATCCCTGCCCTTTGCGTGGCGGTCTACACCTTCCTCATCGCACCATTGCGCGACTATATGCGCATTCCGCAGCGCAAGGAGAACATCTATCTCGGCGATTTCTTCATGATGGTGGTGCTGTTCACCGCACTCAACGCCTTTCTCGAGAGCTTCTTCTTCCATCGCGGTGATCCGGTCTGGCTGTTCTTCGTGCTCGGCGTGCTGGGCCTCAGGCAAGTGTCGTTGCGGCCGATCGCGGTGCGCACGCCTGTTCAGCGGTCCTGAGAGGGCTTCCCCACCGATCCGCGAGCGTCTATGTCAGGGCCTTTCCTCGGAGGGATCTCGATGACGATCAGGCTTGTTCTCGCCGGTTGCGGCAATATGGGTTACGCCATGCTCTCGGGCTGGCTGAAGTCCGGCAAGCTTGCACCCTCGGCGGTTTTCGTGGTCGAGCCCAATGCCGAGCTGCGCGATCGCGCAGTGGCGCTTGGCTGCGGCGCGGCGGCGGATGCCGGAGCCATTCCGGCGGATGCCGTGCCCGATCTGGTCGTCATCGCGGTAAAACCTCAGGTGATCCGCGACGTCACCGCCGCGTACAAGCGCTTCGGCGATGGACGCACCACTTTCGTCAGCATCGCCGCCGGCACGCCGTCCGCCACCTTCGAGGGCATCCTCGGCAACCGCGCCCCCGTTGTGCGGTGCATGCCCAACACGCCGGCGGCCATCGGCAAGGGCATGATGGTGGTGTTTTCCAATCCCCTGGTTTCCGCCGACGCCAAGCGCTTCGTCGCCGACCTTCTGTCGGCCAGCGGCGAAGTGGCCACTGTCGACGACGAGGGCCTTATGGATGCGGTGACCGCCGTGTCCGGATCGGGTCCGGCCTATATCTTCCATTTCATCGAGGCGCTGACGGTGGCCGCCGAGAAGGCCGGCCTGCCGGCGGCGACCGCCAGGCTGCTCGCCATGCAGACCGTCTACGGCGCGGCATCGCTCGCCGCTGAAAGCCGCGAGGACCCGGCTATGCTGCGCAAGCAGGTGACCAGCCCCAACGGCACGACGGCGGCGGCGCTTGGCGTGCTGATGGGCGATGACCGCTTGACCAATCTCCTCACGCAAGCGGTGGAAGCGGCGCGGCTGCGGTCGATCGAACTAGGGAAATAGAGCAGACTCCCTAGGCCAGATCGGTATGCGAGAAGTCGTTGCCTTTGTAGAGCAGAGCAGAGCCGCGGCCCTTTGCGCATGCATAGGACAGGCAATCGGCCAGGTTGAGTTGGGCGGGATGCCCGCGTCCTTTTCCATAGTCTGAAAAAGCTTGGACCGCGAGCTTGGCGTCGCCGGCGTCGATGGGAACGATTTCGATTTCGGCCTCGCGCAGAAAAGCCTCGATCGCCACTTCAGCGACGAGCGGCTCGACGGCCAGCATAGTTGAGAGCCGCATAGCCGCTTCGAGCACCACCAGCGCGGAAGTAATCCTGCGAGGTGCTACCGCGATGCGGTTGCTCCACTCGCCAGCATCTCCTTCTCCCGAAAGAATTGCGACGACCACCGAGGTGTCGACAAACATCAGGAGTGGCCCCACATCTCATCGATCTCATCCTTGTGTACGGGCCGGCCGCCCTGGCCAGCTCTGGCTTTGAGTTCATCGGCGATGGCAGCCAGCCGCTGCGCCAACGGAGCGCGTCCACTTTCCCGTTTCAGTTCGGACTCAAGAGCTTCGATCACCGCCTCGGTCATCGAAATCTTGCGTTTGGCGGCGAGCCGCTGTGCCAGTTCACGTGCACGCGGGTCCCTGATCTGGAGGTTCATTGGTCGATCCTCGGCGTCATCTGCCATTACAATATAGCGCATCTGTCATGACAGCGCCACAACGGGCTTGTTTCCGTACAGCATCTCGTCCTGCAGGCGGCGCAGCGCGAACAGACTGGTCGTCCGGTCTGGCGCTGCATTGTCGGTGGTCAGCAGTGCACCTTTCCTGACCGGCTTCAGCACCTTGCCGCCCTCAAGCAGGCCGACCGGCACGGCGCGCTGGGAACGCGCGTCGCCGACGGTCATGGTCCAGGAGCGATAGCAGGTCTCGCCGATCGCATCGAAGGTCTCGCCGGCGGCGAGATCGCGCTTGGCGACGGCGCAGACCTCGGCAACCGGCCGCGGCAGCGGCACCATGTCGGGCTTGCCGAACAGCACGATGCGAGCGGCCGTCAGCGGCACTTCCAGTGAGGTCAGATGGTAGGGCCGGAACAGGCTGTAATAGGGACCGCGGCCGATATGCAGGTCGTCCATGCGTTCGATGATGCGCGGATGCGTCGCCTCGACGATGACGAAGACACCGGGCGCCACACCCTTGCCGATAGTGTAGTCGACGACGCCTTTTTTCAGCAGGAGGCCACCATCCTCGCGCGGGATCAGCACCTTGACGAGGTCATCGCGGTCGGCCTTGGGACCATGCATGCCGGGCACGTCAGGCACCAGCCCGGTGGCGTTGGCGATGGCGCACATCTCGACCATGGTCTTGGAGCCGTCGACGAACTCGACCAGCATGCGCGGGTTCATGTTGCGGCGGGTCGCTTCCTCGCGATAGTCGTCAGGCACGGCATCGTGGTTGAGCGGGTTGTTCTTGCCCTTGCCAGCCGAGACGATGGTAAGGCCGAGTGCGGACGCGAACTCGATCAGTTCCATGCAGCTCGACGGCTCGTCGCCGGCGCCGACCGAATAAACCACGCCAAGCCGGTCGGCCTGCTGCTTGAGGTAACAGCCGATGGTGACGTCGGCCTCGACATTCATCATCACCAGGTGCTTGCCGTGCTCCATCGCCATCAGGTCGAAATCGGCGGCGACGCCCGGCTTGCCGGTGGCGTCGATGACGACATCGATCAGTGGGTTGGTGACCAGCATCTCGTTCGAGGTGATGGCTATTTTTCCAACCTCGATCGCCGCAGTGACTTTCGACGCGGTGTCGGCTTCGACCGCCATCGCCTCGTCACCGTAGGCGATGCGGATGGCGTCACGCGCGGTGTGCGGGCGCCGGGTCGAGACGGCGCAAACCGCAATGCCGGGCATCAGCATGCCTTGCGTGACGAGGTCAGTGCCCATTTCGCCGGAGCCGATGATGCCGATGCGCACCGGGCGGCCCTCGGCGGCACGTCTGGCGAGATCGCGGGCAAGCCCGGTCAAGGCGACATTGGTCATGCGGGATGTCCACAGCTTCTTGGTCTGGACGCGAATTAGCAGGGACCATTCCCCTGTGCCAACAAAACCGCTCGCGACCGGCGATTTCCAACGAAAATGACCCGTGACAAGCGTCGTCGCCTTGGCCGATTGGCCCAAAGGCTTGCCAATTGACATTGTTGCGAACAGTCTCAATAAAACATTCGTTTGCCAACAAAGGCAAATGTTCATCGAGACAACCGCTCGGAGGGGCACTCGTCTCGCGGCATCTGGGGAGTGCCTTTGCGCTGTTGGCGGCAGAGGCTGAGAGAAAGGAGCACCGCGAAGCTTTAGGCTCGGGGCTCCAGGGGAGGAAGAATGGATACTCTACTCGCTGGCCTCAAGGGGGCCATCGACACGCTCGGCGCGACAATCCTGCTGCCGATCGTCATTTTCATCATTGCCGTGGTTTTGGGCGCCAAGGTCAGCAAGGCCTTTCGCGCCGCCGTCACCATCGGCGTCGCCTTCATCGGTATCAACCTTGTGCTTGGCCTGATGTTCACGTCGATTGGCGACGTCGCCAAGGCCATCGTCACCAACACCGGCATTCATCGCGACATCATCGACGTCGGCTGGCCCTCGGCGGCCGCGATCGCCTTTGGCTCCTCGGTCGGGCTTTGGGTCATCCCGGTCGGCATCCTGGTCAACATCGTGCTGTTGCTGACGCGCATGACGCGCACGCTCAATGTCGACGTCTGGAATTTCTGGCACTTCGCCTTCGTCGGCTCGCTCGTCGTCGCCGCCACCGACAATCTGGCCTACGGCATTGCCATCGCGGCCCTGGTTGCGGCGCTGTCGCTGCTGTTCGCCGATTGGTCGGCGCGCGCGGTGCAGCAATTCTACGGCGTTCCCGGCATTTCGGTGCCGCATCTCGCCTCGGCGCAAATCCTGCCGATCGCCATCATCCTGAACTGGATCATGGACCGCATTCCCGGCATCAACCGCATCAACATCAACACCGAAACCATCGAGCGCCGCTTCGGCGTGTTCGGCGAACCGGTCGTGCTCGGCCTGATCATCGGCCTCGTGCTCGGCGCCATCGCCTTCTACAATGCCGGCGATCCCGGCACGGTGCTGGCCAAGGTGCTGGGCACCGGCATGACACTTGCCGCGGTCATGCTGCTGCTGCCGCGCATGGTGAAGATCCTGATGGAGGGCCTGATCCCGGTTTCCGACGCGGCGCAGGAGTTCGTGCGCAAGCGCACCGGCGATCGCGAGCTTCTCGTCGGCCTCGATTCGGCGATCCTGATCGGCCACCCCGCCGCGATCTCGTCGTCGCTGATCCTGGTGCCGATCGCGATCATCCTGTCGGTGATCCTGCCGGGCAACCGCGTCATCCTGTTCGCGGATTTGGCTGTCATCCCGTTCATCGTCGCCATGACCGCGCCGCTGGTCAAAGGCAATGTGTTCCGCATGGTGGTGATCGGCACGGTGACCTTGGCGATCGGCTTCTATGTCGCCAACGCCCTGGCGCCGCTGTTCACCAGTGCGGCCGTCGCATCGGGCTTCAAACTGCCGGCGGATGCTTTGCAGATCACCTCGGTGGTCGACGGCTTCCTGTGGGTGCCCTATGTGATCATCGAGGCGATCCAGGGACTTGGGCTCATCGGCATCATCGTGATCGCCGTGGTCATCGCGGCGCTATTCGTGCTCTATCGCCGCAATCCGCTCGGCTGGGAACGGGCGGCGGGCGCCGAGGACGAGCCGGCCGAAGGCACGGCCTGAACGCAAGCGTGCCTTCATCTGAAACGATCGTGCGCCTTCGCCGGGCGCACGATTTATCGACGGAGCAAGACATGTCCGACGCCCTCATGCAGCTTCTGGATCCCGAAGCGATCGTGCTCGGGTCGGACGCGTCGACCAATGAGGAGATCATCCGCGTCCTGGCGGGACGGCTCGAGGCCCTTGGCTATGTCAAGAGCTCCTATGCCGACGCGGTCGTGCGCCGCGAAATGACCATCCCGACAGGATTGCCGCTGGAACGCGCCGACAATGTCGCGGTGCCCCACACCGATCCCGAGCATGTGCTGAAGCCCGGCATCGCAATGGGCACGCTGAGAAAGCCGGTGATCTTCGCCAATATGGAAGACCCCGACGAGAAGCTGCCGGTGGGTTTCGTCTTCCTGCTTGCCATCAATGACAAGGACAAGCAGATTGAAGCGCTGCAGTCCGTCATGGCAACGATCCAGAATCCAGATGCATTGGACGGCTTGAGGTCGGCCAGGACGCTTGACGACGTGCGCACCGTGCTCGGCTGCTAATCAAGGGAAAGCAAAGATGGCCAGACAGAAGACAATTCTCTTTGCCTGCGGCACCGGCATCGCCACCTCGACGGCGGTCAACGTCGCCGTTACCGAGGCGATGAAGATGCGCGGCCTTACCTTCAACGCGCAGCAGGCCAAGGCAACCGAAGTGCCGAGGCTCGCCGATAGCGTCGACTTCATCGTCGCCACCACGCCGATCTCGGCTTCGGTGACCAAGCCGGTCATCAAGGGCCTCGCCTTCCTCACCGGCATCGGCAAGGACAAGGTGCTCGACGAGATCGAGGCGCAACTGCGCAAGTAGGTCGCGGACAATGCTGCCTTCGGTGGGCCCGGCTCAGACCACCCTGACGTAACTCGTCATGCCCGATTTCTGGTGCTCGATGATGTGGCAATGCAGCAGCCAGTCGCCGGGATTGTCGGCGACGAAGCCAAGGCTCACCTTCTCGTTGGGCTGGATGAGATAGGTGTCCGAAATCAACGGCCGCACCGGCCGCGCCGAGGACGACAAAACCTTGAAGCTCATGCCGTGCAAATGCATCGGATGCGATTGCGGCGTCAGGTTCTCCATGTCGATGACATAGCTCCTGCCGAGCTTCAATTCGGCCAGCGGCGCGGTTGGATCGGGCGTATCGCCCGGCCATGGCACCTTGTTGATTGCCCAGAAACTGTAGCCGAGAGAACCGCAGATGCTGTCGCTCGGGACGTTTTCCGCCGTGGCGCTGAGCGACAGGGAGATATGCTGGGCCGAGCCGAGATCCACTTCCGCCACCGGATTCACTTCCAGCGGCGCAACGTCGCGAACGTCCCGCTTGAGCGAGTTGCCCGTCGCGCGCAGCGTCGCCAGCACCTTGGGCTTGGTGCCCCTGACGTCCCGCAGGCTGACGATCGCGCCCTCATCGTCGGGCATGCGGATGGCGAGTTCGATGCGCTGCCCCGGTCCAAGCAGCAAGGCATCGGGCGCAAAGCGCTCCGGCACCGGATTGCCGTCCAGCGCCATCACCATCGCTTCGGCGCCGTCGACGCGAAAGGCATAGATGCGGGTGACATCGGTAATGGCGATGCGCAGCCGCACCAGCCCGCCGGCGGGCGCGTCATATTGCGGCTGATCGAGCCAGTTGGCGGTACGCACCGTTCCGTAAGTGCCGGTTCTCGCGGCATCGCGCGGCCGGAACTGGTCGATGAACTGGCCGTCGTCGCCAAGGCGCCAGTCGCGCAGGTTGAGGACAAACTCGGCGTCGAATTCCGGATCGTTCGGGTTTTCAACCACGATCACGCCGGTCAGGCCGTGCCCCATCTGCTCCAGCGTGTTGCAGTGCGGGTGATACCAGAAGGTGCCGGCATCGGGCGGCGTGAAGGCATAGTCGAAATGATCGCCGGTGTAGACGTAAGGCTGCACCAGGAAGGGCACGCCATCCATCTTGTTCGGCAGGCGAATGCCGTGCCAGTGGATGGTCGTCGGGTCATCGATGGCGTTGTCGAGGCGCGCGGCGAAGGGTTCGCCTTTTTTCATCCTGAGCACCGGCGGCATTCCGGCGTTGCCGTAAGTCAGCACATTGTTGGTCTGGCCGACATCCATCAGCTTCGCCTGGATTTTCGCCGTCCGCAGCACCACCGGCTCAGGCGCGGAAGCCGCCCAGCCGCCAATCCTGCCCATGGCGGCAAGCCCGAGCCCGCTCGCGCCGGCAACGGCGGCAGTTTTCAGCAGTCCGCGGCGTGTAAATACGGTCATGTCGCACTCCAACGGAAAAGCTGACTGCTCTTCGCAACTTTGCCGTCATAGCCGGACACGCATGCCTTGCCAACGGGCCGGTCGGGGCCGCCCTCCTCCTGTCAGTGCAATGAGGCCAGCAGAGCTGGACCCATTCCGGTCGATGGCGGCTGGTCGGTGGCCTTGCGGCGAGTCTATGCCTGATCCACGCTTTCCAGGAAGCGGGCGAAGATCGGGTTGAAGCGGTCGGGAGAATCCCAGAACGGCGCATGGCCCGATTTGTCGAGCAGATGCGCCTTGCCTTCCCACAGGTTAGAGAACTTGACCGCTGAGACAAAATCGGTGTTCACGAAAGGCTCGTCGATGCCATTGAGAACGGCGATCGGAGGCGTCTTGCCGGCGACGATCTCGCGCTGGTTGCGGCCTGTGCCGGCGGCGAATTTCTCGAACATCAGGCGCCGCGCCCGCCCGTCGGTGCGCGCCACCGTGTCGAGGAGGAACGGTTCGAACGGTTCCCCGCAAGTGCTGCGCGCATAGGCCTCGACATCAGCGGCGGTGAAGGCCTCTTGTCCGGCAAGGTGCATATGCGGACTCGACTTGAAGCCGTTGCCGACCTCCTCGGGCGCTACCGGCGGAGTGCCCGATATCATCAGGCCAAGCAGGCCAGGATAACGGTCGATCATCTCCAGCCCGATATGACCGCCGAGCGACCAGCCGAAGACGATGCCCTTGTCGATACCGAGCAGGCCGAGCACTTCGGTCATCGCATCGGCATAGCCTTCCATACTGTAGGAGCGGTCCGGATCGATCGCATTGCCGGAAGCGCCGTGGCCCGGCAGATCGGGGGCGATCATGTGGTAGCGCTCGCCCAGCGGGCTCTCGAGCTGGTTGCGGAAAACGGCACCGGAAGACGAATTGCCATGAATCAGCAGGACGGCGGTGCCTTTGCCGCCGGTCTCGCGAACGGCGATCCTGCCGTGACTGGTTTCAAGGGTCTTCTGCGCGATCGTCATCTTTGGCTCCGTCTGGAATCGCTCTGTTTCGAAGCAGTTGCACAACAAAGCGCCGCCGCCTCCCCTAGCCCTGCCATAACATTTTCCCGGTCTCGTGCCGTTGAAAAATCCTTTTCAAATAACATCAATTGTGCGTAGATTGTCAATTATCCAACTCCCGATGAACGGGAGGAGAACAGGGAACGGCACGATGAAATCCAAATTCGCAGGCAACAGACTCCGCCATATGCTGATGACCACGGCCCTGATCGCGGCGTTTGCCACGGCAAGCGCCCCCGCTTTCGCCGATGTCGTCAAGATCGGCCTGCTGGCGCCGATCACGGGCCCTGCCGCGGCGGACGGCCAGGAATTCCAGCGCGGCGTGCAGATGGCAATCGATGAGGCGAATGCCGCCGGCGGCGTTGCCGGCAACACATTCGAACTGGTGGTCGGCGACGTCAAGGATCAGTCCGCCGGCAACGTCACCAGCGCGGTCGAGCGCCTGCTTGGCGATCCCGGCGTGCAATTCATGCTCACCGGCTACGCCAGCCTGACGAATTTCGAGATCGACAACATGGCCGAGGCCGAGATGCCCTACATGCTGGCGGCCACCTCGCAGCAGACCAGGGACATCATCGCGCCGAGCCCAGACAAGTACATGTGCTGTTGGTCGCTAACGCCGTCCTTCGACGCCTACAACACCGACGTCACCTTGTTCGTCGAGAAACTCGCGGCCGACGGCAAGATCACATTGCCGACCAAGAAGGTCGCCATCATCTCCTCCGACAACGCCTATTCGAAGACCATCTCGGAGGGCATGAAGAAGACTTTCAAGGAGAAGGGCTGGACTATCAGCGTCGATGAGATCGTGCCCTTCGGCGAAGTCACCGACTGGCGTTCGATCCTGGCCAAGGTGCGCGAGAATGTCCCCGATGTCGTCATCAACACCGACTATCTGCCGGGCAATTCGGCGTCTTTCCTGAACCAGTTCCTCGAACAGCCAACCAAGAGCCTGGTCTTCCTGCAATATGCGCCGAGTGTTCCGGAATTCGTCGAACTCACCGGCAAGAAGTCGAATGGCGTCATCTACAATCTCCTCGGCGGGGCGCTGACGACGCCGAAGAACCCGCGCGCCGATGAGGTGGCGGCCAAGTTCAAGGCCAAATATGGCGTCGAGAGCGGCACCTATGGCGTCGGCCTCTATGAAATGACCAACGTCTATTTCGACGCGGTCAAGAAAGTCGGCGGCGCATCCGACCACGCCGCGATCATGAAGGCGCTGTCGGAGACCGACAAGCAGGTCGCCGAAGGCCGGCTGAAATTCGATCCCGCCACGCATCTCGCCACGCAGGGCGACGACTATATCCCGATCACCTTCTTCCAGATCTGGGACGGCCAGCGCACGCTGATCTCGCCGGAAAAATACGCCACCGGTGCCTTCAAGCCGCAGCCCTGGATGCAGTGAGGCATGGCCCTGCTTGAACTGGACGACGTATCGAAGGCCTTCGGTTCGCTGAAGGCCGTCGATGGCGTGTCGTTCAAGGTCGAGGCCGGCGAGATCTTTGGCATCGCCGGCCCGAACGGCAGCGGCAAGAGCACGCTGTTCAACATCATCACCGGCATCCCGTTCGGGCCGGACAGAGGCCACATCCGCTTTGACGGGACCGCGATCAACGGCAAGTCTGGACATGCCATCGCGCGCCTCGGCCTTGCCCGCACCTTTCAGCGCGAAACCAGCTTCGACGGCCTGACCGTATTCGAGAACGCGCTGATCGGCGCCAGCTACGGCAGAAAGGAGAAAGCTGCAGCGGCAGCCGCCCGCGAGGCGGCCGCAGAGGCACTGGAGTTTGTCGGCTTGGGTTCAGTGTCCTTCGGGCGGCTGGCCGGCGAGCTTTCCGTCTTCGAGCGCAAATGCCTGATGCTTGCCACCGCGATCGCCATGCAGCCACGTATGCTGTTGCTCGACGAACCGGCATCGAGCTTGACCAAGCCCGAGATCGAGACGTCGATCGGTTTGATCCGCCGCACCGCCGAACGCGGCATCACCATCCTCCTGATCGAGCATGTGCTGACCTTCCTGATGAGCCTGTCGCAGCATCTGCTAGTGCTTAACAATGGCCGCGTGCTCGCCGCTGGCGAGCCGGCAAGCGTGATCGCCGACCAGCGCGTCATCGAGGCCTATCTCGGAACCCGGAGGGCGGTGGCGTGACTCCCATCCTCACCGTCGAAGGCGTCACCGCCGGCTATGGCCGCGTCACCGTGCTGCACGACATTTCGCTGGAAGCTGGCCGCTTCGGCAATGTCGGCCTGTTCGGACCCAACGGCCATGGCAAGACGACCCTGTTGCGCACCGTCTCCGGCCTGCTGCGGCCGAAGAACGGCCGCATCCAGTTCGACGGGCAAGACATAGCAGGCCTCAGCGCCCGCGCCATCGTCGGCGCCGGCCTGATCCACGTGCCGCAAGGCAACCGGCTGTTTCCCGACCTCTCCATCGCCGACTGCATGGCGCTGGGCGCCTATTCACCGCGCGCCCGTCCGCATGAGGCGGAGAACCGCGAGAAGGTGATCAAACTGTTCCCGAAACTGGCGGAACGCTGGCGCCAGCGCGTGCGCACGCTGTCGGGCGGCGAGCGCCAGATGGTGTCGATCGGCACGGCGCTGATGAGCCATCCGCGCCTCCTGATCCTCGACGAGCCGACGCTTGGGCTGGCGCCCAAGATCAAGGACGAACTCTGCGCCTCCGTCATGGACATTTCGCGCGGCGGGGTGCCGCTGATCGTCGTCGAGCAGGATATCGAGTTCCTGCTGGAACTGACGCAGCAACTCTACCTCGTCAACCACGGCGCGGTGGCGACCGAGATCAAGCCGGGCGAGAGCCTCGACCACGGCGAGATCATGTCGATGTATTTTGGCCACTAGGAACTCGGTATGAGCGCATTGGCGGAAATCCTGTTCGGCGGCCTGTTCCAAGGTTCGCTCTACGCCATGATGGCGGTCGGGCTCGCTTTGGTCTGGACGACGATCGGCGTGTTCAACTTCAGCCATGGCGTGTTCATGATGCTGGGCGCCTATGTCGCCTGGCAATTGGTGGAACTCGGCCTGCCGGCGGGGGTGGCCTTTCCCATCGCCGTGGTCGTCATGGCCGGCGTCGGCTGGATCCTGCAGGCAAGCGTCGTGCGGCCGCTGATCGGCCGGCCCAACATCGTGCTGGTCGTCGTCATCACCACGCTTGCCGCCGGATCGCTGGTCGAGAACGGAGCGCTCACCATCTGGGGGCCGCGCGCCAAGCAGATCCCGGCGCTGGTCGACGGCAACGCCACCATCGGCGGCGTCGGCGTTTCGCTGCACCAGATCGCCATCATCGTCATCACGCCGCTGATCCTGGCGGCGTTGTGGATGTTCCTCAACCGTTCGCGCCTCGGGCTGGCATTGCGTGCGGTCGCGCAGAACGAGGACGCCAGCCATCTGGTCGGCCTGAATGTCACCGCGCTCTACGGGCTGGCCTTCGCCATCGCCGCTTCGCTGGCGGGGCTCGCCGGCATCTTCATGGGCGGCTATCGCTTCATGTCGCCCGTGATGGGCTCAGACCCGCTGCTCAAGGCGCTGATCGTCGTCGTCTTCGGCGGCATATCGAGCATATCGGGACCGATCTTCGCCGCCTATCTGATCGGCTTTTTCGAGGCCGCCTGCAGCTATTATTTCGGCCTCTACTGGACGCCGGCATTGCTGTTCGGCGTGCTGATCCTGACCCTGATGGTACGTCCCGAGGGCATTTTCGCCAGCCGCTCGCGAGGCCTCGCATGACCGACACGACCTCGCCGATCACCCAGATCCGCACAGCGGCGGCAACCCCGATCGCACCTGGCCGCACGCCGTGGAAGCACGAAGCCATCGGATTCGTGCTCGGCTTGGCCGTGCTGGCGCTGCTGCCGCTCGTCTTCGGCGACACCTATGCCCGCCACATCCTGATCATGGCCTTTATCTACGCCATCGTGGCGTCGAATTGGGACCTCAGCCTCGGCTATGGCGGCGTCTTCAATTTCGGTCATCTGGCGCTCTTCGGCATCGGCGTCTACGCCTACAGCCTGCTGACCAAGCTGGCCGGGCTCGATCCGTGGATCGCGCTGTTTGCCAGCGGCATCATCGCCACGCTTGCCGCGATCGTGGTGACCATCCCGATCCTGCGCCTGAAGGGCATCTATATCATCCTGGTCACCTTCGGCTTCGCGCAATTGGTCATGCAAGTGATCCTCAGCCAGTCCGACATCACCGGCGGCACGCAAGGGATCGTGCGTATCCCCGGCCTCTACTGGTTCGACCACAATATGGTCCGCGACGCCAAATTCGCCTATTTCTACATCGCGCTGGCGCTGCTGGTGGCGAGCACGCTGTTTCTGCGTGTGTTCGTGCGCTCGCGCGCCGGCGCCAGCATCGTGGCGCTGCGCGACAATGAGGAATACGCCGTCAGCCGCGGTGTCTCGATCGTGCGCCAGCGCATGCTGACGCTTGCGGCAAGCGCCTTCTTTACCGGCATCGCTGGGGCCTTCTATGCCGCCTACCAGCGCAACGCCTCGATCGACGTGTTCGGCATGAGCCTGGCGACCATCATCCTGTCGATGGTGCTGCTGGGCGGCACCAGCACCATCTACGGCGCCATCGTCGCCTCTTTCGTGCTGACGGTTTTCGCCGAGTGGATGGCTGATTTCGGCGCATGGCGCCCAATGATCACGGCGGTTCTGATCATCGGCGTGATGCTGGCCTATCCCAGCGGACTGGCCGGCATGATCAAAGCGGCTTGGGGTGCCGTCGCCGGGCGCATCAACCGCCCGGCGTGACCGCCTGAAAAGCAAGCCTCTCAGCGCACGCCGCACCAGTCGATGACGGATGCCGCGATCACCTTGGCGGTCTCGACCACCGATTCCACTTCGACATATTCGTTGGCGCCATGGAAGCCGTCGCCCGACGGACCGAAAATGACACCGTCGACACCGGCGCCGGCATAGTGCGCAGCATCGCACACGGCGACGAAGCCGCTTGTCTGAGGCGCCTTGCCGATCGCCGCCTTGCGTTTCATCAGCGACGTCACCAACGGATGGTCGACCGGCGTGTTCATCGGCGGGAAATGCAGCCCGCCGAGCTCCCACTGGATGGCAGGCGGGTTGTCGCGCAACCAGGCGTCGGTTTGCGCGAAATGATGGACGAACGCTTCGAAGTCGCGGCGGTATTCGGCTGAATTCTCATCCGGCAGAAACTTCATGTCGAGATCGAGCACGGCAACATCGGGGATGATGGCCGGGTTGGTCATCACCGTCGGCAGGCCGTGTTCGCCAAGGCCCGTTCCGCCATGCATGACACCGATGTTGATCGTGTTCATGCCGACCGGCAGCAGCGGATGGGACTTTGCCCGTGTCCGGTCGAGCTCGTATTGGCGGACGGCGGCAATGAACCGCGCCGCGATCTCGATGGCGTTGACACCCGGCTTCAGCCGGTCCTTGTCGTGCCGTTGCGGGTAGATTTCGTTGTAACGCAGCGCCGAATGCGCGTTGCGGCCACGGATCGTCACCCGCGCCCATTCGAGCCCGCCCTCGACCGGGAGGACATCGCCCCAGGTCGGCTCGGCGACAAGCACCGCTTTGGCGAGTTTGCCCTTCTTGACCGCGTCCATGGCGCCGAAGCCACCAGCCTCCTCGTCGACGACGGAGTGGACGGCCAACCGGCCTTGCAGTGTGATGCCCGCCTTGCGGATCGCGTGCGCGGCGGCGACGCAAGCCGCGACGCCGCCCTTCATGTCGACCGCACCCCGGCCATAGAGCCGGCCATTCGTGATCTCACCGCCAAACGGATCGACCGACCAGTCCTTCATCTCGCCGACCGGCACGACATCGATATGCCCACACAGGATCAGGCTGCGCTCCTCGTTTCCAGCCCATTCGCCGACCAGATTGGGCCGGCCGGGCAAGGCGTCCCACTGTTCGGTCCTGAAGCCATCGTGCTTGAGGATCGGCTCCAGCAGAGCCTGGACATCCGCCTCGCGGTTGATCGCCGGATTGGCTTCGAATTTAGGATTGACCGAAGGGATTCGGACCATGTCGCGGACAAGCCCGATCAGCCAGTCGCGGTCTCTCTCGATTTCAGCCTGCACGGCATCGATGATCGTCTGGGCGTCAGCCATGGTTATTCCTTCCTCGCACCGCCGCGCCGGGCGCATCGATGCTATTTCCTGGTGGCTCTTGGTTTGGCGGTTTCGTTGTCGGACGGCGACAAGGCGGCATCTAGGGTGACGGCATTGGCGCTGCGGATCTTCTCGATGTCCTCGATGCGCTTGCGCACCCCGGCGCCATGGCCTTCCAGCGCATGGGCGAAAACGGTCTCCATCTGGGCCACGGCGGTCGCCAGCGTGTCGAAGGGCGAGTTGGCGTCGATCGCCGCGACCATCGTCAGGTCGGCGATGTCAGCGATCGGCGACAGCCATACATCGGTGAACAGCAGGAGGGAGACGCCGCGTTCCTTCGCCTGCCGCGCAAAGCTAACCACGTCCGACTGGTAGCGCCGATAGTCGAACACGACGAGAAGGTCGCGCTTGCCGAGGTCGATCAGCAAGTCGAAATCCGCCGGGCTCAACGAGCCGATGTCGCGCACGCCGGAGCGGAACTGCAGGAGATAGCCGGCGAGCATGGAGGCGATGTGGCGGCTGAAGCGGCCGCCCAGCAGGACGACCTGGCCCTTGGTCTCGAGCAGCAAATTGACAGCGCGTGTATAGGCCTGCAGGGGGACCGCCGTGCGCGTGCGCTCCAGACTGTCGGAAACCGAATGGAAGTAGGCCAGTGCCGTGCCCTCGCTGGAGCCGCCGGGACGCTTGGCCTCCATCATCAGCAACGGCGAATGCAGTCTTGATTCGACTTCCGTCAGCAGCCGCGCCTGGAAATCGGCAAAGCCGACATATCCGAGCTTGGTCATCAGGCGGGTCACGCTCGGGTCGCTGACTCCGGCGCGTCGCGCCAGCCGGGTCGCCGTTCCCAGCCCCGACATCGGATAATCGGCGAGCAGGACCTGAACGATCTTTTCTTCCGCCGACGTGAAAGCCAAGGTGGTGTTGGCCAACTCTTCGCGGATCGACATGGTCATCGCCTCTCGCCAACGGAAAGACGATTACCTTACAATTTCATACAAGATTGTCAAATTTGGAAAATATCTTACAGACTTGCGCGTCGACCTATCTGAACCTGGCGGTGGGCAGGAATTTCACAGCGGAGCCGGTGAAGCGGCGGTGATCGGACGTCTGTCCTCGTGGCTGGAAGCCATCGAGATAGACCTGCTCCGGGGCCGTGCGGATGAAATTGGCGGCAATGACGGTCGCCGCTGTCGAGCCGGTTCCGGTGATGCGGCGCCCGGTCTCAAGCGATTGGGCGGTCGGCGCCGCTGGCAGAATGACGGCGGTGGCTTCGGGATCGAGACGTGGCTGGACACGGTCGGCCTTGGGGCTGGTCCTGACACGGTCTTCAGGTTTCGATGCAGGGACTGCAATCCGCTGTCCAGCCAGCGGATCGAGGCTGTCATCGACGTGATGCGTGGCCAGCAAGGCACCGATTGCATCGGCGGATTTGGCCGCCTCCGGTTGACGCGCGGGGCCCGTCTGGTCTTGCGGTCGCCATCTCGGGACAGGGATGTTGAGCGCCAGCATGTCCGGACCGGCAATCGCGGGGGCGGCATTCATCCTGGCCACGGGAATTTCGGCACCGGTCGTCGCCGGTTCAACCCGCGCGGTGGATGCGCTGCTGGCTACGCCGAACGGCACGGCTTGCGGGATTGGAATGGTGGTGGCGAACCCGGTGCGCGGTGCGAAAGCAGGTATCGGCACCGTGCCGGGCGGCATCGCCATGACGATCGCTTCAGGCGTCTTTGCAGGCGTTTCTTCGGCCGGATCGGCGGAGGGGGTCTGGACGTCCGCCCGCTGGGCTGCCTCCGGCGCCACGATAGCAATGCCCTGGCCAGCCGTCTTGGAGTCGCCAGGCATCTTGGGATCACCGGCCGTTTTAGGTTCAACTGACTTGGTCGGCTTGCGTGGCGCAGGCGCCGCTTCCGCGGCATCGTCCGCTTCATCCGCGCCGCGCCCACCCAAAAGCGTCGCCAGCAGGCCGCGCGCTGGCCTGCGTTGGCCGCGGTCGGCGCTGGCCAGTTCGATGTTGGGCGTGCCGGCGGCCTTGCGTGACTCGTAGGCGGCAAACGCCTGCTCGTAGCCAGGCAACGGTTTGCCGTCGCTCGGCACATGCAGCGTGTTGCCGTTCGGGAAGACCCTGGCGAGTTCCAGGCGGCTGATGCCAGGCCAATGCCGCACATTGCCGACATCCATATGAATGAACGGCGAACCGGAGGTCGGATAATAGCCGACGCCGCCGCCCTGCATCTTCAGGCCGATGTCGCGCAACTTCTTCAGCGGCACGTCAGGCAGGAAGAAGTCCATGGCGCGGCCAACCATGTGCTGGCTTTCGCGGGCCACGCCCTTCGAACGACCGCGCAGCATGGCGTTGGTGGCCGGCGAGCGATAGGCGCTGACCACATGGATATAGGCCGTCGAGCCGCTGGCGCGGTAAGCCTGCCAGACCAGGTCGAGCAGGCGCGGGTCCATCCTGGTCGGCTCGTTGCGGCGCCAGTCGCGCAGCATGAAGTTGATCTTCTTCAGGCCCGCCTGATCGTAGCGCCCATCGCGCTTGAAGACGATCTCGGCCTTCTCGCCCGTATGAAGATGCTGAATCCGCAAGGCGCGCGTCTCGGCGAACGCATCGGTGACACACATGCAAAGCAACGCCATCGCAATGGCCGGCAACCATGTCCAACGACGGGAAGCGCCGAGCGGGTTTTGTTCGCTTTCAATCCCATTCATGCCTTGCACATCGTTCCTGTTTCAGGCGATTTGACGTCTTCGCTCAGATGAGGAGCTTTCGTTCGGCACTCTCCCCGGCAATGACTTAACCAGCCGGACAGGCAGCCGTCCGACAACCCGACATGTCGAAGAACAGCATCTTGGTTAACGAATCGTGTCATGCCGCGCATGCGTTCGACCGATGAGGGCGCGCCACCGGCAAGCACCATAGGCCTGTTCACATTGCCGGCGGCCATCGATTGGTGATGAAATTGTGCTGCCGCGCCTTGTCGATCGGCCTCGCGGGGACGCCGACCGCGGTGCTCCCCGCCGGAATATTCCTGGTGACAACGGCACCCGCGCCGATAAGCGAGCGGCTGCCGATCGTGACCTCCTCTACGATGCACACGTTTGGGCCGATATAGACCTCGTCCCCTATCGACGCGGATTTGCCAAGCGTCGCCCCGATCGTCACATACTGGGATATGTTGCAGTTGTTGCCGATCGTTGCCGTATGATGGACCACGCACGGGCCGCCATGGCCTATGTAGAAGCCATGGCCGATGCTGGTCTCCACGGGGATTTGTATGCCGAATTTCCTCATCTTCAGCGAGAGGAAGAGACGGGCTATCCGGCACACGACGGAATTGTCCGACTGCGCGATCCGGTGCCCGGCGCATGCCGTGACTTCATCGCCTGTCCGTGCCGGAAAGACGGTGTCACAGGCCGCGTTGTTTGCAGGGTGTCTGGTGCTGCGAGAGAGGATTGAACTCTCGACCTCTCCCTTACCAAGGGAGTGCTCTACCACTGAGCTACCGCAGCCGCTGATGGCGGGGCTTCTGCCATATCGAACCGGCAAGCGCAAGGCCAAGAACAACGCTTCTGTGAATGGCTTTGCCGGATAGCTTTTATTGACATGGCGGCGCCACAATGTTGGCTATCCCTGAAAGCGGTTGGCTGGGCGCCAGCCGTGGCGGGACAATGAACGACAAGACAAATCAACCGAAGAACAGCGGAACAATCCGCAAGAACCGGCTCGCCGAGCAGTTGCGGGCCAACCTGCAGAAGCGCAAGGCGCAGTCGCGCTCACGCCGGACAGGCGAGGCCGACCAGCGGCCCGACGGGCTCGGCGCGGCCAAGGAAATGAAGAAAGATTAACTCAAATCGGCCACTCTCAGGCCGGGGTGGGCGAAATCCTATTTCTTGAACCAAATTGGTCAATGGTCTAGACGGGCCGATACTCAAACGATTGAACCGGCCCTTTTCTGGCCGAGAGGGACAGTCTCCAATGGATCGCATCAGAATTGTCGGCGGCAACAAGCTTGCCGGAAGCATTCCGATCTCGGGCGCGAAAAACGCCGCCCTGCCGCTGATGATCGCCTCGCTTCTGACCGACGACACGCTGACACTGGAAAACGTGCCGCATCTGGCCGATGTCGAGCAGTTGATCCGCATCCTCGGCAATCATGGCGTCGACTATTCGGTCAATGGCCGCCGTGAGAAGCAGAATGAGGGCTATTCGCGCACCATCAACTTCTCCGCCCGCAACATCGTCGACACGACGGCGCCTTACGAACTGGTGTCGAAAATGCGCGCCTCGTTCTGGGTGATCGGCCCGCTGCTGGCCCGCATGGGCGAGGCCAAGGTGTCGCTGCCCGGCGGCTGCGCCATCGGCACGCGCCCGGTTGATCTGTTCCTCGAAGGCCTGCAGGCGCTGGGCGCCGACATTGATGTCGATACCGGCTACGTCATCGCCAAGACCCGGAACGGCCGCCTTGTCGGCAACCGCTATGTCTTCCCGAAAGTCTCGGTCGGCGCCACCCATGTGCTGATGATGGCGGCGTCGCTGGCCAAGGGCGAGACGGTGCTTGAAAACGCCGCCTGCGAGCCGGAGATCGTCAATCTCGCCGAATGCCTGAACGCGATGGGCGCCAGGATTTCCGGCGCCGGCACGCCGACCATCACCATCGACGGCGTCGAAGCCCTGTCGGGCGCGCGCGTGCGTGTCATCCCCGACCGCATCGAGACCGGCACCTATGCCATGGCGGTGGCAATGACCGGCGGCGACGTCGTGCTGGAAGGCGCACGACCGGAGCTGCTGCAGACGGCGCTCGACGTGATTTCCCAGACGGGCGCGGAGATCACCCAGACCAATTCCGGCATCCGCGTGAAGCGCAATGGCGCCGGCATTTCACCCGTCGACGTGACGACGGCCCCCTTCCCGGCCTTCCCGACCGATCTGCAGGCGCAGTTCATGGGCCTGATGACCATGGCCAAGGGCAAATCGCGCATCACCGAGACGATCTTCGAAAACCGCTTCATGCACGTCCAGGAACTGGCTCGGCTCGGCGCCCACATCACGCTCTCGGGGCAGACGGCGATCGTCGACGGCGTGGCGAAGCTGAAGGGCGCGCCAGTCATGGCGACCGATCTTCGCGCTTCCGTCTCGCTGGTCATCGCCGGCCTGGCGGCCGAAGGCGAAACCACGGTCAACCGTGTCTACCATCTCGACCGCGGTTTTGAGCGGCTGGAGGAAAAGCTATCCAATTGCGGCGCGGTGATCGAACGTATTTCCGCCTGACGGTCGGACGGCGGCAGCTTCCAGCAAAGGGCGGCTCATAGCGCCGCCGCCCGTCTGCCCGCAGCGCAAACCCGAGGCAATGCCTCGGGCGGACGTCGTGGGGTGGTTGCACCGGCCGGAAAGACCGCCTAACAGAGGCTGAAACCAACCTGTAGGTCGAAAATCCGGATGACCGCCCTCAAGCTTATCGCGCTCGACGACCAGGATCTGAGCATCGTCTCGGCCCATCTCCAGGACGCCGTGATGAAGGTCTCGGACCTCGAATTCCTGCCCAAGGCCAAACGCTTCGTCCTGACCATGAACCGTTTCGTGTGGGAGGCCAAATCCGGCCTGTTTCGCCAGCACAACGAACGACGGCAGGCCGTGCTGCATTTCGACCGGGTGCTGGGCGCCAAGACCAACGGCATCGCCCGCGACAAGCCCGCCGAAATTCTTTCCTTGCTGGCGATCAGCTTTATCGAGATCAGCAAGCCCGCGGGCATCGTCGAACTGATCTTTTCGGGCGGCGGCACGATCATGCTCGATGTCGAATGCATCGAGGCCCGCCTTGCCGATATTGGCGGTGCGTGGGAAGCCACCTCGCGCCCCATCCACAGGGCTTGAGCATACGATGGCCATCACGCTTGCCCAGTCCGACGCCGATTTCGAGCAGCGTTTCGCCGCGTTTCTCACGACCAAGCGCGAGGTGTCGGCCGACGTCGACGCCGTGGTGCGAGACATCATCGCGCGCGTGCGTGCCGAGGGCGATGCGGCGCTGATCGACTACACGCGGAAATTCGGCGGAGGCGACCTCGCCAAGCTCGGCATTGCCGTCTCGGCGGAAGACATCGCCGGCGCCTATGCCGAGGCCGATCCGGCCACGGTCGAGGCGCTGAAATTCGCACGCGACCGCATCCGGTCCCATCACCAGCGGCAAAAGCCTCAGGACGAACGCTACACGGATCCCGCCGGCGTCGAGCTCGGCTCGCGCTGGACGGCGATCGAGGCGGTCGGGCTCTATGTGCCGGGCGGCACGGCAAGCTATCCGAGCTCGGTGCTGATGAACGCCGTGCCGGCCGAGGTAGCCGGCGTCGAGCGCATCGTCATGGTCGTGCCGGCACCGCACGGCGTCGTCAACCCGCTGGTGCTGGTGGCGGCGGATATATCGGGCGTCTCCGAAATCTACCGCGTCGGCGGCGCGCAGGCGATCGCGGCACTCGCCTATGGCACGCAGACGATAAAGCCCGTCGCCAAGATCGTCGGTCCAGGCAATGCCTATGTCGCCGCAGCCAAGCGGCAGGTGTTCGGGACGGTCGGCATCGACATGATCGCCGGCCCTTCCGAAGTGCTCGTCGTGGCGGACGGCGACAACGATCCGGACTGGATCGCCGCCGATCTGCTCGCCCAGGCCGAACATGACGTGTCGGCGCAGTCGATCCTGATCACCGACGACCCGGCATTCGGCAAGGCGGTCGAACGGGCGGTCGAACGCCAGCTGCGGAGCCTGCCGCGCGCGGAAACGGCGGCCCAGAGCTGGCGCGATTTCGGCGCCGTCATCGTGGTTCCGACCGTCGAGGCCGCGCTGCCGCTGGTCGACCGCATCGCCGCCGAACATGTCGAGCTGGCCATCGAGGATGCCGAAGGCTTCCTGGCGAAGATGCGCAACGCGGGCGCGGTTTTTCTCGGCCGCCACACGCCCGAGGTCATCGGCGACTATGTCGGCGGCTCCAACCACGTGCTGCCGACGGCGCGCTCGGCGCGCTTCTCGTCCGGCCTGTCCGTGCTCGACTTCGTCAAGCGCACCTCGGTCCTCAAACTCGGACCGGAGCAGTTGCGCGTGCTGGCACCGGCGGCGATCGCACTCGCGCAGGCGGAAGGGCTTGACGCGCATGGCCGCTCTGTCGCCATACGGCTGAACATGTAGGCCAGTATGACGGGCTCCGGTCAAACCCGCGCAAAACTGATCGATGTCGAACTCGATGAGTCGATCGGCCGTTCGACGCCCGATGTCGAGCATGAGCGGGCGGTGGCGATCTTCGACCTGATCGAGGAGAATAGTTTTCAGCCTGTCAACGACAGCGGTGCGGGTCCCTACCGGCTGAAGCTGTCGCTGGCCGAGTCCCGCCTGGTCTTTGCCGTGGCACGCGAGGACGGCACCGCCGTCGTCACCCACATCCTGTCGCTGACGCCGCTCAGGCGCATCGTCAAGGATTACTACATGATCTGCGAGAGCTATTACGACGCCATCCGCTCCTCGACGCCGAGCCATATCGAGGCGATCGACATGGGCCGCCGTGGCCTGCACAATGAGGGCTCGCAGACGCTGATGGATCGGCTCTCCGGCAAGATCGACATCGACTTCGACACGGCGCGACGGCTGTTCACGCTGGTCTGCGTGCTGCACTGGCGGGGCTGATCCTGGCCCCCGGCGCCCTGCCCCGCTCGGTTCTGTTCCTGTGCGGCATGAATGCCGTGCGCTCGCCGATGGCCGAGCAGCTGGCGCGCCGGATGCTGCCCACCACCGTCTTCGTCGCCTCGGCCGGCGTGCGCGCCGGCGAGCGCGACCCGTTCGTCGATGCCGTGCTTGCCGAGGACGGGCTGTCGCTGGGTGAGCGTCATCCAAGGACGCTGAACGATCTCGAGGACGACTATTTCGACCTGATCGTGACACTGGCGCCGGAGGCCCACCATGCCGCGCTCGAACTCACGCGCTCGCTTGCCGTCGAGGTGGAATACTGGCCGACGCCGGATCCGACCGATGCCGGCGGCACGCGCGAACACATCATGGCCAGCTATCGCGACGTGCGCGAGCGGCTGAAAGCCCGGATCTACAGCCGGTTCACCGTTCCGAGGCCTGGCGATTAAGCGTGTTCACAAGCGACAGATTATCATATAGGTTCCGCCGAAATTCCAGCCGGGGCGCTGGAACTGCCATCCAAGCAAAGGTATCGAATGCCGAAGGAAGAAGTCCTCGAGTTTCCGGGTATCGTCACGGAATTGTTGCCCAACGCGATGTTCAGGGTGAAGCTCGAAAACGAACACGAGATCATCGCCCATACCGCCGGCCGCATGCGCAAGAACCGCATCCGCGTGCTGACCGGCGACAAGGTTCTGGTCGAGATGACGCCATACGACCTGACCAAGGGCCGCATCACCTACCGCTTCAAGTAAGATCAAGACCCGGCCGGTAAAGCGATGAGCATTTTGCAAAAGCTGGTGCTTGCCTCGGGTTCGCCGCGCCGCATCGAACTCCTGCAGCAGGCCGGCATCGAGCCGGACCGCATCCTGCCAGCCGATATCGACGAAACGCCGCTGCGTGCCGAGCATCCGCGCTCGCTGGCCAAACGGCTGTCGAAGGAAAAGGCCGAGAAGGCGTTCGCGTCGCTGAAGTCCGAGACGGACCATGCGCCGAGCTTCGTGCTGGCGGCCGACACGGTGGTCGCCGTCGGGCGGCGCATCCTGCCCAAGGCCGAGACGCTGGATGACGCCGCCAACTGCCTCGGGCTGTTGTCCGGACGTTCGCACCGGGTCTATTCCGGCATCTGCCTGATCACGCCGGGCGGCAAACTGCGCCAGCGACTGGTCGAGACGCGGGTGCGTTTCAAGCGGCTGCCGCGCGAGGAGATCGACGCCTATGTCGCGTCCGGCGAATGGCGCGGAAAGGCCGGCGGCTATGCCGTGCAAGGATTGGCCGGCGCCTTCGTCGTCAAGCTCGTCGGCTCCTACACCAACATTGTCGGCCTGCCGCTCTACGAGACGGTGGCGCTGCTGTCGGGCGAAGGTTTCAAGACGCATCAAAACTGGTTGTCCGCGCGACCATGAGCCTCGACGACAAGGTCACGCCCCTGCGGCCCAAGCGCCCGTGCCCGGAATGCGGCAAGCCATCGGCGCGCGAGACCTATCCATTCTGCTCGACGCGCTGCAAGGACATCGACCTCAACCGCTGGCTGAAGGGTGCCTATGTCATCTCGGCCCGCGACGACGAGGAAGAACCGGACGCCGACGAGCCGAAGTAGACGAGCGCCGGTCAGGCGGCTTCGTTCTTGCGTTTGACGCGCGCCCAGGCCGGCAGCCAGTCGCCATGTGCGGCCAGGAGATCATCGACCAGTGACCAGATCTGGTCGAGATCGAGTTCGGCCGCGGTGTGCGGATCCATCATCGCCGCGTGATAGATGTGGTCGCGGTTTTCGCTCATCAGCGCCCGCACCGTCAGTTCCTGTACGTTGATGTTGGTGCGGATCAGCGCCGTCAATTGCGGCGGCAGGTCGCCTATATAGGTCGGCTGGATGCCGGACGCATCGACCAGGCACGGCACTTCGGCGGCGCAATCACGCGGCAGCGAGGTGATGCAGCCATTGTTGCGCACATTGCCGTAGATGACCGACGGTTCGCCGGTCCAGACCGAATTCATGATCGAGGAGGCATATTCCTTCGACTCTTCGACCTCGATGCGCTGGGCCGAGCGGTAGGCCTGCGCCTGGTCCTTCCAACGCTCGATCTGCTCGACGCAGCGCTTGGGGTATTCATCGAGCGGAATGCCGTATTTCTCGATCAAATCGGGACGGCCGTCCTTGATGAAATAGGGCGTGTATTCGGCGAAATGCTCCGAGCTCTCGGTGACGAAATAGCCCAGCCGCGTCAGCATCTCATAGCGCACCTTGTTCGGACAGCGCGGATTCCAGCCGGGTTTGGGCGCGCGGCCTTCGCGATAGGCACGCACGAGATCGGGATAGAGGTCGCGATAGGATCCATCCGGCTGGCGATGCTCGAACTGCAGGTAGAAAGCCATGTGGTTGATGCCGGCCGAGCGGTAGCGGATCTCGTCATAGGGAAGGTCGAGATCGTGTGCCAGTTCCATCGCCGTACCTTGCACCGAGTGGCACAGCCCGACCTGCCTGATCTCGGGATATTTCTCCGAGATCGCCCAGGTGTTGATCGCCATCGGGTTGACATATTGCAGCATGATGGCCCGCGGGCAGACGGCAAGCATGTCCTCGCAGATCTTCCACAGATGCGGCACGGTCCTGAGGCCGCGCATGATGCCGCCGACGCCGAGCGTATCGGCGATGGTCTGGCGCAGGCCATATGTCTTCGGCACCTCGAAATCCGTGACGGTGCAGGGCTCATAGCCGCCGATCTGGAAGGCGACGACGATGAAATCGGCGTCCGCCAGCGCCTTGCGCTGGTCCGTGTAGGTCTCGGCCATCGCCTTGACGCCGAGTGTGGCGATCAGTTTGTTGACGACGACGGCGCTTTCTTCCAGCCGCTGCGGATTGATGTCCATCAGCGCGATCGTGGCGCCCGAAAGCGCCGGGCGCTGCAGCACGTCGCCGACGATGTTCTTCATGAACACCGTCGAGCCGGCGCCGATGAAAGTGATCCTGGGATGTCTTGCCACGTTAACCTCCGGCATATGTTCAGGCCACGTCGAAAGCGGCCCTGACGAGCCGTTCGGTGTAGGCGGTCTTGGGATGGGTGAGGACCTGGTCGACAGGTCCCTGCTCGACGATCTTGCCGTGCTGCATGACGATGACGCGGTGGCAGAGCGCCCGCATCACCTTCAGGTCGTGCGAGATGAAGAGATAGCTCAAGCCACGCTCGTCCTGCAGCTTGCGCAGCAGGTCGATGATCTGCGCCTGGACGGAGAGATCCAGCGCCGATGTCGGCTCGTCGAGCAGGATGAATTCGGGTTCGAGCGCGATGGCCCGGGCGATGGCGATGCGCTGCCGCTGGCCGCCGGAAAATTCATGCGGAAACCGCGACAGGATATCGCCCGGCATGCCCGCGCTGACCAACGCCTCGCGCACCCGTTCGACCCGCTCGCGGCGCGTTGCGCCGATGCCGTTGACGACCAGCCCTTCCTCGATGATCTGGCCGATCGTCATGCGTGGGTTAAGCGAGGAGAACGGGTCCTGGAAGACGATCTGCATGCGCGACCGCAGCGGCCGCATCTGCGTTCGCGACAGGCCATGGATCGGCTGGCCATCGAAGCGGATCTCACCGCGTTTCGCTTCGGTCAGCCGGAGCAGCGCCTGGCCGAACGTGGTCTTGCCGGAGCCGGATTCGCCGACCAGCCCAAGCGTCTCATGGCGGCAAAGCTTGAGGTCGAGGTCGTCGACCGCGACCAGTTCACGCCAGTCCGGCTTCAAGAACGTGCCGTGGCGCAGCATGAAGCAGACGCGCACGCCATTCGCTTCGAGGATAGTGCCAGAGCCCGCGGGCAACGGTTGCGGCCGTCCTCTTGGTTCGGAAGCAAGCAATCGCCTGGTGTAGGGATGCCGCGGATCGGCGAACAAGCGTTCAGTGACGTTGTGCTCGCACATTTCGCCATGCTGCATCACATAGACGTAGTCGGAAAACTTGCGCACCACGGTGAGGTCGTGGGTGATCAGGATCACCGCCATCCGCAGCTCTTTCTGCAGATTGCGGATCAGGTTGAGGATCTGCGCCTGCACCGTGACGTCGAGCGCGGTCGTCGGCTCATCGGCGATCAGCACGTCCGGATCGTTGGCGAGCGCCATGGCGATCATCACGCGCTGCCGTTGCCCACCCGAGAGCTGGTGCGGATATTGCTTGAGCCGCGCCTCGGGCTCGGGAATCTGCACATGCCGCAGCAGTTCCAGCGCCCGCGCCCAGGCTTGCTTGCGGCTCACCTTGCGATGCACCCGGATTGCTTCGACGATCTGGCTGCCGACTGTGTAAATCGGGTTGAGCGAGCTCATCGGCTCCTGGAAGATCATCGAGATGCGGTTGCCGCGCAGCTTGCGCCGGGCGCTCTCGGGAAATTTCAGAATGTCCTGTCCGTCATAACAGACGCTCGATTTCGGTGACACCGTTGCGCGGCGCGACAGCAGGCCCATGACGGTGCGCGCCGTCACCGACTTGCCGGAACCGGATTCGCCGACGATCGCGATCGTCTCGCCGCGATAGAGCTGGAACGAGATGTCCTTGACCGCCTCGACGGTACCGTGCTCGACCTTGAAGGCGACCTCGATGTTGCGGGCGTCGATGACGGGCTCTCCCTGGCGCCCATCAGGATCGAGGCGAAAGGCTGGTGCGAAGGGCTCGGCGAGTACGACGGTCATTCCTGTCCCCTCAATACGGATCGACGGCATCGCGCAGGCCGTCGCCGAGCGCGTTGAAGGCGAAGACGGTGACCAGCACGAAACCGACCGGCGACAGGATCCAGGGATAGGTACCGATGACGGAATAGGTCGCGGTGTCCTGAAGCATCAGCCCCCAGGAGATCAGGGGCGGCTTGACGGCAAAACCGAGGAAACCGAGGAAGGATTCGAGCAGCACAACCGTCGGGATGGCCAGCGTCACGGCGACGATCACGTGGCTCATCACATTGGGGAAGATGTGCTGCAGGATGATGCGCCGGTCGGTGGAGCCGACCGCCATGGCGGCGCGCACATATTCGATGCGCGCCAGCGCCAGTGTCTTGCCGCGCACCTCGCGCGACATCTGCGCCCAGCCCAACGCCGACATGACGATGATGACAAAGCCGAGGAACACATTGGTCGGCGCGGTGACAGGGATCAGCGTCGTCAGCGCCAGATAGAGCGGCAGTTGTGGGAAGGCGAGCACCAGTTCGACGAAGCGCTGCATCCAGACGTCGAACCGGCCGCCGAAATAGCCCGACACCATGCCGACAGTGGTACCGATGACCGTGATGATGAAGACCACCGTCAGCGCGATCATCAGCGAGACGCGCGAACCATGGATGGCGCGCGACAGCACGTCCCGGCCGAATTTGTCGGTGCCGAGGAAATGCACCGGCTGGCCGTCCGTCGAGGCGAACAAGTGCCGGTTCGCCGGGATCAGCCCGAAGAGCTTGTAGGGCGCGCCCTCGACGAAGAAGCCAAGCAGCCTCGGGTGGTCGTAGTCGGGGCCGACGATGGGCTGGAAGGTGACCGGATCGAGATCGGCCGAATCGGCCAGCGCATAGACCCTAGGCCGCGCGACGAAATTACCATCCTTGTCGTGGAAGGACGGCAGCTGCGGCGGGGCGAAGCCGACATCGGTCGCCTTCGGATCCATCGGGGCCAGGAATTCGGCGAATACGGCCATCACCAGCAGCAGCACGACCAGCCAAAGCCCAGCCATCCCGGTCCAGGAGCGCTTCAGCCGGCGCCAGACAAGCGCCATGTAGCTCTCATTGCCGCGTGCGGGCGCTACTGTGGCTCGCTCGGCCGGCAGTGGCGGTGGTGAAGGCTCTCGCGCCAGCATCTAGCCCTCCCCGAACTGGCGCACGCGCGGATCGAGCAGGACGAGCAGCATGTCGGCGATGATGTTGCCGACGATCAGCGTCGCCGACAGCACCATCATGAAGGTGGCTGTGACATAGACGTCGCCGACCGCCATCGAACCGACGATCGCCGGACCGACGGTCGGCAGCGCGAAGATGATCGCCGTCTCGATCTCGCCGGTCAGCATGTATGGCAGCACCACGCCCTGGTACATGACGAGCGGATGCAAGGCATTGGGCACGGCGTGGCGCATGACGACGGCACTGCCGGTCAGGCCCTTGGCTCTCGCCGTCTCGACATATTGCGCGTTGAGCGTGTCGAGCAGATTGCCGCGCATGACGCGCATATTGTAGGCGAGGCCGCCGAAGGTGGCGATCGCCACCACCGGCCAGACATGCTTGACCAGGTCGACGAATTTGGCCCACGACCATGGCGCGCCGCCATATTGCGGCGAGAAGAATGAGCCGATCTCCGACACGTTGAACTGGAAGACCAGGAAATAGACGATGATCAGCGCCATCAGGAAGCGCGGCACCGTCATGCCGAGAAAGGCGATGGCCGACAGCGTGGAATCGATCCAGGTGTATTGCCGGGTCGCGGCCCATATGCCGAAAGTGATGCCGAGCACCGAGGCGAGCAGATGGCAGACCAGCGCGAGCAGCAGCGTGCGCGGCAGGCGCTCGCCGACAACCTCGGCCACCGGCTTGTTGTAATAGAGGCTGTAGCCGAAATCGCCGCGGGTGACGATGCCGCCGATCCAGTTGAGATACTGGACGGGCAGCGGCTTATCGAGGCCGTGTTCGACGCGGTAGGCCTGGGCCTGCGCGTCGGCCTCCGCGAAGGAGGCTCCGCCCTGGTTGATCAGCTGCGAGCGGATGTAATCGGCATAATCGCCAGGCGGCGCCTGGATTATGGCAAAGGTGACGAGGCTCAAAATAGCGAGAACCGGGATTGCCGACGCTATGCGCGTGAGCAGGAATCGCAGCATGGACGGTCCGCTTCCTCATCTCGCCGGACGCTCCCCTGGAGGGGCGTTCGGAGGGTTGGTTTGTCCCGGCCGCGCCATCGACGCGGCCGGGTGTCTCTCAGTCAGGGGAGGTAAACTTGCATCGGCCCTTAAACTTACATCGGGCCCTTGTCTCCAGGCTTGCCGGGAAGCTCTTCGGGGAACAATTCGTATTTCGCCTGTTTGTCGGCCGCGACGAAGACCCGTTCGCGGATGATCGAATCCTCGGCCCAGTTGAACATGAAGATCGGCGTGCCCTGCGGGATGTTGGAGAAGCGCTTGTTGACGATCAAGGCGCCGGGATATTCCGTCAGGCCGACATTGTAGACGTGCTCGGTCGAGATCTTCTGGAAGTCCCGCATCAGACTGGCGCGCTGGCTGTTGTCCGCCGACGAGACGAACTTGTTGACGATGTCGACGAGGTCCTTCTCGAAAGGCATCAGGTCGACCTCGCCGCTTTCCGGCGCGCGGTGATCCCAGCTGGTCTTGGGGCCGACCGGAGCGAGTTGCACGGTGTTCTGCACCACGGAAGTCAGCTCCTGCTCATTGCGCCGGATCAGCCAGTCGAAGCGGCCTGAATATTGCGTTGCATCGCGCTGGGTGCCGTTAAGCCCGTTGAGCACGATCCGGAGGCCAAGCTTCTCCATCTGCGCGACCACGCCTTCGGCGAGGCTCTTGTCGGTCGTGTAGTCGTTGTTGACCAGCATCACGATTTCGACGTTCTTGCCGCCGGCGGTCGCGGCCGGAAAGTTGACGATGCCGTCGCCGTCTGTGTCCTTCAGACCGGCCTTGGCGAGTTCGGCCTTGGCACCCTCGAGGTCGAAAGGATAGTAGACGGTGGACTTGCGGTCATAAAAGCTGGTGCCCGAGGAAAGGCCGCCTGGATAGATGGCGGTGAACGGCCCCTTGACGAGGGAATCGCCCAGCGCCTTGCGATCAAGCGCCATGGTGACGGCCTTACGGAAATCCTCGTTGCGGTTCAGTTCGCGGATCGCCTGGCCGCGCTCGTCCGGGTTGCCCCAGCCATTGGCGGAGAAGTTCAGGCGCAGATTGTAGCCGATCAGCCGCGGGCCGAAGGCAAGGCGCGCCGGCGCGTTCGCCTCCGCCGCGCGCTTCAGCGAGGCGACGAAGTTTTCCGGCTGCTCGAGGTTGGAGAAGTCGCCGGCGCCGGCGACCGCCTGAACGTCGCGGTCGGCCCAGGTCGACAGTTTGTAATGCAGCTCGTTGAGATAGGGCAGCTGGTTGCCCTTCTCGTCCACCTTCCAATAGTAGGGATTGCGGCGCATGACGATGATGTCGTCGGCCCGATATTCGACCGGCACCCAGGCGCCCATGACAGGCATGTTCATATATTCCGGCGGGAAGGCGTTCTTGAACTGGTCGTAGGTGTTCTTCGAATATTTCGGGTGCTGCGGCTTCAAGATATGCGCGGGACCGGGGCAGAAGGTGCCATAGGCCATTGCGTAGAGGTGCTGTTTCGGGAAGGCGTCCTTGAAGGTCCACTCGACGGTGTAGTCGTCGATCTTCTTCAGCGTCGTGCCGACGCCGAAGGTTTCCTGGGTGGCGCCATTGAGCGGCGAGACGTTGGGATCCATGACCTCGTCGTCCCAGTAGAACATGACGTCGTCGGCGTTGAATGGCACGCCGTCCGACCATTTGGCGCCTTCGACGAGATGCATGGCCAGCTTGTGGCCATCGGCTGACCAATCCCAGCTTTTGGCGAGGTTGGGCAGCGGCTCGGTGTCCTTCGCCTCGACCTGGAACAGTGGCGCTGTGCGCGTCAGGCATTCGGAGAGGCCGATGTCGATGCCGCCCCACCCTTGGGTCTGGCCGGCGCCGTAGTTCCAGCCTTCGGGCCTTCCGCCGATGACATGGCGCATCGTATCGCCGTAGACGCCGACGCCGTCCGGCATGTTGGCGGTCTTGAAGACAAGCGGCTCTTTCGGCAGCCGATCTTTCACCGGCGGCAGCTTGCCGGCCTTGACGTATTTTTCCGTGACCCAATCGGGCTCGTGATAGTCGGGCAGCGCCTTGAACTCCAGGATGGAGTCGCGCGGCACGTACTTGATCTTGCCCTCGGCCGGAAACGTCGCCGGAACCGGTGGGACTGTCGGCTCGGAAGCGAAAGCGTTGAGCGCCGGAACGGAGACGCTTAGCGCCAGTCCGGCGGCAATGCCAATGCTGCGTAGGTTCCTCATTGTCTCCTCCCTCGTGTTCAGACGTTTGCTGCTGCTCGTATCTTGCCTGGACGGCAGACTGCGGTGGATCTGCCTCCCGTGGATCCGCCGCCGCCCGGTTCTCAGACGGCCTGTTTCAGCGCGGCCTTTTCGGCGCGCAGTTCCTCGATCGAGCGCACGCTTCGCCGCGCGGCACCGGCCCATTCCCGCGTCTTGACCGTGGATTTCGACAGCCTCTCCTTGGCTGCCGGAACCGCATGAGCATATTGCGGCAGCCATTGCGCCTGGGCGACGACCATTTCGTCGACCATCTGCCAGACCTCCTCCGGCGTCGACACCGCGCCGACCAGCGGGTCATGCAGCACGGCAAGCTTCAGAAGATCGATGTCGCCAGATATCGCCGCGTGGACCGACATGCGCTGGACGTTGATCGAGGCCATGCAAGTAGCGGCACAGGCTTCCGGCAACGTGATGCCGGCGGCCATGTTGATGCCGAAACGATCGACGAAACCGGGTGACTCGATGATGGCGTCCCGTGGCAGATTGGTGATCACGCCGTCATTCCTGACGTTGAAGTGGCCACGATAGACGCGGTTGGTTTCCAGCGCCTCCAATATGTGGCTTGCATGCTCGTTCGAGCGCTTTGAAGCGTCCATCGGTTTCGACGCCGCTTCGAGGAATTGCGGATATTCGGTCTCGAACCAGTTGCGGGTTTCCGTGGAATAGCGGAGGTAGCCGCCGGTCTCGCCATGGATCCAGTCGGACATGTCGATCCAGCGCGTGATCTCGTCGGGGCGCTTGCGGTACCAGGGCAGATATTCGGAGAGATGGCCGTTGCTTTCGGTCGAATAGACGCCGAAGCGCTTCAGCACATCGATGCGCAGCTTTTCCTGCTGGGAATAGACCGGATGTGCCTCGAAGGCGGCAATTAGCTCATCCCTGTCGATCTTGCGGCCGTTCAGCCGCAAATCGATGAACCAGGTCTGGTGGTTGATGCCGGAACAGACATAGTCGAGTTCCCGTGGCGATTTCGCGCCCAGCACCTCGGCGATCTGCTCGGCGCCGTGCTGGACGCCATGGCAGAGACCGACCGTGTCGACCTTGCCGTATTCGATCGCCGCCCAGGTGTTCATCGCCATCGGGTTGGCATAGTTGAGGAATTTGGCGTTGGTATCGGCGACTTCGCGGATGTCCTTGCAGAAATCCAGGATCACCGGAATGTTGCGCTGACCGTAGAGAATACCGCCGGCGCAGATCGTGTCGCCGACGCATTGGTCGATGCCATATTTCAAGGGAATGCGGATATCATCGGCATAGGCCTCGAGGCCGCCGACCCGCACGCAGCTGATGATGTAGCGCGCGCCCTCGAGCGCCTTGCGGCGGTCGGTCGTCGCGGTCACCCTCGTTGGCAGATTGTTCGCCTCGACGATCCTGTCGAGGATCGCCTTGATCATCGCGAGATTGTGCTCGCTGACGTCGGTCAGCGCGAATTCAATGTCCTTGAATTCCGGCACGCACAGAATGTCGGTGAACAGCTTCTTGGTGAAACCGACGCTGCCGGCGCCGATAATAGCGATTTTGAAACTCATCACCTTCACCTCGGTCCAATCGAATGCTAGGCAAGGAGCAGCAAGGGAAGAAAGATGGCCACACGCCTCTGGGCGCATGCCATTCAAGCCGGAATCCGGCTTTTCTCTCCTCCCGCCCGCTCCTCGTTCGCGGGCTATTCGCGTTCTTCGAGGCGCGATTATGCGCTTATTCGCGGGCGCGACCAGAGAAGGATTATGCTTTCAGGGGTAATTTTGTGCTGCGGGATTTGATCGCCAACGGAGAGTCGATGCGGACCGTCTCGCTGCCGCGCGGCCGCCAGCGCCTGCATGCCATGCCGACGAGCACGGGCTATGAGGTGCGCGAGGACGTGACCTATGACTGGGACGGGCGAAAGCGCGGCCAGACGCCGTTCACCGTCCTGCAGCATACGATCGGCGGTACCGGCCGGTTGCGCTACGAAAACCGCAATTACCGCCTGCAGACGAACGATACGCTGCTGGTGCTGGTGCCGCACAACCACCGCTACTGGCTGGCCAGGGGCGAGCGCTGGGAATATTTCTGGATCTCGATGAACGGCGAGGAGGCGTTGCGCGTCCACAAGTCGATCCTCGACGTGTCGGGACCGGTCTTTCGGCTGCAGCCGGCGACGATCGATCATCTTGCCGATTGCAGTCTGCGTCTTATCAAAGGGGCCGCTTCTCCAGGCGCTGCTTCGGCCATCGCCTACGAGGCGGCGATGGCGCTCTACGACGATGTGTTCGGCTCGCACGCCTTTGCCGAAAAACAGAGTGCCATGCAGCCGGTCATCGATCATATCAACGCCAATCTCGACAAAGCCCTGCCGGTGGCGGACCTTGTCCAGATCAGCGGACTGAGCCGGGCTCATTTCTCACGCTGCTTCGCCGAGAGCGAAGGCCTGCCGCCCGCCGAGTTCGTGCTGCAGCAGCGGCTGCAGCGGGCGGCGAAATTGCTGATCAAGGCCGATTTCCTGCCGGTGAAGGAAGTGGCCATCCTGTGCGGGTTCGAGGATGCGAATTATTTTTCGAAGGTCTTTCGCCGCCTCTACGGCACGACGCCCAGCCAGTTCCGCACCACCGGCATGTATGCCAGCTTGCGAACGCCGGCCAGGCGCGGCGCCAAGGTGTCGGACGACGAGACCTGACGCCGCTTGAGACCCAGTCAGGCCGCGTGCAGGCTGCCGCCGTCCAGCCACTCGAGTTCGGCCGGCGAAAGCGCGATGTCCAGCGCCCGCAGGCTGTCGTCCAGTTCGCCCAGCGTGCGCGGCCCGATCAACGGGACCGATGGGAAAGGCTGGTTGAGGACATAGGCCAGCGCAATATGGATCGGGCTCTTGCGCAGCCTGGCGGCGAGTTCGATCGCCCGGTCGCGGCGGCCGAAATTGCGCTCGGAGTACCAGACCCGCACCAGTTCCTCGCTGTCCAGCCTGTCGCGCCCGGCGCGGTCGGTGAAGAAGCCGCGTCCCTGGCTCGACCAGGCGAAATTCGGCATCTGCCTGGATGTCAGCCAGGCTTTCCAGTCGTCGGTGGAGGAGGTGATGCAGCCGGCCCAGATCGGCTCCAGCATTTCGGCCAGCGAAAAATTGTTGGAGAGCGCGCCGGGCTTCTGCTTGCCAGTGCGCTCGGCATAGGCAATGGCCTCGTCCATGCGCTGCATCGTCCAGTTGGAGCCGCCGAAGGGACCGCGAATACGCCCGGCCTTGACCTCCGCGTCCATGGCGTCGACGAACTCGCCGACCGGCACGTCCGGATTGTCGCGATGCATGAAATAGATGTCGACATGGTCGGTCTGCAGGCGGTCGAGCGACTGGGCAAGCTGCTTTGCGATCACGTCGGGATAGCAGAGCGGCGAGTGCGCGCCCTTGGCGATGATCACCGACTGCTCGCGCACGCCACGGTTTCTCAGCCATTGGCCGAGCAGCGTCTCGGTGTAGCCGCCGCCATAGACGTAGCCGGTGTCGAACAGATTGCCGCCAGCCTCGAAAAAGGCATCGAGCAGGATCGACCCGGAGGAGAAGGTGCGGAAATCCTCGAAGCCGAGCGCCACCACGGAGGTCGGTTTCGGCAGGCCCGGAATGGTGCGCTTGCCTATCGCGGTGCCGCCGGGCCGCAGAGGTCGGCCGGAGATGGTGTTGGTGCGCAGCGAGGCCTTCTCGATCTCGTACTCCAGCCCCACCGCCGCGCGCCATCTGTCTAGCACGCGCAAGGTGCCGAGGCTGTCGGCCCAGCCCATCCCCGGCCAGGCGAATTCCTGTCGCCCGGCGCGGATCGCCTCGCCGGCGGCATCGACCTCGAAGGAATAGACATGGCGCTTCTCGTTGACGCTGATGGTCTCTTGCGCGCCGTCGGCGCCGATCACGTCGATCCGGCCGAGGCCGACATCGCGGTCGCCGCCGGCGAACCAGAAGTCCGGCACCTCGATGCGGCCCTTGGTGCCGAAGATGCGCAGGACGTTGTCCTGGTTCAGCGAGATACTGCAGGAAACCTCGGCGACGATGCCACCGGGGAAATGCAGGACAGCGGAGGCCCATTCGTCGACGCCGGACTGGCCAAGGTGGGCGCCGCCCACCACCTTGTCGGGTTCGGCGAATGGCTTTCCCGCGGCAGCGCCGGCAATGAGGCGCACCATCGACACGGGATAGCCGCCGACGTCGAGGATGCCGCCGCCGGCGAGGTCGTTGGCATAGAGCCGGTGCTCCGGCATGAAATCAGGCATGGCGAAGCCGAAGCTCGACTTGATCATCCTGATCTCGCCGATGACGCCGGACTTGACCAGGCCCACCAGTTGCTGCGTCTGCGGGTGCAGACGGTACATGAAGGCCTCGCCGAGAAAAGTGCCGGCCTTCCGCGCCGCATGCATCATGGCGTCGGCCTCGAACGCGGTCAGCCCCAGCGGCTTTTCGCAGAGCACGTGCTTTCCGGCTTCCGCCGCCCTGATCGCCCATTGTGCATGGCCAGGATGCGGGACCGAAATGTAGACCGCATCGATTTCAGGATCGGCGAGCAATGCCTCGTAGCCGTCGAGAATGCGCGCGCCCGGAAAGCTCTCGGCCAGACCAGCCTTGCCGGGATTGCGTGCGCCGATGGCGACCAGCTTTCCATTTCGGGAGCCGGCGACGCCGCCGGCGAAGGCCTTGGCAATGCTGCCCGGGCCTAGAATGCCCCAGCGGATGGGCGTGGTTGAAGTCATTGTCATTCTCCTTGCAGGCTGGGAAGGGGCAGCCGATCAGCGCAGCCGCAGCCCTTTTTCATCGAACAGGTAAGATTTGCGGATGGATACGATGACCTCGGACGTGTCGGGAACCTTTGCCGCGTCGCGCTGGATCACCACGTCGTCACCATTGGCCGTTCTGGCATAGAGAAAGCTCGTGCCACCCAGGTGCTCCACCACGTCGATGGTGACGGCAAGATCGGCATCGCCTTCTCCGGCGCTGCCGAAATGTTCGGGCCGCACGCCGACGATGACTTTGCTTCCGATTTCGGGGCTGCCCGTTTCGGGCGCGGCGCCTGTCAGCGGTTGCACAATGCGGGTCTTCTCCTGGCCTGCCAGTTCGACCACGACGCCGCGCGCATCGTGCCCGACGACGCGGGCCTTGATGAAGTTCATCTTCGGCGAACCGACAAAGCCGGCCACGAACATATTGTCGGGATTGTCATAGAGTTCCAGCGGCCGGCCGATCTGCTCGATATGGCCGGCGCGCAGCACGACGATCCGGTCGGCCAGCGTCATCGCCTCGGTCTGGTCGTGGGTGACATAGACCATGGTGGTGCCGAGTTCCTTGTGCAGCCTTGAGATCTCGACCCGCATCTGGACACGCAGTTCGGCATCGAGATTGGAGAGCGGCTCGTCGAACAGGAACACTTGCGGCTCACGCACGATGGCGCGGCCGATGGCGACACGCTGGCGCTGGCCACCGGAAAGTTTCTTCGGACGGCGGTCCATCAATTCGCTGATGCGCAGGATCTCGGCCGCGCGCTTCACCCGCCGCTCGGTGTCGGCCTTGGGGTTGCCGGTCATGCGCAGCCCGAAGGAGAGGTTCTGCTCGACGCTCATATGCGGATAGAGCGCGTAGGACTGGAACACCATGGCGATGCCGCGGTCGGCCGGCTCGACATCGTTGACCACCTTGCCGCCGATGGCGATCTCGCCGCCGCTGATGTCCTCCAGCCCGGCGATCATCCTGAGCAGCGTGGACTTGCCGCAGCCCGACGGGCCGACGAAGACGACGAACTCGCCGTCGGCGATGTCGATGTTGGCGCCGTGGACGACTTCGAACGCGCCGAAGCGCTTGGCGACGTTGGTGAGGATAACGGTTGCCATTCTGCTCCTTACTTGACCGCGCCGGCGGCGATGCCGGCGATGAAATGACGCTGCAGGAGCACGAAGACGATGAGCATCGGCACGGTCAGCATGACCGCGCCCGCCATGATGCCGCCCCACGACACTTTGGTCAGGCCGATCAGCGTGCCAAGCGCCACGGGTGCTGTCATCGAACCCGGCTGGCTGTTGATCAGAAGTGGCCACAGATAATTATTCCAGGAAGCGAGGAACAGGATGATGCAGAGCGCCGCCAGCATCGGCCGCGCCAGCGGCAAGGCGATGAAGACGAAGATCCGCCACTCCTTGACGCCCTCGACGCGGGCCGCATCGAACAGATCGTCCGGCATCATCGAAAAACTCTGGCGCATGAACAGCACGCCCAGCGAATTGAACAGCGGCGGCACGATCAGCGCCACCCAGGTGTTGGCAAGCTTGAAGTCGCGCGCCACCATGATGAATTGCGGGATCAGCACCACCGCATAGGGCAGCGTGATGGTGCCCAGGATGATGGCCACGACCACGCTTTTGCCGAAGAACTGGTAGCGGGCCAGCGCCCAGCCGGCCATCGAGGTCAACAGCACCGACAAGACGGTGTAGGTCACCGCCACGCAAACGGAGATGACGATGGCGCCGACGAAGTCTGTGTCGCGCTGCAAATTGTTGAAATTGTCGATGAAATTGCCGCGCGGCAACAGTTCGATGCCCGGGCTGAATATGCCATTGTCGGGCATGGTCGAGAACACCACCATCATCCACAGCGGAAACAACCAGATCAGCGCCAGCGGCGTCAGGAACAGGTGCAGTGCGATGCTTCGTTTCAGTCTTGCCGATGAGAGCGAGCTCATTTCGGTTCCCTCGTCAGCCATAGCTGCACCAGTGTGATGGCGATCGCCAGCCCGGCCATGGTGTAGGCGACGGCAGAGGCATAGCCGAAATTGAGCGAGCGGAAGCCCTGGCGGTAAAGCAGCAGACCGAGCGTCTCGGTGCCGCCGCCCGGCCCGCCGCGCTCGGTGATCAGGAACGGCTCGGTGAACAATTGCATGGTGCCGATGATCGACAGCACCGCGCAGAAGACGATGACCGGCTTCAACAGCGGCAGGGTGATGTAGAAGAATTGCTTGAGCTTGCTCACCCGGTCGAGCGTCGCTGCCTCGTAGACATCCTCGGGAATGGACTGCATGCCGGCCAGCAGGATGATGGCGTTGTAGCCGGCCCAGCGCCAGGTGACCGCGATCATGATCAGAGCCATGGCCGGCGTGACATTGGAAAACCAGTCGACCTTGGGCAGGCCGATGCTGTTCAGCAGCTTGTTGACGATCCCGAAATCGAGGCTGAACATCAGCCGGAACACCGCCGAATAAGCGACCTCGCCGACCACCACCGGGGCGAAGAAGGCGAAGCGGTAGAGGCCGCGCGCCTTGAGCAGCGGCGAATTCAGAAGCACCGCCATCACCATGGCCAGCGCGATCATCACCGGAACCTGAATGACGAGGATGAGCAGCGTGTTCTTCAGCGCGTTGAAGAAGGCGGGGTCGCCGACTAGCCGGCCCCAGTTGAAACCGGGCGCGAAGCGCCACGGCACGGTGCGCGTCGCCTGGAACGAGATCAGGAACGAGGAGATGATCGGCCACACCCAGAAGATGGCGAAGATCAGGAGATAGGGCGTAAGGAAGCGATAGGCCGTGGCATTGCGGGCGCGCATCTTTTGTCCTCCTTCATCCCTGGTGTTGAAAGCAAGCGTGCAAGCGGCGGGTCCAGGACGACATAGCTGCCGTCCCGGACCCCGTCCTGGGAGTTCAGGACTTGACAGGCAGCCCAGTCGCCGAGGCGATCTGGCTGGCGGCATCGTCGAGTGCCGCCTTGGCGTCGGGATATCCGCCAGCGAGGTATTTGGTCTGCACGGCGCGCACGATGATCTCGGCATCGCTCTGGAACTGCGTACCGCGGCTCGGAACGACCTTGGGCAAGGTGCCCAGAATATCCTTCCACACCGCCTGGCCGCCCCAGTAGGGCTGGCCCTGGCTGACATAAGGGTCGTTCAGGGCCGAGACCAGCGATGGGACGAGGCCGAACTCCTTCAGCATGGTGATCTGGCCTTCATTGGTGCCGAGCGTGTATTTCAAATACTCGTAGGCCGCTTCCTTGTTCTTAGACGCCGAGGTGATGGCGAGCGACGAACCGCCGAGATTGGCGGCGTGCGGCCCGTCCGCGGTCAGGCTCGGCATCAGGTAGACGCCCCATTTGCCGTTTTCGCCGGCCGATTCGGTGCGGATGGTGCCTTCGTACCAGCCGCCATAGACCTGGGTGGCGACGGTTCCGGCGGTGTTGTTGGTGATCTTGGTGCCCCAGTCGGCCGACGAGACGATGCCCGCGTCCTTCATCTCCTTGACTTTGGTCATGGCGTCGACGCATTTGGGCTGGTTGACCGTGATCGACTGGCCGTCCTCGGCGAAATAGGCGCAGCCCTGTTCGTTGGAGATCATGCGGAAGAATTCACTGTCGCCGTTGAAATCGGCATTGGTCATCGAGACCCCTGGATTGGCGGCCTGGATCTTCTTGCCGGCGGCGATGAAATCGTCCCAGGTCTTGATCGATGCCGGATCGACGCCAGCCTTTTCATAGAAGTCGCGGCGATAGAAGGCGGCGACCGGGCCGGAATCCCACGGCATGGCATAGGCCTTGTCGCCGACTTCGAGTTCGGTACGCTTGAAATCGGGGAATTTCTTCTGGTCTTCCGCCGTGTAGCCCAACGTGTGCAGGTCGACGAAACAGTCGGGGAACTGGCTCCAGTAATTCTCGGCCTCGCCGTTCTCGATGGTCACGATATCGGGCAGGCCGACGCCGCCGGCCGCGCACCCGGCGATCGACTTGTCATAGGTCGGCTGGTTGCCGAGATCCTGGACCGTGACCTTGATGTCGGGATGGACCTTGTTGAAACCGGCAACCGTTGCCTTCAGCGACGAGGCGGCGATGTTCCAGCTCCAGATGGTGATTTCGCCGGATTGCGCGAAGGCCGGGGCTGAGCCCAAGGCAAGCGCGAGCGCGGCGCAGGACAGTGTGATGCGCATTGAAATCCTCCCATTTCATTTGCTCTCTCTGCGAGCCTGGCTAGACTAGGCACCGGCAAAGGCCTGTCCCGGACAAAGGGAATACGAAATTGGCGGAAAGTAAGATGCCCGAACGGCCGTTTTACCAGCCTGGTGCCAGCAGTGTGGAAGGCCTGCCGCTGCTGTTGCAGATGTTCCACACCAATCCGCTGGTGATGCTGAAGCCGCATTGGCATGCCCAGGTCGAGGTGAATTTCATCGTCCGCGGCTCCGTCCACTACCGCATGAACGAGCACGAAATCTCGCTCTCGGCCGGCGAGATGTGCCTGTTCTGGGGCGGCCTGCCGCACCAGATGGACGATTTGAGCGACGACGCCGTCTATGCCGGCGCGCACCTGCCGCTGGTGCATTTCTTCCGGCTGCACCTGCCGGCGGATATACGCCACCGGCTGATGACGGGCGCGACGCTGGTGACCAGCGCCACCGATCAATCCGACAATGACAATTTCGCCCGCTGGAACCGCTACGCCCGTTCGGGCGACCCGGCCAAGACCGAGCATGCCGTCAACGAACTCCTGCTGCGGCTGGAGCGGGTGCGGTTCGAGCCCTATCGGCTGGTGCCGGAAAACGCCGCCGGGCAGGAGGCGGGCAGCCCCTTCGACCAGCAGTCCTCACGCAATGTCGGGCGCATGTGCGATTTCATCGCCGAAAATTTCCTCTACGACATCGATTGCATGAACATAGCGGCCGCCGCCGATATCCACCCCAAATACGCCATGAGCCTCTTCAAGAAATCAACCGGCATGACGCTCAACGAATATGTCAACCTGTTGCGGCTGAGCTACGCGCAGGCGCTTCTGATGCATCAGGACGCCAATGTGCTGCGGGTCGCCATGGACTCGGGCTTCGGCTCGCTCAGCGCCTTTAACAAATCCTTCCGCAAGCTGGCCGGCATGACCCCATCCGACTTCCGCAAGGGGCTGCCAAGCGCCAGATAGGCGGGCGCACGGCATGGAAACCGGCCCATCGGGCGACATTTCTTTTCCTGCGGGAAATCCACATCTGGGCGCTGGACAGGCCGGATTCCCATGCTATAACCCACGCGCTTTCAAGGGGCGCCCACGGTGCCTTCATGAAATCCGGAGCGCGAGTTTTCGTTAGCCGGAACAGGCCCAGATAGCTCAGTTGGTAGAGCAGCGGACTGAAAATCCGCGTGTCGGTGGTTCGAATCCGCCTCTGGGCACCATCATTTTGAAAATCCAAGCGCTTATGGCGTGACCACCTGATCGCTATCAATCGCATGCGCCTGTTGCAGGCGCGTTCGCGTGGCGTCGCTTAGGCTTTCTTGTCGCCATCGGGATTTGGTGCCGGCGCCTCTCGCACGTCTCGTGGTGGCGGATCGACATGCTCAGGCTCTGACGGTGCTTCCTTGTCCGGCCGACGGACGGGTGGCTGCGGGCCGGGCTTCGGCCGTGGTTCTTGGATCTTGGCTGGCATATCCAGTTAACCGCAACCACAGGCTCTTGTTCCCTCGTGTCTTAAAGAACCGGGAGGCCGAAGCCTTCTGTCGGCTTGGTGCGGGTGCCCGCCCTGTCACAAAGATCGATGGACGGAACGACTTTGCCTTCGCCGGGCTTATGGAGGATTCAATTTGCTTGGTGATCCCACAACCCTAGGGCAAACTCCCTGCCGGGGCTGCAGGAGGTGAAATGAGAGCACGCGCAGCAACGCTTGGGGATCTCGAGGATGTCTTCCATGGCCTGTCCAAGCGGATGTCGGACGAGTACGCGGCGGCCGGCAAGGACAGCAAGATCGCCTACGACAATCTGATGATGAATTTGAAGGAAGGCCGCGCGCACGCGCTTGTCGAGGGCGAGAAGGCCGTGGCGATCATCGCGTGGCATGAAAACAGCGATGCCGCCGATACGCTGTTCGCCGCGCGGGAGGATTTCTTCCGCGGCTCGACCGTCCGTTTCTGCAAGCGGCATATCAGGCATATCCAGGCGCTTGCCGGCAACCTTCCAATCCACTCGCGCAGTTGGCTCCAAGGGCCCGACGTCGCCAGGTGGTTCGGCATTATCGGCTATGTCGAGCGCGGCCAGGAAAACGGCGCAAAACTGTTCGAACTGCCGCCTGCGCGCTGAATAGAAATTCTACCGCACCGCGAACGCCGCCTGCACCGCCCGGTTGACCGTCACCGGCAGGATCGACATGTGGTTTTCGCCGGCATGGAGTTCGAAGCTTGCCCGCAGGCCCGGGAGCGCGTCGAGGCGTTCCGCCATCGCCCTGGCGAATTCGTCGGTAAGGATGAGCTTTTTCTGCGCCAGGCGCTTTTCCTCGTCTTCCGCGCCGACCTGGAACGGCGCCAGCTTTTCGGTCTCATACTCTCCGGCCGACAGGATTACGTCGGCTTTCAGGCCGGGAACAGCGGCTTCGAACCTTTCGAGAAAGCGGTCGATAACGCGATCTTCCCAATAGATGGCAGGGCTGGCCGCAATGAAGGTGCTGAATGAGAGCGGGCGGGTAAACAGGGCGTAGAGCGCGAACAGGCCTCCGAAAGAGTGGCCGTAAAGTGCCTGGCGGCTCTCGTCGATCCTGGTCCGGCTGGCGACCCACGGCTTCAGCTCGGCTTCGATGAAGGCCAGAAAATCCCCCGCCCCGCCGGTCCTGACTTCCGGCGTGCCCTCGTGGAAGGGCGGATAGGTCCTGCCCGGCGGGGGGCCCAGATCCCATGAGCGGCGCAGCGGGTCATAGGCGCCCTCGACGGGGTAGCCGATGGCGACGATGACGCCCCAGCCGACATTGGTGCCGGCGGGATAGAGGGCCTGCGCGCGCATCGCGTCGACCGCCGTGCCGATAACGGCGTTGCCGTCGGTCATGTAGAGCACCGGCCAGCCGGCCTCGGGCATTGGCCCCGACGGCACATGGATGAAGACCCGCCAGGGATCGCCTCCGCTTTTGCCAACGAAGTCGTGGACGGTGGTGTCGGCAATCAAGGCTGGCGTCGCCATCGGCTTGGATATCTCCACGGGACAAGGCTCAGCGGCGGCGCAAGAGCCACATCAGGACGGGGCCGCCGATCAGCGTCGCGACGAGGCCGGCCGGAATCTGGCGCGGGAAGATGGCGGTGCGGCCGATCCAGTCGGCGCAGACCATGATCAGCGCGCCGGCAAGCATCGCGCCGATCGCTTGCGGCAGCGCACGCGACAGGCCAAGGCGCCACGCCAGGTGCGGCGCCATAAGGCCGATGAAGGTCAGCGGCCCGACGACCAGGGTCGAGGCGGCGGTGAGCGCTGCCACCATCAAAAGCACCAGCAGCCGTGTTGCCTTGAGGTTGACCCCGAGGCTTTGCACCGCGGCGGAGCCGAGCGGCAGCATGTCCAGCCAGCGCAGGAAGAACGGTGCGAGCAGGAACAGGCAAAAGGCAAACGTCGAGGTCAGAAGCGCCGAGCCGGCGTCGACGCCGTAGGTCGAGCCGGTGAGCCAATTGAGCAAAAGCATGGCGCGCGGATCGCCCGTGGCGGTGAGCACCAGGATCAGCGCGTCGAACAGGGCCGTCAAGGCGACACCGGCAAGCAGCAGCCGCTCTGGCGCATAGGCGGTACGGCGGCCGATCGCCAGCGTCACCAGAAGGGCGGCGAAGGCGCCGATCGTGGCGGCCAGGGTCTGTACCGGGCGGCTGGCATCGGCGAGCGCGAACAGCGCCCCCATCATGCCGAGCGCAGCACCGGCGCTGATGCCGAGCACTTCGGGGCTGGCCATCGGATTCCCGGTCAGCCGCTGCATCATCAGCCCGGCCAGCGCCAGCATGGCGCCGGCGGCAAGTGCCGCGGACACTCGAGGCAGCCGCCAGGCCAGCAAGGGCCGCAGCTGATCGCCGGACGCGAATGTCCAACCATCGGTGCCCGGCGCGTAGAGCAGCGCCAGCACGAGCAGCAAAAGCAGGAGGCCGCCGATCGCCGCCAGCACAAGGCAGGGCCTTTTCGTTCTGGGCAAGCGCTCGGCGGCGAGTGCCGGTGCTTCCGCGCCAAGCGCGAGGCGCGGCAGAAGCCAAAGAAGCAGAGGCGCGCCGAGAAGCGCCGTCATCGCGCCGGTCGGCAGCAGGTCGCCCTGTGGCCCGGTCGCGACCTGCACTCCCTGGTCCGCGGCCCACAGCAGTGCCGCGCCGAGAAGCGGCGCCATCACCAGTTGCTCGCCGAGCCGGCGGGCGCCGCCGATGCGCGCGAGCGTGGCGGCGGCAAGGCCGACGAAGCCGATGACGCCGACGGCGGCAACGACGAAGGCGATCAGGGCGACCGCCGCCGCCAGTCCGGCGAAGCGATAGGCACCGAGCGGGACGCCGAGGCTGCGCGCGCCTTCGTCGTCGAGGCCAAGCAGGGTCAGCGGCCGCACCATGAGGCCGATCGCCAGCGCGGCACCACCAAGGCGCGGCAAGAGCCACCGGGTCACCGACCAGTCCTGCTGGCCGAGCGAACCGGCGCCCCAGAGGAACAGGCTGGCCAGCCATTCGTGCCGAAGCACCACAAGCGCAGCACCGATGGCGCCGGCATAAAGGCTGACGACCAGCCCGGCGAGCACAACCGAAAGCGGCGACAGGCCCTTGTGCCAGGAGAGTGCCAGGACCGCCGCAAGGGCAGTGAAGGCGCCGGCAAGCGCCACCCATTCGCGGCCGAAGGCAAGCAGCGGCGGCGCCAGAAGCGTCGCCAGCGCCAGCGCCAGATAGGCGCCGGCCGAGACACCGACGGTTTCGGGCGAGGCGAGCGGATTGCGCAAAACCTGCTGCAGCACCGTCCCGGCCAGTCCGAGGGCCGCACCGCAGAGAAGGCTGACGGCGAGCCGGGGCAGGAAGGCGTAGTGGACGAGCACCTGCCTGATATCCTCGATATCGGGGCTTGCGAGCGCCCCCAGCCAGAGTGCCGGCGACAATTGCACGCTCATGTTGGAGAGGGTCGCGGCGCCGGCCGCGCAGAGAAGCACGACGCAAAGCAGGATCGCGCCCAGGGGATATCCGCCTGGTATGCGAGGCGACGGGGCGCGACCGCGGACGAGGACGGCATTGTCGGGCAAGATCGCTTCCTGCTCAACCACGGGCGGTCTCCGCCGTCAGCGCCGCGGCCAGCAGGCGGGCAAAACGGCTCGCCGAGGGCAGCGTGCCGAACATCAGCACCGCAGGCAGGCGCATGATCGAGCCGTTGCGCACGAACGGCATGGCATTCCAGACCGGGCTCTCGGTCAGCGTTCCGCCCGCCCCTTCGGGCAAGGGTTCGAGATAGGCAAGGCGCGCATCATCAGACGTTGCCAGCCCGTCGATGCCGACGGTTGCAAATCCCCAGTAATTAGTCTCTCCGGCCCAGGCGTTGCGGATGCCGATGCGGTCGAACACCGCCTGAAACAGGCTTTTTTCGCCATAGACGCGCACATTGCGCGGATCGAGGAAGCTGACGACATAGATCGGCCGCGCCGAAAGCGGTTCCAGCTGCTGCTTGATGGTCGAAAAATGCGCCTCCGTCGCCGCTATCAGCGCCTCGCCTTCCCTTTCCTTGCCGACAAGCCCGGCCAATTGCCGGGTCGCCTCGATGGCGCGCTGATAGGGCTGACCGCCCGGCGTATAGATGCCGATCGTCGTCACCGGTGCCACGCGCTCGAGCAGCGGCTTGATGCCGTCGAGATAAGGGATGGAGAGGATGATGTCGGGACGAAGCTGTTGCAGGAATTCGAGATTGGGCTCCAGGATCGTGCCGATGTCGGCGACTAGGGGCGGCAGCGGCGGCTCCACAACCCACCTTTCCCAGACCTCACGGTCGGCGATAGCGACCGGCGTGATGCCGAGCATGAGCAGGGTCTCCGCCAACCCGTCATCGAGGCAGACGATGCGCGGCGGGCTGGCCGCGGCTGGCGTCACCACGCCGGTGAACGGCAGAGTGAACAGCGCGAGCGCGTGGCGACGCGTGATCCGGACGCCCGGACGATTGACCTCTCCTGGCCGGGGTTGATGATCTGTATTCAACTTGGCTTGCCTGTTGCCCGGGGCCTGGTCTCCGGCGACCAATCCGAGTTGACTATTAAACAGGATATTCTTAGTCAAGTTTTAAGACGAGGCCGGCGGCGACAAACCCCAAGAAGGCAGGTGACGCGATCCGGCAACAGCTCCTAAAATCCGTCAGCAAACTATCCCCGAAAAGGGGCCGGAGGCGGTGCCGGGCGCATCCGCCACAGCGTGATCGGGTTGCGCTCGGCAGGCGTTGATGGTTTGTTGCCGGTCAGCGGAGATCAAGTGATGCGAGAATCCATGGGTCAAGACGAATACGGGTCGGCGAACCCCTTCGATCCGGACGACCTGCCGAATTTGAACGCGATCGGACCAGGGATCGGCAATAACGACTTCGAGAAGTACGCGGTCGCCGTGATCATCGTGTTCGGCGCCCTGATCATCGGCGGCTTGATGGCCGCGTCGATGACTTTCGGCCACCGCAACGGGTTCCTGTTCGCGCTGGGCGGTGCCACGTCGGCCTGGATATCGGGAAACGCGCTGCTGCTCGACCGGCCACGCATCTATGCGCTGTTCGTCGGCATCGCCGCCTTGATGCTGATCGCGTCGACCATCACGCTGGTGACCTGACGGCTCCCGGGCCATGAGGCGGAGGCCGGTCCCGAAAGGCGGAATCCGGCCTCATGCGGAAAGCAACGGTCTTGCGGCCTATCAATATCCGAGCGCTTCGCCGGCTGCCGCGCGGCTGTCGATGGCGCCATTGTAGCGCGCGCCGCCGCCCTTCTCGATTTCCGCCAGGCTCTTGCCGCCGACGAGAATGCCCGCCGCCTGGCCCCAGCTCTGGTCACTGAGATCAAGGCGATAGCCCATCCCGGCCAGCAGTCTTTCTGTATCCGGCGAAAGGCCGAACGGCTCGACATAGACGGTATCGGGCAGCCATTGGTGATGAATGCGCGGCGCGTCGATCGCCTCCTGGATGTTCATGCCGTGGTCGATCACGTTGACGATGGCTTCCAGCGTGATGGTGATGATGCGCGAGCCGCCTGGGCTGCCGATGACCATGAACGGCTTGCCATCCTTGGCCACCACGGTCGGGCTCATCGAGGACAGCGGCGTCTTCTTCGGCTGGATGGCATTGGCCTCGCCCTGGACGAGGCCATAGAGGTTGGGCACGCCGGGTTTCTGGGTGAAGTCGTCCATCTCGTTGTTGAGCAGGATGCCGGTGCCGTCGGCGACCACGCCGGCACCGAACGAACCGTTGAGCGTGTAGGTGACCGCGACCGCGTTGCCGTCCTTGTCGATGATCGAATAATGCGTCGTCTCCTTCGACTCGCCGAAGCCCTTCGGCATCAGATCCTGCGACACGCCGGCGCGGAACGGATCGATCTTGTCGCGGATGTCCTTGGCATAGGCTTTGTCCAGCAGCCTGGAGACGGGATTGTCGACGAAATCGGGATCGCCGAGCGCGGAGTTGCGGTCGACATAGGCGTGGCGCATCGCCTCGACCATGACGTGGACGGTCTCGGCCGAGCCGGCGCCGAGATAGGACAGCGGATAGCCTTCCAGCACGTTGAGGATTTCGCAGATGATGACGCCGCCTGAGCTCGGCGGCGGCGAAGAGATGATCTCGTAGCCGCGATAGGAGCAGGTGACGGGCTTCAACTCGCGCACCGCGTATTGTTCGAAATCGCCCTTGGCCAGGATACCGCCCTTGGCGCCGCTCGCCTTGACGATGGCGTCGGCGATGGCGCCCTTGTAAAAGGCATCGGGACCTCTCTCGGAAATGGCCGAGAGCGACGCGGCAAGGTCGGGCTGAACCAGCTTCTCGCCGACGCCATAGGGCTTGCCATCGGTTTTGAGGAAGGCCGCCGCCGCCGCTGGGTCCTTCGCCAACCTTTCGGCGCTGCCGGCGAACGAAGCCGCATCGCCCTGGTTGAGGACGAACCCATCTCTGGCATAGGCGATCGCCGGCGCCATCAGGTCCTGCCTGGACAAGGTGCCATATTTCTGGCGCGCCATCTCGAAACCAGCCACCGAGCCTGGTACGCCGACCGCGAGATAGCCGTCCAGGCTAGCGCCCTTCACCGGGTTGCCGTCCTTGTCGAGATACATGGTCTTGGTCGCGGCAAGCGGCGCCCGCTCGCGGAAATCAAGGAAGGTCGATTTGCCGTCCTTGAAGCGGATGGTCATGAAGCCACCGCCGCCGATATTGCCGGCATTGGGATAGACGACGGCCAAGGCATAGCCGACGGCGACAGCCGCATCGACGGCATTGCCGCCCTTTTTCAACGCCTCGACGCCGACTTCGGAAGCCAGATGCTGGGCCGTGACGACCATGCCGTTCTCGCCCTTGGCCGGTGCTGGCGACGCGGCGAAAGCCGATGGCGAAAAGGTGAAGGCGATGGAAAGACCGAGGGCGATCAATGTCCTACGGGTGAGATGCATGGCGGGTTCTCCAAGTGATGCTTGCCTAGAAGAGCTACTTGGAGCGATCGAGTCCATCTTCAATGAAGACATTCACGGGTTGGTGACTGCTCGCTTGTGGTGGAGATGCAGGGCAGAGGAGGCGTGAAGGACCGCCAACTTTCGGACGTCGGCGCGACAGCGTCCCCTCTGTCCTGCCGGACATCTCCCCCGCAAAGGGGAAGATCGGCTCTACCTCAAACGATCCCGCCGGAACCACCTGCGACGGCTGGCCGCTCCGCCGCGACTTTGGCGCGATAGCCCGCCGCCCGGTATGCGGCGACCGGATCGATGGCGCCACCTGTCTTCAGCCGTGCCATGGCAAGGATCGGCTCGACATCGGTTCGGTAGGCCGCCTTCAGCGTCTGCGTCGCCATCAGAGCGTCATTGCCGTCCTGGAACCCCTCAAGCGCCTTTCGGTCGACCAGCAGCGCCTGCGCATAGGCGCGCTGCACCTCGACCGCCGACAGCATCAGGCTTTCGATCGGATCGGTGACATTGTGGCTCTGGTCGAGCATATGGGCGGGGTCGAACCCCTCGGGGCCTGACAGCTCGGCATCGACCAATTCGTTGAAAACCAGGAACAGCCGATAGGGGTCAATCGACCCGGCATCGAGGTCGTCGTCGCCATATTTCGAATCGTTGAAGTGGAAGCCGCCGAGTTTTTTGAACTGAATCAGCCGTGAGACGATCATCTCGATGTTGACGTTGGGCGCATGATGGCCGAGGTCGACCAGGCAGAAGGCCTTGTCGCCGAGCTCCCTTGATATGATGTAGTTGGTGCCCCAGTCCTGCACGACGGTGGAGTAAAAGGCAGGTTCATACATCTTGTGTTCGGTGAACAGCTTCCAGTCGTCCGGCAGCCCGGCATAGATCTCCTTCATGGCATCGAGATAGCGCTCGAACGCCTTGGCGAAATTGACCTGGCCGGGGAAGTTGGAGCCGTCGCCGATCCACACCGTCAGCGCCTTCGACCCAAGCGTCTTGCCGATCTCGATGCATTCGAGATTGTGCTCGACCGCCTGACGACGCGTGTCGGCGTCGGCATGCGACAGCGAACCGAATTTGTAGGAAAGCGTCTGGTCCTTCGCGTCGGAAAAGGTGTTGGAGTTCATCGCATCGAAGCCAAGCCCGAAGCGGGAGGCCGCCTGCTTCAGCCGGTTCGGATCGGCCTTGTCCCAAGGAATGTGCAGCGACACGGTCGGCGTCGCCTGCGTCAACTGCTGGATGACAGCGCAATCCTCGATCTTGTCGAAGATGTCGCGCGGCTCACCGGCGCCGGGAAAGCGGGCGAAGCGGGTGCCGCCGGTGCCGACGCCCCAGGACGGGATCGCGACCGCGAACTTTTCCACCTTGTCGCGGATAGAGTCGATGGCGATGCCGCGTCGGTCGAGGCGCTCGCCGAGCGAGGCATAGTCACGATCGAGGTCAATCTTGCGCGCGGCGTTACTGCTGGCGACGATGTCGGCGGAAATGATGGATTCTGACACTGCTGTTCCTCCCAGAATGCATTCGGTCGGCGGCGCCCCTCATCCGCCTGCCGGAAACTTCTCCCCGTATAGCGACGGGAGAGAAGGGGCCAGCGTGAGCGCCGGCGAGCGGCTACCGCGTAAAGCTCTGTGCGTTGCCGGCGTCGACGTTGATGATGTTGCCTGTCGACTTGGCCGACATGTCGGAGGCGAGGAAATAGATCGCCTCGGCGATGTCTTCCGGGAAGACGGAGCGCTTCAGCATCGAACGCGAGCGGTAGTGCTCTTCCAGATCGTCGGTCGACATCTTGTAGGCGGCGGCACGCTGTTCCTTCCACTCGCCGGTCCATATCTTCGAGCCGCGCAGCACCGCATCCGGGTTGACGACATTGACCCTGATCTGGGCTTCCGCGCCCTCCAGCGCCAGGCAGCGGGCGAGATGAATTTCGGCGGCCTTGGCGGTGCAGTAGGCGGCGGCGTTGGGCGATGCCGCCAGGCCATTCTTGGAGGCGACAAAGACGACGTTGCCGCCGATCTTCTGTACCCGGAACAGCCGGAATGCTTCTCTGGAGACCAGGAAATAGCCTGTGGACAGGATGTCCATGTTCTTGTTCCACAGCGCCAGGGTCGTCTCCTCGATCGGCGCCGACGATGCCAAGCCGGCATTCGAGACCAGAATGTCGATGCCGCCGAACTCGACGGCCGTCTCGGCGAAGCCGGCGACGACCTGGTCCTCCGAGGTGACGTTGATGAGAACTGGGCGGACGAAATCCCTGCCATAGGCTTTTGCCAGTTCCTCGTTGGCGCCAGCGAGTGCCGCCTCGTCGATATCGGCCAGCACGACGCAGGCGCCTTCGCGCAGCAGGCGGTTGGCCGTGGCGCGGCCGATGCCGCCGGCGCCGCCGGTGACCAGTGCGATCTGGCCGGCGAGAGACTTCGGCTTCGGCATGCGCTGCAGCTTCAAATCCTCGAGCAGCCAATACTCGATGTCAAAGGCCTCCTGCGCCGGCAGGCCGACATAGGACGAGACGGTCGACGCACCGCGCATGACGTTGATGGCGTTGACGTAGAATTCGCCCGAGATGCGCGCTGTCGCCCTGTCGCCGGCGAAGGTGAACATGCCGACGCCGGGCATCAGATAGACCACCGCGTTGGGGTCGCGGATAGCAGGCGAGTCCGCATGCTTGCAGCTGTCGTAGTAGGCTTGGTAGCCGACACGATATTCGGCAATGTCGTCGGCGAGGCGCGCGATGACGGCGTCGACATCCGGCCTTGCGGGATCGAATTCGATCACCAGCGGACGGATCTTGGTGCGCAGGAAGTGGTCCGGGCACGAGGTGCCGAGTGCGGCCAGTGGGCGCAAATCCCTGGAGTTGACGAATTCGAGCACGGCGGGCGAGTCATCGAAGTGGCCAAGCTTGTGGCTCTTTTCCGAGATCAGGCCGCGAATCCTGGGCATCAGCTTGGCGGCAATCGCTCGGCGGGCAGCGGCATCGAGCGACTTCACCACCTCCCCACCGAAGATCGCCACGCCTTCGGAGCGGCGCTCGAACCACTCTATCGCCTGGTTGATCACCGAAATCGTCGTTTCGTAGCACTCCTTCGGCGTATCGCCCCAGGTGAACAGGCCGTGGCTTTCGAGGATGACGCCCTTGGCGGTGGGGTGTTCGATGCAGAATTTCTCCAGCCACAGGCCGAGTTCGAAGCCCGGCCGCTTCCACGGCAGCCAGCCAATGGCATCGCCGAATATCTCGTTCGTCAGCACCCTGGAATCCTTGGCGGCGGCGATGGCGATGATGGCATCGGGATGCATGTGGTCGACAAAAGGCTTCGGCACATAGGCGTGCAGCGGCGTGTCGATCGAGGCCGCGCGCGGATTGAGGTTGAAGGTGCAGTGGGGAAGATAGCCCACCATCTCGTCCTCGTGCTCGACGCCGCGATAAAGCCCCTTCAGCGCCCGCAGCTTGTCCATGTAGAGCGTTGCGAAGCCATCAAGCTTGATCGAGGCGCTGTCGCCGCCCGACCCCTTCACCCACAGCACTTCCACATCCTGGCCGGTGAGCGGATCCTTCTGCCATATCTTCGAGGAGGTGTTGCCGCCGCCATAATTGGTGACGCGCTTGTCGGAGCCGAGCGTGTTCGAGCGGTAGACCAGCAGCTCGGGCTCGCTCATCCCCTTCGCCTTCGCGTCGTCCCACAGATTGGCGAGGCGCGAGCCGGAGCGCTTGTCGAGCATAGTAATCCTCCCTTTGGAGCGCGCACCATGCGCTCCTTTTTCGCTCGGGAATGTCTACGCAAGAGGCGAGCTTGTCAATCACAAACGATCAATATCAATCATATTGCACTGCACAATGAAATTATATGATCGGAAATGATTGACACTGCTCGGTTTGGGTGCCTAGATGCTCAGGCAGGGAGGAACCATGCACGAAAAAGAGCGCCACAGGATCATTCTGTCCGCCGTCCAGGAAAAACCTGTGGTGACGGTGCAGGAAATGGTCGACCTGACGGAATCGTCCGAGGCGACGATCCGGCGCGACATCGCGGCTCTCCATGTCCAAAAGCGCCTGCGCCGTGTACGCGGTGGTGCCGAGGCGATCTCGCCGCCGCAGTTCATCGGGCTGGCCGGCCGCCCCTTTTCCGTCAACGAAACCCTCAACGCGGCGCAGAAGCGGGCGATCGCTCGTGAAGCGGTCGAGTTGTGCAAGGACGGCGAGCCGATCATCATCAATGGCGGTACCACCACCTTCCAGATGGTGCATTTCCTGACCGGCTTCCGCATGCCGATCTTCACCAATTCGTTCCCGATCGCCGAGCACCTGCTCAAGCACTCCAAGAACACGGTCATGCTGTCGGGCGGCACCATCTATCGCGAGCAGAACATCATCCTGTCGCCCTTCGACAATGACGTGACGCGCAATTTCTACGCACGCCGCATGTTCATGGGCGCTCAGGGACTGGGGCCTCTCGGCCTGATGGAAGGCGATCCACTGCTGATCCAGGCGGAGCAGAAGCTGATCGACCAGGCCGACGAGTTGGTGGTGCTGGTCGATTCCTCGAAATTCCGCAAACGCTCCAGCCTGATCCTGTGCGGTCTTTCGCGCATTGCCACCGTCATCACCGACGACGGCATCGAGGACCGCGAGGCAAAGATGCTGGAAGCCGCGGGGGTGACGTTGATCGTCGCCCGCAAGTCGACAAAAGAAGAATCTTCACTGCAGGCCTGAGACACCTCACGCCCGCAGCGGCGATGGAATGCAACGCTCAAGGGAGGAAATTCGATGAGCTTCTTGAAGAAATTGATGGTGACGGCGGCCTTCTCGGCCGCCATGTTCGTGAATGCCGCCTACGCGGAAAACGTCAAGATCGCGCTGGTGGTGAAGTCCCTCGGCAACGGCTTCTTCGATGCCGCCAACAAGGGCGCGCAAGAGGCGGCCAAGGAACTCGGCGACGTCGACATCATCTACACCGGCCCGACCAAGGCGACCGCCGAGGCGCAGATCGAAGTGGTCAATTCGCTGATCGCGCAGAAGGTCAACGCCATCGCGATTTCGGCCAATGACGCCGACGCGCTGGTGCCGGTGCTGAAGAAGGCGATGGAACGCGGCATCACCGTCATCTCCTGGGATTCGGGCGTCGCCAAGGAAGGCCGCCAGCTTCACCTCAATCCGTCCGACACCAGCCTGATCGGCGAGACCATCATCAAGCTCGCCGCCGACTATCTGCCGGAAGGCGGCGATGTCGCCATCCTGTCGGCTTCCTCGACCGCGACCAACCAGAATTCCTGGATCGAAGCTGCCAAGAAGGTGCTGCCGGAGAAGTTCCCCAAGATCAAGCTGGTCGCCACCGTCTATGGCGATGACGATTCGGCCAAGAGCACGGACGAGGCCAAGGGCCTGTTGAAGTCCTATCCGAACCTCAAGGCGATCATCGCGCCGACCACCGTCGGCGTCGTCGCCGCCGCCCAGGTCGTCACCGACGAGAACCTGATCGGCAAGGTCAATGTCACCGGCCTTGCGCTGCCGTCGGAGTTCAAGAAGTTCATCGACAACGGCGCCAGCCAGGCGGTTGCGCTGTGGAACCCGATCGACCTCGGCTACTCCGCCGTTTACCTCGCCCACGACCTGGCGGTGAAGAAGGAAGAGGCCAAGCCGGGTGCGACGCTGTCGATCGGCCGCGTCGGCAAGGTGACGCTCGACGACACCAACTCGGCCGCGATGGCTCCGCCCTTCCAGTTCGACAAGAGCAACATCGAGAAGTTCTCCAAGATCTATTGATCTCGGAGCTTTCAAGCTGGCGCGGCGGGACTCACATCCCGCCGCGACTTCAAACGGACCTAGTTTCAGGGCTTGATACGGATATGGACACGACGGCCCGACACAGCGAGACTGACGAGCGGCTTCCGGCCTCCGCTCCGCGCCTGGCACTGTCCGGCATCTCCAAGAGCTTCCCCGGTGTCCGTGCCCTGCACAATGTCAGCCTGTCGCTCTATCCCGGCCAGGTGACCGCGCTGATCGGCGAGAATGGCGCCGGCAAGTCGACGCTGGTCAAGATCATGACCGGCATCTACCAGCCCGATGCGGGCACGATCAGCATCGACGGCCAGGCCGTCGCGCTGCCCAGCGCGCACGCCGCCTTCGGCCACGGCGTCACCGCCATCCATCAGGAAACCGTGCTGTTCGACGATCTCAGCGTCGCCGAAAACATCTTCCTCGGCCATGCGCCGCGCACGCGCTTCGGCACCATCGACTGGCGCACGATGCGCAAGAATGCGCGCGAAGTGCTCGACACCATGCATGCCGGCCATATCGATGCCGATGCGCGGCTCAGGGATCTCGGCATCGCCAACAAGCATCTCGTCGCCGTCGCGCGCGCCATGTCGATCGACTCCCAGATCGTCATCATGGACGAGCCGACCGCAGCCCTTTCGATGAAGGAGATCGAGGAGCTTTTCCTTTTGATCGAATTCCTCAGGGAGCAGGGCAAGGCGATCCTGTTCATCAGCCACAAGTTCGACGAGATCTATCGCATTGCCGATCGCTACACGGTGTTCCGCGACGGCGAGATGGTCGGCGAAGGCCTGATCAGGGATGCCGGCCAGAGCCAGATCGTGCGCATGATGGTCGGCCGTTCGGTCGACCACATCTTTCCGCAGCGCAAGGCCGAGATCGGCGCGCCGGTGCTTTCCGTTTCCGGCCTGTCGCATCCGACCGAGTTCAGGGATATCGGCTTCGAACTGCACAAGGGCGAGATTCTTGGCTTCTATGGCCTGGTCGGCGCCGGGCGCAGCGAGGTGATGCAGGCGATTTCAGGCATTACCCGCATAAGCGCCGGCACGATCACGCTGGATGGCAAGGCGATCGCGCCGAAATCGGCCGCGGATTCGATCGAGGCCGGCATCGTCTACGTCCCGGAAGAACGCGGCAAGCAGGGCGTGGTTATCGGCCTGCCGATCTTCCAGAATGTTTCGCTGCCATCGCTCGCCCGCACCTCCAAATCAGGCATGCTGCGGCTGGCGGAGGAGTTTTCGCTGGCCCGTTCCTACACGGAACGGCTCGACCTCAGGGCCTCCTCGCTGAGCCAGGATGTCGGCACGCTATCGGGCGGCAACCAGCAGAAGGTGGTCATCGCCAAATGGCTGGCGACCGCGCCCAAGGTGATCATCCTGGACGAGCCGACCAAGGGCATCGATATCGGCTCCAAGGCCGCCGTGCACGGCTTCATGGCCGAACTGGTGGCGCAGGGCTTGTCGGTAATCATGGTGTCGTCCGAACTGCCTGAAATTCTCGGCATGTCCGATCGCGTCGTCGTCATGCGCGAGGGCCTTGTCGCGGCGGTCTACGACAACAAGGGACTGGATGCCGAGACGCTGGTCAGGACAGCAGCAGGGATCGCGGCATGAAAGCTTTCCTCAAATACCGCGAAATCTGGCTGCTCGCGGCCATCGTCGCCTTGATCGGGCTGATCTCGACGCGCTTCCCCGCCTTTGCCGACCCCGGCAATCTGCGCCAGGTGTTCAACGACACCTCGATCCTGATGATCCTGGCGCTCGGCCAGATGGTCGTCATCCTGACGCGCTCGATCGACCTGTCGATGGCGTCGAACCTCTGTTTCACCGGAATGGTGGTGGCGATGCTGAACGCCGCGCACCCGGCGATCCCGATCCCGCTGCTGATCGTCATCGCGCTCGCAGTCGGGCTGGTGCTCGGCGCCATCAACGGCCTTTTGGTGTGGCGTCTGAACATCCCCTCGATCGTGGTGACGCTGGGCACGCTCACCATCTATCGCGGCGCCACTTTCGTCCTGTCCGGCGGCGCCTGGGTCAATGCCGACAGGATGAGTCCGGATTTCATCGGCTTCCAGCGCGCTGCTTTCCTCGGCATTCCGGTTCTGTCCTGGATCGCCATCCTGGTGATCGCGCTGTTCTTCGTGCTGATGACGCGCACCGCGCTCGGCCGCTCGATCTATGCCATCGGCGTCAATCCGACGGCGTCCGTCTATACCGGCATCGATGTCGGGCGGACCGAATTCATCGTCTTCTGCATCTCCGGCATGATCGGTGGCCTCTGCGGTTATCTCTGGATCTCGCGCTATGTGATCGCCTCGGTCGAGGTCGCCAACGGCTACGAGTTGAACATCATCGCCGCCTGCGTCATCGGCGGCATCTCGATCGCCGGCGGCATCGGCTCGGTCGGCGGCGCCGTGCTCGGCGCGCTGTTCCTCGGCATCATCTCCAACGCTTTGCCGGTCATCAACATCTCGCCCTTCTGGCAGATGGCTATTTCGGGCAGCGCCATCATCCTGGCGGTCGTGCTCAACGCGCGCGGCGAACGCCAGCAGGGCCGCATCATTCTCAAGAAGGTGGAAGCGGTGACATGACCGACGTCTTTGCCCCTCGCCACATTCCCGACCGGCTCGACAAGCCGCTCTCTTCGGCGATCTTTTCCTGGGAAGCGCTGCTGGTCTTGGTGGCCATCGCCATCTTTGCCATCAACAGTTTCGCCTCACCCTATTTCCTCGATCCGTATTCGCTGTCCGATCTCACCTTCAATTTCACAGAGAAGGGCCTGATCGCGTTCGCCATGGCGCTACTGATTATTTCCGGCGAGATCGACCTGTCGGTGGCCGCCATCATCGCGCTCGCCTCGACCATGATGGGCATGGCGGTGCAGGCCGGCGCCGGCACGCCAGTGCTTGTCCTGATCGGCATCGTCGTCGGGCTCGGCTGCGGCGCCTTCAACGGACTGCTGGTCACGCGCCTCGGCTTGCCTTCCATCGTCGTCACCATCGGCACGATGAGCCTGTTTCGCGGCATCGCCTTCATCACTCTCGGCGACCAGGCCTACAAGGGCTATCCCGAAAGCTTCGCCTTCTTCGGCCAGGGTTATGTCTGGTGGGTGGTGTCGTTCGAACTGGTGCTCTTCCTCATCGCCGCGGTGGTCTACTGGTTCCTGCTGCACCGCACGAGTTTCGGCCGCCGGGTCTTCGCGATCGGCAACAATCCGGTCGCGGCGCAGTTTTCCGGCGTGCGCGTCGGCCGCATAAAATTCATCCTGTTTTGCCTGACCGGCCTGATGTCGGGCATCGCCTCCGTGCTGATCACGTCGCGGCTCGGCTCGACGCGTCCGTCGATCGCGCAGGGCTATGAGCTGGAGGTCATCACCATGGTGGTGCTCGGCGGCGTCAGCATCCTCGGCGGCGCCGGCAGCATCGTCGGCGTGGTGCTTGCCGCCCTGATCATGGGGCTGGTGACCTTCGGGCTCGGCCTGCTCAACGTGCCCGGCATCGTCATGTCGATCTTCATCGGCCTGCTGCTGATCACCGTCATAGCGCTGCCGATCGTCTGGCGGCGGCTGCGCGGGGGACGCCTGGCCTGATGCCCGAGAAATACGCATTCAAGATGATGCTCAAACCCGGCATGAAGGCCGAGTACAAAAAGCGCCACGATGAAATCTGGCCGTCGCTGGTCGCGTTGCTGAAGCAGGCCGGCGTCTCCGACTACTCCATCCATCTCGACGAGGAGACGAACATCCTGTTCGGCGTGCTGTGGCGGCGCGATGGCCACGGCATGGACGATCTGCCGAAGCATCCGGTGATGCAGCGCTGGTGGGCTGAAATGGCCGACATCATGGAGACGAAACCGGATAACGAGCCGGTGGCGGTGCCGCTGGAAATGATGTTCCATATGGAATGAGCGCGGTCCGCCATATCGCCGTCATCGACATCGGCAAGACCAACGCCAAGGTGGCGCTGGTCGATCTCGCCACATTGAGCGAGGTGAAGCTGCGCCGGGTGGCGAACGCGCCGGTGCGACAAGCGCCCTACCCGCATCACGATGTCGACGCGCTGTGGGCGTTCATCCTCGACAGTCTTGCCGACCTCAATCGCGAACAGCGCATCGACGCAGTTTCGATCACCACGCATGGCGCGACCGGCGTGCTGGTCGATGCCACGGGCGAGCTGGTGCTGCCTGTCCTCGATTATGAATACGATGGGCCCGATGAACTGGCGTCCGACTATGACGCGATCCGCCCGCCCTTCTCCGAGACCGGCACGCCGCGCCTGCCGCTCGGCCTCAATCTCGGCGCGCAATTCTTCTGGCAGCAGCAAAGTTTCCCGACGGAGTTCGCCAGGGCCGCCGCGATGCTGATGTACCCGCAATACTGGGCGCTGCGCCTGACCGGCGTGGCCGCCAACGAGGTCACCTCGCTCGGCTGCCACACCGATTTGTGGAACCCCTGGACGGGGGATTTTTCGGCGCTGGTCGATCGCCTGGGCTGGCGCGAGCTGATGGCGCCGGTGCGGCCGGCCAGGGACCGGCTTGGCTCGATCCTGCCCGCGCTTGCGGAGCGGACCGGGCTCGATCCACAAACCCCGGTCTTTTGCGGCCTGCACGATTCCAACGCCTCGCTGCTGCCCCACCTCCTGTCAGATGCGCCGCCCTTCTGCGTGGTCTCGACCGGCACCTGGGTGGTGTCGATGGCGGTCGGCGGCAAGACGGTGGCGCTCGATCCGGCAAGGGATACGCTGGTCAATGTCAATGCGCTCGGCGACCCCGTGCCCTCGGCGCGGTTCATGGGTGGCCGCGAATTCTCGCTGCTGACCGAGGGCTCGGCGCAGAGCTGGAGCGACAGCGATGTCACCGCGGTGCTGGCGCGCAAGACATTGCTTTTGCCTTCGATCCAGCAAGGCTCGGGGCCGTTTCCGCATCACACCGCCGCATGGCGCAAGGGCGAGGCGATCCCTCCCGGCCAACGCTTTGCCGCCATCTCCTTCTACCTGGCGCTGATGACGGCGACCTGCCTCGACCTCGTCGGCGGCGATGGCCCGACGACCGTCGAGGGGCCTTTCGCGCGCAATCAATTGTTCACGCGGATGCTCGCCGCGAGCACTGGCCGCGCCCTCATCGCATCGGAAGCCGCTACCGGCACCAGCATCGGGGCCGCCCTGCTTGCATCGGACCAGCGCGCGGCGCATGGCAAAGGTCAAACACTGGAGCCGCCGGCCGATCCGGCCTGGGCGGAATATATCAGCGCGTGGCGAGCAGCCGTCGAGGCTATTGGCTGATCAGAGAATTCGCTTACCGAAGGCCGACATGACGAAGTTGACCGTGTCGCTACCGATCCTGGGCTCCAGATCGGTACTCAGGCCGGAGACATCCATCGACAGCAACCCGCCGGAAAGCGCTATCGCCTCCATCGCCTGATGCGTCTCGCGCACGGTGAGGCCGCCGGAGCCAGCCGCCCAGCCGGCGAATTCGGTCGCCGTGGGCGAATAGCTGACATGAAACCCTTGCGTGCCCGAGGTGGCGATACGGATTGCCTCGTGCATCAGGTCGCGCATGCCCATGGCGTCGATATCGGTCATCGTGAAGGCCGAGACGCGCGAATCCTTCAGCACCCGCACTTCCGCCGGGTCGGCATGGCGCAGCCCGATGATGACGACGTTTTCCGGCGACAGCTGCGGCTGCAGCGCGCCGGCCTTGTGGTCGAGGCCAAGCGAGCGCGCCAGTACCGACGCCTCCGGCAGGTCGATGCCATCTTCGTCCTCCGGCATCAGCGCGGCGATGGAATCGATCCAGATCAGGCCGAAGGAGTGGGTCGCGCGGGCCGTTGCGGTCAGCGCCTTGTGCGCGATGCGACGATCGGCGCCGGCGGCGAACCGGATCAGGCCCGAGGGCGGTCGATCGACATCGGCCAGTTCGACGACGTCGAAATTCATCGCCTCCAGCCGGGCGCCGGTTGCTTCGCGCGCGAGGATGCGAGCCGCTTCCGCTTCGGCCGAGATCGACACCATCTTGCGGCCGGAGAAATCCGCGACATCGTGCATCGGTGCTTTTTCGACATATTCCGAGGTCATCGCCAGAAGCATGGCGCCGTAGCTCATGCGGAAGGCGACGCGGTCACCAACGGCGATCGGCGGCTCGGCATCCTGCACATCGAGCAGCAGATGGTCACTGGAGGCGCCGAGCACCCTTATCCCCTTGGCGATCGGCGTCAGTCCCTCGACCAGTACGTCCTCGCGGCCGATATTGGCGATGGCGCGCAGCCTGTCGCCTTCGTCGGGAAAGACCGGCTGGTTGCCGAAGGCGTCGTAGCCGGAGGTGCCGATCGGCCGCGACGGCTTGAGCTTGACCTCGATGACGTCGCTGGTCAGCCGGCAGGCATCGGGTTCGAGTTCCGCCCATGGGACATCGCGGAAGGTCTCGACACCGCCCTGCAGGATCGCCTCGCCGATGCGCAAATTGTTGATGCCGGCCGGCAATTTGCCTTCAAGCAGCAGCGGCAGCGACGACGACGCGCCGCCGGAGATGAAGTCCAGGCTTTTCCCGGACAGGCGTTCGGTCTTGTAGGCATGAGCGACGAGCTGGCCGAGATTTTCCTCCGTCGGCATGATGGCGCCGAAGCAACCGAGATTGGTGCCGATGCCGGCGATGCGCACGCCCTTCATGTCGAGAATCCGCTCGACGGTGGGGATGAGGTCGTTCGGCCAGATGCCTTCGCGGAGGTCGCCGAGATCGATCATCAGCATGATGTCGTGGACGCGGCCCATACGCTCGGCGGTGCGCGAGATCTCGCGGATGATCGTCAGCTCCGACTGCAGGCTGACGTCGACGGTGCGCACCACCTCCTCGACGCGCGCCATCGGCGGGCTGCGCAACAGCATGATCGGCGCGCTGATACCGCTGTCGCGCAGCCGGCGGATGTTTTCGAAACGCGACTCGGCGATCCCGGAGACGCCGCCGCGCAGCATGGCGCGCGCCACCTGCGGCATGCCGCAAGTGCCCTTGGTGACGCCGAAAACCTTGATGCCCGAAAGCGCGCAGCGGTCCACAACGGTGCGGGCGTTGCGCTCGATGCGGCCAAGGTCGATGGCGACTTGCGGTCCCGACATCCTATCCCCTGTAGACCAGGCCTTGCGGGTCGATCTCCGGCTTGCGGCCGGCGATGAGGTCGGCGAGAAATTTTCCCGAGCCGCACGCCATGGTCCAGCCGACATGGCCGTGGCCGGTGTCGAGGTAAAGGTTGCGGTATTTCGCCTGGCCGATGACCGGCACCGAGTTCGGCATCATCGGCCGCAAACCTGCCCATAGCTCGGCCTTCCTCTCGTCGAAAGCACCGGGGAACAGGTCCTTGCCGGTTCTGAACATGGTGGCGAAGTCGCTGGGTTTGTGGGTGCGGTCGAAGCCGGTGAATTCGGCGGTCGAAGCCAACCGCAATCGATTGCCGAGGCGCGAATAGGCCATCAGCTGATCCTCGTCGGCGCCGCCCATGGTCGGGCCTTTGCTCTCATCCTCCAGCGGAATCGTCGCGGTATAGCCCTTCACCGGATAGACCGGCAGGTCGATGCCGTAGCGCCGGCCGAGCAGGCCGCTCTCCGGCCCCATCGATATGACCACCGCATCGCCGGCGATCGGTCCGGACGAGGTCATCACGGCGCGCACCCGGTCGCCTTCGATGTCGAGGCCCTCGACCGTCGTCCCATAAAGGAATCTCACGCCAAGCTTTTCGGCGGCATAGGCAGAGAGGTTTTCCACGAACTGCCGGGAATCACCGGTCTGGTCGATCGGCGAGTAGACACCGCCGGCGATCTTTTCCTTCACCCCGGCAAGACCTGGTTCAAGCTCGACCAGCCGGTCGCGGCCGACGATCTCGATGGGCAGGCCATGCTCGGCCAGATAGCGGTAATTGTCGGTGCCGGTGTCGAGACTGTGCTGCGAGCGGAAGAAGTAGAGGATGCCCTTCTTGCGCTCGTCATAGTGGATGCCGGTACCGGCGGATATGGCGTTGATGCAGTCGCGCGAATAGAGCGCCAGCCGCAGCTTGACCTGGCTGTTGGCCCGCAGGCGGGCCACCGTGCACTGGCGAAGGAAGCGCAGGCTCCAGGCGAGGAAATAGGGATCGAAGCGCAGCCGCACCTTGATGCCGAGATCATGATTGTAGAGCCCGCGCAGGAACGTCTTGAGTGCCGCGGGCGAGGCCCAGGCGGTGGCGTCACCTGGAGACACCAGCCCGGCATTCGACTGGCTGGTGCCTCGCGCCGGCGCCGCATGACGCTCGATGACGGTGATCTCGTGGCCGTCTGCGGCCAGATAGTAGGCTGCCGCCGTACCGACGACGCCGGCACCAAGCACCGTTATCTTCATGCCATCCCCCAAAGCTCATTGCGGCACCGCGCCTCCACGCTGTGTCGCGAACACTTGCATAGCGCGTCGCCGCGCGCCTTGCGAGCCCTGGGCTTGTGAGCCCCTGGGGAAAGCGCGCTCAGCCCCGCGCGGAGTTCTTGCTGGTCAGGATGCGTTCCCAGGACAGCGCGTCGTTGACGATCTGGTCGAGATCGTCGCGTTGCGGGGTCCAGCCCAGTTCGGACCGGGCGAGATCGGAATTCGCAACCACCGCCGCGGCATCCCCGGGACGCCGGTCGCCCATCCTGACCTCGAAATCATGGCCGAAGGCGCGCCGCACGCTTTCGATCACCTCGAGCACCGAATAGCCATGGCTGTAACCGCAATTGGCGACGAGGCTGGCGCCCCCGGCGCGCAGCCGCTGCAAAGCCAGGCGATGCGCGGCGGCCAGATCGCTGACGTGGATATAGTCGCGCATGCAGGTGCCGTCCGGCGTCGGATAGTCGGTACCGAAGACCTGCATGAAGGGTCGCTTGCCGAGCGCGGTCTCGCAGGCGACCTTGATCAGATGGGTGGCGCCCGGAGTGGACTGGCCGGTGCGGCCCTTCGGGTCGGCGCCGGCGACGTTGAAATAGCGCAGCGCCGTGTAGCGGATGTCGTGCGCAAGGGCCGCGTCGCGCAGCATCCACTCGCTCATCAGCTTGGACAGGCCATAGGGCGATTCCGGCGCCAGGCGGGCATCCTCGCGCACCGGCTCCAGCCCGGCGCCGCCATAGACGGCGGCTGTCGAGGAGAAGATGAAATTCGGCACGCCTTCGCGGACCGCTGTTTCGATCAGCGTGCGGGTCTTCGAGGTGTTGTTCTCGTAGTAGGCGAGCGGATCGGCTACCGATTCCGGCACCACGATGGAGCCGGCGAAATGGATGATGGCGTCGACATGATTGTCCCGGATGATCCCGCCGACCAATTCCTTGTCGGAGACATCGCCGACAATCAGCTTTGCCTCCGGCGCCACTGCCCATTCGAAGCCGGTGGAAAGGCGGTCGAGAACGACCACGCTTTCGCCTGCATCCAGCAATTCCCAGACCATATGGCTGCCGATATAGCCGGCGCCGCCTGTCACCAAAACCGTCATCCCAAGTCCTCGCTTACCCAAGATTTATCGGAAACTGTCTCAACAACCGCCTTACTGGAAAGCCCGGCGCATGACCATTAGAACGAGAGGTAACCGGCGTTCACTTGATGTGGCATCATGCGGAAACAAAAGTGATCCACTGAGCGTGTCGTGAAGCGGAATAGGCCACGATCCGCCAACGTTAGGAACAGGTGCGGGGCGTGGCATTTTGACCAAAATGGCCCGGTGGACGGCCAAAAGGCCAATGATTATGATGCCGCGCAAAATTGGGAAGTCGACATGAACTATCAGCGGTTTTTCGAGGAAGCGATCGATCAGCTCCATGCCGAGCGTCGCTACCGCGTCTTCGCCGACCTGGAGCGTATCGCGGGCAAATTTCCGCGCGCCATCTGGCGTTCCAACGGCCGCGCCGAGGAAATCACCGTCTGGTGTTCCAACGACTATCTCGGCATGGGCCAGCATCCTGACGTGATCGCCGCATTCCAGAACGCGGCCGGCAAGATGGGATCGGGCGCCGGCGGCACCCGCAACATTTCCGGCACGTCCAACCCGCTGGTCGAGCTCGAGCATGAGCTGGCCGACCTGCACGGCAAGGAAGCCGCCTTGGTATTCACCTCCGGCTTCGTCTCCAACGAGGCCTCGATCTCGACCGTAGCGCGGCTTTTGCCCAATTGCCTGATCATCTCGGACGAACTGAACCATGCCTCGATGATCGAAGGCGTGCGGCGCTCGGGCGCCGAGAAAAAGATCTTCCGCCACAATGACGTCGCGCATCTGGAAAGCCTGCTGCAGACCGCGGGGCGCGAACGCGCCAAGCTGATCGTCTTCGAAAGCGTCTATTCGATGGATGGCGACATCGCGCCGATCAAGGAGATCGTCGAACTCGCCGAACGCTACAACGCCATGACCTATATCGACGAGGTCCACGCCGTCGGCATGTACGGACGGCGCGGCGGCGGCATCACCGAGCGCGAAGGCCTGGCCGACCGCATCGATATCATCGAAGGCACGCTGGCCAAGGCGTTCGGCACGCTGGGCGGCTACATTACCGGCACCAGCGCCGTCATCGACGCGGTGCGCTCCTACGCGCCGGGCTTCATCTTCACCACCGCGCTGCCGCCGGCGATCGCCGCGGCCGCCACCACCTCGATCCGTCACCTGAAGCGCTCGCAGGCCGAGCGCGACGCCCAGCAGCAGCAGGCGAGCCGAACCAAGCAGATCCTGTCGGCGGCCGGTCTGCCGGTGATGGAATCGCCGACACATATCGTGCCGGTACTGGTTGGCGATCCTGAACTCTGCAAGATGGCGAGCGACCGCCTGCTCGGCGTCCACGGCATCTACATCCAGCCGATCAACTACCCGACGGTGCCACGCGGTACCGAACGGTTGCGCATCACGCCGACGCCGTTCCATTCCGATGCGCTGATCGCCGAACTGCAGGACGCGTTGGTCGAAACCTGGGACGCGCTCGGCATCCCCTTCGGTTCGGCGGGACGGCCCTCAGTGACCAAGAGCGACCGCATCATTCCACTGCTGGTGCCCAAGTCGGGCGGCTGAAGCCCGTTTGAAACTCTACTCCGACGGCCAGCTGACGCGGCTTTCAATTCGGGCTTCGTCAGAGTTCAGACAGTCTTCATCCACCTTGCCAGCCGGTTTGCCGCATCCTCGAGCTGGTCGAGCCGGCGGTGGAAGCACAGCCGCAGGAACGCTTCGCCACCGGGCCCGAAGGCGGTGCCGGGCGCCAGGCCGACATTGGCCTTGTCGACGATTTCGAAAGCGGCTGCCCGCGAGTCCGTGATGCCGTCGACGGTGAAGAACAGGTAAAATGCGCCCTGCGGCACGGTGAAGCGCGCCTTGCCGGTTTCGCCCAGAATGCCGCAGACCAGGTCGCGCGCTTGCCTCGCCCGCTCCACCTGTTCGGCGACGAAGGCATCGCCCTCGTCGAGCGCCGCGACCGCGCCGCGCTGCATGAACTGGGCCACGCCCGAGTTCGAATACTGGATCAGGTTCTCGAACACCTGCTGCAGGCTTGGATGCGTCTTGATCCAGCCGACGCGCCAGCCGGTCATCGCCCAGTTCTTGGAGAAGCTGTTGACGAACAGGATGCGGTCTTCCGCCTCCGCGATGTCGAGGAAGGACGGCGCGCGGCCGTGACCATAGTGGAACAGCGAATAGATCTCGTCGGCGATGATCCACAGGCCCTTGGCGCGGGCGAGATCGAGGATCGCCCGCAAGGTCTCGTGATCGGCGGTCCAGCCGGTCGGATTGGACGGCGTGTTGATGAACAACGCCTTCGTGCGCGGTGTGACCGCCGCCGCTATTTTCTCGACGTCGCATGACCAGCCATTTCCGGAATGGTCGAGCGTGACCGGCACCGGCACGGCACCCGCGATGGCGGCGGCGGCGTCGAAATTCGGCCATGCTGGCGACAGGTAGATCACCTCGTCGCCGGCTCCCGCAAGCGCGTCGAGCGCCAGCTGGATGGCATGCATGCCGGAGCCGGTGACGATGAATTGCTCCTCGGCGAAGGTCTTGGCGAAGTGCCTTTCGTAGTAGCGTGCCAGCGCCTGCCTGAGATCGGGAATGCCCCTCTGCCAGGTGTAGAACGTCTCACCGCCGGCCAACGCCTTCGACGCCGCATCGGTGATGAAGGACGGCGTCGGCAGGTCGCCCTCGCCGGCCCAAAGCGGGATCAGGCCTTCGCGCAATCTGCCATAGTTGACGACGGCGACGATACCGCTTTCGGGCGCGGCCAGGGCCTCGGGGCGCAGGGTCTGGATCAAGGTCATGGGCAGGTCCATTGTCTCGGGGCGTTCGCAGGTGCTGTTTACCAGATGCGAAAACAGAAAACCCCGGCCGCGAACGACCGGGGTTTTGGTCCAGAAGAACCCTATCCGTCTATCACCTGGCCAGCAGATCGCGGATTTCGGTCAAAAGCTGCACATCGGCCGGCGGTGGCGCGGCCGCTGGAGCCGGCTTTTCCCTTTCCAGGCGCCTGCGCATGTTGTTCACGGCCTTGACCATGAGGAAGATGATGAAGGCTAGGATGATGAAATTCAGCACCACGGTGATGAAGCTGCCATAGGCAAAAACAGCACCTTGCTTTTTGGCTTCCGCCAGCGAGGTGGCGTTGACGGCCGAGGAAAGCCCAAAGAAGTAGTTGTTGAAGTCCAAGCCGCCGAAGATCGCTCCGACAATCGGCATGATGATGTCGTTGACCAGGGAATCGACGATCTTGCCGAAGGCAGCGCCGATGATGACGCCGACGGCCAAGTCCATCACATTGCCCTTGGAAATGAATTCCTGGAATTCTTTCAGCATTCGACCCTCCTTATCATGGCGGGCCGCGCAGCCGTCCCATCCCGGAAGCACCGCCCCGGCGATACCATAACAAAAACCTCAAGTTGCAACATGGGCAAAAAGGAGAAAACCACCGGTTTCGCCTTACCCTGCGTTACCTCTTTGAAATCAGGTGCCCAAAGCCGTGATGGACTTGGCGCCCAAGCTGTGATTGCGTCTGACCCGGCCAGGTGAAAATCGGCACAGGGAGGATCTTGCCGGCGTGCAGGGCTTGTTCATCGTCATCATCGCGATCGCCTATGTGACGCTGCTGTTCGCCATCGCCAGCCTGGGCGACCGCCGCTCGGCCTTGTCAGGGCCCAGCAGGGCGCGACCTTTCATCTATGCGCTCAGCCTTGCCATTTACTGCACGTCCTGGACCTTCTTCGGCTCGGTCGGCCTTTCCTCCGAACGCGGCCTCGAGTTCCTCGGCATCTATACCGGCCCGGTGCTGGTGTTCGTGTTCGGCTTTCCCTTGCTCAACCGCATCGTGCGGCTGGCCAAGACCGAGAAGATCACTTCGGTCGCCGACTTCCTCGGCGCCCGCTACGGCAAGAGCTTCACCGTGGCAGCCATCGCCACGCTGATCGCCACGATCGGCGCCGTGCCCTATATCGCGCTGCAATTGAAGGCGATCTCCGGCTCGGTCAGCCTGATGGTCGAGCATTATACGGGCTCGCCGCCGTCCTTCGATCCGTTCGTCAGCGACATCTCGCTGGTCGTCGCCATGCTGCTTGCGCTGTTCGCGGTCCTGTTCGGCACGCGCCACGCCGATGCCACCGAACACCAGGATGGGCTGGTGCTGGCGGTGGCGGTGGAGACCGTGGTCAAGCTCGCCGCCTTCCTGGCCATCGGCCTGATGGTCACCTTCCTGATCTTCGGCGGCCCCGGCGACATGTTCGACCGGCTGGCCGAGAATGGCCAGGTGCGGCAGGCAATGGGCTATTCGACATCGCTGGCCACCTGGCTGGTGCTGACGTGCCTGAGCGGCTTTGCCATCATCCTTTTGCCGCGGCAGTTCTACGTCACCATCGTCGAGAACCGCAGCGAGGCCGAACTGCGCACCGCGACCTGGGTGTTCCCGCTGTATCTCGTGGCAATCAACCTGTTCGTGCTGCCGATCGCCTTTGCCGGCCTGACGCTGGTCGGCGCGAGGACGAGCAGCGACCTTTACGTGCTGTCGCTGCCGCTGTTCAGCGGCCACGATTTCCTGGCCATGGCCGCCTTCATCGGCGGCTTGTCGGCGGCAACCGCCATGGTCATCGTGGAGAGCGTGGCGCTGTCGATCATGATCTCCAACGACCTGATCATCCCGCTGTTCGTGCGCCGGCTGTTGCGGACGACCACCTCGGAGAACGAGGATTGGTCGACGCTCATCCTCAATGTGCGGCGGGCGTCGATCTTCATCCTTTTGTTCATCGCCTTTCTCTATTATCGCGAGAGCACCAACAGCGCCCGGCTGTCCTCGATCGGCCTGATGTCCTTCGCCGCGATCGCGCAGTTCGCCCCTGCCCTGGTTGGTGGGCTGATCTGGCGCGGCGCCAATGGCCGGGGTGCGGCACTCGGCATGGTCGCCGGCATCCTGGTCTGGGGCTATACGCTGCTGGTCCCGTCGCTCGTCGCGCCCGATACAGGCATCATCGTCCACGGACTGTTCGGCTTCGAGGCACTGCGGCCGCAGGCACTGTTCGGCACCGTCGCCGAGCCGCTGAACCACGGCGTGCTGTGGAGCCTGTCGGTCAACGCGCTGTTTTTCGTCTTCGGCTCACTGTCGCGCGCGTCGGTGCCGCTGGAGCGCATCCAGGCATCGATCTTCGTGCCGCGCGAAGCCGGACCGATGCCGAGCCTGCGCCGCTTCCGCACCGCCATCACCGTCAACGACCTCAAGGATACGATCGCACGCTATCTCGGCGTCGAACGCACCGAGCGGTCGTTTCAATCCTTCGAGAAGAGCAACGGTACCTCGCTGCATGGCAACGAGCAGGCCAGCATGGACGTCATCCGCTTTTCCGAGCAGCTATTGGCCAGCGCCGTCGGCTCTTCCTCGGCACGGTTGATCCTGTCGCTGCTGTTCCGGCGCCACGACCGCGAATCCCGCGACGCCTTCCGCCTGCTCGACGACGCCACGGAAGCGCTGCAGCACAACCGCGACCTGCTGCAGATCGCGCTCGACCAGATGGAGCAAGGCATTACCGTCTTCGACCGCGATTTCCGGCTGATCTGCTGGAACCGCCAGTACCGGGCGCTGTTCGACCTGCCCGACGAGATGGGCCAGGTCGGCGTTTCGCTCGACCAGATCCTTCGCCATCTGGCCGAGCGCGGCGACATTCCCGCCGACCAGCGCGTGACAATGCTCAACCGGCTGACCAGCTTCGTCAGCCCCTGGCAGATGGAGCTGAAGACCAGCGGCCGCATCCTCGAACTGCGCTCCAACCCGATGCCTGACGGCGGCATCGTCGCCACCTATGCCGACATTTCCGGCCGCGTCGAACAGGATCTCGCGCTGAAAAGCGCCAATGAATCACTGGAGCAGCGCGTCAAGACCCGCACCATCGAACTGACTGGGGTCAACGAGGAATTGACCCGGGTCAACGAGGAACTGGCGCAGGCCCAGATGCTTGCCGAGGAGGCCAATCTCGGCAAGACGCGCTTCCTTGCCGCCGCCGGTCACGACATCCTGCAGCCCTTGAACGCCGCCCGGCTCTATTGCTCCTCGCTGATCGAGAAGGCCGGCAAGGGTCCGGCCGGCAAGGCGGCCATCAACATCGAATCCTCGCTGGAATCGGTCGAGACCATTCTCGGCGCCGTGCTCGACATTTCGCGCCTCGATGCCGGCGCCATGAAGCCGGACGATACCGCCTTCAACCTCGACGGCCTGCTCAGCCAGATCGGCAATGATTTTCGACCGATGGCCGCAGCAAAGAAGCTCGAGCTGACCATCATTGCGTCCTCACTGACCGTGATGACGGACCGCAACCTTTTGCGCCGCCTGATCCAGAACCTGGTTTCCAATGCCATCAAGTACACCCGCCAGGGCCGCATCCTGGTCGGCGTGCGGCGGCGCGGCGAACTGGCGGAAATCCAGATCATCGACACCGGCATTGGCATCGCCGGCGACAAGCTGAACACCGTCTTCCATGAGTTTACCCGACTGGACGAAGGCGCACGCGAAGCAGAAGGTCTTGGTCTTGGCCTGTCCATCGTCGACCGCATCGCCAGGGTGTTGCGGCTTGAGATCCGTATCTTCTCCAACCCGGGCAAGGGCACGCGCTTTTCCGTCATCCTGCCCGTGGCGGTCGCGCAGGTGCCGCGACGCGAGGTCGAGACCAGGGCGCCGGCCCGCGCGGCGGCTTCGCTCTCCGGCCTGCATGTGCTGTGCATCGACAATGACATCCGTATCCTCGAGGGCATGCGGCTGCTGCTCGAGGGCTGGGGCTGCAATGTCGCCACGGTGACCGGCTCGGAGGATCTGGAGAGGGCCGCGATCGACCGTCCGGACATCGTGCTTGCCGACTACCATCTCGACCGCGAAACCGGTCTCGATATCATTATCAGGCTGCGAGCCACCCACGGCGACGACCTGCCGGCCGTGCTGGTCACGGCCGACCGTTCCAACGAGGTACGAGCAGCCGCGGCAGGCCTGGACATCCCGATGATCAACAAGCCGTTGAAGCCGGCGGTGCTGCGTTCGATGATGGCCAGGTTCAGGCCGATGGTGCGGGCGGCGGAGTGACATCGAAGCGCCTGAATCAGGCCTGGTGCTCCAGGGCTTCGAGATAGGCGCAGAACATGTCGGCGAGCGCATCGGAACAGGTCGATGCGGCGAGCCGAAGTTAAAAGTTCCGACCGAGCCAAGCAGCCGGCACTCAGCCCGCCGGCTGCAGCGGGTCGCTGCCTATCTTGGACAGCAGGATCACCGCCTGGGTGCGACTGTCGACGCCGAGCTTTTGCAATATGGCCGAGACATGCGCCTTGATCGTCGCCTCGGAGACGCCGAGTTCATAAGCGATCTGCTTGTTGAGCAGGCCCTCGGCCAGCATGCCGAGCACGCGGGTCTGCTGCGGGGTCAACGTCTGCAATCGTTTGATCAGGTCCGATATTTCGGGATCGCGTTCGACGCCGAGATCGACGCCGACAGGTGCCGCGATGTCGCCGGCAAGCACCGACTGCACGGCGCCGCGGATTTCCTCCATGCTGGCCGACTTGGAGATGAAACCGGAGGCGCCGAGATCGAGCGCGCGCCGTATGGTCGCCGGGTCGTCATGCGCCGACACCACGACCAGCGGCACCGCAGGATGGATACCGCGCAACGAGATCAGGCCGGAGAGGCCGCTGGCGCCAGGCATCGACAGGTCGAGCAGCACCAGATCGACATCTTCATTGGCCACGACCAATGCCTTGGCGCTTTCGAAATCACCGGCCTCATGGATGGCGGCGACATTGCCGATGCCGGCAAGCGCCTCGCGCAGCGCGCCGCGAAACAGCGGATGATCGTCGGCGATCACGAAAGAATAGCCTGACGGCAAATGTCCCTCCCCGAATCCCCGATTTACTGCTTTTTGCGGGATCAGTTGGACGATTATGAGGGGCTGCGCACGGTTTTCAAGCGGCAAAGCCAGCGCGCCGCGTTTTCCCTTGTCTATGGCGCTCAGGTCTTCTGCGAGTTGGGCCGGGCGCCGTCGCCGCTGTCCTTGTCCATATCCTTGACGATGCCCATGAAGCTCTTCAGGAAGCGCTCCATGTAGCTCATCGTCGTGTTGAAATCCTCCTCGCTCGGCAGTTTCGATTCGAGACGGGCGGAGAGCGAATTCTCCAGCTTGGTGACGCGCTCGTCCATCGCCTTCATCGAGGCCTGCAAGCGATCGACCTCGTCCTGGTAGGCGGCGCGTTCGTCGGCCGCCATCTTGCAGACGAGCTGGCCCGAACGCTCCTCGCAGATCGACATCGCGCCGGTCTGCGTATCCATGCGGATATAGCCGGTGGCCGACTTTTCCAGCCGGTAGCGGTCTGTTTCTTCCGAATAAGCTGAAGCCGCGATCAGCGAAACGAGCGCGGCGGGGATCAAGATGTGCTGCAGACGCATGTTGTCCTCCATGGCCAAGGCCTCAAATATCGCATGTTTGCGCCGGAAATGGGGAAGACCCTTGGCCTGGCCTTCCCCGCGCGACTGGTTCGGATTATAGCGCAACCATGTCACAGATTATCTACAAGATAACTCCGCAAGCGCCTTGGCGCGAGGCCGAAGCCAAAGGCCGCTTCGCCGGAGCGCCGATCGACACCGCCGACGGCTTCATCCATTTTTCGACGGCGGCGCAGGCCAGGGAAACCGCGGCAAAGCATTTCCAGGGCCAGACCGACCTTCTGCTGGTCGCCGTCGACGGAAACCGCCTGGGTGATGCGCTGAAATACGAAATCTCGCGCGGCGGCGCGCTGTTTCCGCACCTCTACGGCGTGCTCGACCTGAAAGCGGTGCTCTGGGTCAAGCCGCTGCCGCTTGGGGCCGACGGTACCCACCAGTTCCCGGCCCTGGAGGGGCAATGAGCGTGCTCGACCGGATCGGCCAGAAACTGCTGTTCACCTTCGATCCGGAAACCGCGCATGGCCTGTCGATCGCGGCACTGCGCTGCGGCCTGCCGGGCGGCGCGCGGACGGTACGCGATACGAGGCTGAAGGTCAGCCTTTGCGGTCTCGATTTCCCGAACCCACTTGGCATGGCGGCTGGCTACGACAAGAACGCCGAAGTACCCGACGCGCTGCTTGGCCTCGGCTTTGGCTTTGCCGAAGTCGGCACGGTGACGCCGCTGCCGCAGGCCGGCAACCCGAAGCCGCGCATCTTCCGGCTGACATCGGATGAAGCTGTCATCAACCGGCTGGGCTTCAACAATGAGGGCCATGCGGCCGCCGAAAAAAGGCTTGTGGCGCGCTTGGGGCGCGGCGGCATCGTCGGCGTCAACATTGGTGCCAACAAGGACAGCACCGACCGCGTCGGCGACTATGAGAGCGGCGTTTCCCGCTTTGCTCCTTATGCCAGCTATCTCACCGTCAACATTTCCTCGCCCAATACACCAGGCCTGCGCACCATGCAGGCGCGCGAGCAGCTCGGCGAATTATTGTCCCGGGTCAGGGCCGCGCGCACTGCAGCGTCCGCGCAGCCGCCGATCTTCCTCAAGATCGCGCCTGATTTGGTCGAGGCCGAACTGGAGGATATCGCCGCCGCGGTCATCGAAAAGCAGATCGACGGCATCATCGTTTCCAACACAACCATTTCCCGCCCGGCGCTGCGCAGCAACGATGCCGCGCGGGAGACAGGCGGGCTTTCGGGAAAGCCGCTATTCGAGCGCTCGACCATCGTGCTGGCCAGGATGCGCAAGCTGCTCGGGCCCGAAATGGCCATCATCGGTGTCGGCGGTGTCAACTCAATGGAGACGGCTCTGGAAAAGATCCGCGCCGGCGCCGATCTCGTCCAGCTCTACACCGGCATGATCTATGGCGGACCGGCGCTGCCGGGCCGGATCGTCGCCGGAATGACACGTTTTGCCGAGACGGAAAAACTCAGGTCGATGCGCGAGTTGCGCGACAGCCATCTCGACCGATGGGCGTCGAAGCCGCTCAGCTGAACGCGGTTTGCATCCGCAGCCGCAGAATTGTCAGCAGGCTCAATCCACGCACCAGCAGAAAGACGTGCAGCGCCGCCCACAGGCCGTGATTGCCGAAGGCGGGCGCCAGCGTGATCAGCGCGGCGGCAAAGGCGAGGAATGACAAGAGCATCATGTTGCGCATGTCGCGCGACCAGGTCGCGCCGATGAAGACACCATCCATCTGGAAGGCGAGCACACCGCTCAGCGCGGTGAACGCGGCCCAAGGCAGGTATGTGTCGGCCACGGCGCGGACCTCCTGCGACGTCGTTACGACGGCAATCAGGTTGGTGCCGGCCATGAGCAGCACCAGCGTCGCGGCACCGGCCAGACCAAGGCCCCAGAACAGGGTCAGCCGCACCGCCTGCCGGAAGGGCTGTTCGGAGCGCGCGCCGACGGCGCGGCCGGCGAGTTGTTCGGCGGCGGTGGCGAACCCGTCGAGGAAATAGCCGGCGACGAGAAAGAAGTTCATCAGCACCGCATTGGCGGCCAGCGTCACCGTGCCGAACTGCGCGCCCTGGCGGGTGAACAGCGCGAAGGCGGCGAGCAGCGAGAACGAGCGGATCATGATGTCGCGGTTGAGCGACAGCATGCGCAGGAAGGCGCCCATATCGAGCAGGCGCTGCCGAGGCAGGGGCGGGGTGGATCGGAACCGGCGAACCACGATCGCGAGACCAAGCAGCATGGCGAGGAATTCGCCGGTGACGGTTGCCCAGGCGACGCCGGAAACACCCCAGCCGAGCTCAAGGCCGAGCAGGAAGCACAGCGCGATGTTGGTGCCGTTCAGCACCAGTTGGAGGATTAAGCCGAGCCCGCCCTCGCCGCGCCCCAGCACGTAGCCGAGGATGGCGTAGTTGATCAGCGAGAACGGGGCGGCAAGCAGCCTGATCCTGATGTAGACACCCATCGCGTCGCTGACGCGTGGCCCGGCGTCCATGAACCACCGGCCGCCAACGGCGATGAGCGGTGAAAGCGCTGCCAGCACGACACCGGCAACGACCGCGATCAGCACGGCGCGCCAGAACACCGCCTGTTCCTCCAGCGCGTCTCCACGCCCGAAAGCCTGGGCGACGAGGCCGGTGGTACCCGAGCGCAGAAAATTGAAGGTGGTGAAGACGACGTCGAAAGCCAGCGCGCCGGCGGCCAGGCCGCCAAGCAAGGCGGCGTCACCGAACTGGCCGACAACAGCCGTATCGACGAGGCCAAGCAGCGGCGTCGTCAGATAGGCGAGCGTCATCGGCACGGCGATGGCAAGCACCGACCGGTTGGTGACGGAAAACGCCCTGGCTTCGGTTGGGATGGCGCCCTTGTCCAAAGGATTGCTGCCTTGCTGATTTGCGGCTTGATCGGGGAACCGATGTGCCCCATTTTCCGGCCGCCGCGCAATCGCCCTTCCGCGGCGGCCAACCGAAATCCCGCTCTGGCGCGAAACCGTCCGATCCAGTTCATGCCCCTGCAGATCGTCCACCATCCCGACTACGACGCCGGCTTCGCGACCAGCCATCGCTTTCCGATGAGCAAATATCCGCTGCTGATGGAGGCCTTGCGAGCACGCGGCCTGGCCGGAGCCGGGGCGCTCAACACAGCCGAACCCGCGCCTGCGTCGTGGCTTAAGCTCGCCCATGCGACAGATTATGTCGAGCAGGTTCTCGGTTGTTCGGTCCCGGAAAAAATCGAGCGCGAGATCGGCTTTCCGGTCGGCCCGCGCGTCTCGTTGCGCGCGCAGCTTGCCGCCGGTGGCACGGTGGCGGCGGCGCGGCTTGCCCTGCGTCACGGCATCGCCTGCAACACCGCCGGCGGCAGCCATCACGCGCGGCGCGCGCAAGGCGCCGGCTTCTGCACTTTCAACGACGTCGCCGTCGCCTCGCTGGTGCTGCTTGAGGAGGGCGCGGCACACAGTATCCTGGTGGTCGATCTCGACGTGCACCAGGGCGACGGCACGGCGGATATTCTGGGCGACGAGCCGCGCGCCTTTACCTTCTCCATGCATGGCGAGCGCAACTACCCCGCGCGCAAGATCGCCTCCGACCTCGACGTCGCCCTGCCCGACGGCACGGGCGACGCCGCCTATGTCGAAAGGCTCGATACCATCCTGCTGGAGCTGTCGGCCCAGGCGCGTTGGGACATCGTCTTCTACAATGCCGGCGTCGACGTCCATGCCGAGGACCGGCTCGGCAGGCTGTCGCTTTCCGACAAAGGCCTGCGCGCCCGCGACAAGATGGTCATCGGCCATTTCCGGGCGCTCGGCATTCCCGTCTGCGGTGTCATCGGCGGCGGCTATTCCACCGATGTGCCGGCACTTGCCGCGCGCCACGCCATCTTGTTCGAGGTCGCATCGGACTATGCCTGAAGGTCACTTCCGGTAGTTGGCGATCCTGAGCAGGATGAAGGCTGGCACGACGATCGCGGCACCGAGCAGGATGTAGCCGAGGAAACGGTCGATGGCGTGGAAGCCGAGATTCCATAGATCAATGAAGAACTTCTGGATGCCGTAGAACACGTCCATCGGCGACCAACCGAAAGCGTTCATGACCAGGCCGACGAGAAAGGATACCACCAGCAGCTTCAGAACAATCCTGAGCGGCGAGTCACCGAGAAAGCGCGTCAGTGCGGACAAGGCCGTCTCCCGATTGAGATGCCCCGACTCATGGGCACGGCGCAGAGATACGTGCTTGGCGGCCATCCATCAAGCCGCCAGGGGCCGGTGCGGGGGAATTGATAAGCCGCGGCAGATGTTGGGCGCCATCGGGAGGGCGCTCTGCCCTGCCACAGCTGGTGAAAGCCGGATCCTGGCGGGCTTATGGCGCGGTGCCCGCATCCGCATGGAACTGCCGGTTCGTTCGTGACACGTGCCATCGGCGCCGCCAAGCGTGGCGGCCGCACGACCCCCGGCTTACCTGTTTTCTGTTTTCTAACCAATTGCCGCTATTGCCATTCCCAAGCGGGAGCCAGGCTTTGGTGGGAACGGGAAAAATCGGCGCGCACCGCGCACCCATGTTGTCGGTCGTCGTGCCTTGCTACAATGAGCGCGACGGCGTGGCGGAGCTTCATCGACGCGTCAGCGCGGCATGCCTCGAGCAAAGCCTCTCCTACGAGGTCGTGCTCGTCATCGATGGAGCGACCGACGGAACCCGTGATGCCGTTTTCGAACTGGCCGAAAAGGACGACCATGTGGTCGCCATCGACCTTGCCCGCAACTACGGCCATCAGATCGCCTTGAGCGCCGGGCTGGAATTCTGCCGCGGCCAACGCATTCTCATCCTCGACGCCGACCTTCAGGATCCGCCCGAACTATTGAGCGCAATGATGGCGAAAATGGATGAAGGCTTCGACGTGGTCTACGGCCAAAGGGTAAAACGGGAGGGCGAAAGCTGGTTCAAGCTGGCCTCCGCCTCGATGTTCTACCGCCTGCTCGGCCGGATGGTCGATGTCGAGATCGCGCCGGACTCCGGAGATTTCCGGCTGATGAGCCGGCGCGCGCTGGACCATCTGATCGCGATGCCCGAACGCTACAGGTTCATTCGCGGCATGGTGAGCTGGATCGGGCTGAGGCAGGCCGCCTTTCCCTATGAACGGCAGCGGCGCTTTGCCGGCGCAACGCACTACCCGCTGAAGAAGATGGTTCTTCTGGCGGTCGACGCTATGACCAGCTTTTCGATCGTGCCTTTGCGCTTCGCTTCGCTGCTGGGCATGATGTTCGGCCTGCTCGGCCTGGTCGTGCTTGGCTATACGCTGTTCGAATGGTCTATCGGCAATGTTCTGCCGGGCTGGACGAGCCTTGCCGCGATCATGCTTATCCTGGGCAGCGTCCAGCTTCTGGTGCTGGGCATTTTCGGCGAGTATCTCGGCCGCATGTACATGGAGACGAAGCGGCGACCGCTTTATTTCGTCAACGAGATCGTTTCACGAAGCCAGGCGGCGGCCGAGGACCAGGACCTGCCGGTCCACCGCCTCCAGGAAATAGTGAAACGGGCGGCCCGTCGTTGAGGTAAGGGTCGACCGTGGGTAACGGGAACGCCATGGGCAGGATATGGTCGACTGTTCCGGCCGGCTTTTCGCGGATGCTGCGGTTTGGCGCGGTCGGGCTGCTCAACACGGCGCTGGGCTGTTGTCTTATCCTGGCTGGGCTGAAGCTGGGCCTTGGCGACATCGCCGCCAACATGACCGGCTATGCCGGCGGTCTTGTCCTTGGCTTCTTCCTCAACCGCCGCTGGACCTTCGGCCGTGCAGGCGGTTTTCGCTCCGGCACGGCGGTGCGGTATGCGCTTGCCTTCGTTGTGGCTTATACCGCAAATCTGACGGTAGCGGTCGCCGCCATGTCCGCCGGCGTCGTCGAAAATCCGTTTGTCCACCTGGCGGGAAACTGCCTCTACTCGGTCCTCTTCTATCTCGGCTCCGTCCGTTTCGTCTTCGTCGGCGCGGCAAAGGACACTGTCTTGGTCGCGATCGACATGAAGTCCGCTGGAGCGGCGACATGAACAAGGTCGAGGCAATCGTTCCAGTGTTCTCGCCGCTCGAGGACGCACAGCGCGCCAGGCTGATATTCTGCCTCATCGGCGCGGGTGTCATGGCGACGGTTCTGGCAACCTTTGCCAGCGCAACCCTGCAGGACCCCGACAGCTGGTGGCATGTCAAAGTGGGGCTGGATTTCCTGGCAAACGGGACGCTTCCGACCGTCGACACCTATTCCTACACCTTCGCCGGCCAACCGTGGATCGCCAAGGAATGGCTGGGGCAGGTTCTGCTGGCCCTTGCCTACAGCGCGGGTGGCTGGAACGGCGTCGTCACGCTGATCATCGGCACGATCTGTCTCGCGGTCTTCCTGTCGGGATGGTTCCTCAGCGCGCACCTGAAACCGGTTCTGGCCGTGGCGCTGGCATTCGTCGCGGCCTTCCTGATCAGCCCGATCTATACGGCGCGCCCGCACGTCTTCACCTTACCGATCATCGTCGTCTGGACGACGATGCTGTTTCGTGCCGCGCAGGACGAGAAGGCCCCGCCGCTCTGGCTGCTCGGTCTGGTCGTATTGTGGGCGAACCTGCATGCCACGTTCACTCTGAGCTTCATCATCGCCGCCTTCGCCGGCCTCGATCTGCTGGCGCGCACCGGCCTGTCGAAACCCGCACTTTTGGCGAAGTGGGTGGCGTTTGGCCTGCTCTGTCCGTTGGTCAGCCTGATACACCCTTATGGCGTGCAGGCCATCCTGGCCACGCTCACCGTCGCCTATGGCAATGAGGCGGTGCCGCTGATCCTGGAGTGGCGGCCGTTCAATGCCCAGGAACAGGTCCTCCAGGAAGCCGCGATACTGCTGGCCTTTTTCGGGCTTCTGACATCGAGGCTACGGATCGGCTGGGCGAAGGCGTTGTTCATCGTCTTCACCTTGCACGTCTACCTTTCGCATCTGCGGTTCGTCTATCTGTTCTTCCTGCTTGTTCCCCTGGTGGTCGCGGTCGAGGTCGCGCGCCAATATCCCGCCCTGTCCGCAGGCGCCTGGCTGAAAGAAGAGCGCGACGGACTGGAAAAATTCTTCGCCAGCCGGTTCCATCTGCTCCGCGGCGCGACGGCGGTGTCGCTGGTCGTTGCGATGCTTGCGCTCAACAACGCCGCCTACCAGGTCGCGCCGAGCCCAAAGACATCAGCCAGCGGCGCCCTTGCGTTCGCCAGGGATCACCACCTCGCAGGCAATGTGCTGAATTCCTACAATTTCGGCGGCACATTGATTTTCCACGACATCAAGACCTATGTCGACGGCAGGACGGACCAGCTGTTCCTGGGCGGGTTCACAAAAGCGGATGAGGCGACGGGGCAGACCGGCGGAAAACCACTGCTCGAGGCGCAGTTGAAGAAATACGCCATCGGCTGGGCACTGCTTACAGCCGCGGATACCCGCATCCCCTTCTTCGCCGAGTTGGGCTGGAAGCGGGCCTATGCCGATGACTATGCCGTGATCTACCTGCCGGCAACCTGATCGGCCGCTTCCAAACCGGCTTCGCCGGCGTTCAAGGCATGGCGTTCCGGCTTGACACTCATGTTGCAGTGCAGCAAAATCGTTTCGCAGAGGAGAGCCTGTGAACCCCACGCGTCACGATTTTTCGCACAACCAAGGCATCGTCGCATGAGTGGCGTGGCATGCTTCGCACGAGATCGGCGGGCCGCGAGCCGCGGACTGTCCGAATGAACTACAGGCGCGACATCGACGGCCTGCGGGCCGTTGCCGTGCTGCCCGTGGTGCTCTTTCATTTTGGCGTGTCCGCCATCCCAGGGGGATTCACCGGCGTCGATATTTTCTTTGTCATATCGGGCTATCTGATCAGCGGCAGCTTGCTGGATGATCTCGAGCGCGGCCAGTTTTCGATCGGCCGCTTCTACTGGCGCCGCGCACGGCGCATCCTGCCGGCGCTGACCTTCGTCATCTTGCTTGCAAGCATCGCGGCATGGTTCATCCTCCTGCCGTCGGACTTGCACGAATTCAGCCTCAGCGTGATCGCTGCCTCGACCTTCTGGTCGAACATCTATTTCTGGAAGACGACGAACTATTTTTCGATCGACGCCGAACTGCGGCCGCTGCTCCACACATGGTCGCTTTCGGTCGAGGAACAGTACTACATCTTCGCGCCGATCCTGGTTTATCTGATCTACCGCTATGCCTCGAAGCGCTGGCTGACGATACTTCTGCCCATCACCATCGGCAGTTTTGCCCTGGCGGTGATGGCGACCACGCTGGCGCCGACCGCCGGCTTCTACCTGCTGCCGACACGCATCTGGGAACTGGCGCTGGGCGCCATGCTGATGCTGAAAAGGCCGCCGCCACTTGCCAGCCGGCCGGCGACGGAACTGATCGGCCTGGCCGGCTTTGCACTGCTCGGCTTCGGCTTCCTAACGATCTCGGAGAGCGACCCGTTTCCGGGCTATAACGCCCTGTTTCCCTGCGTCGGAACGGCCCTGCTGATCTATGCGGGCCAGAACCATGCGAACCGACCCGTGCCCCTCGCCACGCGTGTGCTTCAGTTCGCCCCGATGGTCTGGATCGGCCTCATCTCCTATTCGCTCTACCTTGTTCACTGGCCGATCAACTCCTTCGTCCACTACCTCTCGCTGAAGGCCATCTCGGTGCCGATGATCGTCGCGATGACGGTGGCCAGCGTCGCCCTGGCGACCTTCTCGTGGAAATATGTCGAGCAGCCTTTCCGGCGGAAGCGGGCCTTGACCGCCCCGCTGCCGATCTTCGCCTTTTCGGCGACGGCGATCGCCCTGCTGTGCGTCGGCGGTCTGGCCGGTGTGCTGGGCAAGGGCTTTCCGCAGCGGTTCCCGGATTTCTCGACGCAACGGATCCTGGTGGGCGACTGGCGCAACGGTGTCTGCTTCAATGAGGGTGCGAGCCGGATCGAGGATTGGAACCTTGCCGGCTGCACGCGCACGCACGGCTTTGCCACCAATGTGCTGCTGTGGGGCGATTCCTTCGCGGCTCACTACGTATCGGGCCTGGAAGCCAACGCGCAGAAAATCCAGGCCAACGTCGTCCAATATACTTATGCCGGCTGCCCACCCAACCTGAGCTATTTTTCCTATGCCCGGCCGGCCTGCACCCGCTTCAACGAACGGGCGCTGTCGATCATCCGTGATGCCAATATCCAGGCGGTGATCCTGAGCGGTCGATGGACCGACTACCAGGCCAGGGGCTTCGATGGCCTGCAGACGACGATCGACCGGCTACGCGACATGGGTGTCAAGGTCTATGTCATCGGCCAGTCTCCGGAGTTCATCGCCGACGTCCAGAAGATCGCTTTCTTTGCAAAACACGAGGGCGCCGCGAATACATCCTGGCCGATGGCCATGGATCCCGACATCAACAAGCAGGTGCAACTCTTCGCCAACGGCGCGACCTTCATCGACCCGCTCACCTATCTGTGCGACGCAACCGGTTGCTCCTATGCGGATGCCGGCAGCAAGCAGTTTCTCTATTTCGACTATGGCCATTTCTCTTCCGCCGGCGCGACGCTGGCCATCTCGAAATACTGGCCGAGCTTCGCCGCCGGCGGCGAAGTCGCAAAGGCCAGGGAGCCAACGCCGACCGTCACCGGTGAGTTGGCGAAGCCCGCCTTGTGAAACCGGTTTGCGATTGCCCGAGGCCATGCCGTCATGATAACGAGGCTGCAGCGCGGGTATGATGTAATGGTAGCCTGTCAGCTTCCCAAGCTGAACGCGCGGGTTCGATTCCCGCTACCCGCTCCAGTCTGATGCGAAAAGCCGATTGCCTAGGCCGGCCCCTGTCCGATTGGCAGCACTATCGGGATTCGCCTAGGCCTGTCCGGTTAGCATCTGCTTCTTGAGGAGGAACCGGGCGAGATTGTTGATGTTCCGCGGCGCCACCTTCCTGGGCAGATGCGCCAGGAGGTCTTCCGATTTGACGTCGTTGCGGAACCGCTCCGCCCAATCTTCGGTGAGATCGTCCCGCTGCAGGCGTAAATTCGTTTCGAACCCTCCGTCCGGCATTTCAACCGACAACTGCCGGGCCACCGACGCAACGTACGGCCGAGGATCGTCCAACAGATCCTCATAAAAAAAGTGATCGTATGCCAGATCGGCCAGCCGCAGGTAAGCTTCCCAGAAGGCATAGCTCTGCTCGATCAGGAAATAGGCCTGGCAGATGCCGGCAAAGTCGTATCGCGGAACCAGATCGGCGCCGTCCATCGTGCTTTTCCAATGCCCCGACGCCTTTGCCCGGCAATAGGAAATCGCCTGGCGAAGGCGGTCCCGCCGCTCCAGCAGGACCAAGCCCATGGCATGGCGCCGGCTGCATTCAGCGAGGAAGTCAACTCCATATCTGGCCTGCGACCAGTGAAGATGCCGCGGAAACAGTTTCACGGCGAACGTGCCGTTTGCGGTTCCGCCGCGATCGATCACGGCGGACATCAGGTCATCGAAGGATTTCGGCTTGCACCCCAGATTGGCCGTATCGAGCCACTCGGCCGACTTGCCCAACAATCCCGTGCTGTTCGTGAGACTGCCAAGCCATTCGGAGCCGCTGCGGGCTTCGGTCAGTATGGCGACGCCCTTCATGCGTGCCGCTTCTCCGCGGCACGCATGATCTTGATTGCAGAATGCCGTTCTTCTTGGTGGTCCCTCGGCATGGTCAAAGCTCCGCTTTAAACAGGCTTCAACGGACAAAGGCTCATATGGTTCCGCCGATTCGGCGGCAGCTAGGCAAAAGTGCGAGTCCCAAACACGTTACAGTTGGGTAATCAACGCCGGACTTGAAGAGACTGAACACAGGTGCCGGCCACCTGCGGTGGCCGGCTTAGCGTCAGCAAGAAGAGATTACAGCCATACGCGGAGCCAGACGCGCTCGCGCCAGCAGCGGGTACGGCGGCGGCCATGGCGCCAGTAGCTGCGGCAAACTCGTCTCCAGCCGCGGCGACGCCCGTGGCGACGACGCCAGTAGCCATCGTGGCCATGATGGCGGCGAAAATGCCAGTCGCGATGCGAGACCTGCTCTACCTCGACCGCTTCATCCCCTTCGAAGACAGCCGGATCCGGCTTGTCCAGTTCATCGAGAATTCCGTTTCCCTGGGGAACACCGGCTACCGCGCGGCCGGGTCCGGCCACGCTCGCAAACGCCGCTGCCCCCGCGAGGCCAAGCATTCCAGTAAGAAACAACCGACGTTCCATAAAAACCTCCCGAGTTGTTAATCGTCGACACCTCGTTTCCTCGCCCGCAACGGGCTCCAGCGCGCATGCCGAACGGTTTGAACGCGCGGCAGCGGTTCTCGTTCCATCACCCCACTTCGCGCAGGATGAAATCATGCAGCATTTTGGCAGCCGGCGACAGTACGCGATTCCTGACGGTGATCAGGCTGTAAGGCCTGACCTCGATGTCGAATTCGGTTTGGACGACATCGATGGCGCCGGCAAGCCCGTCCGGGTTCTGGATGAACTTCGCCACCTGCACCGAGACCGGCGCGATGGCATCGGATTGCGCGACCATGACCAGCGTGAGCAGCAGCGAACTGGTGTTCAAGATCCGGTCCGGCAGCGCGATGTTGCGGTTCAGGAAGTTGCTCTCCATCGCCTGACGCAAGGGCGAACCGCCCGACTGGAACACCCAGTCATAGGCAGCGGTGTCTTCCAGCCGCACCACATTGCCTCCGGCGAGCGGGTGGCCGCGGCGCACGATCAGGCAGGCCTTCTCGACGCCGATCACACGGGATTCGAACAGTCGTGGATTGAGGTCGTCGGGAATGCGGGCGATGATGAAGTCGTGGCGCGAGCCGATCAGCTCGCGGGCGAGCACGTTCGACGTCTCGACCTGCATGGTGATCTCGATGCGCGGGTAGATGCGGCGGATTTCACGGATCGCCGGCACCGCCAATTCGATCGCCGGCGCGGTCACGGCGCCGAGGAACACCGAACCGCCCTTGCCAGCCTTGAGCTCGGCAATCTCGCGGTCGGCTTCGCGCATCTCGAGCAGGATCGAGCGGGCCCGCCTGGCAAGCGCCTGGCCATAGGGCGTGAGGGTCACTCCGCGCGGCAGCCGTTCGCACAGCTTCACGTCGAGCACCGCCTCCATCTCGGCGATCATGCGCGAAGCGGCCGGCTGGGAGATGTTCATGACCTGGGCCGCGGCGCTCACCCGTCCGTGATCGTCGAGGGCGGCGATCATGCGCATGTGGCGCAAGCTCAAACCACTGCGCAGGAGTGTCTCACCGTCTCCCGGGAGCTTCTCGTAACTTACTGGAATCGCATCGGGATCGCGCAATGCCGCCATGATCTCCAGCTTTCTCGCCGATTGCTTTCCGGATGCTAGATCATACCGGTTTCGGTATAGCAACCAGCAAAGATCGCATTTGACAGTTATGGCAAAGGGACCCACCCTTCGCGCGTTCCGGGACGCAAGGATCGTAGCGATCAAAATCGTATCGATTGAAACTGCGTCGCGGAGCCGATTGGGAGGATACCGGAGATCGATAATGCCGACAGCGGCGCGTTTGCGCTCCTGTCTGGCTGCGCGGCCCGCGAAGCCCCGAGGTGTCGCGTCCATCAACCAGGGAGAGTAATGTGAAGATTATCAAGACGCTGGCCGCCGTGGCGGCCCTTGGCATCGCTGCCATGACCTATCAGGCGCACGCGGCCGACAAGGGTCTTGTCGGCGTGCTGATGCCGACCAAGACCTCGCAACGCTGGATCAATGACGGCGACGCCGTCAAATCCCAGCTCGAGGCGCTCGGCTACACTGTCGACCTGCAATACGCGCAGGACGACATCCCCAACCAGCTCAGCCAGCTGGAAAACGAAATCACCAAGGGTCCGAAGGCGCTGATCATCGCCTCGATCGACGGCACCACGCTGTCGGATGCGCTGCAGAAGGCCAACGACGCGGGCGTCGTCGTCGTCGCTTATGACCGCCTGATCAAGAAGACCAAGAATGTCGACTATTACACCACCTTCGACAATTTCGGCGTCGGCGTGATCCAGGCAAATTCCCTGGTCAAGGGCCTCAAGGAGCGTTTCCCGAACACCAAGCCGTGGAACGTCGAACTGTTCGGCGGCTCGCCCGACGACAACAATGCCTTCTTCTTCTACAATGGCGCGATCTCCGTCCTGCAGCCGCTGATCGACGACGGCTCGATCAAGATCAAGTCCGGCCAGACCGGGATGGACAAGGTCGGCACGCTGCGCTGGCTCGCCGCCACCGCCCAGGCGCGCATGGACAACCTTCTGTCGGCCAACTACTCGGACGGCAGCCGCGTCGATGGCGTTCTGTCGCCCTATGACGGCCTGTCGCGCGGCATCACCGCCTCGCTGCGCGCTGTCGGTTACGGCACCGACGCACAGCCCTGGCCGATCGTGACCGGTCAGGACGCCGAGACCGCCTCGGTCAAGCTGATCATCTCGGGCGAGCAGTACTCGACCGTGTTCAAGGACACCCGCGAACTGGCCAAGGCCACGGTGCAGCTGGTCGACAAGGTGCTCTCCGGCGGCAAGCCGGAAGGCCTCGACGAAAAGACCTACAACAACGACGTCAAGGTGGTTCCCTCGATCCTGCTGACGCCGCATGAGGTCGACAAGTCGAACTACCAGGCCCTGGTCGTCGACTCCGGCTACATCAAGGCCGAAGACCTGAAGTAATCCCGGTTACAAAGGCAGGGGTCCTGCGCGACGCAGGGCCCCTTTTCGTTCACAAGCGGCCCCGGTATTGTCTCTGCCGGCCTAGAGCCATTCCCGGAAAAGTGCGCAGCGGTTTTCCGTCAGGAATCGCCTAAAAAAGAAAGTCTAGGAGGAGCTTGCCCTGATGACCTCGACGATTTTGGAGATGCGCGACATCACCAAGACGTTCCCCGGCGTGAAGGCGCTGTCGAACGTCAACCTCCACGTCGAGGAAGGCGAAATCCATGCCGTGGTCGGCGAGAACGGCGCCGGAAAATCGACACTGATGAAGGTGCTTTCGGGCGTCTATCCCTCCGGCACCTATGATGGCCAGATCATCTTTCAGGGCCAGGAATGCCAGTTCAAAGGCATTCATGACAGCGAACACAAGGGCATCGTCATCATCCACCAGGAGCTTGCGCTGGTGCCGATGCTGTCGATCGCCGAAAACATTTTCCTCGGCAACGAGCAAGCCAGATACGGCGTCATCGACTGGGACGCCAACGAGGCGCGCACGGCCGAGCTTTTGAAGAAAGTCGGGCTCAAGGAAGACCCCAAGACGCTGATCACCCATATCGGCGTCGGCAAGCAGCAGCTGGTCGAGATCGCCAAGGCGCTCAGCAAGGAAGTGAAGCTGCTGATCCTCGACGAGCCGACAGCATCGCTCAGCGAGAAGGACAGCCAGGCGCTGCTCGATCTATTGCTCGAGTTCAAGCGGCAGGGCATGACCTCGATCCTGATCTCCCACAAGCTCAACGAGGTGAACCGCGTCGCCGACAAGGTGACGGTGATCCGCGACGGGCGCACGATCGAGACATTGCCGAGGAAGGACATCAGCGAGGACCGCATCATCACCTCGATGGTCGGCCGATCCCTCGACGATCGCTACCCGCCGCGCGAACCTAGCATCGGCGACGTCATTTTCGAGGTCAAGGACTGGTCCGTCTACCACCCGATCCATGCCGAACGGCAAGTGATCAAGAGCATCGACCTCAAGGTGCGCAAGGGCGAAGTTGTCGGCATAGCGGGACTGATGGGCGCCGGTCGCACCGAATTCGCCATGAGCCTGTTCGGCCGCTCCTATGGCCGGCGCATCAGCGGCGAGGTGCTGCTCAACGGCAAGCCCGTGGACCTTTCCACAGTGGGCAAGGCCGTGCAGAACGGCATCGCCTATGTCACCGAGGACCGCAAGACCTATGGGCTGAACCTCATCGACCATATCAAGCACAATGTGACGCTGGCCAACCTCGGCGGCGTTTCCAGTGGCGGCGTGATCGACGATATGCGCGAAATGAGCGTCGCCAACGACTATCGCAAGAAGACCAATATCCGCGCCTCCAGCGTCTATCAGCTGACCGGCAACCTCTCTGGCGGCAACCAGCAGAAGGTGGTGCTGTCGAAATGGCTGTTCGCCGACCCGGAAGTCCTGATCCTCGATGAGCCGACGCGCGGCATCGACGTCGGCGCCAAGTACGAAATCTATACAATCATCGCTCGCCTTGCTGCCGAGGGCAAAGCGATCATCGTCATCTCGTCTGAAATGCCGGAATTGCTCGGCATCACCGACAGAATCTATGTCATGAACGAAGGACGCATCGTCGGCGAGATGGCGGCAAGCGACGCCAGCCAGGAAAAAATCATGCGCGCCATTGTTCGCGGAGAAGGAAAAGCATCATGAGCACAGACAGCGCTCCCGCACCTCAAAGCGGCACCGCCGAGGACGTCAAGCAGGGTCCTCGCGTCGCCGTCTCGGCGCTGACGACGAACCTGCGCGAATACGGCCTGATCATCGCGCTGATCGTCATCATGCTGTTCTTCCAGTACACGACGTCGGGAACGCTGTTCAAACCGGTCAACCTCAGCAACCTGGTGCAGCAGAACTCGTTCATCATCGTGATGGCGCTCGGCATGCTGCTGGTCATCGTCGCCGGCTATATCGATCTCAGCGTAGGATCGGTCGCCGGCTTCATCGGCGCGCTTGCCGCCATGATGATGGTCATCTGGCCGCTCGGCATATTCAGCAATCCCCTCGTTGTCTCGATCGTCTGCCTCATCGTCGGCGGGTTGATCGGTGGCGCGCAAGGGTACTGGATCGCCTATCACCGCATACCAAGCTTCATCGTGACGCTCGCCGGCATGCTGATCTTCCGCGGCATCTGCCAGGCGCTGCTTGGCGGCGGCTCCTCGGTCGGCCCGCTTCCCGACAGTTTCAAGGCGCTGAGTTCCGGTTTCATCCCCGATGTGATCGGCCCGCTGACCCTGATCCCGCCGACGGTGAACGCGGCCGGCAAGACCGTTTTGGGCAGTGGCCTGACGCTTCACATGACGACAGTCGTGCTGGGCCTGATCGCGGTGCTCGCCTACGCCTATTTCGGCTTCAGGACGCGACGCAAGCGCGAACTCCACGGTTATGAGGCCGAGCCTTTCACCCTGTTCGTCATCAAGACCCTGGTCGGCAGCGCGCTGGCGCTCTTCCTGGTCTTCCAGTTCGCGACCTATCGGGGCCTGCCGATCGTGCTGCTGGTGATGGGCGTGCTGATCTCGCTGTTCGTCTTCGTCACCAAGCGCATGACCATCGGCCGCCGCATCTACGCCATGGGAGGCAACGCCAAGGCGGCGCAACTGTCGGGCATCAACACCGAAAGGCTGACGCTCTGGGTGTTCGTCAATATGGGCGTTCTGTCGGCGCTCGGCGGGCTGATCATCGCCGCACGTCTCGGCCAGGCCGTGCCGGCCGCGGGCCTCGGCAGCGAGCTCGACGTGATCGCGGCCGTCTTCATCGGCGGCGCCTCGGCGATGGGCGGCGTCGGCCAAGTCATCGGCGCGGTGGTCGGCGGCTTCATCATGGGCGTGATGAACAACGGCATGTCGATCATGGGCGTCAATGTCGACTGGCAGCAGGTGGTCAAGGGCCTGGTGCTGCTCGGGGCCGTGATCTTCGACGTCTACAACAAGAACAAGGCTTGAGGGCTGGGGCGAGGACTAGGAGGCATACGGGTTCTAGATCGCGAAGCTGCCGGCAGCCCGTCGGCACCAAGAAGTCCGGGGAAGGACCAGGCTCGCGAACGCAATCCGGACGAAGCGTTTCAACCGTGGCGCGTTTCCGCGCCGCGCCGGTCAGGGTTTGCCCATTGGCAGCCGGATACAGATAAATGAGAGAGGACTGATCATGCTGATCTCGCAGATTCTCGACGACGCCGAGACGATCCGTGTCGTTGCCCGCAGCGGCGGGAAGACCCGGATCATCAACGGTGCGCGCAGCGTCTATTCGCTGGCGATGGAGGCCGCCCGCACCGGCGTCGGCCTGGCCGCCCTGATCGAACGCAAGGGGCTTGGCGAGACGATCGATCTCGACGCCGCCTACAAGCGGGGGCGCCTGCTGTCGCCGATCAATCACCCCGACCCAGCGCATCTGCACCTGACCGGCACCGGGCTGACGCATCTGGGGTCGGCCGCGACGCGCGATTCCATGCACAAGAAGCTCAGCACCGACGGCGAGGAGCAACTCACCGATTCCATGAAGATGTTCCGCATGGGACTGGAAGGCGGCAAGCCTGCGAAAGGCCAGGTCGGCGTGCAGCCGGAATGGTTCTACAAGGGCAACGGCACCATGGCGGTCGCGCCTGGCGCGGCGCTCATGTCACCGGCCTTTGCCAAGGATGCCGGCGAGGAACCCGAGGTCGCCGGAATCTATGTCATCGGCGACGACGGCGCGCCATTCCGCGTCGGTTTCACCTTGTCGAACGAATTCTCGGACCATGTGACCGAGCGCGTCAACTATCTCTTCCTCGCCCATTCCAAGCTGCGCAATGCCTCCTTCGGCCCGGAGATCCTGATCGGAGACCTGCCTTCGGACATCCGCGGCACGTCGCGCATCCTGCGCGACGGCAAGGCATTGTGGGAAAAGCCCTTCCTGTCGGGTGAAACGAACATGTCCCACACCATCGCCAATCTCGAACACCACCACTTCAAATATTCGGCCTTCCGCCAACCTGGCGACGTGCATGTGCATATGTTCGGCACCGCGACGCTATCCTTCGCCGACGGCATCAAGACGGAAGCCGGCGACGTGTTCGAGATCGAGGCCGGGGATTTCGGACTGCCGCTGCGCAACCCGCTCGAGATCGAAAAGCCGGTGAAGGTGTCGGTGAAGGCGCTTTGAAGCCATGAGCGCGTGATTCCCCTCTCGTGGGGAATGGCTGGCAAGCCAGAGCGGGGCGCTGTCCCGCCGATCTAGCAATAGGTTTCCGTCACGCCTTCGGCTCTCAACAGATCGCAGGGATGAATGAGGGCAGCAACCCTTCGCGTCCCCTCTGCCCTGCCGGGCTTCTCTTCCACAAGGGCCCCTCGTGGGGGGATCGGCAGCTTCGACCTTAGCGCACGGCGCGGAAATGCTTTGACAGCTTCAGGCCCTGCGCCTGGTAGTTCGAGCCGAGATCGGTGCCGTAGAGCGCCTGCGGTCGCTTCAGCATATGCTCGTAGACCAGCCGGCCGACGATCTGGCCGTGGTCGAGGATGAACGGCACTTCGTGGCTGCGCACTTCGAGCACCGCCCGGCTGCCGGTGCCGCCGGCCGCCGAATGGCCGAAACCCGGATCGAAAAAGCCGGCATAGTGGACACGAAACTCGCCGACCAGCGGATCGAACGGCGTCATCTCGGCGGCGTAGAGCGGCGGCACATGCACCGCCTCCTGGCTGACGAGGATGTAGAACTCGTCGGGATCGAGCACCAGTTCGCCGGCGCGGCTCTTGTGGATCGGCTCCCAGAAGTCGAGGACATCCTGCGCGGCGCGCTTGTCGACATCGACGAGGCCGGTGTGGTGCTTGCCGCGATAGCCGACCAACCCATCCTTGTCGCCATTGAGGTCGATCGACAGCGCGATGCCGCCGCCGGAAATGTTCGGCGGCTCCGTGGCGACCAGCATCTCGGCACGATGCAGCTCATGCAACTCGGCTTCCGAGAGCAGCGCGTTGCCGGTGCGAAAGCGGATTTGAGACAGGCGCGAACCCGTGCGCGCGATGATCGGAAAGGTGCGCGGGCTGACCTCGAGATAGAGCGGACCGTTGTAGCCGGCGGCGATCTTATCGAACTCATGGCCCCGATCGGTCATGACGCGGGTGAAGATGTCGAGCCGCCCGGTCGAGCTCTTCGGATTGGCCGAGGCCGAAATGTCAGCCGGCAGGGCCAGACTTTCGAGCAGCGGCACAATATAGACGCAGCCGGTTTCGAGGACCGCGCCTTCGGTCAGACTGATCTCGTGCAGTTGCAGCCGATCGAGCTTTTCCGACACCTTGTGGTTGGGACCGGGCAGGAACGAGGCGCGAACCCGCCAGGCCTTTTCGCCCAATCTGAGATCAAGGCTCGCCGGCTGGATCTGGTCGGCATCGAGCGCACGCGGCGACTTCAGCGCGCCGGACCGGAACAGCGCCGAAATGTCCTGATCGGGAAGAATGCCTGTCTGCCGCAAAGTCTGGCTCCGCCCCAAGACTGGTCTCTTTCGTTGCAGGTTCTTGTTTGTTGCAGGTTCTTGCCGCAAAACCGCCGGGCACTTCTGCGGAACCTGCCTTGGTACAAACGTCTTAATGAAGCCGGCAATTGACGCAAGCGTGGCGCGGGTCTAAAGGGTCGTTATCCCGTGGTGATTTGGCCGGTCGGCTTGCAGCCACGTTAAACAAGTCGCTAAAGGACCGTCGGGCCGCAAGGCCGTATGGACCGGTTGCGACTTTCGCGGCCGGTTTTTTTGTGTCTGGAACAAAGCGATGAGCACCAAGAAGCGCAACTGGAAACCTCAGACGGCACTCGTGCATGGCGGAACCCTGCGTTCCGGCTTCGGCGAAACCTCCGAGGCGATGTACCTGACCCAGGGTTATGTCTATCAGACGGCGCAGGCCGCCGAGGCCCGCTTCAAGGGCGAAGAGCCTGGTTTCATCTATTCGCGCTACGCCAACCCGACCGTCGACATGTTCGAAAAGCGCATGTGCGCGCTTGAAGGCGCCGAAGACGCGCGCGCCACGGCGTCGGGCATGGCGGCGGTGACGGCTGCCCTTCTGTGCAGCGTCAAGGCCGGCGACCACATCGTGGCCGCGCGCGCGCTTTTCGGCTCCTGTCGCTGGGTCGTCGAGACGCTGGCGCCGCGCTATGGCATCGAGGCGACCTTGGTCGACGGCACCGATATCGCCAATTGGGAAAAGGCGGTCAGGCCCAATACCAAGCTGTTCTTCCTGGAAAGCCCGACCAACCCGACGCTGGAAGTCGTCGACATCGCCGCCGTCGCCTCGCTTGCCAATTCGATCGGCGCGCGGCTGGTCGTCGACAATGTCTTCGCCACGCCGCTGCAGCAGAAGCCGTTGCAGCTTGGTGCGCACATCGTCGTCTACTCGGCCACCAAGCATATTGACGGCCAGGGCCGCTGCCTTGGCGGCGTCATCCTGTCAGACAAGAAGTGGATCGACGAGAACCTGCACGACTATTTCCGCCACACCGGCCCGAGCCTGTCGCCGTTCAATGCCTGGACCTTGCTGAAGGGCCTAGAGACGCTGCCGCTGCGCGTGCGCCAGCAGACCGAGAGCGCCGGCAAGATCGCCGACTTCCTGGCCGAGCAGCCGCAGATCGCCCGCGTCATCTATCCCGGCCGCGCCGACCACCCGCAGGCCGATATCGTCAAGAAGCAGATGTCGGGGGGCTCGACGCTGATCTGCCTCGACGTCAAGGGCGGCAAGCCGGCGGCCTTCGCCCTGCAGAACGCCCTCGACATCGTGCTGATCTCGAACAATCTCGGCGACGCCAAAAGCCTGATCACCCATCCGGCGACGACCACCCACAAGAACCTCAGCGACGAGGCCCGCGCCGAACTCGGCATCGGGCCAGGTACGCTCAGGCTGTCGGTCGGCCTGGAGGATACGGACGACCTGCTGGAAGATATCGCCCAAGCATTGAAGGCCGCCAAATAGGTTTCGTCCAGGCAGCGTCGTCAGCAGCGATCAGGCGCTCGACGGCGTCTCCTCCAGTTCCGCCGTCTTGGTCCGGATGGTCATGGCGTTGCCGCGCCAGTCGACAGCGCCGCCGAGCCAGCCGCGCGCCCAGATGGCCGGGAGCATGACGTCCCGCGCGACCGTCGCCGCGATCATGCGCGTCGAGACGTGCCAACCCTTGGCCAGGGCCAGAGCGCATTCCGGAAGATAGAATGCCGCCAGCACGGCAATCGCGGTCGCCCAGAGACTGACGCCGGCGCTCGCCGCGGCAATCAGCGCAAGAACCAGCGGGACCGCCGCACCAGTCAGGATCTCGGGCGCGAAGAACAGCGGGAAAGTGACGCGGCGCAGGCGCGCCCAGCGGGCCTGGCGCGACCAGATTTCGCCAAACGTGCGCTGGCCGAGGGGCTGCTCGAAGGGCGCCGCAACGAGGTTGACACGCAGGCCGAGGCCGTTCACCAGCTTGGTTGCGGCGGCGTCCTCGGCGATCTCGGCGGCCAGCGCGCGGATGCCGCCGTTGGCGTCGAGCATCGGCTTGTTCCACAGCATGCTCTTGCCCTGCGCGAAGCCGAGGCCGAGCGCCTCGCCGGCATACTGCCAGCGGGCCTGCAATGTGTTGAGGAAGGCGCATTCGACGTCGGCCCAGAAACCATCTGGCCTGGAGCCGATCGGCGTCGAGCAGACAAGGCCGGTACCGTGCTGCCACGCCGCCATCATGTGCTCGACATAGTCCCTCGGCATCAGAACGTTGGAATCGGCAAGAATGACCCAGGCGTGGCGCGCCGCTTCCCAGCCTTTGACGCAATTGTTGAGCTTTGGATTGGCACTGACACGGTCGTCGCCGATCAACAGCCGGGCCGGCACCTGCGGAAACCGGGCAATCGCCCTGTTTATCAGTTTGACCACCGGGTCGTCGGCATGGGCGACGCAGAAGATCAGTTCGTAGCGTGGCCAGTCGAGCGCGAAGGCCCGTTCCAGCGTCTCATGTGTGAACGGCTCGACGCCGCGCGACGGGACGACAATCGACACCGCCGGCGATCTGCCCGCCGGCGGGGCGATCGTGGTGCGCCGTTTCAGCTGTGAAGCGGCAAGCAGGATGCTGGCAGCGTTCGAGAGGATGAGGGCAGTCGAAAGCGAGGCGGATATGAGAGTGAGTTCCATCGAGATCTGGTCACTCCGGAAGTCGGCCCGCGTCGCGGCCGTTTTCAACAGTTCGACAGAGGGCCGAGTCGCCCGGTTCGCGCACACCACCATTGTCGTGTGTCACTTAAATGACATTCTTTGCCGGCACCTGCGTTTCAATCCCAGGCGCGACAAGACGCGCACGTTGACCTGCTCACCGCGAGCGTCGAAAGTCGTCGGATTGTTTTGGAGCCGCTCATGTACCGCGCCGTGACGCGCAACATCGAAGTGCAGGTCAGGCCGTTCTATCTGGAGGATCGTTCGGATCCCCAGGAGAACCGCTACGTCTGGGGCTATCAGATAACGATCGACAACCAGTCTGACGAGTTCGTGCAGCTTCTGTCGCGCTATTGGCACATCACCGATGGTGCCGGCCGGGTCGAGGAAGTCCGCGGGCCGGGCGTTGTCGGCGACCAGCCGGAACTCAATCCCGGCGACAGCTATCAGTACACGTCCGGCTGCCCGCTCTCGACACCCTCCGGGATCATGGTCGGACGCTACACGATGCGCAACAAGCGCGGCGAGACGTTCGACATCGCCATCCCGGCCTTCTCGCTCGATCTGCCGGGGACAAGGCGCACGGTGAACTGAGGGCCGACGGTCGCGTCGCCCCTCATCCGCCCTTCGGGCACCTTCTCCCCGCAGAACGGAGAGAAGGAAAGGCTTTACTGAGCCGCAAACTCGGCTGGATCGAAGTCGTACTGCGTCGAGCAGAATTCGCAGGCGACATGGATGCCGCCATCCTCGGTGCTGTCCTTGATCTCCTGCGCTGAGAAGCCTTCGAGGATGCCACGGATCTTGTCGCGGGAGCATGAGCACTGGTCGGCCACGGGAACGCCGCCGAAGACGCGCACGCCATGCTCATGGAACAGACGATAGAGCAGCCGCTCGGCGCCGATGGTCGGGTCGATCAATTCGGTCGGCTCGATGGTGCCGAGCAAGGCCAGGAGTTCCTGCCAGGAATTATCGGCCGGATCGTGGACTTCCTCGCGCGGATCGCCGTCCCCACCCGGCAGGTCCGGAATGCGCATGCGCTCGGGCGATTGCGGCAGGAACTGCGCCAGGATGCCGCCGGCGCGCCATTGCTCGCGCGCGCCGCCGATCCCGGGCGTCAGCAGCTTGGCGACCGAGAGCCTGATATCGGTCGGGATCTGTTCCGACTGACGGAAATAGGTGCGCGCCGCGTCTTCCAGCGTTTCGCCGTCGAGCTGGACGATGCCTTGGTAGCGCTGGGTATGGGCGCCCTGGTCGATGGTCAGCGCCAGCACGCCGCTGCCAAGCAGCGTCTGCTGGGACGTCTCGCCTGCCGCGACCAGTGCTTCGAGCCGATCCGCATCGAAGCGTGCATAGGCGCGCAGTGCCGAGGGCGTGGAGAAGTCCGCGACCAGCATGTCTACAGGCCCGTCGGTACGGGTCTGCAGGATGAACTTGCCTTCGAATTTGAGCGAGGTGCCGAGCAGAACGGTCAGCACGCAGGCTTCCGCCAGCAGGCGGGCGACCGGCTCGGGATAATCGTGGCGGCCAAGGATGGCGTCGAGCATCGGCCCAAGCTGGACCGTGCGGCCGCGCACGTCGAGCGGACCGACCTCGAAGGGAACGACGTGATCGTCGCCGGCGTAGCCGAACTCGCCGAGTTTGGGGTGATGTTCAGTCACTTGATGGCTTTCCAACATGACAAAGCTCCAGGGCGCGGCCATGCGGCCCTGGTGGGCACATGCGTCCAAACGCGCTTGATTTGCGTGATGCGGCGCAGATAGGCATCGCGCCGCCGCAGATCAAGCGCCTGGGCATTTCAGGCGCCTGGGCATTTCGGGCGTCCAAGACACTTCAAGCCCCAAGACACTTCAAGCACCGAGGCACCAGGCAAGCACTGCCTTCTGGGCATGGAGCCGGTTCTCGGCCTCGTCGAAGACCACCGAATGCGGCCCGTCGATGACCTCGTCGGTCACTTCCTCGCCGCGATGGGCCGGCAGGCAGTGCATGAACAATGCATCCGGCTTGGCCTTGGCCATCAGCGCCGCGTTGACCTGATAGGGCGAGAAGACATTGTGCCCGCGAGCACGGTGTTCCTGTCCCATCGACACCCAGCAATCGGTGACGATGCAGTCGGCCTGGTCGACGGCTTCCTCGGGCGAGCGGGTGAAATGCAGCTTGCCGCCATGCGCCTTGGACCAGTCGACATGCTTCTGCGCCGGTTCGCTGCCTTCGGGCACGGCGACGTTGAGATTGAAGCGGAACCGTGCCGAGGCCTCGAGCAGCGAGTGCAGCACATTGTTGCCGTCGCCGGTCCAAGCAATCGTCTTGCCGGCCACCGGACCGCGATGCTCCTCGAAAGTCATGATGTCGGCCATCAGCTGGCAAGGGTGGGTGTCGTCGGTCAGTCCGTTGATCACCGGAACGGTGGCATTCTCGGTCAGCTCCAGCAGCCGCTCATGCGAGGTGGTGCGGATCATGATCGCATCGACATAGCGCGACAGCACCTTGGCGGTGTCGGCGATTGTCTCGGAGCGGCCGAGCTGCATCTCGGTGCCGGTCAGCATGATGGTCTCGCCGCCGAGCTGGCGCATGCCGACGTCGAAAGAAACGCGCGTGCGCGTCGACGGCTTGTCGAAGATCATGGCCAGCACCTTGCCTTCGAGCGGCTTGCTCCGCTCGCCGGCCTTGAGACGCGCCTTTCGCGTCACCGCATCATCCAGCATGAAGCGCAAATCGCCTTCGGAAACGGTGGAAAGATCGGTGAAATGGCGAACTGACATCAGGAATGGTTCCGGATTACTTCGCGGCGGCGGAGGCGATCGCCTCCGACAGGCCCTTGGCGCCGGCGCGGATGCGGTTGAGCGCTTCGTGAATCTCGGCGTCGGTGACGGTGAGCGGTGGCAGCAGGCGAATGACGTTGTCGCCGGCCGGAACCGCCAGCAAATGCTGGTCGCGCAGCGCCATGTTCACCTTGCCGTTAGGCATCGCGCATTTGAGGCCGAGCATCAGCCCGGTGCCCCTGATATCCTCGACAATTTCGGGGAATTCGTCGGCTATCGAGGCTAGCCCCTGCTTCATCAGCAGCGCCTTGCGCTGGACATCCTCCAGGAAGCCGTCTTCCAGAACGACGTCGAGCACGGCGTTGCCGACCGCCATTGCGAGCGGATTGCCGCCGAATGTGGTGCCGTGCACGCCGGCGGTCATGCCGACGGCCGCCTCGTCGGTGGCAAGGCAGGCGCCCATCGGGAAGCCGCCGCCAATGCCCTTGGCGATTGCCATGATGTCGGGCGTCACCGCGGACCACTCATGTGCGAACAGCTTGCCGGTACGGCCAATGCCGCACTGGACCTCGTCGTATATCAACAACAGGCCGTGCTGTTCGCAGAGCTGCCGCAGCCGCTTGAGCGACTGTGTCGGTACTGGGCGGATACCGCCCTCGCCTTGCACCGGCTCGATCAGGATCGCGGCGGTCTCGGGCGTGATCGCCTTCTCGGCGGCGTCGATGTCGTCGAAGCCAACCTGGTCGAAGCCTTCGACCTTGGGTCCGAAGCCTTCGAGATATTTGTACTGGCCGCCTGCCGCGATGGTCGCCAGCGTGCGGCCATGGAAGGCGCCTTCGAAGGTGATGATGCGGAAGCGCTCGGGATGTCCCTTGACGAAGTGGTAGCGCCGCGCCGTCTTGATCGCGCATTCCAGCGCCTCGGCGCCGGAATTGGTGAAGAACACCTTGTCGGCGAAGGTGGCATCAGCCAGCCGCTCGCCAAGTCTGCTCTGCCCCGGGATCTCATAGAGATTGGAGACGTGCCAGAGTTTCGCCGCCTGCTCGGTGAGGGCCGCGACAAGGTGCGGATGGCCATGGCCAAGCGAATTGACCGCGATGCCGCCGGCGAAATCGAGATATCGCTCGCCCTTGTCGGTAACCAGCCAAGTGCCTTCCCCATGGTCGAAGGCCAGGGGTGCGCGAGCAAAGGTCTCGTAAAGCGCCGAACCGCTCATTATATGCGTCTCCGGTACCGGAAAATCAAAAAAGCCGCCAAAGCGGCGGCCTTCTGCGGCTTATCGTGTTTTTCGGCCATGAAGTCAACGAAAACGTCGCGTAGTGGCGCGCGGCAAGCTCCCCGACGCAACGCCGGCTCATGAGCGACCGGGCAAGTTGGGGAAAACCGAAAAAACCGATTCGTGTTGCACTTGGGACTCTTGTCACCGAGTCAGCGCATAGAGTAGTTGTAGTCGAGAAATAACTAGATTTCGTGCGGCGGACCTAATCACCAGATATATGTGGTGTCTGCCCCAGCAGTGGTGCTGGGTCGGGAATGGATTCTGATTGCCGCACGCTTATGAGGAGCGCGGTCATGAACTGGACTGACGAGCGGGTAGAACTCTTGAGAAAACTGTGGTCGGAGGGTCTGAGCGCAAGCCAGATTGCTGCGCAGCTTGGAGGGGTCAGCCGCAATGCCGTCATCGGCAAGGTGCACCGGCTGAAGCTGTCGGGTCGCGGTCGCGCAACAGCGACGCCGGCGCGCCAGAAGAAGGCGACGCAGGGATCGACCGTCCAGAAGTCGGTGGCGCGCGCCGCAAGCACGGCACGCCACGTCACGACTTCGATCGGCGCGACGGCCCTTCAGACGCAATTCGACGCCGAACCGGTGGCGCGGCACTACATCCGTCCGGTCGAGAACGTCGTAGTGCCGATCTCACGGCATCTGCAGCTCGTCGAACTGACCGAGCGCACCTGCAAATGGCCGAACGGCGATCCACTTTCGGAGGACTTCAATTTCTGCGGCAACGAAGCCGCTGAAACCGGTCCCTACTGTAAATACCATGCCCGCGTGGCGTTCCAGCCGGCGGCGGAGCGGCGGCGCAATCGCTGAGAGTGAGTAGTGAGTAAATAAGCGCTCCCACAACCGACTACTCACTAATCACTACTCACTACCGACTTCCTCACAGCCAGCCGTTCTTCCTGAAGCGCCAATACAGGAAGCAGCAGATCAGCGCGATGGTGGCCAGCACCATCGGATAGCCATATGCCATCTTCAGCTCCGGCATGTCGGTAAAGTTCATGCCGTAGATGCCGGCGAATGCGGTTGGCACCGCCAGGATGGCCGCCCATGAAGCGAGTTTCTTGGAGATCGCCGTTTCCTGGCTTTGGCCGACCAGAAGACTGGCCTCGAAGGCAAAGGCCAGCACCTCGCGCAGACTGTCGATCTTCTCCTGGACGGTACGGATATGATCCGTCACGTCGCGGAACAGCGGGTGCATGGCCGAATGGATCTGCGGCAGGTCGGCGCTGGTCAGCCGGCGACAGACTTCCACCAGGGGCAATGCCGCGTTGCGCAGGCGCAGGAGGTCGCGGCGCAGCATGTAAAGGCGTTCGATGTCGGGGCCGGTCATTGGCTTCAGCAGGACCTTGTCCTCGATCGCCTCGACCTCGTCCTCGATCTGCTCGAGCACGGGCATGTAATTGTCGACGATGAAGTCGAGAATGGCATAGAGGACGAAATCCTCTCCCTTGGCCAGCGAGTGCGGGCAGCTTTCCCAGTGCTGCCGCACGGCGGCATAGGATGTCGAAGGACCGTGCCTGACGCTGACGATATAGCCTGAGCCGACAAACAGATGTGTCTCGCCGAAGGTGACGCGCCCGTCGATCAGCTGCGCCGTGCGGGCGACGATGAACAGCGCATCGCCATATTGCTCGATCTTTGGCCGCTGGTGCGGATGCTCGGCATCCTCGATCGCCAGTTCATGCAGATGAAACTGCGCCTTGACGCGCAGCAGAAGTTCGCGGTCAGGCTCAAGCAGCCCGATCCAGACGACATGTCCCGACTTCTTGGCCCATTCGCCCGCTTCCTCGATCGGAATATCGGCGATACGGCGCCCGGCGGTATAGACACCGCAGGCGATGATGCCCGATGTCGGCGGCGAGGCCTTGAACTCCCGGACATATTCCATGGCAGCCTCCCGAAAGCGTTGCCTTCCCTGGGGAACCGGCAAGCTTATCTTGGGATAGTCTAGCGCAATATGATCAAGCGTTCGAGAGGACGTGCGTTCACTTCACCGGCAGCGCCTCGGGGAGGCCGATCTTGTCGGTCTTGTCGCCTTTCGGCCGGTCGGCGGGCATCTGGTCGCCGGTGACGATATAGTAGATGGTCTCGGCGATGTTGGTGGCGTGATCGCCGATCCGCTCGATATTCTTGGCGCAGAACAGCAGATGCGTACAGGGCGTGATGTTGCGCGGATCTTCCATCATGTAGGTCAGCAATTCGCGAAACAGCGACGTGTACATGGCATCGATCTGGTCGTCACGGTCGCGCACGAAGCCGATCTTGTCGACTGAGCGCGATGCATAGACGTCGAGGACTTCCTTCAGCTGGGTCAGCGCCAAATTGGCCAGAGCCTCCAAGCCGCGAAACAGGCTGGTCGGCTGCCGGCCGTCGGTAACGGCAACCACCCGCTTGGCGACGTTCTTGCCGAGGTCGCCGACGCGCTCGAGGTCGGCCGAAATGCGGATGGCGCCGACGATCTCGCGCAGGTCAGTCGCCATAGGCTGACGCCTGGCGATAATGATGATCGCCTTGTCGTCGATCTCACGCTGTCCCTCGTCCAGGACGGCGTCGTCTCGGATGACCTTCTGAGCCAGCCCCGGATCGGCATTGACCAGGGCGGCGACCGCCTGCTCGACCATGCGCTCGGCGTGCCCACCCATCGCGGCGATGCGCTTCGAAAGATATTTCAGTTCCTCGTCATAGGCGCTGACAATGTGAACGGACTGCATGGATGAAATGCCTTCCCACGGGATCTTGTCTTTGAGTCGTTTCCTCGAATCCCCGCTGATACGCTAACGGGATGACAGAAAAAAGAAACGGCCCCGTGGAAAACTAGGGCAGTATCAGTGCGCCGGCAAATGGACCGAGAAGGCGGCGCCCTTACCGACCTCGGACCTGATCGTCAGCCTGGCGTTGTGACGCGTCAGGATGTGCTTGACGATCGACAGGCCAAGCCCCGTGCCCTTCTGGGTCCGGCTGGTCTCGACATCGATACGATAGAAGCGCTCGGTGATGCGCGGTATGTGCTCCTCGGGGATGCCGGGGCCAAAATCCCTGATGGTGACGTCGATGCCGGGTTCGGAACCATCATCGCCGCGCGCGATCGACACCACGACACGACCGCCCGACTGGCCGTATTTGCAGGCATTTTCCAAAAGGTTCTCGAACACCTGGAACAACTCGTCGCGATCGCCCGGCACATCGAGCGGCCCCTTGGCGAAATCGCGCTCGATGGCGACATTGTTTTCGCGGGCGAGCGGGCCGAGCGAATCAATGACGCTGTCGACGGTCTGGCGCAGATCGACTTCGGTTCCCGGCTTGAGATAGGGCTTCATCTCCAATCGCGACAGCGACAGGAGGTCGTCGATCAGGCGCGCCATGCGGCCGGTCTGGTTCTGCATGATCTGGAGGAACTGCTCGCGCGCCGCCGGATCGTTGCGGGCCGGTCCGCGCAGCGTTTCGATGAAGCCCGCGATCGAGGCCAGCGGGGTGCGCAATTCGTGGCTGGCATTGGCAATGAAATCGGCGCGCATGCGGTCGATACGCCGCGCCTCGCTCTGGTCCTTGAAAACCAGCACATAAAGATCGGTGCCATGCCCGACCGAGGATGCGCTGACCCGGTAGGCCCGTTCGACAGGCAGTTTCTCGGTGTAGTCGACGACATCCGAGGCGACAGTGCCCGACAGCACACTGTCCAGCAGCGCCTGCATTTCCGGCGCCCGGAATTTCAGCGGCAGCGATATGCCGGGCGCGATGCCGCCAAAGGCGGCAAAGGCGGCGGCGTTGGCGTGGACGATGGTGGCGGCGTGGTCGAAGATGATGAGCGGGTCGGCCACGGCGGCCGCCAGATATTCACCGGACAGGCGCTGCAAGCCAATCGCCTCGATCGCCGCGGCGTTCCCCGCGGAATGGCGGGCGCCGGTGACCGGCAATATTGCCGCGGCCGGCAGCAGGAGCAGCGCCGGCACCAGCACGTAGGCGGAAAAGCCCGCGAAGCCAAAGGCGATCAGAACCGCCACGACACCGGCCGCAAGCAGCCAGCGGCTGTGCCACAGCCGAGCGGCCACAGCTTGCCCCGTGCTCTTCTGCTCTGCGCCCAGCTCGGTCATTCGCGCGCCCAGCCTCCACCGGTCAGACGGCGGCGAAAACTTCCGCTGGACCGCAAATCAAAAGTGCTACAGCCTCCTTTGCGCGTCCAAACGGAGGCGCGGCGCTGTAGTGGCTCCCAATAGCATGAGTCCAGACACTTAAAAGGGTTCGTCTGCATGAAAAAAGCCAACGACAATTCGGTCACTCCAACCTCAGGCCCGCTGAAAATCAGGATCGGCGGCAAGGAACGGGAGTTCGATATCGAGAATCCCGAGCTTCCGGACTGGGTCGAGGAGAACAAGCTGACCGCGGGTGGATATCCTTACGACAAGAAGATGAAGAGCGAGGAGTATGACGAGACGCTCGAGAAATTGCAGATCGAGCTCGTCAAGGCGCAGGCATGGCTGCAGGCGACCGGCAAGCGGATGATGGCGCTGTTCGAGGGTCGTGACGCGGCCGGCAAGGGCGGCACGATATTCGTGCTGCGCCAGTATCTTAACCCACGCACGGCGCGCAACGTCGCGCTGACCAAGCCAACCCCGACGGAACTGGGGCAATGGTACTACCAGCGCTACGCCGACCATTTCCCGACAGCGGGCGAATTCGTCACCTTCGACCGCTCCTGGTACAATCGTGCCGGCGTCGAGCCGGTAATGGGTTTTTGCACCCCCGAACAGCACGAGAAGTTTCTCGACGAGACGCCGCATTTCGAACGCATGATCGTCAATGACGGCATCTATTTCTTCAAATTCTGGCTGAACATCGGCCGGGAGACGCAGCTCGAGCGCTTTCACGATCGCCGCTACAGCCCCCTGAAGAGCTGGAAATTCTCGCCGATCGACATTGCCGGCATCACCAAGTGGGACGATTACACCAAGGCGCGCGACACCATGTTCGAGCGCACCCACAAGGAGTTCGCGCCATGGATCATCGTGCGGGCCAACGACAAGCGCCGCGCGCGGCTGGCGGTGATGCGCCGCATCCTCCTGTCGCTGCCCTATGAGGGGCGCGATCTCGACGATATCGGCAAGGAAGACAAGAAGATCATCGGCGAAGGGCCGTCATTCCTGGGCAAGGAAAGCTGATCCCTGCCGTGCCGCGTGATGGTCCGCGCGGCACGGCATTCCGGGCGGTGGCTCAGGCAGCCAGCCTGGCGATCCGCTGCAACCGTCGCAACGTGGCGTCGTCCTGCAGCGCCTGCTGGAACAGCGATATCTCCTCGTCGATGCGCTCGCAAAGCGCGGCGGTGTTCCCCTTGAGCAGGCCCCGTGTCTGCAGCAAAGCGGCAACCGGCTTTTTGGCGAGCTGCCTGGCCCGGCCAAGCGCCGCTTCCTCGACGCTGCCTTCCGCGACGATCTCGGCGACGAGGCCGAGCGCCCTGGCGTCTTCGGCACCAAGCGTGTCGCCGAGACAGAAGAAGCGGAAAGCACCGGCATAGCCGAGTTTCTGCGGCGCCAGGATGCTGGTTGCCGCGTCCGGCACCAGGCCGAAATCGACGAACGGCACCCGGAAGGTGCTTTTTTCAGATGCGATCACCATGTCGCAATGGAACAGGATGGTGCAGCCGACGCCGACGGCATCGCCGTCGACACAGGCCAGGATCGGCTTTGGAAACGTCGCCAGCATGCGGAACATGTCGGTGACGGCGGCGATCAGCTTCTGGTGCTTGGCGGCATCCAGGAATTCGGAAAAGTCACCACCAAGGCAGAAGCAGCCGGCCAGGCCGCGCAGCACGACAACCCGCACCTCGTCATTCTCGGCGGCTTCATGGAACGTCCTGGCAAGGCTCTCATAGGCCCTCCGGTCGAGCACCGGCCGGCCGTCGTTCGACGACACGGTGACGATCAGTGTGTGGTTGCGCAGTTCGGGTTGCGGGTGCGCGCTCATGACGCCCTCCTTTGACCGAACATGTCGGGATATCCCCTGGCCAGGACGGGTGCATGATGATTGCGGCGCGAACGCACCACGTCCAGCGTGTGCTCGTTGAAGGTGAGCAGCGTCGCCACGACCTGCTGGTTGCCATAGGTGCGCTGATAACCGAGCGGCGTCGCCAGGAAGTGCAGTTGCAATGCGCGCAGCACCCACATCGGCTCGAACTCGATGATCACCTTGTCGACGCCGCGCTTCAGACCCCACTCGACGAAACCGGCTATCAATTCCGTGCCGACGGTCGAGACGCCGCGCCGGCCATCGCGAAAACCCGGAGCCACCGCGTAGCGGGTCAACTCCCAGATGTTGGGACCCGCCGGCGGCGTTCCTTCGGAGAGATCGGTCAACACCTCGGTCAACAAATGCGGCCGTGTGGTCGGCAACATCCTCTGATAGCCCGCGACTTCATTGCCCCTGATGACGATCTGATGCACCGCCTCGTCATGATCGAACTGGTCGACTTCAAATCCGTCGGGGCGCCGAAGGTCCTCCCATCCCATCTCCTCGACGAATATCCGGTAGCGCAGCCGATGGACGGCCTCCCAAAGGTCGGGACGTTCCATCAATTCCTTGGTCGTAAGACAAAAAAGCATTCCGTAGTCTCCTGTGGTTCAGGGGAAGATACGGCCGTGCTTCGATGCGAAAATTGCGTGATCACGTAGGCAAGAAGTTCTAGGCCTGCACGGCCGACCTAGCTAATGTAGCCGCGCCTTATCGCCTCGGCGACTGCCTGGACCCGGTTGACGGCACCGAGTTTGCTTTTGGCGTTAAGAAGATGTTTCTCCGAGGTGTGCTCGGAGATGCCGAGGATTTGGGAAATCTCCCATTCGGACTTGCCGACGGCAGCCCATTGCAGGCATTCGCGTTCGCGCGGCGTCAGCTCGATGTGATCGATCGTCGTGGTCGCCATGGTGTGGAGTTGCATGGCGCGGCCGACGGCATAGGTCGAGACCAGGGAGACCAGGCCGAACTCGGCCGCCGACAGTTCCACGGCCTCGCCCCCCAGCGACACCATGACGATTTCGCCGTCGAGCGTGATCAACGGAAAGGCCAGCCCGTCGCGCAACTTGAAGGCGCCGGCGTCGCCCATCACTTCGCCGCTGCTCTTGTCGATGCGGATGCCCTGGGCGGCTTCCCGCCACTGGAACGGCGCTTGCAGCTGTTTCATGTGACTGACGACGGGATCGTGATCGACATAGTTGCGCGTCACGTAGCGCTCGAGCCATTCGACCGGCCAGTCGCAGAGCAGCACATGCTGCTTCTGCTGGCCCGTCGGTGTGCCCGGCTGCGGAACGGTTCCGGCCATCAGCGCGGTCAGACCGAACTCCGACGTTACGCCCAACAGTTTCTCGCAGACCGCGGCCGCCGTTGCGGCGTGCTGCAGTTGATCTATGTATTCCAGCGTTCGATCGAACTGACTCATCGCAACATCAACCCCATGTTGCCTCATGCATTAAGTCCATGGTCCGCGCCTTCCCGGCACTTCGCCACCGACCGCGGATTGCAAAGCGCCCGCTTCCGGTTGTGGTTCTCGACCCTGGTATTCCCACCAGGGCAGCCACCGCTGTTTGCAAACCGACCGAACCATATCCTGAAATCGAAGCGTTGAAATCAAAAAGCATTGTGCCTGTATCGTTTTCGTACCAAAACCGGCACGAGCACGGGTGCGGGAGTTTTATCGTGGCGTTCCAATGGAGGTCCCATGTCCTGGCAGCGGCGCTCATCGCCGCATTGTCATGGGTTTCCGGCGCGGGCGCGGCCGAGCCGCAGGTGCCGGTGTTGTGGGATGCCAAGGAGCGGCTTCCGAAGCCCGACCTTGCGGCGCTGCCGCGGCTGCGGTTCCTGACGACCACGGATTTTCCGCCCTTCAATTTCCTCGACGGCGCGGGGAAGCTGTCCGGTTTCCACATCGACCTAGCGCGCGCCATCTGCGCGGAACTCGGCATCGTCGACAAATGCCAGATCCAGGCCTTGCCTTGGGCGGAGCTTCAAGGCGCGCTTGAGAGGGGCGAAGGTGAAGCTGTTATCGCCGGCATTGCCCCGACGTCACAGTCGCGCCAGACATACGCCTTCTCGCGCGCCTACCTGCAGTTCCCGGCGCGCTTCATCACTGCGAAGAACAAGGCGCTGGCGGAACCGCTCTTCGACAAATTGCACGGCAAGCGAGTCGGCGTGATATCGGGCTCGGCCCATGAACGCATGCTGCGCGATTATTTCGGCACGATCCAGGTCGTCCCCTTCGACAAGCCGGAAGCCCTCTATGGCGACCTCAAGGCCGGCAAGATCGACGCGGCTTTCGGTGATGGCATGCGCTTCGCCTTCTGGCTCGGCGGCTCCGATGCCGCCGGCTGCTGTCGCTTTGCCGGCGGCCCCTACCTGGCGCCCGAATATCTGGGCACCGGAATGGCCATCGCCACGCGAGCGGACAATCCGGCGCTGGCCGCGGCCCTCGACTACGCTTTGCAAGAGATTTCGATGAAAGGCACCTTTGCCGAATTCTACCTGCGCTATTTCCCGGTCAGTTTCTTCTGATCCGGTCCGGTCAGCTTTTCTGATCCGGCCGTAACCTCGTCAGGTCAGAGTTCGCAGCCTTGCCTTGGCCGCACGGCCGATGGCCGCCACGGTCAGCGTGTCGAGATCGAGCTGGCGACGGATCAACTGCAGCACCCGCACTTCCTCCAGCCGCATCTCCAGATCGACGGCGGCCACTTCGAAGGCCGCGGCATAGGCGGTGTCGCGCAACCGCTCCGGCAGCGCCTCCGAGACCTGGGTCAGGACACCTTCGAGCCCACCCTTCTCATGCAGCATCTTCTGGCAGGCCTGGGCCACGGCAACCAACCGGTCCTGCTTGAAATCCTCGAACACCGGCCACGAGCGAACAACCTCACCGATCCTGGCCAGTTCGACATCGGTCATGTCCCGGTCGGAGGCCGAAGTGATGACCATCAGATAGATCAGGGCTTCGTGCGGGGTGGGCGACAGCATTCTTTGCTCCTTGAACGGGCTCCGAAGGTAGGAAGGGGAGCCTGAGGCCGCAAGGAAAAAGCGCCCGACGCGTTGACGCTCCGGCCACGCACGCCTAGAGACCGGTTGAAAATGCACTTGCGGCTATTGCCGGGATACAATCTGGAAAACTGTGACATGGCGGGATCAAACATCATCGATCTCAATCCCGAACTGCTGACGGCCGCGGCCGAGAGCAAGGCATGGCCGTTCGAGGAAGCCAAAAAGATCATCGAACGCTACAAGGGCGCCGATTTCCCCGAAACGATCCTGTTCGAGACCGGCTATGGGCCGTCGGGCCTGCCGCATATCGGCACGTTCGGCGAAGTGGCGCGCACCTCGATGGTGCGCCATGCGTTTCGCGTGCTGACGCAGGACAAGGTCGCGACCAAGCTGCTGTGCTTTTCCGACGACATGGACGGCATGCGCAAGATACCCGACAGCGTGCCGGACCGCGCTGCGCTCGAGCCATATCTGCACAAGCCGCTGTCATCGGTGCCCAACCCCTTCGGCGGCGACTATGCGAGCTTCGCCGACCATAACAATGCGATGCTCTGCCGCTTCCTCGACACGTTCGGCTTCGATTACGAATTCGCCAGTGCGACGCAGTACTACAAGTCAGGCCGTTTCGACGCGATGCTGTTGCGCGCCGCCGAACGCTACGACCAGATCATGGCGGTCATGCTGCCGACGCTCGGACCCGAGCGGCAGGCGACCTACAGCCCCTTCCTGCCGATCTCGCCAAAGAGTGGGCGCGTGCTTTACGTTCCCATGAAGCATGTCGACGCCAAGGCCGGCACCATCACCTTCGACGATGATGGCACCGAAACCACGCTGCCGGTCACCGGCGGCCGCGTGAAGCTGCAGTGGAAGCCGGATTTCGGCATGCGCTGGGCGGCACTCGGCGTCGATTTCGAGATGTTCGGCAAGGACCATCAGACCAATGCAGTGGTCTATGACCGCATCTGCAACATACTGGGCGGGCGGGCGCCGGAGCATTTCGTCTACGAACTGTTCCTCGATGAGAATGGCCAGAAGATCTCCAAGTCGAAAGGCAACGGCCTGACCATCGACGAATGGCTGACCTATGCGCCGACCGAGAGCCTCGGGCTCTACATGTACCAGCGGCCGCGGCAGGCCAAGAAACTCTATTTCGACGTCATCCCGCGGGCCGTGGACGAATACTACACCTTCCTCGCCGCCTATCCCCGCCAGGAGTGGAAGGAGCGGCTGGGCAACCCGGTCTGGCATATGCATGACGGCAATCCGCCCGCCATCGACATGCCGGTGCCGTTCTCGTTGCTGCTCAACCTTGTCAGCGCCTCCAATGCGCAGAACAAGGAGGTGCTGTGGGGCTTCATCTCGCGTCACGTCGCGGGTGTGACTCCGGCGACCCATCCCGAGCTCGACCGGCTGACGGGCTACGCGATCCGCTACTTCGACGATTTCGTGAAGCCGACGAAAACCTTTCGCCCGGCCGACGAGGTCGAGCGGGAAGCGCTGGTGGCTCTCGAAAAGGCACTTGGCGACTTGCCGGCGGGCGCCAGCGGCGAAGCGATCCAGAACGCTTCGCTCAACGTGGCGCGCAAGATCGAACGCTACCAGGATCATTCCAAGCAAAGTCCGGAAGGTGGCCCGGGTGTTTCAGGCGCCTTCTTCCAGATGATCTACCAGGTGCTGATCGGCCAGGAGCGTGGCCCACGCTTCGGGTCGTTCGCCGCCCTCTACGGCGTCGCCGAGACCCGCTCGCTCATTCAGAAGGCGCTGGCTGGTCAGCTGGCTTGAGGACGCCGCCCTCCTCTTGCAGGATCGAGTCCTCCTCCAGGATCGAGCCCGGCGCCTGAGGCGCTGGGGTGGGTGCGGCCGGCATCGCCGAGATGCCGGCAAGGTTCGGCGCCGACCCGAAAATGCCTTTCTTCGCGCCTTGTGCCTTGTCACCGGCCTCGACATAGGGTCCGCCCTTGGCGGCACGCGCCCAGCCGTTTTCGACCAGCCATTGACCGACGTCCTGCTTGCCGATCCGGCATTCCGCCGCAATCCGGTCGCGTCCGCCTTCCGGCGGCACCGTGCAAACCACGGCGCGGCCGCGCAGAAAGGCGCGGAATGCCGTGCGCGCGCGGATGCCGCACGGCCAGGGTTTCCCGTCGGTGGTGCAGGTCTCGTCCTGCCTGACGACATCGATGCCGGAAATCGCGACCGAATACCCCTTCGCCTCGATCAGGCCGGCGGCCGGAGCGACCGGCTGGAACAGCTTCGTGCCGTTCCAGTCGTCGGGCATTTTAGGCTTGGGCGGCACGGCGAGCGCCAGCTTGCTCAACGGCGCACGCGGCTCGACCCGCTCGAGTTCGCCGGTGGGCAGTTCCGGCGGCGCGACCACGTCCGGGTCGATCGCCCGCGAATGCACCGCCGGATTTGGTGGCTGCGCCGGTGCACGAATCGCTGAGGTGGACGGTTCCTCGGGCGTCGCATCCCTATCTGCCTCAGCGGTAGTGTCGGCGCCGGGATCGATCTGATCCACCGCAACAGTGCTTTCGCTGCCTTTCAGCGTGCGTCCGCCGGCAACGACCAGCGCCGCCATCGCCGGGATCATCAGAACCGCTAGGACAAGATGAGGAAGTCGCACCCGTTGCACCTATTGGCTTGCCCAGACGATCCGCGCCACCCACTCGACCTCGAGCATGGGGATATCGCGGTCCGGATGCTCCGGATTGAGCGAGACCAGCGCGATCGACTTGACTGTCTGGCGCTCGAGCACCTTGGCCATCACCTCGCCCGAAGTGGTCTTGACGACGACGCGGTCGCCCTTACGGGTGGCCGCACCCGGCTCGACGATGAGGACGTCGCCATTGCGGTAGAGCGGCAGCATAGAATCGCCCTGCACCTGCAGCGCATAGGAACTTTCGGTCGATTGCGCCGGCAATTCGACGAGATCCCAGCCCTGCCCCGCCGGAAAGCCGGCATCGTCGAAGAAGCCGCCGGCGCCGGCCTGGGCGAAGCCGAGCAACGGCACCGCGCGCCGGCTGGCGGGCGATGCGCCACGGCCTTCGATCAGCCCGGTGAATTCGTCCAGCGAAGCGCCCGTCGCCTCGATGATCTTGGCCAGCGATTCGGTCGAGGGCCAGCGCGGCCGACCGTCCGAGGACAAGCGTTTGGATTTGTTGAAGGCGGTTGAATCAAGTCCCGCGCGCCTTGCCAGACCCGAAGCCGAAAGCGAATAGCGCTCGGCAAGAGCATCGATGGCAGCCCAGACTCGGTCGTGCGAGAGCATGACGTGCTCTCCTTCGAAACAGGAAAAAATGCCTCTTCCTGTCTAACGCGCAACGGCTGCGTTGTCCACCAGCGGGCCGGCGGATCACGAACAAAGCTGTGTGCCGCAACGACGGCACAGTGTCATGGCCGAAGCCGCTATCCGGCCAATGCCGCCATCGCCCTCGGCAGGCCTTTCTGGAGCTCGTCGACGTTCATCACCGGGATGAGCTCGACAGTGGCATTGAAGGCGAAGAAGAACCGCTCGGCGACATAGGGCATGTCCGAACTGTCCTTTACCTCCAGGAAAAGGTAGGCCGTCCGCCAACCACCGTCCGCGGTAAAATAGGCAGCCTCCGGCTTGAGATCGGACAGGGTTTGCTCGATGATCTTGCCCATGCTGCCGTCCTTGATCGCCTTATTGCCTTCCTCGGCCGGGATGGAAACTCTCAGCATCATACGCATGATGATTACTCCTCCGCCAACATCATGTTAGCGATATCTAATATATCATCCGCGCCTGGTTTGGGAAAGTCGATCGAATCCTGCTTGCCAACGGGTTGATCAGCCGGACGATTTGGCCAGGCCGCGCAGTCCCTGGTGCGATGTCATGAAAATGCGTTCTGCCTCGGTCGGTGGCCGCGGTTCACCGCACGGCCAAGTGCGGCGACAACCGCGTCAATGTCGAGGAAGCGGCGCGCCTTGCGGTCATAGTCGGTCGGCAGGCAGCGAAAGGCCAGCCGGCCTTCACCGCCCATCATGTAGGGGCCACGGCTTCGCGCCGTGGCCGGCATGCGCGCCCAGACATAACATGACGCTCTGTCAGGCTGCCTGCTTCACATCGCCCTTGGCATAGGGGTCGAAGCGTTCGTAGAAGGTCTCACCTTTCTCGGCCATGTCGAGGAGCAGCTTGGGCGCCTTGAACTCGGCGCCATACTTCTTCTGCAGCGCCTTGGCGATCTTGACGAATTGTTTGGCGCCGATGCCGTCGATATAGGACAGCGCGCCACCGGTGTAGGGCGCGAAGCCGAAGGCCAGGATCGAGCCGACATCGGCCTCGCGTGGATCGGTGACGATGCCCTCTTCCATCACGCGCGCCGCTTCGAGCGCGATGGTGACCAGCAGGCGTTGCTGCAGCTCCTCATAGTCGACCTTCTCGGCCGCGAGCTGCGGATAAAGATCCTTCAGGCCGGGCCACAGCTTCTTCTTGGCCGGCTTGCCCGGGTAGTCGTAAAAACCCTTGCCGTTCTTGCGGCCGAAGCGGCCGTGATCGTCGACCATGGTGTTGATCAGCGCCATCTGCCTGGGGTCGACGGCCTTTTCGCCGAGATCCCTGATGGTCTGCTTCATGATCTTCTGGGCAAGGTCGATGGCCGTCTCGTCGGTCAGCGCCAGGGGACCGACCGGCATGCCGGCGGCCTTTGCCGCATTCTCGATCATCGGCGCGGGCACGCCTTCGATCAGCATCTTGTAGGCTTCCGACATGTAGCGCAGCACGCAGCGATTGACGTAGAAGCCGCGCGTGTCGTTGACGACGATCGGCGTCTTCTTGATGGCCCGCACGAAGTCGATCGCGGTGGCCAGGGCCTTGTCGCCGGTTTTCTTGCCAAGGATGATCTCGACCAGCATCATCTTGTCGACCGGCGAGAAGAAGTGGATGCCGATGAAATTCTTCGGCCGCGCCGAATTCCTGGCGAGGCCGGTGATCGGAATGGTCGAGGTGTTCGAGGCGAAGATCGCCGACGATTTCAGCACGGCTTCCGCCTGTTCGGTGGCGTTCTTCTTGACGGCGGAATCCTCGAACACGGCTTCAACGACGAGATCGCAGCCGGCGAGGTCGGCATAGTCTGCCGTCGGCGTGATCAGAGACAAGAGCTTGTCCTTATCCTCGGGCTTGGCACGGCCCTTCTTGACCTGATCCGAGATCAGGCCGTCGGAATGCGCCTTGCCCTTTGCGGCCGCCTCCATGTCCCGGTCGAGCAGCACCACCGGAATGCCGGCCTTGGCCGTGACATAGGCGATGCCCGCGCCCATGAAACCGGCGCCGAGGATGCCGATCTTCTTGAACTTGGTGTCCGGCACGCCGGCCGGGCGGCGTGCGCCCTTGTTCAATTCCTGCAGCGACACGAACAGCGAGCGGATCATCGCCGCCGCTTCCTTGGTCTGCATGATCTCGGTGAAGTAGCGCTGCTCGATCCTGAGCGCCGTGTCGAAGGGCACCAGGAGGCCCTCATAGACGCATTTCAGGATCGCCGCGGCGGCCGGATAATTGCCATGGGTCTCGCGGCGCAGGATGGCGATGGCTGGCGGCCACAGATTGGCACCGGCCGCCGAATAGACCGGGCCGCCGGGCAGCTTGAAACCTTTCTCGTCCCACGGCGCCACCGGCTTGAGGCCGTTCCTGATCATCGCCTTGCCGATCTCGACCAGCTTGGCCGGTTCGGCGATCTCATGGATCAGGCCCATCGCCTTCGCCTTCTGCGGCGACAGGGTCTGGCCGGAGGTCAGCATTTGCAGCGCCTGCTGCTGGTCGGTCAGCCGCGGCACACGCTGGGTGCCGCCGGCACCGGGGAAGATGCCGATCTTCACCTCGGGGAGTGCCATCCTGACCTTGTCGGAATCGGCCGCGACGCGGCCATGGCAAGCGAGCGACATTTCGAAGGCGCCGCCCATGCAGGTGCCGTTGATCGCCGAGACCCATGGCTTGCCGCAAGTTTCCAGCTTGCGGAACAGGCCGGTCATGATGCCGGCATTGTCGAACAGCGCCTTGGTCGCCTTTTCGACATCCTTGACCTTGTCGGTGGCGAAGGTGGTCAGCATCCTCTGCAACAGCGTGATGTCGGCACCGCCGGAGAAGGTGTCCTTGCCGGAGGTGATCACCGCGCCCTTGATGGCGGCGTCGCCGGCCACCTTGTCCACGATATCGTTCAGCTCGCGCATCACCTCTTCGGTGAAGACGTTCATCGAGCGGTCCGGGCTGTTCCAGGTGACCAAGGCGATGCCATCGGCGTCGATGTCGAGGGTGAAATTGGTGTAGCTCATCGTTCTCTCCCCGTCAGACGCGTTCGATGATGGTTGCAGTGCCCATGCCGGCGCCGATACAGAGCGTCACCAGCGCGGTGTTGAGGTCGCGCCGCTCGAGTTCGTCCAACACGGTGCCGAGGATCATCGCGCCGGTGGCGCCGAGCGGGTGACCCATGGCGATAGCGCCGCCATTGACGTTGATCTTGTCGTGCGGAATTTCGAAAGCCTGCATGTAGCGCAGCACCACCGAGGCGAAGGCCTCGTTGAGCTCGAACAGGTCGATGTCCGACAGCTTCATCTTGGCGCGCTTCAACAGTTTCTCGGTGACGTCGACCGGGCCGGTCAGCATCAACACCGGCTCGGAGCCGATGTTGGCGAAGGTGCGGATGCGCGCGCGCGGCTTGAGACCCATCGCCTTGCCGGCCTTCTTCGAGCCGAGCAGCACGGCGGCCGCGCCATCGACGATGCCGGACGAGTTGCCGGCGTGGTGGACGTGGTTGACCTCCTCGACCTCCGGATGCTTCTGCACCGCCACCGCGTCGAAGCCGCCCATTTCGCCAGGCATGACGAAGGACGGGTTGAGCGAGGCGAGCGACTGCATGTCGGTCGACGGCCGCATATGCTCGTCATGATCGAGAATGGTGAGACCATTCTGGTCCTTGATCGGGATGACCGAGTTCTTGAAGCGGCCATCGGTCCACGACTTCGCGGCGCGCTTCTGGCTCTCGACCGCGTAAGCGTCGACGTCGTCGCGCGAGAAGCCGTATTTGGTGGCGATCAGGTCGGCCGAAATGCCTTGCGGCACGAACCAGCCGGGCAGGCCGACCGAAGGATCCATGAACCAGGCGCCGCCGGACATGCCCATGCCGACGCGCGACATGGATTCGACGCCGCCGGCGATGACGATTTCATCGGCGCCTTGCGCGATCTTGGCGGCGCCGAAATTGATGGCGTCCAAGCCGGAGGCGCAGAAGCGCGAGATCTGCATGCCGGGTGCCTTGGTGTCGTAGCCGGCCTCGAATGCTGCGGCCCGTGGAATGACGGAACCCGCCTCGCCGACCGGGTCGACGCAGCCGAAGATGATGTCGTCGACGTTTGCAGTGTCCAGCCCGTTGCGGTCGCGCAGGGCCTCGAGCGTCCTGGCGGCGAGCCGTACCGCCGGCACTTCGTGCAGCGATCCGTCCTTCTTGCCCTTGCCGCGCGGCGTGCGCACGGCGTCATAGACATAAGCTTCGGTCATTTTTCATGCTCCCTGGGGTTCGCTGAAAAGCTGCTCAGAGCGAGCGTCCGATCAGCAATTTCATGATCTCGTTGGTGCCGCCATAGATGCGCTGGACGCGAGCGTCGCGGAACATGCGGGCGATCGGATATTCATTCATGTAGCCATAGCCGCCATGCAATTGAAGGCATTCGTCGACGACTTTGCCCTGGAGGTCGGAGAGCCAGTACTTGGCCATCGAAGCGGTCACCGGATCGAGGCCGCCATTGATGTGGCGGGTGACGCAGTCATTGTAGAAGACGCGGCCGATGGTGGCCTCGGTCTTCAGCTCCGCCAGTTTGAATTGTGTGTTCTGGAAATCGATGATCGCCTTGCCGAAGGCCTTGCGTTCCTTGACGTAGTCGATGGTCAGCGCCAGCGCCCGCTCGATCATGGCGATCGCCCCGGTGCCGATCTGCAATCGCTCCTGAGGCAATTGCTGCATCAGCTGGACGAAGCCCTGTCCCTCTTCATGGCCGAGCAGATTGGAGGTCGGCACACGCACGTCGTTGAAGAACAGCTCCGACGTGTCGTTGGCCTTCAGTCCGATCTTGTCGAGGTTGCGGCCGCGTTCGAACCCCTCGACCTCGTCGGTCTCGATGACCATCAGCGAGGTGCCCTTGGCGCCCTTCTCCGGATCGGTCTTGGTGACGACGATGATGAAGTTCGCCAGCTGGCCGTTGGTGATGAAGGTTTTGGAGCCGTTGATCTTGTACTGGTTGCCGTCCTTCTCGGCACGGGTCTTGACACCCTGCAGGTCGGAACCGGCGCCGGGCTCGGTCATGGCAATGGCGCCGATCAGTTCGCCGGTGGCGAGCCTGGGCAACCATTTCTTCTTCTGCTCTTCCGAACCGTAATGGAGGATGTAGGGGGCGACGATCGAATTGTGCAGGCCGATGCCGAAACCGTCGACGCCGACATGGCCGATCGCCTCGATGATGGCGCTCTCATGCGCGAAGGTGCCGCCGGAGCCGCCATATTCCTCCGGCATGGACGCGCAGAGCAGGCCGGCGGAACCAGCCTTGAGCCAGCTTTCGCGGTCGACCATCTCGTTCTTCTCGAACTCGTTGTAGCGCGGCGCGATCTCCTCCGACATGAAGCGGGTAGCCATGTCGTAGAGCATGCCGACCTCGTCGGCCGCCCAGGCTGGTTTCGGCAAAGAGAGCACTTCGGCGGGATTTGTCGCCACGATTTCCTCCGCGTATCGACAGACAGAAAGGCTAGCGAGACGGAGTTTAGAACGCTTCCGCCGGCAGGGCCATCAGCGTATCGGCACCACTCGAAATACGGGCGAGGTGCGCCGAGGTCTCCGGCATGATCCGCTCCATGAAGAAGCGCGCCGTCACCACCTTGTTATCGTAGAAAGACTGGGAGCCGTTGGCATCAGTCTTGCCCTGTGCCGCCTTGGCCATCTGCGCCCACATGTAGCCCAGCGCGACGAGGCCGAAGAGATGCATGTAGTCGGTCGAGGCCGCACCGGCATTATCGGGCTTGGCCATGCCATTCTGCAGCAGCCACATGGTCGCCGCCTGCAAATCGTTGAGGCCTTTCTTCAACCCCTTGGTGAAGGGCGCCATCTTTTCGTGCGCGCGGTTTTCCTCGCAGAACTCGCCGACCTCCTTGAAGAAGGCCTGGATGGCTCGGCCGCCGTTCAAGCCGAGCTTGCGGCCGACGAGGTCGAGCGCCTGAATGCCGTTGGCGCCTTCATAGATCATGGCGATGCGGGCATCGCGCACGAACTGGCTCATGCCATGCTCTTCGATGTAGCCGTGGCCGCCGAACACCTGCTGCGCCATGACGGCGTGATCAAAACCCTTGTCGGTCAGCACGCCCTTGACCACCGGCGTCATCAGGCCGGTGTAATCGTCGGCCGCCTGGCGATCCTTGTCGTCGGCGGAGCGGTGCGCGATATCGGACTTGATCGCGGTCCACAGCGCCAGTGCACGGCCGGCCTCGTTGAACGCCTTCATGGTCATCAGCGAGCGGCGGATGTCGGGATGAACGATGATCGGGTCGGCCTTCTTGTCCGGCGCCTTCGGGCCCGACAGCGAGCGACCCTGCAACCGGTCCTTGGCATAGGCGGCGGCATTCTGGTAGGCGATCTCCGACAGCGACAGGCCCTGCAGGCCGACGCCGAGGCGGGCCTCGTTCATCATCGTGAACATCGCCTTGAGGCCGCCATTGGCCTCGCCCAGCAGCGTGCCTTCGGCCTCGTCATAATTCATGACGCAGGTCGAGTTGCCGTGGATGCCCATCTTCTCCTCGATCGAGCCGCAGGAGACGGTGTTTCTCGTCCCCGGATTGCCCGATGCGTCGAGCTTCAGCTTGGGCACGATGAACAGCGAAATGCCCTTGACGCCCTCCGGCGCGCCTTCGATGCGGGCCAGCACCAGATGGACGATGTTGTCCGACATGTCGTGCTCGCCGGCCGAGATGAAGATTTTCTGGCCTGAAATCTTGTAGGTGTCATCGCCGTTCGGCACCGCCTTGGTGCGCAGCAGGCCAAGATCGGTGCCGCAATGCGGCTCCGTCAGGTTCATGGTGCCGGTCCAGCTGCCCTCGACCATCCTGGGCAGCCAGGTCGCCTTCTGCTCGTCGGTGCCGTGGGTGATGATGGCGGCGATCGCGCCCTGGGTCAGGCCCGGATACATCATCAGCGACATGTTGGCCGACACCATGTATTCAGCCACCGCCGTGTGCACGGCATAGGGCAGGCCCTGGCCGCCGAACTCGACGGGCGCCGCCAGGCCCATCCAGCCGCCTTCGCGATACTGGTCGAAGGCTTCCTTGAAGCCCCTGGGCGTGGTCACCGAGCCGTCGTCATGGCGCACGCAGCCCTCCATGTCGCCGACACGGTTGAGCGGATGCATGACGTTCTCGGCGAGCTTGGCCCCTTCGGCAAGAATTGCCTCCAGCACGTCAGGCGTTGCGTCGGCGAATCCCGGAAGGTTCGAATAGCGCTGATAGCCGAGCACCTCGTTGAGCACGAACAGCGTGTCCTGGACCGGGGCCCTGTAGATCGGCATGCTTTTCCTCCACCATGCGGATTGACCCCGAAATCAAGCCGTGCGCGGCAAGCGGGCCAATGTCGAAGCCGCAATAGCAAATATTGACGTTTGCGTAAACGTCAATATTTGCGCTGCGGCAAGATTTCCGCCACCACGGGCGCAATCGGCCAAGCGTCACGGCAATGCGCAAGCCAGCGCGAAGCAGGCAGGCCAGACAGCGAAAAGCCGCGCGGCATGGCCACGCGGCTTTGTGGTGAAGGGTCCGACAGTATCGGAGGGCGGCTTAGCTCGCGACGCTCGCTTGCGGCGCCGAACGCTCGGCCAGCATCTGACGCACCGCCGACATCGAGCCGCCGAGTTCATTGATGGCGTCGTCGATCAGCGCCCGCTGCTTCTGCAGGCGAGCGAGCTGCTTTTCCGACTTATCCAGCGCCAGCCGCAACTGCTTGGTGTTGGAACCGGTCGGATCGTAGAGGTCCATCATCTGCTTGACGTCGCGCAGCGAGAACCCAACCTTGCGGCCGAGCAGGATCAGCTTCAGCCTCGCCTTGTCGCGGCGCGTATAGAGACGGGTCGAACCGTCGCGCTGGGGGTTGAGCAGGCCCTTGTCTTCATAGAAACGCAGCGTGCGCAGCGTCACGCCGTACTTCTTGGCCATCTCGCCGATGCGGGAGAGATCCTCGCCGGCTTCAACGGTTGCATTATTGGTATTGGCCGCGGTCTCGCCGGCCGAGATAAGCTTCATGGTCACTGGCTTCCCCGTCTGGTGGCGTCGCGGTCCCGGACCATGCGTCGCCTGACTGGAAGCGGGGGCGTGCTTCCGGCCGTGGTTTCGACAAACAAATCGCAAACAGCGCAGTTGATACGCCATTTACGTTTACGTCAATTCTATACCGGTAGCCGTCTCATGACGCAAGGGCGTTCTGAGAACGGTGCTTTATGCCGCACCGGAAGTCACGTCAGCCAACTTCCTTGCAACTTCTTAAGCTTGGTTAACGCGTTGTTTACCACGTTGGGCGAAATGTGCGCGTGTCGGCTACCCGTGGTTATCCTGTATCGAATTTTCACGGTTTTTCGGAGCGCGGGGAAACCCGGGAAGCTTGTCTTCCACCGTGGCATCGAAGCGCGGTCGCCTCGTTCCGGCAGGGACTTGGGGAGCTGGCCGCAAGCCGGCCAATCTGAAAGACGGACGCACCGATGAACAGCAAGCGGTCCTACCTCGATACACTCAATGCTGGCAGGCAGCGCAAGCCGCAGACCACGCTCGAGCAGCTGAACCGCTCCCTGGAGACGCTGGAACAGCGCCTGGGGCAGACGCGCGAGGACGCGACGGCACGACCCGCTCCTCGCCAATATGGCGCCGAACCGCGTTACCCCGCCTCCGACCCGCGCTATCCCGCTGCGCAGCCGACGGCCCAGCAGCGCTGGTATGAGGATCCGCAGCCGGCACCGCGTGCGCACAACCCGGCGCCCTCCCCTGCACCCTTCGACCAGAATTATCAGGCGATCGCGCGAGACATCGACCGCGTGCGCGGCCAGGAAGACAGCGTCGCCATGGTCGGCAAGATCGCCGGCGAACTGCGCGGCATGCGCGAGGAACTGCGCCACCAGGTGACTTCAGGGCTGCAGCGCGAATTCGACGCGCTGCGCAAGGACATCGACCGCGCCTTCCAGTCGAACGCCAAGTCCGGGACCTCGGGCAAGGGCAGCGCTGAACTCGGCGTGGAATTCGAGCGGCTCTCCGGCGCCATTAAATCGCTGTCGGAGAAGAGCGACGACAGGAGCGTCAACCTGCTGCGACTGGAACTCGAACAGGTCAAAGCCGCGCTCGACACGCTGGCGCGCGAGGAGAGCGTGCAGAAGGTCGACCGCCGCTGGGACGAGTTCGACCGCCGCTGGACGGCCTTCGAGGACCGCGTCGACGCCGACCAGCGCAAACGCTCCGACGACCCCGCCCTTGCCGCCTTGACCGACCGGCTGGAGCAAATCAGCAACGCCGTCAACAACCTGCCGGAATCGCTGTCCCTGCGTTCGCTGGAGGAGAAGGTCCGCACGCTGGCCGGGGCGGTCGACCATTTCGCCAGCCAGCAGGACAATCGCGGCGGCGGCACGCTGGCCATGATCGACGAGCGGCTGGACGAGATTTCCCGCGCCATCGTCGCCTCGACAGTCGCCGCACAGGCGAATTCAGTCGACCACGAAGCCTTCGAGCGCATCGAGAAGCGGATCGACTCGCTCGCCCAGCAGATCGAGGAAGTGGCGCAGGACCGTCCCGCAAATGTCGTGATCGACCGGCTGAACACGCTGTCGAGCCGGGTCGACGACCTCGCCGGCCGCGCCAACCTGCCCGAGCAGGCGATGGAACGGCTCGCCAAGCAGATCGCGCTGATCGCCGACAAGATCGATCAGGCGCCGGCCATGCCCGACGCCGACTACATCTTCCACGGGCTGGAGCAGCGCTTCGACGTGCTGTCGGGCATGATGGAGCGGCGCCAGGGCGACGCCATCGAGCAGGGCAACATGCTGTTTCGCGATCTCGAGCGCCGGCTGGACGAGGTTGCCGACCGGCTGGACCAGCGCAGCATGCCGCAGGTCGACAGTGCCGGCATCATGGACGCCATCGACGCTCGCTTCACCGCACTGGCCAAGCGCATGGAGACACGCGCTCCCGATCCCGCCGGCGAGGCGGCGATCCGGGGCCTGGAAAGCCGGCTCGAAGATATTTCAAGCCGGCTGGACGCTTCGGCGGCCCAGGTGGCCGGCATCGATCCGGCGCTGATCCGCAGCCTGGAGGCGCAGGTCGCCGGCCTGTCGGCGCATCTTTCCAAGCCCAGCACGCCGCTGCCGGACTTCGAGGACATCAGCCCACGCCTCGACGAAATCGAAAAAGCGCTGGCCGGGACCCGCGATTCCATCCTCGGCGCGGCACGTGAGGCGGCCGAGAACGCGGTGCGCTCGCTGGCCGGAACGAGCACCAATACGGCCGCGGTATCCGGCCTCGCCCAGGATCTGAAGACCCTGGAGACGCTGACGCGGCGTTCCGACGAGCGCAATTCGCGGACCTTCGAGGCCATTCACGACACACTGCTCAAGATCGTCGACAGGCTGGGCTCGCTGGAAACCAGCGACCCGTCCGAGGCGGTAAGCGAGCTGCTGGACGCGGCCTCGATCGAACCCAGTGGCTGGCGTGGCTTGCAGCGGCCCAAGATGGCCGTGAACGCACCATCCATGACCATGGACGAGCTGCCGCTGACTGGCGACATGGCCGATCTGGACGCGCGTGCCGCGGCCATAGTGCGCACCGAGCCCGGCGAGCCCGCACTGCACGTTGGAACGGGCTTGTCTCCCCGGCCGGGCACGCGCTCGCCGGCGGAAGCCGCCGCCGCCGCCGCGATAGCCGCACTCGGTTCCGACACCACCGCCGGAAAGGACCAGCCGGCAGGCCGCAAATCGATGTTCGGCGGACTGGCGCGGGCCTTCAAGGGCAAGAAGGCGGCGGATGTTCCGCCGCTGGCCGGCTCGGCGCCGAGCGCCGACATCCCGAGTGTCGATCTCGACGAGCCGCTCGACCCGAAGGTCGCCAACCGCCCGCTGGAGCCGGGCTCCGGCGCGCCTGACCTCAATGCCATCATGAAGCGCGTGCGCGACGAGCGCGGACAACCGGCCAAGCTCGGCGACAGCGACGCGGCGAAATCGGATTTCATCGCCGCCGCCCGGCGCGCGGCGCAGGCGGCCGCGGCCGAGGCCGACGCCCTGAAGCGCCAGTCGACGATGAAAGGCCCGGTCAAGGCGCTCAGGATAGGCGACCTGCTCAAGGCGCGGCGCAAGCCGATCCTGATGGCGGCGGCAGCGATCATGCTGGCGCTTGCCGGCCTGCAGCTCGGCAAGGCGTTCCTTTCGGATCCCGCCCAGGTGGCAAGCAACGACGCATCCCCGATCGTCGCCCCGCAGCCGGTTCAGACGGCATCTCTGGATACCGCCAGCCAGCCGAAGACCGAAGTTCAGCCGACGGCGATGAACAGCGCGCCGGCCCGTCCGGCCAGGCAGGCCGAACAATCCGCGCCGGCCAGCAAGGACGATATGGCGGCGCGGACCGTCGTGGCCATGCCGTCTGATACGGACGCGATGCCGGACACAGCGCCCACGGCCGAGCCCGCTTCGCCGGTCACGTCGGCCATGGCTTCCGGCCCGAGCGCCCCCGACGCGATGGCTTCGGCCGCGCCGGTTGCTCCGATGACCGCTGCCCCAGCCATGACGGATCCGGCACCAGCCGCCGGCGCTACGCAGGCGACGGATGCCGATCTCCAAGCGGCCCCTGCCGCGCCAGTGGCGACCGAGGCGACGACCAACGACACGACTGGCGCCGTTGCGCCCATGGACAAGCCGGCGGCGACAGCCGCGATCAAGTTCGACATTCCGGCCGATGCCGGCCCGGTCGCCTTGCGTGACGCCGCCGCCGGTGGCGACGCCAAGGCGCTGTTCGAGGTCGGCTCGCGCTACGCCGAGTCGCGCGGCGTCAAGGAAGACATGCCGGCTGCCGCCAAATGGTACGAGAAATCGGCGGAACTCGGCTTCGCGCCGGCTGAATACCGCATCGGCAATTTCTACGAGAAGGGCATCGGCGTCGCGCGCGACATCAAGAAGTCGAAGACCTGGTACCAGCTCGCCGCCGCGCAGGGCAACGCCAGCGCCATGCACAATCTGGCGGTGCTGTTCGCCATGGCCGCCGACGGCGCAACCGACAATGAATCGGCCGCGCACTGGTTCCAGGCGGCCGCCGACCTCGGCGTCAAGGACAGCCAATTCAATCTTGGCATCCTCGCCGCCAAGGGCGTCGGCATGAAGCAGAACCTGGAGGAATCCTACAAATGGTTCGCGCTCGTCGCCAAGACCGGCGACAAGGATGCCGCGGCCAAGCGCGACGAGATCGCCAACGCGCTGCGACCCGAGCAGCTCGCGCGCGCGCGCGCGGCGACCGAATTGTGGAAGGCCAAGCCGCTCAACGCGGCGGCCAATTCGGTGGACATTCCCGAATCCTGGCAGGAAGGCACGCCGCAGACGACGGCCGGCATCGACATGAAGAAGGCGGTCAAGAACATCCAGCTCATCCTCAACAAGAACGGCTATGACGCCGGCGGCGCCGACGGCGTGATGGGCGGGAAGACCAAGAACGCGATCATCGCTTTCCAGACCGACAACAAGCTGCCAGCGACGGGCGCGGTCGACGAGAAGCTGGTCAAGGCATTGCTGGCGCGCAAATAACGGCAGAAGCGTCGTTTCCACGACGCCCTTGCCTTACATTTGCCTGTTAACTGATTGAGTTGTTTTTTGTTTCGGCGCGGTGACGGGGTTTGGTCCCGCTGCCGCGTCGGCGCAAGAGAAAATTGGCTTTTCGATGCGATAGTGCCCGCAGCGGCTTTATTCGCCGACAGGCAAACTGATCGAGACAGACGGGTGGGCATCTATCTCCCGATCGCGGAAATTTCCGTCAACGTCTTCGTGCTGCTGGCCATGGGCGCCGCGGTGGGCTTCCTGTCGGGCATGTTCGGGGTCGGCGGCGGCTTCCTGATCACGCCGCTCTTGATCTTCTACAACATCCCGCCGGCGATCGCGGTCGCCACCGGCGCCAACCAGGTCATCGCTTCTTCCGTCTCCGGCGTGTTGTCGCACATGAAGCGAGGGACGCTCGACTTCAAGCTCGGCAGCGTGCTTCTGGCCGGCGGCGTCGTCGGCTCAACCGGCGGCATCTATGTGTTCGGCTTCCTGCGCAGGCTCGGCCAGCTCGACCTGTTCATCTCGCTGCTCTACGTCGTGCTGCTCGGCACCGTCGGCGGGCTGATGCTGGTCGAGAGCATCAACGCACTGCGCGCCACGCGCAGCGGCGCGGCGCCGGTGCTGAAGAAATCCGGCCAGCACAACTGGATCCACCGCCTGCCGCTGAAGATGCGCTTCCGCGCGTCGAAGCTGTTCGTCAGCGTCATTCCGGTGCTCGGGCTTGGCGCCGGCATCGGCTTCCTGTCGTCGATCATGGGTGTCGGCGGCGGCTTCATCATGGTGCCGGCGCTGATCTATCTCTTGAAAGTGCCGACCAATGTCGTCATCGGCACCTCGCTGTTCCAGATCATCTTCACCTCCGCCTACACGACGCTGGTCCACGCCACCACAAACCAGACCGTCGATGTGATGCTGGCCTTCCTGTTGATGGCCGGCGGCGTGGCCGGGGCGCAATATGGCGCCAAGGCCGGCCAGCGGCTGCGCGGCGAGCAATTGAGGGCGCTGCTGGCGCTGCTGGTGCTGGCGGTGGCGATCCGGCTTGCCACCGATCTGTTCGTCACGCCGCCCAATCTTTATTCGCTGTCCGGCCTGGGCCTCAACTGATGAATGGCCTGAAAGCGCTCGCAGCCGTCGCTCTCCTGTCCCTGATCGCCGCCGCGCCGGCGAAGGCGCAGACGCCGCTGACGGAAGGCATCCAGATCGGCCTTTCCACCGACGCGGTGTCGATCACCGCCGGTTTTTCCGGCGCCGACCTGACCATCTTCGGTTCGCTGGAAAATCCCGACCCGCTGGTCGCACGCCAGGGCCGTTACGACGTCATCGTCGTGCTCGAAGGGCCGCCGAAACCGGTGGTCGTGCGCCGCAAGGACCGGGTGCTGGGCGTCTGGGTCAATTTGGATTCCGAGACCTTCGAGAACGTGCCGGTGTCCTATTCGGTCGCGACGACGCGGCCGCTGCAGGACATCACCGAACCCAACAGCTACAAGCAGCTGTCGCTCGGCGCCTCCAACCTCTACATGCAGCCCGCCGAAGCCGGTGACAGCCCGGCGACGATCGAGGAATTCACGGCCGCACTGCGCGAACGCAAGGCCGCCGCCGGCCTCTACAGCGAGAATGTCGGGGGCGTGCAATTCCTGTCGCAGAACCTGTTTCGCGCTACCGTCAGGCTGGCGCCTGATGTCTCGGTCGGCACGCACAAGGCGCGCGCATTCCTGTTCAAGAGCGGCCTATTCGTCAAGGAGAGTTCGGCGCAGCTCGAAATCCGCAAATCGGGCTTCGAACAATCGATCTTCCGCGTCGCCCACGACTATTCGTTCCTCTACGGCGTGTTCGCCGTATCGTTGGCCATGGTGACTGGCTGGCTCGGCCGGCTGGTGTTCCGCAAGGATTGATGCCGCGGGAAAAGAGGGGTTCCCCTTTTCGCCGTCATGCGATAAACCGCCGCCTCCCAGCCCAGGGGCAAACACGCACATACCATTCGCCAGGAGCGGTCCGGCATCCCGATGACAGCGGCGACGCGTCGCCGCTGTTTTGCCGCCATGAAACAATGACAGGAGGCTGCGATGCATCAGGCATTCGGCGGCATTGACTTCGGCACGTCCAATTCCACGGTAGGCGTCATCCGGAACGGCAAGGCGCGGCTGGTCCCGCTGGAGGGCGGGCAGCCCACTTTGCCAAGTGCCGTGTTCTTCAATTTCGAGGACGGCCATACTTATTTCGGCCGCCGCGCGATCGGCGACTATACCGACAGCATCGAAGGCCGCCTGATGCGCTCGTTGAAGAGCGTGCTCGGCAGTTCGCTCGCCCACGAGAAGACGCGGATCAAGGCACGACAGATCGGCTTCATCGACATTATCGGCCTGTTCATCGGTCATCTGAGGACGCGGCTGGAAGAGGACGCCGGCGGCGTGGTGGAGAGCGTGGTGCTCGGCCGCCCGGTGCAGTTCGTCGATGACGACGCGCAAGCCGACGCGGAGGCGCAACGCGAACTCGAGAAGGCTGCCCGTGCCCAAGGCTTCAAGCATATCGCTTTCCAGTTCGAGCCGATCGCGGCGGCGCTCGATTACGAGCAGAAGGTGACACGCGAGGAACTGGCGCTGATCATCGACATGGGCGGCGGCACGTCCGACTTCTCCATCGTGCGGGTCTCGCCGGAGCGCGCGCGATCGACCGATCGCAAGGACGACATCCTGGCCAGCCGCGGCATCCATATCGGCGGCACTGATTTCGACCGGCTGCTGAGCATCGCCCATGTCATGCCACAGCTCGGCTACCTCTCCGCGACCAAGGACGGCAAGCGCAATCTGCCGGCCAGCTACTTCATCGATCTCGCCACATGGCAGCGCATCAATCTGGTCTACACCGCCAAGGCGATGACGCATCTGCGCCAGATCCGCTACGAGGCCGCGCGCGCCGACCTGGTCGACCGCTTCATCCATATCGTCGAGCACCGCTACGGGCACGCGCTGGCGGCGCTGGTCGAGAAAGCCAAGATAGAGCTGACCGACATGTCATCGGCGGACGTGGCGGTGAAGCTGCCGGGCGCGGCGTTCGCCGCCGGGATCACACGCGACGGGCTGGAGGCCACGATCGCTCGGGACATCGAGCGGGTTACCGAAACGGTGGCGCAGACCATCCGCGACGCCGGGGTCAAGCCCTCCGACATCACCGCGGTGTTCCTGACCGGCGGATCGACGGCGATCCCGCTGGCAAGGCGGGAAATCCTGTCGCTGGTGCCGCGGGCTTCCGTCATAGAAGGCGATATGTTCGGATCGGTCGGACTCGGCCTGGCGCTCGATGCGCAGCGGAAGTTCGGCTGAACCTACCCCTACGTAGTCCCGTTCGCCTCCGCGGCCAGATGCGCCTTCAGCGCCATCTGGGCCAGGCTTGCCTGACGGTCGCGATGGGTGATCATGGCGAAGTCGCGCTTCGGCAATTCGATCGGCACGGCTCTCAGGCTCCCCTCGGCGACCGCGCGCCCGACGACCAGCTCCGAAATGATGGTCGCGCCGGCACCCGCCTCGACAGCTTGGCGAACCGCCTCGTTGCTGGGCAACACCAGGAATATCCTGAGGTCGGCAAGCGAAATGCCCTCGCGGCGCGCCAGGTCCTCCAGCACCTCACGCGTGCCGGAGCCGCCCTCGCGGATTATCCAGCGCAGACCGGTGATGTCGGGGCGGCCCGGCGCGGTTTCGGCGATCTCTGGATGGGAGCTGGCAACGACCAGCATCAACCGGTCGGTATCGACCTTGACGCGGCGCAATAAGTCGGACTCGGTGCGCCCTTCGACCAGGCCGAGATCGGCGGTTCCATCCAGCACGCTGGCCTCGACCTGCCTTGTGTTGCCGATGGTGACGCTCAGCCTGACGGCCGGATAGGCCTCGTGGAAAGAGGCCAGCCGGCGCGGCAGCCAGTAGCTGGCGATGGTCAGGCTGGCGGCGATGGAGAGGCTGCCGGCGACCGTCTGCGAAACATGTTCCAGGACATTGCGCGCGGCGGCGGCCCGCTCCAGCACGGCCTTGGCCTCCGGCAGAAACCGATGGCCGGTCTGAGCCAGCTCGATGTTGCGGCCGACGCGGTTGAACAGATGGACACCATGCTGCTCTTCCAGAGCGCGAATGGCCGCCGACGCGGCCGATTGGGAAATGCCCAGAAGCTCCGCCGCCTTGGTCATGTGGCCGCGCTCTGCGACGGCGACGAAAATGCGCAACTGATCGAGGGTCATGCCTGTATTAAGAACCAATATCGATCGAATTTACAAGAACAACTGATTAGACGGATCGATAGCTTTATTCTACTTTTTCGTCGGAAGTTAGAAAAAATTAGCCTGCAGGTCGCAAAGAGCAAAATGATCGGGCGGTTCAGATCCCTGCTTGCGCATTGGAGCCGCGGTATAAGGCGACGGCTGGCCGGCGACCGCTACCATCCCGAAGAACGTTATATGCGCGGCCCCGGGCCGAAGACGCGAGCCAAATCCGCTGGCCGCGCGAGCACCACGGGATCATGATGCAAGGACCGCCGCGCGGCGCCAATTCAGCCCCCTCGCAACGCCCGCTTGCCGACACGCGGGCGCCCGATGAAGGCGACGGTGTCGACACCTCGCCTGATGTTTCCGACAGCATCGCCAAGACGACCTGCTACATGTGCGCCTGCCGCTGCGGCATCGACGTGCACATCAAAGACGGCAAGGTCCGCTACATCAACGGCAACAAGGATCATCCGGTCAATCGCGGCGTGATCTGCGGCAAGGGCAGCTCCGGCATCATGCAGCACTACAGCCCGGCCAGGCTGAAGAAGCCATTGCTGCGCACCGGGCCGCGCGGCTCGGGTGAGTTCCGCGAGATCGAGTGGGAGGAGGCCTTCTCGATCGCCACCGAGCGGCTGTCGAATATCCGCCGGACCGATCCTAAGAAACTCGCTTTCTTCACGGGCCGTGACCAATCACAATCTCTTACAGGGTGGTGGGCGAGCCAGTTCGGCACGCCGAACTTCGCCGCTCATGGCGGCTTCTGTTCGGTGAACATGGCGGCGGGCGGGCTCTACACGATCGGCGGCTCGTTCTGGGAGTTCGGCGAGCCCGATTGGGACAACACGAAATACTTCATGCTGTTCGGCGTTGCCGAGGACCATGATTCCAATCCGATCAAGATCGGACTGGGCAAGCTCAAGGCGCGCGGCGCCAAGGTGGTGTCGATCAATCCATGCCGGACCGGCTACAATGCGATCGCCGACGACTGGATCGGCATCCGGCCCGGCACGGACGGCCTGTTCGTGTTCGCGCTGATCCACGAACTCTTGAAAGCCGGCCGCGTCGATCTCGATTATCTGCTCCGCTACACCAACGCGCATGTCCTGGTTATCCAGGAGCCGGGCGCGGCCGATGACGGGCTGTTCATGCGCGACAGCGACGGCAATCCGCTGGCATGGGACAGAGTGGCGACGACCTCCGTCAACGCAGTCGATTCAAATGCCAAACCGGCACTGACCGGCAGCTTCACAGTCGACGGGCGCAGGTGCCTTCCCGTGTTCCAGCTGATCGCGGACCGCTACATGGACGTCAGCTATTCTCCCGATGCGGTCGCGGAGCGTTGCGGCATCTCCGCCGGAACGATCCGCCGGATCGCCGCCGAACTGGCCCATGTCGCCTTCGAGCAGGCGATCGAACTGCCGGTGGCATGGACCGATTGGGCCGGGCGCCGGCATCAGACGATAAAGGGACGGCCGGTTTCGATGCATGCCATGCGCGGCATCTCGGCCCATTCCAACGGCTTTCACACCTGTCGCGCCATCCACCTGCTGCAGGTTCTGCTGGGCACGGTGGATGTGCCGGGCGGCTTCCGCTTCAAGCCGCCCTATCCCAGGTCGGCGCCGCCCGGCCCGAAGCCCTGCGGCAAGGATGTCAGGCCGATGACGCCGCTCGACGGCATGCCGCTCGGTTTCGTCTGTGGACCCGACGATCTGCTGGTCGACGAAGCGGGTACGCCGCTGCGCATCGACAAGGCCTATTCCTGGGATTCGCCGCTTGCGGCGCATGGGCTGATGCACACAGTCATCCGCAACGCCTGGGCCGGCGATCCCTACCCGATCGACACGCTGATGATGTACATGTCGAACATGGCCTGGAATTCCTCGATGAACACCGTCGAGACCATGGCCATGCTCACCGACCATGACGAAGCGGGCAACTACAAGATCGCTTTCATCATCTATTCCGATGCCTACTACTCCGAGACCGTGCCGTTCGCGGACCTGGTCCTGCCCGACACCACCTATCTAGAGCGTCATGACTGCATCAGCCTGCTCGACCGGCCGATCAGCCATGCCGACGGGCCGGGCGACGCCATTCGCCATCCGGTCGTCGAGCCCGACCGCGACGTCAGGCCCTTCCAGTCGGTGCTGATCGACCTCGGCGCGCGGCTTGGCCTGCCCGGCTTCGTCGATGACGAAAGCTCGCCGAAGTACCGCGACTATGCCGACTACATCGTCAATCATGAACGCACGCCCGGCATCGGCCCGCTCGCAGGCTGGCGCGGCAAGGACGAAAACTCGATCGGCAAGGGCGACGTCAATCCCAACCAGTTGCAACGCTACATCGACAATGGCGGGTTCTGGCACCACGATTTCACCGAGGACCAGCGCTACTACAAGATGGCCAACCGCTCCTATCTCGACTTCGCGGTGCAACTGGGCTTCATCCCCAAGGCCGAGCCGATCGTCTTCCAGCTCTATTCCGAACCGATGCAGCGTTTTCGGCTGGCCGCGCGTGGTCATGGCCGGGTGGTGCCGCCCGAAAGCGAACGCAAGCGCGTCGAGACCTACATGGACCCGCTGCCGTTCTGGTACATGCCGTTCGAGGAAGCGTCCGTCGACCAGGAAGAATACCCGCTGCACGCGCTGACGCAGCGGCCCATGCACATGTACCATTCCTGGGGTTCGCAAAATGCGTGGTTGCGGCAGATCACCAGCCAGAACCGGCTGTTCGTGCATCAGCAAACCGCCGCCGGGCTCGGCCTTGGCGACGACGACTGGGTGTGGATCGAGAGCATCAACGGCAGGGTCAAGGGGCAGATCAAGCTGGTCGAAGGGGTCAACCAAAGCACGGTGTGGACCTGGAACGCGATCGGCAAGCGACGCGGCAGCTGGGGGCTGAAGGACAATGCCGCCGAAAGCAATCGCGGCTTCCTGCTCAACCACATCATCGGAGACCAGACCTTGGCCGACGCGCAGGGCAAGCGTTATTCGAATTCCGATCCGGTCACGGGCCAGGCGGCGTGGTCCGATCTGCGCGTGCGCATCGTCAAATGCGCGGCGGAGGAGGCCGGCTTCACCGAACCGCAATTCGAGCGTTTTCAACAGCCGCCGCATTTCGAACCCTCGCCCGACAAGCTCACTTTCGGCGCCGGGTTTCGGCAGGCAAGAGAGGCGGCCGAATGACCTGTCTTTCAAATCCAGGCGGCAAGAAGCTCGGCCTCGTCATCGATCTCGACACCTGTGTCGGCTGCCAGGCCTGCGTTACCGCCTGCAAGGAGTGGAACACCGGCGGCCACATGGCGCCGCTGACCGACATCGACCCCTATGGCGGCCATGTCGACGGGGTCTGGTTCAACCGCGTGCACAGTTACGAGCACATCACCGAGATGGGTGGGCGCACGGTCAACTTCCCGCGTTCCTGCCTGCATTGCGAGACGCCGGCCTGCGTCACCGTCTGCCCGACCGGCGCCTCCTACAAGCGCGCGTCGGACGGCATCGTGCTGATCGACGAGGACAAGTGCATCGGCTGCAAATTGTGCAGCTGGGCCTGCCCTTACGGCGCGCGCGAATTCGATGGCGATGTCGGGGTGATGAAGAAATGCACGCTCTGCGTCGACCGCATCTATAACGACAATCTGGCCGAGGGGGACCGCGTGCCGGCCTGCGTCGCCGCCTGCCCGACCAGCGCCCGGCATTTCGGCGACCTCGGCGATCCCCAATCCCCCGTTTCGCAACTGGTGGCGGAGCGCGGCGGTGTCGACCTGATGCCTGAACTCGGCTATCGCCCGACCAACAAATACCTGCCGCCGCGCGCTCACACGCAACGCGCCGCATCGGTGACCGCTCCCGCGCTGGAGCCGCTACGGGCCGAGGGCGGTTTCCTTGGCTGGGTCGACCGCATGCTTTCGAGCTGACCATCCATGCATCCAGCTTTTTCGGTCGTCTTCTTCACCACCGCCACGGGTGCCGGCTATGGGCTGCTCGCGCTGCTCGGCGTGCTCGGCCCGCTCGGCTTCGTCGCGCCCGATTTCTGGCCGGGCTTCGTCGGCATGGGGCTGGCGCTCGGCCTGATCGCCGCCGGCCTGTTGTCATCGACCGGCCATCTCGGCAGGCCCGAACGTGCCTGGCGGGCGTTCTCGCAATGGCGCAGTTCATGGCTGTCGCGCGAAGGCGTTGCCTCGGTCGCCACCTTCATTCCCGCAGGCGTGTTCGGCGTAGGCTGGGTCTTCCTTAGCCGCCTCGATGGCTGGGTGGCGGCCGCCGGCGTCCTGGCCGCCGTCGGCGCCATAGCCACGGTCTGCATGACAGGCATGATCTATGCCTCGCTGAAACCCATCGCCCACTGGCACAGCCCCTACACCTTGCCCGGCTATCTCATCTACTCGGCGATGAGCGGCAGCGTGCTTCTGAACGCTGTGCTGCAAGCATTTTCTCTCGGCTCGAAAATGCTTCTGGCGGCTTCCGCGCTGCTCACTTTGCTTGGCTGGGGCTGGAAGCTGGCGACCTGGCGCCACAACGACCGGCTTGAAATCCCGACCAATGCCAACACCGCGACGGGGCTGACCGGTGGCACGGTGCAGTCGCTGGAGTGGCCGCATACGGAAGAAAACTACCTGCTCAAGGAAATGGGTTTTCGCATCGCGCGCAAGCACAGCGCAAAGCTGCGCCGGATCACGCAGGCGCTGGCCTTCGGTTTGCCGATCCTGTTGCTGCTTGCCGCCTTCGCCTTGCCGTGGCCGCTCGCGGCGGCGCTATCGGCGCTGGCCGCGATCGCCCAGTTTGCCGGCATGCTGGTCGAACGCTGGCTGTTCTTCGCCGAAGCGAAGCACACGGTCATGCTCTATTATGGGCGATAGATCTCAGCCTGGCCGCAGCATCGAGTGCGAGATGGCGAAGATGCGCTCGGTGCCGAGCATGTAGGCCATCAGCGACTCCAGGCGAAACAGCCCGGCATAGGCGCGGTCGAGCACGTTGAGCGAACCGGTATAGGCGCCGAAAGCCGGCATGATCATGCGGCCGCCATCGCCGGCAAAGCAGCGCCTGCGCACCGAGCGGCCTTGTTGCACAATGCGCGCGCAGGGGTGCAGATGACCAGATATTTCGCCCTCGACCCTCACCTTCGATGGCTCATGCCTGAACAGCAGCGAGCCTATGGCCAGTTCCCGCACGGTCTCGCCAGGCAGATCCGCCGGCGCTTCGGGGTCGTGATTGCCGGCGACCCAGAACCAGTCACGGCCTGCCATCTGCGCTTCCAGCCGTTCGCGAAAGCTCGAATGCATGCGCGCTGCGCCGCCACCGTCGTGGAAGGAGTCACCCAGGCTGATGACGATCGACGGCTGGTAGTCCGATATGACCGCCTGCAGCCTGAGCAGGGTCGCGCCAGTATCGTAGGGCGGGATGAGCGTGCCGCGCCTTGCCAGGGACGACCCCTTCTCCAGATGCAGGTCCGATACCGTCAGCAGCTTGAGCTCGGGGAAATACAGCACACCGCGCGGATCGCAGACCGCGCGCTCGCCCGCGATGCCGACGAGATCGGCCTCGGCGATCAGCGATGCGCGCGCCAGCGAAAAACTCATTCCTCAGCCATTCCCAGGCCCCATGGCCTCTTCGACCAGCGTCGCCGCATCCATCAGCAGCGTTTCATCGGCCTCGCCGTTCACCGGCATCTTGCCGATCTCGAGCATGATCGGCACGGCAAGCGGCGATATCTGTTCGAGCGCCTTATGCATGATTCGACCCTGGATGCGCGAGAGCATGTCCGCAAGTCTGCTGACATCGAGCAGGCCGGTCGCTGCATCGGCACGCGTCGCCTGAAGGAGGATGTGGTCCGGCTCATGGCTGCGCAGCACGTCGTAGATCAGGTCGGTCGACACGGTGACCTGCCGGCCGCTCTTCTCCTGGCCGGGGTGGCGTTTTTCGATCAGGCCCGAGATCAGCGCGCAATTGCGGAAAGTGCGCTTGAGAAGCCAGCTGTCGGCCAGCCAGGCTTCGAGATCGTCGCCCAGCATGTCCTGATCGAACAGCGCGCTCAGTGAAGGTTTCCTGGCTTTGAACATCGCGCCCATGTCGCCCAGCGACCATATGGCCAAGGCATAATCAGTGGCGACAAAGCCGAGCGGCCTGACGCCCGCCCTGTCGAGGCGACGGGTGAGCAGCATGCCAAGCGTCTGGTGCGCCAGCCTGCCCTCAAAGGGATAGGCGACCAGATAATGGCGATTGCCACGCGGAAAGGTCTCGATCAGCAAATCGTCGCGCTTGGGCAGCATGGATTTGTCCGACTGGAACCGCAGCCAGTCGGCCACCTGCTCCGGCAGCTTCTTCCAGCGCTGCGGATCGTCCAGCATGATGCGGACCTGCTCTGCGAGGTAGGTCGAGAGCGGGAACTTGCCGCCGCCATAATATGGCACCTTGGCGTCGCTGCCGGGCGCGTTCGACACGAAGCACTCATTCTCGCGGATGCCCTCGAAACGCAGCACCTTGCCGGCGAACATGAAAGTATCGCCATGCGTCAACGTTTCGAGGAAGGCCTCCTCGATCTTGCCGAGCACGCGGCCACCGTGCGACGCCGCGCCTTTGCTGCCGGCCTTGACGTAACGCACGTTGAGGGCGGGCACCTCGATGATGGTGCCGACATTGAGCCTGTATTGCTGGGCGACGCGCAGATTGGAGACGCGCCACAGCCCGTCCTTGTTAAGGCGGATGCGGGCATAGCGCTCATAGTTCTTCAGTGCATAGCCACCGGTGGCTACGAAATCGATGACACGGTCGAAGGTCGGCCGATCGAGGCCGGCATAGGGTGCCGCCGTTCGTACCTCCTCGTATAGGTCATCGGCGCGGAACGGTGCGCCGCAGGCGCAGCCGAGCACATGCTGGGCCAGCACGTCGAGCCCGCCATTGACCAGTGGCGGCGTATCCTGCGCGCCGAGATAATTGGCGTCGAGTGCGGCCCGGCACTCCAGCACCTCGAAACGGTTGGCGGGGATCAAAATCGCCTTGGACGGCTCATCCATGCGGTGGTTGGCACGGCCGATGCGCTGTGCCAACCGGCTGGCGCCCTTCGGAGCACCGACATGCACGACCAGATCGACATCGCCCCAGTCGATGCCGAGATCGAGCGTCGACGTGGCGACGATGGCGCGCAGCGCGTTCTCGCCCATTGCCTTCTCGACGCGCCGGCGCTGGGCGACGTCGAGCGAACCATGATGCAAGGCGATCGGCAAGGTGTCCTCGTTGACGCGCCACAACTCCTGGAACAGCAGCTCCGCCTGGCTGCGTGTGTTGACGAACAGCAAGGTCGTCTTGTGGCGCTTGATCTCGCGGTAGATTTCCGGCGTGGCGTAGCGCGCCGAGTGCCCTGCCCACGGCACGCGCTCCTCGGAATCGAGGATCGAGATCTCGGGCTTGGCACCACCCGTCACAGTGATCAATTCCGCCATGTCACCCGGTGGGTTCTGGCTGACAAGCCAGCGCCGCAACTCGTCCGGCTCGGCCACCGTCGCCGACAGGCCGATCGTCTGCAGGCCAGGGACAAAGCTGCGCAACCGCGCGAGGCCGAGCGCCAAAAGATGGCCGCGTTTCGACGTCACCAGCGAATGCAATTCATCGAGCACGACATAGCGCAGATCCTCGAAGAAGCGTCTCGCGTCGCCTGCCGCGATCAACAGCGCCAGTTGCTCCGGCGTGGTGAGCAGAATGTCGGGCGGCGCAAGCTTCTGGCGCTGGCGCTTGTGGGCGGGGGTGTCGCCGGTGCGCGTTTCGATGGTGACGGGCAGGCCGATCTCCGCGACCGGCTTGCCGAGATTGCGCTCGATGTCGACGGCCAGTGCCTTCAACGGCGAGATGTACAGCGTGTGGATGCCGCGCCGCGCCTGGCCTGGTTTTCGCTTCGGCCTGACGGCCAGTTCGGTCAGCGTCGGCAGGAAGCCGGCCAGCGTCTTGCCGGCGCCGGTCGGCGCGATCAGCAGCACCGATTGCCCGGCCTGGGCCTTCGCCAGGAGCTCTATCTGATGCGCGCGTGGCGACCAGCCTTTCTCGCCGAACCATTTCAGGAATGGCTCGGGCAGGACGACTGCGGCATTCTGGTCGGCGAGGCGGGGCTCAACTGTCACGCGCCAGAGGTAGCGCGGCGACAGGCAATCGCCAAGCAGATTCGGAACAAAAGGGGATCGAAAAAGCCTTACGGGCGCCGGAACCCTGTCGGCCCGCCATAGAGATAGCCGATGCGAGCTATCGCCTCCTTCAGGTCCTCTCGCGACACAAGCATGGTGTGACCGTTGGCGTGGATCATGGTTTCGGCGTCGGTCATGATGGCGACATGCCCTTTCCAGAACACCAGGTCACCACGTCGCAGCCCCGAAAAATCAGGGCCCGGTTCGAGCGGCTCGCCGATCGAGGCGGCCTGCATGTCGGAATCGCGCAGCACATCCTTGCCGGCCATGCGCATGGCCAGTTGCACCAGGCCGGAGCAATCGATGCCGAAGCCGGAAACACCGCCCCATAGATAGGGCGTGCCGAGAAATGTCTCGGCCACGGACACATAGTCGCCGGCCACTTCGCCGATCGGCTGCAAATGGCCAGCGATCACGGCTTTACCGGAGGGCAGCAACGCATAGTGCGTGCCCCGTGTTTCAGCGGCACCCGTAACGGTTACGGTCGATCCCATGGACAATTGCCCGGCAATCGGAAAGCGCAGGTCCGGACCGGGATAAAGAAACGTGCGTGGCACCGAAACGATATGAGTGGACGCATGGTCGCGCCCGCCCAGCATGGCATCGGCGACATAGCCGACATAGCCATCGCGTTCGCCCTGGACCCAGGCCCAGCCTTCGGTTTGCTCGAAGACGAGGACATCGTCGCCGAACAGGAACTGCGTGTTGATGCCGGCATCCGGGCGTGGCGCCTTGCGCACTTCGGCAACGGATGCGGAAATCCGCGCCGGCCGGCCGGCGACGAAACGCTCCGCCGTGACCTCGCCTATCAGGCGCGAATCGGCAAGGTCGGAGCGGAAAGCGTGCAGGCGGGCGTCGTGGGCGGTCAAATCGGCAATCCAGTTAGTTAGACAGAGCACTTGTCAGATCGGCAGTTCGTGGGCCTTGGCGATGATACCATCTCCGAAACGCTCGACAAAGAGCGCGCCTTCGACGGTGCGCTTGATCAGGACGTTGCGCTTGTCGAGCTCGTCGCGATGGCGCGACACCAGTTTCAGCGCGCCCATCGTGTCGAGCGCGCGCGTGATAACCGGCTTGGTGACGTTGAGGCGGGCGGCGAGCCCGCGCACGGTGTGCGGCGGCGGATCGAGGTAGATGGTGAACAGGATCGCCGTCTGGCGCATGGTGAGATCAGGCGCGTCCTCGCGCACCTGCGACAGCATCACTTGCTGCCACAGTCGCAGGGCCTGGCTCGGGCGCATCGCAATCGACATCGCGCCAGCATGACGGCAAATTGTTTCGGTTCCGTTTCAGTTCTCGAAATCGCCGACTCTGCTTGCGGCAATCAGCCATAGCGCGTCGAGATGATCCGCTCCAGCGCCCGGATGCCCTGCGCCTCACCGCCGGCCGGGCCATGCGGGCGATCGGCGGGGTTCCAGGCGAAGATGTCGAAATGCGCCCAGCTTGCCGTCTTCTCGACGAAGCGCTTGAGGAACAGCGCCGCGGTGATCGAACCGGCGAAACCATCTGATGTGACATTGTTGATGTCGGCTATCTTCGACGACAGTTTCGCGTCGTAAGGCCGCCATAGCGGCATGCGCCACAGCGGATCCTCGACCGCCAGCGACGCCGCCGCCAGCTCCGAGGCAAGCGCCTCGTTATCGGTGTAGAAGGGCGGCAGGTCGGGGCCAAGCGCAACGCGGGCGGCGCCGGTCAGCGTCGCCATGTCGATGAGAAGCTGCGGCTCCTCGTCGTCGGCCAGCGCCAGCGCGTCCCCCAGCACCAGCCTACCCTCGGCGTCCGTGTTGCCGATCTCGACCGTGATGCCCTTGCGGCTCGCCAGCACGTCGCCCGGGCGGAAAGCGTTGCTGGCGATCGAATTCTCGACCGCGGGGATCAGCACGCGCAGCCGCACATTGAGCCCGGCGGCCATGATCATCGAGGCCAGGCCCAGCACATTGGCGGCGCCACCCATGTCCTTCTTCATCAACAGCATGCCCGATGACGGCTTGATGTCGAGCCCGCCCGTGTCGAAGCAGACGCCCTTGCCGACCAGCGTCACCTTCGGCGCGCCCTGCCGCCCCCAGGTCATGTCGATCAGACGCGGGGCATCGGACGAAGCGCGGCCGACGGCGTGGATCATCGGGAAGTTCTGTGCGAGCAGATCGTCGCCCTTGATGACCGAGACTTCGGCCTTGTGAGCCCCGGCCAGGGTTCGCACCGCCTTCTCCAGATCGTCCGGCCCCATATCGTTGGTCGGTGTGTTGACCAGGTCGCGCGTCAGGAAAACACCATCGACGACGCGGCGAACGCGCTGCGCATCGACGCCGGCCGGCAGCTCGAAGCGCAGCGCCTTGCCCGGTTTCCTGCCGTAGCGGGCAAAGACATAACCGCCGAGCACGATTGCAAGAGCCGCCAGTTCCGGCTCCGCAGGCCTGGAGGCAAAATGCCAATCGCCCTCCGGCAAGGTTTTCGCCAGCGCACCGACGGCAAGCGCGCCCTCGCCCTCACCGAGGCCGAACATGGCGCCGCCAAGCGCTCCGTTCTCGCCTGGCAGGACCAGCGTCCTGCCAGCCTCGCCGGAAAAGCCGTTTGCCTTGGCCCATGCGACAATAGACGGCGACAGACCGGCTGCCTCCAGCCCGTCCCTGGCGACCAGATGGATTGGCAGCGGGTTCTTCGGCTTGCTCTCGACCAGTTCAACGGACATCAGATGTTTCTCCTGCCGAGTTTGCGAGTCGGCGCGTCTTAACCCTCCGTTAGGGTTAACAGAATATTTCTGCTGGAGGGAAGATGGCCACGCAATGGCCACGCATGAATGGAGGCCCAGGTGCCGATGCCGACCAACCGCACAATAGACATCCGGGGAAAACGGCTCATTACCACGGCATTCATGCTGGCGCTCGCGGCGGGCGTTGCCGGTTGCGCGACCGACAAACTCACCACAGGGTCGATCGGACGCACCAGCGGCAAGCCGCTGGAAACGATGTCGGCGGGAGAATTGCACAACGCCACGGCCGCACTTGGCCAATCCTACGCGAGGAACCCCAACGACAAGCGGATAGCGACCAACTTCGCGGCGGCGCTGCAGATGGACGGCGATGCCGACCAGTCGCTTGCCGTGATGCGCAAGCTGGCGATCGCCTACCCCAAGGACCGCGAAGTTCTCGCCGCCTATGGCAAGGCATTGGCCGCCAATGGCCAGCTCGAGGCAGCGCTCGACGCCGTGCGCCGCGCACAAACGCCGGAATACCCCGACTGGAGGCTGGTGTCGGCGGAGGCGGCCATCCTCGATCAGGTCGGCCAGAAGAACGAAGCGCGCCAACTCTACCGCAAGGCGCTTGAACTCAAGCCGAACGAGCCATCGATCCTTTCCAATCTCGGCATGTCCTATGTGCTGGAAGGGGATCTGCGCACCGCCGAGACCTATATGCGCTCTGCCGCCCAGCAGCCGAATGCCGACAGCCGGGTGCGTCAGAACCTGGCGCTCGTTGTCGGGCTGCAAGGTCGCTTCGACGAAGCCGAGAAGATCGCCTCGCAAGAACTTTCCCCCGAACAGGCACAGGCCAACGTCGCCTATCTCCGGCAGATGCTGGCCCAGCAGAACGCCTGGAGCCAGCTCAAGGATCAGGACAAGGCGAAAACGGCGAAAACCGCCACCAACTGATCGTCGCGCGCGGCGCCCGATCGCGCCAAACGAAAGAGCCGCGTGGCATTTTCCGCGCGGCTCTTTCGCTTTGGATTGTGCGGATTCGCCTACTGGGTGCCGTTGCTTTGCGACTGGCCGAAGATGCCGCGCTGGCTGACCTGGATGCCGGCAGGACCCAGGATGATGGCGAACAGCACCGGCAGGAAGAACAGGATCATCGGCACGGTGAGCTTGGGCGGCAGCGCGGCGGCCTTCTTCTCGGCCGCGTTCATGCGCATGTCGCGGCTTTCCGCGGCAAGCACACGCAGTGCGAGCGCCACTGGCGTGCCGTAGCGCTCGGCCTGGACGAGCGCCTGTGACACGGACCTGACCGATTCCAAGCCGGTACGGCTCGCAAGATTCTCGTAAGCCTGCTTACGTTCCTGCAGGTAGGAGAGCTCGGCGTTGGTCAGGATGAATTCTTCCGCCAGGGCCACCGATTGCGCGCCGATCTCGTCGGCGACCTTGCGCAGGCCGGCTTCCACCGACATGCCGGATTCCACGCAGATCAGCATCAGGTCGAGCGCATCCGGCCATGCCAGCTGGATCGACTGCTTGCGCTTGGTCGCGCGGTTGTTGACGTAGAGGACCGGCGCATAGAAGCCGCCATAGGCAACGAGGATGCAGACGAAAAGCCGGATCACCAATGGCTTGTCGGGCAACCCTCCGAGCACGAAAATATAGAACAGACCCAGCGCGAAACCGACAAAAGGAAGCACCAGACGGAAGAACAGAAATCGCGTTAGGGGATTTTGCCCGCGAAAGCCGGCGACCTTCAGCTTTTGCAAGGTGGACTCGTCGGCCAACGCACGGCGCAGATCGAGCCGGTCGACAATGTTGCGCATACCGACCGACTGCTGCTCGCGCAGGCCCTTGCGGCGGCGATCGGCCTCGTTCGCAAGCCGCGCGCGCTGCTTGGCGCGAAGCTCGTCACGCTCCAGCGCGACCGACTTCATGCGCGCCTTGAGCTGGTTTCCGCCAAGGGCCGGCAGCAGCGTAAAAACGGTTGCGAACACGGCGACAGCGACCAGCATCGCAATCAGGAGGCTGGGATCCGTCAGTGATTTGATGACTTGTTCGGTCATGCCACGGCCCTAGACTTCAAAATTCATCATCTTGCGCATCACGAAGATGCCGATCGACATCCAGATGCCGGAAACACCGAGGATCAGATGGCCGACGCTGGTCGTGAACAGCGGCATCAGGTAGTTGGGACTGGAGAGATAGACGAGAAAGGCAACGATGAAAGGCAAGGCGCCGATGATGGCGGCGGATGCTTTCGCCTCCATCGACAGGGCCGCGACCTTGGCCTTCATCTTCTTGCGGTCGCGCAAGACGCGCGAAAGATTGCCTAGCGCTTCGGAGAGATTGCCACCGGCTTGCGACTGGATCTGGATGACGATGCCGAAGAAGCTCGCCTCGGTGCATGGCATGGTTTCGGGCATGCGCAAGGTGGCGTCGGGGATCGACAGGCCCATCTGCTGCGAATCGACGATGCGGCGAAACTCGGTCTTGACCGGTTCAGGGGATTCGTTGGCGATCAGGCGTATGGCATCGTTCAGCGGCAGGCCGGACTTGACCGCCCGCACGATGACGTCGAGCGCGTTTGGAAATTCGTTGAGGAATGACTTGACGCGCCGGCTACGACGAAAAGAAACGAACCAACGCGGCAGGCCAAGCGCTCCGGCGAGCAGCACACCGGGCAAGACAATCATCGGCGCACCGGCCACGAACGCGACCACCGTCAGCGCGAGACCGCAGATGGCCGAATAGATATAGAAACGTTCGATCGACACCTTCATCCCGGCCTGGCGAAGCTGCGCTTTCAGCGGCGGCTTCTTGACGGCGATGTCCTTGGATTTCTGCTTTTCGTCGAGATCCTTCAGTGAATCCTGCACCGATTTGCGGCGCTTGGCGGCGTCGGCCGCCCGGTCGCGGGTGGCCTTGACGACGGAACGGTCCGTCTCGGCGGCCTTGATCGTTTCCAGCCGCCTGCCGGCCTGTTTCTCGTTGCTGATCTGGTTGAACAGAAATACATAGGCGACCGCGCCGGCGCTGAAGCCGGCGAGTACGACAAACGCCAGTACGGTGCCGTCAATTCCAAACATCGACCAGAACCTTCACGCCTGTGAGTGCGTCAGTCAGCACGTTTCTCCATGGCCTCGAGCGCTATTGCGAGGCGCTGCTCTTCGCCGTAGTAGCGCGCGCGTTCCCAGAAATGCGGGCGGCCGATGCCGGTCGAGACGTGTTCTCCCAGCAGCCTGCCGTTGGCGTCCTCGCCCTTGATGTTGTAGAGGACGATATCCTGGGTGATGACGACGTCGCCCTCCATCCCGATCACTTCGGTGATATGGGTGATGCGGCGCGATCCGTCGCGCAGGCGTGCCGCCTGGATGATGACGTCGATGGAGCCGACGACGATTTCGCGCACGGTTTTCTGCGGCAGCGAATAGCCGCCCATGGCGATCATGGATTCGATACGGTTCAGGCATTCGCGCGGGCTGTTGGAGTGGATCGTGCCCATCGAGCCGTCATGGCCCGTGTTCATCGCCTGAAGAAGGTCGAAGACCTCGGGTCCGCGCACTTCGCCGACGATGATGCGTTCAGGCCGCATGCGCAGGCAATTCTTGACCAGGTCGCGCATCGTCACCTCGCCCTCGCCCTCGAGATTGGGTGGACGCGTTTCCAGGCGCACGACATGCGGCTGCTGCAGCTGCAGTTCGGCCGAGTCCTCACAGGTGATGACGCGCTCGTCGCGGTCGATGTAGTTGGTCAGGCAGTTGAGCAATGTCGTCTTGCCGGAGCCGGTGCCGCCCGAGATGACGATGTTGCAGCGGACACGGCCGATGATCTTGAGAACTTCTGCCCCTTGCGGAGAGATGGCGCCGAACTTGACCAGCTGATCGAGCGTCAGCTTGTCCTTCTTGAATTTGCGGATGGTGAGCGCGGTGCCATCGATAGCCAGCGGCGGCGCAATGACGTTGACGCGCGACCCGTCGGGAAGACGAGCGTCGCAGATCGGGCTGGATTCGTCGACGCGGCGGCCGACCTGGCTGACGATGCGCTGGCAGATGTTGAGAAGCTGCTGGTTATCGCGAAACCGAATGCCGGTCTGCTCGACCTTACCGTTCACTTCGATGTAGACGTTCTTGGACCCGTTGACCATGATGTCGGCGATGTCGTCGCGCGCCAGCAACGGCTCGAGCGGCCCATAGCCAAGCACGTCATTGCAGATGTCCTCGAGCAGTTCTTCCTGCTCGGCGATCGACATCGCGAAGTTCTTGATCGCGATGATGTCGTTGACGATGTCGCGGATTTCCTCGCGCGCGCTTTCGGGATCGAGCTTGGCGAGCTGCGACAGGTCGATCGTATCGATGAGAGCCGAGAACACCTGGCTCTTGGTGTCATAGTAGGTTTCGCTCTTTTCGCGGCCCCTCCTCGGTTCCGGCGCCATGGGTGGCGCTTCGACCGCGCGCCTGGCCGGCGGCGCGACAGGTGCGCTCGGCTGAGGCGTGGCCGCGGGCCGGGCAAGCACCGCGGTGTCGGCCGGACCCGCGGCGGCCGGCGCAATCGTAGCCGGTGCCGATGCCGGCTGGCGGAATTCCGGCGTGAACCGGTTGCCGTCGTCGTTGCCTCTTTTACCGAACATGACCGACTACCGACCCCATTGCGTCACTTCTTGTTGCGCGAGAGCTTGCCGAGCAGACTGCCCAGGCCAGCTTTCTTCTTCGCCCGGATTTCGCTGCGGCCCGTCAGCACATGGGCAATCTCGTTGATCGTGGCCACAACCGGATTCTTGGCATCCATCTCGCCCAGCATGCGCCCGTTGTTTGCGGCATTGCCGAACAGCAGGGGATCAAAGCCGATGACCGACATTGGTGTCAGGCCGAGCGGTTCGGCGAAATCGGATGCCGAGATCTCGGGCCGCTTGGGCACGCCGGCCTGGTTGATGATCAATTTCGGCGGCGGGTCGTTCGGACGAAGCCGCTTCAACATGTCGACCAGGTTCTTGGTGTTGCGCAGATTGGCCAGTTCCGGAGTCGCCGTGATGACGATCTCGTCAGCCTTGACCAGCGTGTTCTTGGCCCATCCCGTCCAGACATGAGGAACATCGAGCACAAGCAGCGGCACGCTGCGCTGCGCGGTATCGACAAGTTGCGCGAAGGCATCGGGATCGAAGTCGTAGACGCGTTCCAGCGTCGAGGGCGCCGCAAGCAGCGACAGGTGCTCGGCGCATTGGGTCAACAGCCGGTCGAGATAGACTTCGTCTATGCGCTCGGGCGAGAACACCGCCTCGGCAATGCCCTGGGCCGGATCCTGGTCGAAATTGATGTTGGCGGTGCCGAAGGCGAGATCGAGGTCGGCGACAACGACCTCGGATTTGAACAGCGAGGACATTGCCCAGGCGACGTTGTGGGCGATCGTGGAAGAGCCGACGCCACCCTTGGCGCCGACGAAGGCGACGGTGCGGCCGAGCGGTTCGGCATCCGGATCGACGAAGATCGACGACACGACGCTGACAACGTCGGCCATCGACACCGGCGCGATGACATATTCGGAGATGCCGGAACGGATGAGTTCGCGATAAAGGCCGACATCATTGTAGTGACCGATCACCACCACTTTCGAGGATGGATCGCAGTATTCCGAAAGCTGGGCGAGCTGCTCCAGCAATTGCTTGGGTTCGCTGCGCGATTCCAGCAGGATCAGGTTCGGTGTCGGTGCCGACTGGTAGAATTCGATTGCGGTGGCGACGCCGCCCATATGGACCTTGAGATGCGCCTTGGTCATGCGACGGTCCTCCCCGGCGCGCTGGACCGGATTGGCTACGCCCTCGGTCTCGCAGAATGCTTGGATCGAAATGCGCGGAACCGGCCGCAACGCCTGCATCGCGGCGACATCCTGTGGCGAGGTATCGCCGCCCTCGACGGTGGCGTCATAGGCAAGGCTGCTCATGGTCATGCTCTTTCCGTGGCCTGTTCCTGGCGTCGCTTCTTTCCGAAGGCGGCTTAGTAAGTCACTTCCGAGTTGCCGAGGAATTCATCCGAAATGCCCCTGTCTTGGTAGACACCGATGGCTTTGCTGCGATTTGCCGCATCAATGGTGGTAGACTTGCGCGGCCCGAGAAGGTCGGCCGGATTGGCCATCTGGGCGGCCAGATTGTTCTGATAGGAGCAGCCGAAATCGGCGTAGTGCTTGTTTTCCGACGTTTCCACCAGGTCATCGGGCCAACGTCCGCATTTGTCGGTCTGTGCCCTCACCGCGATATAGGAGACGCGAACCGGGGCTGATGCCTCGCTCGATCCAGCCTGATAGGAGACCACGACGATCCGGTTGCGCTTGATACCGGCGGCGGCCGCGAGCCGGGCGAAATCGCGGCCGGCCGCCGTGGCGGCAAGCTCATTGGCGGATCCGCTTGGAACCTGGATCGTCAATGTCGGAGCGGCGCTCTTGTCGTAGCCGTCGAGGAACCCCAGAAGCGTGTCGCGCTGCGCGCCGGTCATGCCACGGTCGCCGGCGCCAACGGGAAGATCGATCTTCTGGTTCTTCTCCGCGATGACGATCGGATGATTGGTGCGATAGTCGTCGGGGATGGCGCCGACGGTAATGCTGTCGCGGTGGGCGCAACCGGCCAGGAGAGCCGTCAACGCTGCCGCGAGGATCGGAAGGACCCGCAGGCCTGTCCGAGAACGGCCGGAGCGCATCGCCATGGTCTTTGCCTTCAATACTGACTGAGACATGTCCGCTTTCCCGTTCACTTGTAGATGAAGCCGACAACGCCATGATAGCGGCCGTTGGGCCTGTCGGTCTGCATGGTGCCGTAGACGCGATTGACACGCCCAAGGAACATGCCGGCCCCGTCGCTTGGAGGGTTGAAATTGTCGTCCGGCTTGGCGAGTTCATTGCGCGCCACCGGCTTCACCAGATAGGGCGTAATGATGATGACGAGCTCGGTCTCGTTGCGCACGAAATCCCTGCTGCGGAAGAGCGCGCCGAGCACCGGGATCTTTGTCAGTCCAGGCAAGCCGTTGACGGCTTGCCTGACATCGTCGCGAACAAGGCCGGCGATCATCATGGAGCCGCCGGAGGGCAGTTCCACCGTCGTATCGGCAAGACGCTTGCGCAGAGACAGGACATTCGTGCCGGGACTTGTCACACCCGAGGACAGCGAAACGGACCCTTCGGTGGTCGGCTCGGAAACCGACGTTCTGACTTTCAGGCTGATGCGACCGGGAGACAGCACCACCGGCTGGAACTCCAGGCCGATGCCATATTCGATCTTGTCGATGGTATAGTTCTTCAGGCCAGTCTGGTTGTCGGTCGACACGTTCGCCGTGACGCCGCTCACCATGTTGTATTCACCGCCGACCTTGAAGGTTGCCTTCTCGCCGGATACGGCAGTCAAGGTGGGCTCGGCCAAGGTCTTCATGACCCCGGACTGCTCCATGGCATTGACATAGGCTTGCAGCCCCGAGGCGCCTATATTGAACCCCGAATTCGACAGCTGCTTACCGAGTCCGGTGAAATTGTCGCTAATCGCTCCATAGCTGATGCCGTTGCTGCCGCCACTGCCGACCATATTGACGCCGAGCTGCTTCATCACGGAACGGCTGACTTCGGCCACCGTCACCTTCAGCGTGACCTGATCATCTCCGATGATCTGCAGCAGATTGACGATCTGGCTGACGCGGCGCTCCTGGTCCGGATTGTTGATGTCGACACCGCTCTGGGCCGAGCCGCCAGCGGCGGTCTGCGAATATTGTCCCGTCGTCGCTTCACCGCCGGACACAAACATATTTGCCAGCTGTTCGGCACGCTTGGCATCCAAGGGGGTATCCACGGTGCCGGTCAGAACCACGTTGTCGTTGAGCAGTTCCACTTTGACGGCCGAGGTCGGAAGGAAGCGCTTGATATAGTCTTCCAGGCCGGCGACGTCGCGCTCGATGGCCAGGTCCAGGCTGGCGATCTGTTCGCCGTTCGGTCCAAAGACGAAGATGTTGGTTTCGCCGACCGACTTGCCAAAGAGATAGATACGCCTTGCGGTACGGGTCACGGCGTCGGCAACGGAGGGATTGGCGACAAGAATGTCATAGGCATCGCTCGGCAGGTCGATGACCACCGACTTGTTGAGGCCAAGCTTGACGCGCTGGGTGGCTGTCGTGGCCGACACCTGCGTGCTCTTCGCCTCGACGCCCTGCACATTCGCTCCGACGAGCAGCAGGCCGAATGCCATGGCTACGATTGCCGGCAGTTTAGCGCTTAGCCTCATTTCCTTGCCCCTACCTCGGAGACTTCGCCCGACTTGATCAGCCTCACCGTTCCCCTGCGACCATTGCCGGAAACGAGATAGTCGGCCTCGTCCACATTCTTTTCCTGGGTGTCCGTGATCGCCCGCAGCGCCAGCGTCAGGCGATCCGCCATCTGCTGGGCAACGGTGATGATCTCCGCCTGTTTGGGTGTCAGCTCCAGCGTGGCGGTCTGGCCTACCCTGGTCTTCTTGCCTTCCTCGTCTTCCTGGATGGTCTGATCGATTGCCAGGACGCGGATATTCTTCAGGATGGTCTCGGTGCTGAAGCCGGCCCCGGTGTTGGCATCGGCCCTGCGGGTCATGATGACGTCGACGAAATCGTTTGGAAGAATGAAGCCGCCGGCCGAGGTGTCGGCCGATATGGTCGTGGCGACCGCCCGCATGCCGGAAGGCAGGATGGACGACATGAAGCTTTGCCCCTCTCCGATCAGCTTGGAGCGCCGCACGGGCTCGCCCGCATACATCGGCACACGGGCAATCGACCCTTTCAGCTTCTCCAGGGCATCGGGAGCGGTGGCCTTGGTGATGAAATTCGCGTTGATGCCGTCAGCGGGCCAGGATTGCCAGGCGATGCTGTTCTGGAGCGCGTTGCCCATCGCGACATCACCCGACAGCACGAGCACATCCTGCAGGGATACCGCCGGGGCCTGGGGGCCAGAATCGACGACGATCTGAGGCGGCGGAGCGACCATGTTTTTTGCGACATAGCCAGCACCGCCCGCCGCGGCCACCGCCACGCTCAGAATAATCAATCGGGATGCTGGCATCTGTCCGAACCCTCGCCCTTGGCAAACCACCTAGCCAAGCCGGACTTTGCAGCGGCAATCGTCAAAACAAGGTTAATGCAATGCTTACGATCGTGATTAATTTAAGGTTTACATAAATTGGATGGATCGCGCCGAGATGCGTGGAAATGCTGGGCCGCCGCTCCGCAAGACGGCTTGCAAGGCATGCCAGCCGACGAAAAATTGATGAATTCAGTTCGCCAGCCTTGCCAGCGCCCATACCATCATGGGGGAATCGGGGAAGGTCAGCAGTCCGCCCAGGCCGAGCGCGATCCCATAGGGAACACCGGCCGACTCTTCGGCGAAATGACGCAGGAATGGATTGCGGCCGGTGAAAACCGCCAGCGTCGACTTCCGGTAAAGCAGGATGGCGATTGTCAGAAGGCCGCCGATGAATGTCGAGACGACAAGATATTCGACGAGATGCACGTTGAGCCCCATCCACACGGCCGTGGCGGCCAGCAGTTTGGCGTCGCCGCCGCCCATGCCACCCAAGGCGAACAGGCCGAACGTCACGGCAAGGACGATGGCGCCGGCGGCGAAATGTCCGCCATAGGCTGCCCAGTCCATGCCCGTCAGCGGCGCCACCAGCGCGAAGACGACGACAAGCAGAACCGGCACGCGATTGGCGATCGTCATCGACAGCATGTCGGAGATCGCGGCAAACAGCATGCAGAACGGGAAGACGACGAAAATCAGGGCCTCAAGCATCGGCGCTTATGCCTATTGTGCGGATTTCCAGGATACTCAATCTAGGTCGGTTCGATTAACGATTGATGAGGTCCGCATGAAAAGACGGTCGTTGTCGGCAGCACTCTGGACCGGTCACAGAGAAACAGGGGCCGCAATGTGGCGACCCCTGTCCAGAATGCAATCCAGGTGATCAGCAAATAAGCAGATCAGCTGCCGCTGCTGTTCAGCGTTGTACCGATGGTCGTGAACTTGGCGTTGATGGCATTGCCGAGCGCGCCTGCGCCGGTGATGATGGCGAGCGCGATGAGAGCGGCGATCAGACCATATTCGATGGCGGTCGCGCCGGATTCGTCTTTCACGAAACGTGCGATGAGATTAGACATTCGAGAGCTCCTACTCCACGTGTTACAGCACTTCCGTCAACTTCTGTGATGGTTGATCGGATGCTGCAAATCTAGGGAGAAGCTCTTTCGATCGGCTTAATAAACAGCCTTACCGATTCCTTTCCCGGCTAGAACATGTTGCGTGGTTAACTCCACACTAAGCGTTCTGTTTTGCAGGTCGACGCCGCAAACGGCAAGGGCTTGGGCAGGCTTGCGACGCCTGCACGAGTCCAATGGTGCGCTCGGCCATGCCGACCGCCATATCCGGGCGCAACAAGTCAACTTAACCGTTGGTTCACCAATCTCGTTCATGTTCTGTTGAACAGTCCGCTTGCGTGGAGCGCCGTGATGGCCGTGCCGAGATCCTCAATTCTGATTGCCGTGCTTCTTGCCGCCAGCTTGACCGCGCCCGCCAGGGCCGGCGCCGGGATCGAGGTCACCATGAACCAGGCCAAGATCGTGAAATTGTCGCGCCCCGCCGATACGATCGTCGTGGGCAACCCGGCAATCGCCGACGCCTCCGTCCAGGATGCCTCGACGATCGTGCTCACCGGCAAGGGTTTCGGTGTCACCAATCTCGTCGTTCTCGACCCAGAGGGCAGCCCGATCGTCGACGCACAGGTTACCGTGGTCCGCCAGGCGGCCTCGTCGGTTCGCATTTACCGGCGCGCGGAGGTCCAGACCATGTCGTGCACGCCCTATTGCGAAAGCTCCTACAAGAGCGACGCGGAGAAATCGTCCGAAGCCGAGATGAGCGTCAGCAAATAAGCCATGGGGGCCGTGCCAGCGCCCAGGTTACTGCCTGGTTAAAGCGCCTGCGCCGAGTTTAACGATCATTCAAACCGGACCTCAATTGGTTTGCACTAATACACCTGTCAGCACCGTCCAGGATGGCAGGAACATCGCATGAGCAAGGAAATCGGCTCGACAGATCAACGCAAGATCGAGCGCGCCAGGCCTTTCCAGCGCTTCGTGCGCGACCGGCGCGGCGCCACGGCGCTGGAGTTCGCGCTGCTTGCGATGCCGTTCGCGCTTCTCGTCTTCGCCATCCTCGAAAGCTGCATCTCGTTTGCCAGCCAGGAGGTGATGGCCAACATTACAGACGATGTCGCGCGCCGGCTGCGCACCGGCCAGTTGAGGGCCGCTGACGTCGCCGGAGACAATTTGAAGAACATGATCTGCGGCAAGCTGGAAATCATCGTTTCGCAGGATTGCCCCAATCAGTTGAGCGTCGATCTTCGCCAGTACACGGCTTTCGCCGACGCGGCCCAGGCCGGCTTCAGGATTCAGGGCGGTAACATCCAGCTGACGAATAGCGGCGCCGATGTGCCCTTTACCGTCACGGCGGGTGCGGCGGAGTCAAGGAACATGCTGCGGGTTTTCTACAAATGGCCCATCATGACCAACCTGATGGCGCAGTCGATGGGCGGCAACAAAACGCTGCATTTCGCTTCGGTGACCTGGCAGAACGAGCCGTTCGACAATTGAGACAATCACCGAAGCAACAACAAGAAAAAAGGCAGTGAATATGATGCGTGCGGGGGCACATCAGGGAATTGCTGGGCTCTGGGGCAAATCAATGCTCTGGGGCAAATCAATCCGGTTCTGGTCCAATCGTCGTGGCGTCGCGGCGGTCGAGTTCGCGCTTATCGCGCCTATCCTGCTGGTCATGTATTTCATGACCATGGAGGCTTCGCAGGCCATCGAGACGAGCAAGAAGGTCAGCCGTGTCGGCAGCATGGTCGCCGATCTCGTCACACAACAGCCGACCATCGCCAAAGTGGACCTCGATGCCATCATGAAGATCGGCACCTTGACCCTTCAACCCTATAACCGCTCCGTGCCGGACATCACCATCACGGCCATACAGGTCACCACCGATGCCACGCCGCAGGTCCTGGTGGTGTGGTCGCGCAAGGTGGTCAACGGTGTGAACGGCGTCGGGGCCACCGCCGGCACCGCCACCACGGTTCCGGCAAGCCTCAGGGTCCCCGGAACCTTCCTCGTCCGCGTCGACAGCACCCTGGCCTATAAGCCGATCATCAGCTGGACGACCGACAGCCAACAGAAGCTCGGGTTTGTCGAGACGCTCGCCAAAGGCATGACGATGGGCGAAACCTATTATCTGCGTCCCCGCAGAAGCGTCACGATCCCTTGCAGCGATTGCTGAAGGACTTGTTGCCGCCCATCGACTGATACCATCCGCACGATGGCCTCCGCCGCCGCATAGTCCTTGGGAGCCACGGGCATGAAGCCGCCAGCATGCTTCGGCTCCAGAAGGTCGTAGACATCCGGCGTCGTCGATTTAAGGTTGGTGAGGAACACGGTCAGCCGACGCTTGGCTTCCGGATCGAGGTCGCCGCGCACCGCATGGGGACCGTATCTCAGCAGACCCGACGTCCACACGACCTGAAGGGCCGACGCCGAAAGGTCTGATGCCTCGAGCCTTGCCTGCGTGCCCCCAGGCAGTCGCGGCTGACCATCGGCCGCTGCCTTCACCCAGCCGAACATGGCGTCGGCCTCGCCGTCGACGAGCATGGTTTCAGCCGCCGACGCCGACGGGGCATGGACAAGGAATGGTGCGTCTTCGGCGATCCTGACATGTTCGGCGGCCAAGCCCGCCAGCGGCAAAAGCGAACCGCCGACGCTGTCCGGCGGCGGCATGGCGATCCGGCGGGTCTCCATGTCAGCCAGGCCGGGCAATTTGCCGTCCCTGGTCAGCAGTACCGAGCGGATGCCGGCCGCACCGTTTGAATCGACCGGAGCTACGAGCGGCTCGACGCATTCGCAGCGTTGCAGCGCCGCGGCGTAGGCGGTCGCCGAATAGATGGCGTATTCGATCCGCGCATTGGCCTGTGCCTCGATCAGTGCCGCGTAATCGCGGGCAACGACGAATTCCACCTTCATGCCGAGCGCATTGGTAAAGGCTTGCGTCAGCACGGCCAGCCCCGGAACGGTATTGCCGGCGCCGGGTTCGGCGACGATACCGATGCGAAATGTGCCGATATCGTCGCGCCAGTCTGCCCACGCCGGTCCACAACAGAACGCACCGTTCACAGCCATGAGGGCAGTCCATGTCTTGAGCGCAGCCTTCATGACAGGACCGCCTTGCCTCTTGTTTGTCCGTGGGCGCCCAACTGGTCGCGACACCTGATCTTTGTGCCTGTATTGCCGTTTGGTTTCCGAATTGCCAAGGCCGCCGTGGAACCCTATGTCTTGAGGTCCACACTGGCAACAAATGACCCGATGGCGCGTGCATTCCTCTTTGTCCTGGATTCCTTCGGCATCGGCGGCGCGGCCGACGCAGAACGTTATGACGACGCCGGTGCAAACACGCTGGCGCACATCGCCGAAGCTTGCGCGGAAGAGCGCGCCGATCGCGACGGGCTTCGTCAGGGACCACTGTTCGTCCCCCACATGGCATCGCTGGGACTTGGCAAGGCGGCCGAGACGGCGACAGGACTGGGTTTTGCTCATTTCGGGACGGACCTGCTCGCCAATGCCTTCCATGGCGCGGCGCAGGAGATTTCGAGCGGCAAGGACACGCCTTCCGGCCACTGGGAGATCGCAGGCCTGCCAGTACGCTTCGACTGGGGTTATTTCCCGGATACGGTTCCCGCCTTTCCGGCCGACCTGACCGAGGCGATCATCCGCGAGGGCAAGGTTTCAGGCATCCTCGGCAATTGCCATGCGCCAGGCACCGAGATCATCGAGCGGTTCGGCGAGGAACACATCCGCACGGGCAAGCCGATCTGCTACACGTCGGTCGATTCCGTCCTGCAGATCGCCGCGCATGAGGTCCATTTCGGCCTGGAGCGGCTTTATGAATTGTGCCAGGTGGTGCGACGGCTGGTTGACCCGCTGAGGATCGGACGGGTGATCGCCCGCCCCTTCGTAGGCGAGACGTCAGCCACCTTCGAGCGAACCTACAACCGCCACGACTACGCCGTGCCGCCACCCGAAGCGACATTGCTCGACCGGCTGACGGCGCGCGGCAGCCGCGTCATCGCCGTCGGCAAGATCGGCGACATCTTCGCCCATCGCGGGATTTCGCAGGTGCGCAAGGCGGCGGGCAACATGGCCATGTTCGACCAGGCGCTGGGCGCCATGGACGAGGCCGGCGACGGTGACCTCGTGTTCGCCAATTTCGTCGATTTCGACACCGAATTCGGCCATCGCCGCGACGTCGCCGGTTATGCCGCCGCACTCGAGGCCTTCGACCGGCGTCTGCCGGAGGCGTTTGCGAAGCTGAAGCAGGGCGACCTTCTCATCCTGACCGCCGACCACGGCAACGATCCGACCTGGCGCGGCACCGATCATACGCGCGAACGCATTCCGGTCATCGGCACTGGACCCGGCCTCAAAGGCGGCGACATAGGGCTGAGGGCGACATTCGCCGATATCGGCGAGACGGTTGCCGAACATCTGCGGCTGGCGCGCGGCCGTAACGGCACGTCCTTCCACGCCACGATTGGCGGCCATGCCTGAATTGCCCGAAGTCGAAACGGTCCGGCGCGGCCTGCAGCCGGTCCTGGAAGGTGCCCATCTGGCCAAGGTCGAGATGAGACGACCCGATCTGCGCTTCCCCTTTCCCGAACGGTTCTCGGAGCGGCTGACAGGCAGGACGGTCACGGCGCTTGGCCGCCGCGCCAAATATCTGACCATGCATATGCAAGGTGGTCCGGTTCTGATCTGCCACCTCGGCATGTCGGGCTCCTTTCGCATCGAGACCGGCGACGACGACGAGACACCGGGCGTATTCCATCATGAGCGTTCGAAGAGCGCGGCGCACGATCATGTCGTGTTCCATGTCGTTTCCGCGGCCGGCGCGCGCTCCCGGGTGATCTTCAACGACCCGCGCCGCTTCGGTTTCATGCTGTTTGCGGAAGAGCCGCCGGAGACGCATCCGATGCTGGGCGGGCTGGGTGTCGAGCCCACCGGCAATGCGCTGGACGGCGGTCTGCTTGCCTCGCTGCTGAAAGGCCGCAGAGCGCCGCTCAAGGCAGCGCTTCTCGACCAGAGGCTGATCGCCGGCTTGGGCAATATATACGTCTCGGAGGCGCTCTGGCGCGCAGGCCTATCACCCCTGCGCGAGGCAGGCACCATCGCCAAGCCAGGCAAGAAGGCTAGGGAACAAAGCGAAGGCCTCGCCGAGGCAATCCGTTCGGTCGTCGCGGACGCCATCGCGGCCGGCGGGTCTTCACTGCGCGACTATGTGCACACCGATGGGTCGCTGGGCTATTTCCAGCATTCCTTCGCCGTGTACGACCGCGAGGGTGAGCCTTGCCCCAAGCCCGGCTGCCGCGGCCATGTCGAACGTATCGTGCAGAGCGGACGCTCGACCTTCTATTGCCGGACCTGTCAGAGGTAGGCTAGACCGCCGTCGAGCAAGGAGAAGCAGCCCATGGACTATGAGACGATCATCACCGAGACGCGTGGCAAGGTCGGGCTGATCACGCTGAACCGGCCAAAGGCGCTCAATGCGTTGAATTCCCGGATCCTTGCTGAACTCGTCTCGGCCGTGAACGGTTTCTGCGCCGATCCTGGCATCGGCGCCGTGGTTGTTACCGGTTCCGACAAGGCCTTCGCCGCCGGTGCCGACATCAAGGAAATGCAGGCGATCTCCTACGCCGATGCCTACAGCCAGGACTTCTTCGTTGGCTGGGAAGAGTTCACGCGGGCACGAAAGCCGATCATCGCGGCGGTGGCCGGCTATGCCCTGGGAGGCGGCTGCGAACTCGCCATGATGTGCGACTTCATCATCGCCGCCGACACGGCCAAATTCGGCCAGCCCGAGATCACGCTCGGTGTCATTCCCGGCATGGGCGGGTCGCAACGCCTGACCCGGTTCGTCGGTAAATCGAAAGCAATGGACATGTGCCTGACGGGACGGATGATGGATGCCGCCGAGGCCGAACGTTCGGGCCTGGTGTCGCGGGTCGTTCCGGCCGCCGAACTGGTCGAAGAGGCCGTCAAGGCGGCGGCCAAAATCGCGGATTTCTCGCTGCCATCGGTGATGATGGCCAAGGAAGCGGTGAACCGGGCCTATGAGACGACGCTTGCCGAGGGATTGCGCTTCGAACGCCGCCTGTTCCACTCGCTTTTCGCGCTCGAAGACCAGAAGGAAGGGATGGCGGCGTTCGCCGAAAAACGGAAGCCGAATTTCACCAACCGGTAGGACGTGGCGGGCCAGCATCCGAAACCCGTGGCATCAGCAAAAAGAACGCCAGTCGGCGTTGACGCGCCGGAAAAGCTGAACTATAAGCCGCACCAACCGAGGCGGCCCCGTGGCTGCCCGTTTGTTTTTTGCGCCCTGCGGCACGCCGCGTGCGCCGACCAGATCAGAAGAGAGGCATCATGGCCAACACATCCTCGGCCAAAAAGGCAACGCGCAAGATCGCCCGCCGCGCAGCGATCAACAAGAACCGCCGCTCGCGCGTCCGCACCTACGTGCGCCAGGTCGAAGAGGCACTCGCCTCCGGCGACAAGGCCGCCGCACAGGCCGCCTTCAAGGCAGCCGAGCCGGAATTGATGCGCGCCGCAACCAAGGGCGTGATGCACAAGAACACAGCGTCCCGCAAGGTGTCGCGCCTCGCCCAGCGCCTCAAGGTGCTGTCGGCCTGACATCGCCTTTTCAGGACGATCTTCTTCGAACCCGGCCGATCGCGCCGGGTTTTTTCGTTTGCCGGCAAGTACTTAAAAAGAATAGCCGCAGACAGCCTCAAGTGCAGGTTCCCGAGTTCGAAATGGTTTGCCGGCACATACATGCCCGCTGATGACCGGCACGCTTGAAAAGCGCTGACTGAAAAAACTACGCTCCGCACAAATAGATAATTGCTTTCAAGCAGTTAGCGACAGTCATCCACAGCTTGTCCACAACGCGCCGAAGGGACGGGAGGACAACTGGCTGTCAAGTGAATTATTTCAGAAAATTTCGCGCCGGCCCGGCTTTTTCATATTCGTCGGAAAAGGGTTTGAATCCCAATGGCTTTGTCAAAATATGCCGCTGCGGCATGGCGCTCCAACCCGACCGAGGTAACCAGATTCCTTAAAAATCCGTTAGACGTGGCCTTGCCCTATCCACAGCGATTTCGGTAATGTCGATCTATCGAACGGGGCGGGCCTCTGGCCCTTAACCTAGCCTTACGCGGCCAGCTTAAATTGGCGGGATTTGCGACGTGGATCAAGTCCGCGAACGGGTATGGTTTGCTCTTTTTCGATACGGTAGGGGACTGGCGTAACTAGACATGGCAGGTAGGACGGCGCGCCGGCGCTCTTTCGCCGGACGGTGTTGTATTGCCCTGACATACCCAACGCGGACTGGCTTCCATGGGCCGGCACCGGTTCCCGTCGGATAGTGGGCGACGTTCATTGCCGGCGGCGGCAATGGGCATCGTAGCGAAGACACGGTCGCCGGAAAAGGATGCAGGAGGCGCATCCCCAGCGAAAAACAGGTACAGAAAGGCAAGGAACTCGATCATGCAGAGCGGCATCGAAAGGGAGCTTACGGGCGACCTCCCATTTCCTGGAACTTTGATCGGAGCAAACGAGATGGCGGTCTCCAGCGACGCGGAACAGAAATTCGACCGGGTCAAGGCCCAGTTGAAGGCGCGCCTGGGAACCGAAGTCTATTCCAGCTGGTTTGGGCGCATGAAGGTCGCGGAAGCGTCCAAGGGCATTGTCCGCATCTCCGTGCCCACCGCATTCCTGCGCTCGTGGATCAACGGCCACTATCATGATCTCATTTCAGAGCTGTGGAAGCACGAGGATCCCGAGCTTCTCAAGATCGAAATCGTCGTGCGCACCGCAACCCGTCAGGGGCGCGGCCAGCCCGAACCGGAATTGGCGCCGGCCCGCAAGATGACGCGGCAGACGCAGACGGCGCTGGCCGCCGGCACCGTCAGTCCAAGTAGGGTGGAGCGGTCTCCGATGCCGCGTCCGGGCGTGCCGGTCGAGAGCGAGTTCCGCCACAATGTCCTGGGATCACCGCTTGATCCGCGTTACACGTTCGGCTCCTTCATCGAGGGACCGTCGAACCGCGTTGCCTTCGCCGCCGCCAAGGCCGTGGCGGAATCGCAGTCGAGCGCGGTACGCTTCAACCCGCTTTTCCTGCATGCCACCGTCGGGCTCGGCAAGACGCACCTGCTGCAGGCCATCGCGGCGGAATCGCTGAAGCAGAACCCGAAGTCACGCGTCGTCTACCTCACCGCGGAGTATTTCATGTGGCGCTTCGCCACGGCGATCCGCGACAACAACGCACTGACGCTCAAGGAGCAGTTGCGCGACATCGATCTCTTGATCATCGATGACATGCAATTCCTGCAGGGCAAATCGATCCAGCATGAATTCTGTCATCTGATCAACATGCTGCTCGACAGCGCCAAGCAGGTCGTCGTTGCCGCCGACCGGCCACCGTCGGAGCTGGAATCGCTCGAACCGCGGGTCCGTTCGCGTCTCAATGGCGGCGTCGCGCTCGAAATGTCGGCGCCCGATTTCGCCATGCGGCTCGGCATGCTCAAACTGCGTCTGGCCACGGCCAGGATCGACGATGCATCGCTGGGCATTTCCGAAGAGATCCTCAACCACGTTGCCCGCACCGTGACCGGCAGCGGACGTGAACTGGAGGGCGCCTTCAACCAGCTCCTGTTTCGCCAGTCGTTCGAGCCGCAGATCACCATCGACCGCATCGACGAGATCCTCGGCCACATCTATCGCACGGGCGAGCCGAAGCGGGTCCGCATCGAGGACATTCAGCGCATCGTGGCGCGTCACTACAACGTCTCGAAGACGGAATTGCTGTCCAATCGGCGCACGCGCACCATCGTCAAGCCGCGACAGGTCGCCATGTATCTGTCGAAGGTGATGACGCCGCGCTCGCTGCCGGAAATCGGACGGCGCTTCGGTGGCCGCGATCACACGACGGTGCTGCACGCCGTGCGCAAGATCGAGGACCTTTCCGGCAATGACAACACGCTGGCGCAGGAACTGGAATTGCTGAGAAGGCTGATCAACGACCAGGCCTGACCGGCTGGAAAGCGCCCGCTTGCGGGGTTGGCCAGCTTTATCCCCAGAAAGCCCGCGCAACCGGCCCGAACCGGTGGCGCGGGCTTGCGTTCACTGGTTTTTTCCTGTCAGTTTGCGTAGATTCTGAAGCCTGTTCAGAGCTTTCGCGGGGCGCCGGCAGCCGGAGACCCGTTCATTCATTCAAGCGAGCCTGTTTCGTCATGCGTGTTATCCTGGAACGGTCAAATCTCCTGAAGTCGCTCAACCACGTGCACCGCGTGGTCGAACGGCGCAACACCATACCGATCCTGTCGAACGTGCTTCTCAGCGCGGACGGCGCCAGCCTCGAAATGAAGGCCACCGACCTCGATCTGGAGGTGACGGAAGCGACGCCCGCCAAGGTCGAGCGCGGCGGCGCGACGACGGTCCCCGCGCACCTGCTCTATGACATCGTGCGCAAGCTCTCCGACGGCGCCGAGGTAATGCTGAAGACGGATGAGGACGGCAACGCCATGACGGTGACGTCGGGCCGCTCGAGCTTCCGCCTGCAGTGCCTGCCGCAATCCGATTTTCCCGAGCTTTCGGCCGGATCCTTCTCGCACATCTTCCGCCTCGATGCGGTGGCGCTGAAGGGCCTGATCGAGAAGACGCAGTTCGCCATCTCCACCGAGGAGACACGCTACTATCTCAACGGCATCTACCTGCACACGCATGAAGTCGGCGGCAAGCTGAAGCTGCGCTCGGTGGCAACCGACGGCCATCGGCTGGCGCGCGCCGAGATTGACGCGCCGGCCGGCTCCGAGGGCATGCCGGGCATCATCATTCCGCGCAAAACAGTGAGCGAGTTGCAGAAACTGGTCGACGATCCGGATGTCGCCGTGACCACCGAACTGTCCGACACCAAAATCCGCTTCACCATCGGCAGCGTCGTCCTCACCTCGAAGCTGATCGACGGCACCTTCCCGGACTATCAGCGGGTCATTCCGACCGGCAACGACAAGAAGCTGATCCTCGACCGCCAAAGCTTCGCCGCCGCGGTCGACCGGGTCTCGACCATCTCTTCCGAACGCGGCCGCGCGGTGAAGCTCTCGATCAGCGAAGGCCAGGTGACGCTTGCGGTCAACAATCCGGATTCAGGCAGCGCCACGGAAGAACTGGCGGCCGACTATTCGGCCGACCCGATCGAGATCGGCTTCAACGCCAAATACCTGCTCGATGTCGCCGCGCAATTGACCGGCACGGAGGCCAAATTCATGTTGGCCGATGCCGGTTCGCCGACGCTGATCCACGACATGGCCGATGAGACCGCGCTTTACGTGCTGATGCCGATGCGGGTATAGCCGGCGCGGCGTCGCTGGCGATACGACTAGGCCTTGGTTGCGGCGACTTCTACAGGCGGATAGCGGTTGCCGGCACAAACCCACATAAGTAAGCTCACGCTTACCAATTTTCGCAACTATGCGACCCTTGCGATAGATGTCGCGCCGGGCGCCGTGGTCTTTTCCGGCGACAATGGTGCCGGTAAGACCAATCTCCTCGAAGCGATCTCCTTTTTGACACCGGGACGCGGCTTGCGCCGCGCAGCCTACGGGGATGTGGCCCGTGAGGGTGGCGATGGCGGTTTTGCCCTGCATGCACGGCTCGACGGACCTGAAGGCGAGGTCGAGATCGGTACAGGCATTTCCGGGGGCGACACCGCGGAGAGCGGCAGGCGGGTGCGTATAAATGGAGCCGCGGCGCGGGCCGAGGACATGCTGGAATGGCTGCGGGTCGTGTGGCTGACGCCGGCGATGGATTCGCTGTTCACCGGGCCGGCCGCGGATCGCCGGCGCTTTCTCGACCGGCTGGTGCTAGCGATCGATCCCGGCCATGGCCAGCGCGCACTCGATTACGAGAAGGCGATGCGAGGCCGTAACCGCTTGCTGACGGAAGGCTCGCGGGATGCCAGCTGGTTCGAGGCGATAGAGACGCAGATGGCCGAGACCGGCGTGGCGATAGCGGCCGCGCGCGCCGAGTTGGTGCGCCTGCTGGTGGCCATGATCGACAGGCTGCCCGACACCGGACCGTTTCCGCGGGCCGATATCGGCCTTTCGGGTGAATTGGAGGCCGAGATTGCCGGTGCGCCGGCGGTCGATGTCGAGGAGCGGTTCCGACGGGCGCTTGCCGATGGCCGCGACCGCGACCGCGCCGCCGGACGTACCCTCGAGGGCCCGCACCGCTCGGACCTCATGGTCCGGCACCGGCCCAAGGCAATGCCGGCCGAACTCTGCTCGACCGGCGAACAGAAGGCGTTGCTGGTCGGCATCGTGCTGTCGCATGCCCGGCTGACCGGCGAAATGTCCGGCCTGACGCCGATCCTGCTGCTCGACGAGATCGCGGCGCACCTCGATGGCGGCCGGCGCGCGGCACTGTTCTCGATCCTGGAAGACCTGAACTGCCAGGCTTTCATGACGGGTACCGATGCGGCGCTGTTTTCCAGCCTGCATGGCCGCGCTCAGTTCCTGACGGTCGACCATGGCACGGTTGGGCCAACCGAAGACCCCTGACAAGATTTTTCGGCCGCTATATGGTCCTGACATGACTACCGCCCTCACCGCCGACGAGATCGAACGCTATGCCCGCCACATCGTGCTGCCCGAGGTCGGCGGCGCTGGCCAGCAGAAGCTCAAGCAGGCGCGGGTGCTGGTGATCGGCGCTGGCGGCCTCGGGGCGCCGGTGCTTGAATATCTCGCCGCGGCCGGTGTCGGCACGCTCGGCATTGTCGACGACGACACTGTTTCGCTCTCCAACCTACAACGGCAGGTCATTCACGGCACCGATACGGTCGGCATGCTGAAAACCCAGAGCGCCGGCGCTGCGATCGCCCGCATCAATCCCAACATATCGGTCGAAACGCACACATTCCGGCTCACCGCGGAAAACGCCCCTGCCCTCGTCGCCAAGTACGATATCGTCGTCGACGGGTCCGACAATTTCGAGACGCGTTATGTGGTTGCCGATGCCTGCGCCAGCGAAGGGAAGCCGCTGGTGCATGCGGCCGTCGGACGTTTCGATGGCTCGGTCACCGTGTTGAAGCCTTTCGAGGACGGCAGGGACGGCAAGCCGAACCCGAGCTATCGGGATCTGTTTCCCGAAGCCCCGCCGCCGGGCCTGGTGCCGTCCTGTGCGGAGGCCGGAGTGCTCGGCGCGCTGACCGGGGTCGTCGGCACGTTGCAGGCGATGGAGGCGATCAAACTGGTCACCGGCATAGGCGAGCCGCTGATCGGCCGGCTGCTGCTCTACGATGCGCTCGCCGCCCGCTTCGAGACCATCCGCTACAAGAGACGCTGATCTTGGAACAACCCCCTGTTTCGATCACGCAAATCCCCGCCGATTTCGGCCGCTGGGGTGATGTGCTTGCCCTGATCATGCATGCCTTCGCCTTCATGGACGACATCATCGACCCGCCGTCGTCGGCTCACCTGCTCACAGTCGAAGCACTGCGCGCCAAAGCCTTGCGGGAGACAGGCTTTCTGGCGCTCGACGGCGACAGGATCGTGGGCTGCGTTTTTGCTCTCGAAAAGGCCGAGGGTCTTTATGTCGGCAAGCTCGCCGTCGCCCCGGACCGGCAGGGGCAAGGCATTGGCCGGCGGCTGATGCAAGCGGCCGAAGATCTGGCCCGCAGCCGCGGCAAGGCCGACATCGAACTGGAGACGAGGATCGAACTGGCCGCAAATCATGCCGCCTTTGCCCGGCTCGGCTTTCGCGAAACCGAACGGACGGCGCATGAGGGCTATGACAGGCCGACGTCCATCACCATGCGCAAGACCATTTCGTAAGCTTCGGTTTATGAAAGCCGGCGCCTGGAAGGTTTTCAGGTCCTGAGCGGCAGCACGCGGTCCGGCGGGCGATGGCCATCGACGAAGGCGCGGATATTGATGATGACCTTCTCGCCCATGTCGATGCGGCCCTCGAGCGTGGCCGAGCCCATATGCGGCAGAAGCACGACCTTGTTCCTGGCGGCCAGCTTCAAGAGCTTGCCGTTCAGGGCCGGTTCGTGCTCGTAAACGTCCAGGCCGGCGCCGGCGATCTTGCCGTCCTGGATCAGCTTGACCAGCGCTTCTTCGTCGATGATGTCGCCGCGGGCAGTGTTGACGATATAGGCGGTGGGCTGCAGCAACGCGAGCCGCCGCGCCGACAGAAGATGAAAGGTAGCGGGTGTCGAGGGACAATTCACCGAGATGATGTCCATGCGGGCCAGCATCTGGTCGAGACTTTCCCAATAGGTCGCCTCCAGCCCATCCTCGACCGCCGGCAGCACACGATGCCGGTTGTGATAGTGAATGGACAGGCCGAAAGCCTTGGCTCGCCTGGCAACGGCGGTGCCGATGCGGCCCATGCCGACAATGCCGAGCCGCTTGCCCCAGATGCGCCGGCCAAGCATCCAGGTCGGCGACCAGCCGGCCCATTTCTTGTCGCCCGTGAGCACACTGGCGCCTTCCGCCAGCCGGCGCGGCACCGCCAGCATCAACGCCATGGTCATGTCGGCGGTATCTTCGGTGAGCACGTTGGGCGTGTTGGTGACGGTGATGCCCCTCTTGGCCGCCGCCGCCACGTCGATCTTGTCGACACCGTTGCCGAAATTGGCGATCAGCTTGAGATTGTCGCCGGCCTGGGCAATCAGTGCGGCGTCGATCTGGTCGGTCACGGTCGGCACCAGCACGTCGGCTTCCTTGACCGCGGCGACCAGTTCCGGCTGCGTCATCGGCCTGTCCTCGACGTTCAGCCTTGCGTCGAACAGCTCGCGCATGCGGGTCTCGACCGGGTCGGGCAGCTTTCGCGTGATGACCACGAGAGGCTTCTTTTTGCCTACCATTGTTTCCCTCGTTGAGACCTCTTTAACCAAGACAGGCGAAACTGAAAGCCGGTCGCGGTAGCCGATTTACCCATGTAACAAGCGGTGCCGCCGAAGACAAAGAAAAAGGGGTGCCGCAGCCATCGGGCCGGTGCCGAAAGGAACGAAAGTGTCTGGTTTCGCGTCGCTTCGCCTGGCCCTCAGCGCAGCATTTCTCGGCGCTCTTCTCTATTCTCCGCTTGCCGGCGCGCAAAGCGCGGCCGCTCCCGCCCAGAGCGCCATCACGCTCGGACCGAGCGGCCTGCCGCTGCCGCGATTCGTCAGCCTGAAATCCGGCCGCGTCAACTCGCGTGTCGGCCCCGGCGCCAACTATTCGGTCGACTGGATGTACATGAAGGCTGGCCTGCCCATGGAAATCATCCAGGAATTCGATACGTGGCGGCGCGTGCGCGACGCCGACGGCTCGGAAGGATGGATCAACCAGTCGCTGCTTTCGGGCCGACGTACCGCAATCGTCGCTCCCTGGCAGCGCGGCAAGGGCGGCCAGATCAACCTTCTCAAGAGCCCCGAAAAGGATGCCAGAGTGGTGGCGATCGTAGAACCCGGCGTCATGGGCACGATCAAAGCCTGCGACGGCCAGTGGTGCGAGATGACGTTCGACGGCCACACCGGCTGGCTTGCCCAGTCGGTCGTCTGGGGCGCTTATCCGGGCGAGCGGGTCAAGGACTGAACGTCTCGCTCGCTTTTGCGCCCGATACGGCCGAGATGGGTATCCTGAAATCCTGTTGACAGCTTCAAGCCGTAGCCCAGCGCGCGGTCGATCGCGATATGCGCGATCCAGATCAGTGCGACGGCGTTGCCGACCGCACTGCCGGCGAGGTGCCCGGCAAGCAACACAAGCACCGGTACGATCAGAATGTGCAAGGCGTTGTAGGCAATGGCGCCGACGCGTGGGCCGCCGAGATAACCCAGCATCGACAGGTCCGGCGCCAGGATGAGCAACGCGAAGAGCCACCAGGAAACGCCTGTCGCGCCATAGAAGACGATCGCGGCAGCCGCCGCGACGGCCCATTCGAGCCGGACTATCCAATCGAGGAATTTCATCCCAGACCGCTTATTCCGGCCTTGCCGATCATTCCGGACGCTTGGGACGCAGCCTCACCACGATATCGACATTGGCGATCTCCATGCCTTCGGGTGGCTCCGGCAGATTGGTGACGGTTACCGGGCCGTTGGCGATGTCGAAAATCCTGTTTTCGCCTTCGATGTAGAAATGGTGGTGGTCGGAGGTGTTGGTGTCGAAGTAGGTCTTGGAACCTTCGACGGCGAGAATGCGCAGCAGCCCCGCCTGGGTAAACTGGTGAAGCGCGTTGTAGACGGTGGCCAGCGATACCGGCACGCCGGCGGCCTGCGCCTCCTCATGCAGTTCCTCAGCCGACAAATGGCGGTCGCCCTTGGCGAAAAGCAGGTCGGCCAGCGCAATGCGCTGACGGGTCGGCCTCAGGCCGGCTTCACGTACCCGCTTGTCCACAGCGACATTTTCCTTCCGGCAGCCCCGGTCCATCTGGTCTTCCAAGCTCGCAGTCCCGCTTCAAGACACGCCCAGAATGGCAAAAAAATGAATGTCTGCCGGAACCGGACCCCTGTTGACATATATTCTGTCGCCCGAGTGCGATCAATAGCGCGCATTGACCCGGGCAGACTGGCGGGTTAAGCGCAAACGCCGGTTTCCGGCCTGAAACAGATTGTGTTAGGACACCAACGACAAGGGCGCGCTACCGCCCGGACGGTATGGGGACGAAATTGATGGCGGGTTCGAAATCCAGCTACGACTACGAAGAATTGCTGGCCTGTGCTCGTGGCGAGCTGTTCGGAGAGGGCAATGCCCAGTTGCCCTACCCGCCGATGCTGATGTTCGACCGTATCACCGAGGTCAGCGAGACCGGCGGCGCCTTCGACAAGGGGTTCATTCGCGCGGAATTCGATATCAATCCCGACCTGTGGTTCTTTGCCTGCCATTTCATCGGCAATCCGATCATGCCGGGCTGTCTGGGCCTTGACGCCCTGTGGCAATTGACCGGCTTCTATCTCGGCTGGCTTGGCGAACCCGGCAAGGGAATGGCGCTGTCGACCGGAGAGGTCAAGTTCAAGGGCATGGTCACGCCATCGGTCAAGAAGGTCGAGTACGGCGTTGATTTCAAGCGTGTGATGCGCGGCCGGCTGGTGCTCGGCATCGCCGATGGCTGGATGAAGGCGGATGGCGAGCCCATATATGCGGCGACGGACCTGAAGGTCGGTCTGTCCAAGCAGTCGGCGGTCGCTTGACCGCAGCCCTGGCCCGCGCATTGGCCAGCATCCCTGGAAGGAGTTGCGAATGAGACGTGTCGTAGTCACAGGCCTCGGCATCGTGTCGTCGATCGGCAACAATGCCAACGAGGTGCAGACCTCGCTGCATGACGCCAGATCCGGCATCAGCTTTTCCGATTCCTTTGCCGAACATGGCTTCCGGTGCCAGGTCTGGGGCGCGCCGACGCTCGATCCTTCGGCGATGATCGACCGCCGCGCGATGCGATTCCTGAGCCAGGGCGCGGCGTGGAATCACGTCGCCATGGACCAGGCGATCGCGGATGCCGGCCTCGACGAGAGCGACATCACCAACGAGCGCACCGGCATCGTCATGGGTTCGGGCGGCCCCTCCACGCGCACCATCGTCGAGGCGGCCGAAACCACGCTCAAGAACGGCAGCCCCAAGCGCATCGGTCCCTTCGCGGTGCCGAAGGCGATGTCGTCGACGGCCTCGGCAACCTTGGCCACATGGTTCAAGATCCATGGCGTCAACTATTCGATCTCCTCGGCCTGCTCGACCTCGGCGCATTGCATCGGCAATGGCTACGAGCTGATCCAGTGGGGCAAGCAGGACATGGTCTTTGCCGGCGGCCACGAGGATCTTGACTGGACGATGTCGGACTTGTTCGACGCCATGGGCGCCATGTCGTCGAAGTTCAACGACAGGGCCTCGACCGCATCGCGCGCCTACGACGCCAATCGCGACGGCTTCGTCATAGCCGGCGGCGCCGGCGTGCTGGTGCTGGAAGAGCTGGAGCACGCCAAGGCGCGCGGCGCCAAGATCTACGCGGAGATCGTCGGCTACGGCGCCACTTCGGACGGTTTCGACATGGTTGCGCCCTCGGGCGAAGGCGCGGTCCGCTGCATGCGCCAGGCGCTGGCGACGGTTTCCACGCCGGTCGACTACATCAACACGCACGGCACCTCGACGCCGGTCGGCGATTCCAAGGAAATGGGCGCCATCCGTGAAGTGTTCGGCGAGAAGATGCCGTTCATCACGTCGACGAAGTCGCTGACCGGCCATTCTCTGGGCGCGGCGGGCGTGCAGGAATCCATCTATTCGATCCTGATGATGCAAGGCGGCTTCATCGGCGAAAGCGCCCATATCGAGACGCTAGATCCGGAATTCGAGGGCATGCCGATCGTACGCAAGCGCATCGACAACGCAGGGATCGACACCGTTCTGTCGAACTCCTTCGGTTTCGGCGGCACCAACGCGACGCTCGTTTTCCAGCGCTACTCCGCATAAGGCCAAGTTTTTCATATAAGGATTGCCGGCCATGGACGGATTGATGAAGGGCAAGCGCGGGCTTGTCATGGGTGTTGCCAACGATCATTCGATCGCCTGGGGCATTGCCCGGAAATTGTCCGAACAGGGGGCGGAACTGGCCTTCACCTACCAGGGCGAGGCTTTTGGCCGCCGGGTCAAGCCGCTCGCCGACAAGCTCGGCGCTTCGCTGGTCGTTCCCTGCGACGTCGAGGACAGCGCTTCGGTCGCCGCCACGTTCGAGACGCTTGGCAAGGCGTGGGGCGGACTGGACTTCGTCGTCCATGCCATCGGCTTTTCCGACAAGAACGAGTTGAAGGGCCTCTATGCCGATACCAGCCGGGACAATTTCGTCCGCACCATGGTGATCTCCTGCTATTCCTTCACCGAGGTGGCGCGCAATGCCGCGCCCCTGATGACCGCCGGCGGCTCGATGATCACGCTGACCTATGCCGGCTCGGTCCGCGTCATGCCGAACTATAATGTCATGGGCGTCGCCAAGGCTGGCCTGGAGGCCAGCGTGCGCTACCTCGCCAACGACTACGGTCCGCGCGGCATCCGGGTCAACGGCATCTCGGCCGGTCCGGTGCGTACACTGGCCGGCGCCGGCATTTCGGACGCCCGCCACATGTTCTCCTACCAGCAGCGGAACTCGCCGCTGCGCCGGACGGTGACGATCGACGAGGTCGGCGGCTCCGCGCTGTATCTCCTGTCCGACCTTGCTTCCGGCGTCACAGGCGAAATCCACTATGTCGATTCCGGCTACCATATCGTATCGATGCCGACCCTCGACGAGTTGAAGCAGACGGATGGCGGCCGCGACTGACGGCGGCCCCGGTCACGCGGGTCTTTTGCCAGTAAAGAAAATAATCCTCTCCAGTAAAATTGGATTCATTCGCGGAAACTCATTTTAAGAAGGTTTCCGCTATAAAGCTTCCCATCTGGGGACCTTTTCATGCCTGCCGCCATCAACCCGAAGCGAACACCCGTGTTCCGACTGCTCACGATAGCAAGTTCGGGCATTGGCAGTTTCGTCATCGGAATCTGGGGGCTGAAGCACGGTCTCGGCGACGGATTTGCCGGCATTTCGGCTGATATGATGGTGTCGATCATGGCCGCGCTTTGTGCGCTGGCCGCATCGGTGGCGGCAATGTCCTTCTTTGCTGGTGTCGATGAATCAGCGGATTTCGTCTTCAACGAAACCCATTTCGACAAGCTGACCGGACTGCTGGCCCGCCCGGCGATGGTCGGCAAGATCGCCGAGGCGGCATGCGCGACAAGCCGCACCGGGGAACCGATGTTCCTGATCGACATCGACATCGACCGGTTCAAGCAGATCAACGATGCAATCGGCTACACTCACGGTGACGAACTGATCCGCGCCTTCACCAAGCGGCTGCGCGACTGCGTGCCGGCGCGCGCACTGATCGGGCGGATCGGGGCCGGCGAGTTCGCGGTGCTGCTTCCCGATCACCAGATCCAGGGGACCCTGGAAAGCATGGTCGAGAGGCTCATCGACGAGATGATGGAGCCGTATGAACTCAGCACCCACCAGCAATCGGTGAGCCTGTCGGTGGGCATCGTGGCGATGCCCAAGGATGGGATCGATCCGGTCCTCATCCTGCGCCGTTCCAACCTGGCGCTGCAGAATGCGCGCGCCAGCGGGGTTGGCAACTGGTCGGTCTTCAACAGCGATATGGGGCGGGTGGCCGACCATCGCCAATGGGTCGAGTCCGAACTGCACAATGCGTTCGAGCGCGGCGATTTCGACTTGCATTATCAGCCGCAGCTCGACCTTCCGACAGGCCGCATCGTCGGCTACGAGGCGTTGATCCGGTGGCAGCATCCCGAACGCGGCATGATCCCTCCGATGGAGTTTATCCAGATCGCCGAGGAGACCGGCATGATCAATCCGATCGGCGAATGGGTGCTGCGCAAGGCCTGCAGCGATGCCCGCCATCTGCCGGACGACTGTTTCGTCGCCGTCAACATCTCGCCGGTCCAGTTCATGACCAAGGATTTCGTCGGCCTTGTGCGCGACACGATGCGGAGCACCGGCATCAAGCCGTCACGGCTGGAACTGGAAGTCACCGAGACGGCGATGATGCAGGACCGCGACCGCGCGGCCGCCATCCTGAAAGAACTCGCCGAGATGGGGGTCTCGGTCGCCGTCGATGATTTCGGCACCGGCTATTCCAACCTCAGCTATCTGATCGACTTCTCGTTCGGCAAGCTGAAGATCGACCGCTCCTTCGTCAGCCGCATCGATACCGATGCGAGCTCCGGCGCGGTCGTGTCGACCATTGTCGGGCTTTCCCGGGCGCTTGGCGTCAGCATCATTGCCGAGGGCGTCGAGACCGAGAACCAGGCGACACTGCTGCGGGCAGCTGGTTGCGAAGTGGTGCAGGGCTATCTGTTCGGCCGGCCGGCGCCGCTCAAATTCAGCGCTGGTGACAGGCACGCCACCGACGAAGTCCGGCGCGTCGCCAATCTACACTGACCTACAACATGTCGCGGCAATAGGATTCGCCCGACCTGCTGTAAGCTTCCGATTTATGGATGGCGTTGTCCCCGAACCGATGACGCTTCCGGGCGACACGCATTAAATGCATCGCGTCAGCGCCGTGCGACAAACACCTTGAACATGCCGTCGCGGGCAAGCTCGGCGTGGCTGGCAAAGGCGGCCGACAGCACCGGCTCGTAGGGAAGCTGGCGGTTGGCGACCATGAACAGGCGCCCACCGGGCTTCAAGGCCTTGGCCGCGGCGCGGATCATGCCGACGCCGATCTCGGGCTCGGCCGCACGGCTGCGGTGGAAGGGTGGGTTCATTGCGATGACGTCGTAGCGGCGCTCGACAGGCTCGGCCAGCAGATCCGTCCAGAAGAAGCCCTGCGCCACGGTGTTGGCAAGGTTGCCCCTGGCGGCCTCCAGCGCATCGAAATCGGCTTCGTAAAGATCGAGGGCCGACAAGCCCGGACAGCGGGCAGCCATCTCGGCCGCCACATAACCCCAGCCGGCGCAGAAATCGGCCGCGGTGCCACGCAAATCACCGGGCAGATTGTCGACCAGCAGTTTCGAACCGGCATCGACGCGGTCGAAGGAGAACATGCCGGGTGCGGTGCGGAACCGGTCCTCAACAAGCAAGGCGGGATTGGCGGCGCGAAGCGCGGCGGCGGCTTGCACATCAACCGGACGACGCAGCCAGAAGGCAATGCCGTGATATTTTGGCATGTGGCTATCAAGGAGAACAAGATCGCCGACGCGCTTACGCAGGCTTGCGATGCCATCCTCCTTGCCACCGGCAATGACGATCAATCCGCCCTCCGCCACCCGCTCGAGAGCCTCGGCGATGCGCAGTTCGTTTTCGCCGCGATGGCGGCCGGCGAGCACAAGCACGGCATCAAAATCCTCACCGGCCGATCGCGGCGTGACCGTGAAGCCAGCCGCCTGCAAAGCGCGGAAATACGGGCGAAAGCCCTGTACGAGATGCAGCGTAGCCTCGAAGCCCTGTGGCAAGCGCAGGCCGGGTTCGGCGCCAAGGAAGAGAATGCGCTCGTCCCTGCCCGGCGGGGAAAGAGCCTCGGCCTCGAATGGATGAAACAGCGTCTTCAACGCTTCAGCGGACATGGCCGTGCTCCATAAACAAAAACGGGCGCGACATAAGCCGCGCCCGCTTCGATTTTTCCGTCAGAGGCCTCAGGCGGCGTTTTCTTCGCCTTCGGTCTTCTTGTCGCGGGCGATTTCCTTGCCGGTGGCCTGGTCGACGACCTTCATCGACAGGCGGACCTTGCCGCGCTCGTCGAAGCCCATCAGCTTGACCCAGACCTTGTCGCCTTCCTTGACGACGTCCGAGGTCTTGGCGACCCGGTCGTTGGCAAGCTGCGAGATGTGGACGAGGCCGTCACGCGGACCGAAGAAGTTGACGAAGGCGCCGAAGTCGGCGGTCTTGACGACCGTGCCTTCGTAGATCTCGCCGACTTCCGGCTCGGCGACGATGGTGTGGATCCACTTCTTCGCCGCCTCGATCTCCTTGGCGTTCGACGAAGCGATCTTGACCGTGCCGTCGTCCTCGATGTTGATCTTGGCGCCGGTCTTCTCGACGATCTCGCGGATGACCTTGCCGCCCGAACCGATGACGTCGCGGATCTTGTCGGTCGGGATGTGCATGACCTCGATGCGCGGCGCGAACTCGCCGAGTTCAGGGCGGGCGCCGGTCAGGGCATGGGACATCTCGCCGAGGATATGCAGGCGACCGTCCTTGGCCTGGCCAAGGGCGATCTTCATGATCTCCTCGGTGATGCCGTCGATCTTGATGTCCATCTGCAGCGAGGTGATGCCGCCTTCGGTGCCGGCTACCTTGAAGTCCATGTCGCCGAGGTGATCCTCGTCGCCCAAGATGTCGGAGAGCACGGCGAAGCGCTCGCCTTCCTTGATCAGGCCCATGGCGATACCGGCCACCGGCTTGGCCAGCGGCACGCCGGCATCCATCAGCGCCAGCGAGGTGCCGCAGACGGTAGCCATCGAGGACGAGCCGTTGGACTCGGTGATCTCCGAGACGACGCGCAGCGTGTAGGGGAACTGGTCGGCGGAGGGCAGCATCGGACGGATGGCGCGCCAGGCGAGCTTGCCATGGCCGATTTCGCGGCGGCCCGGCGAACCCATGCGGCCGGTCTCACCGACGGAGTAGGGAGGGAAGTTGTAGTGAAGGAGGAATTTCTCCTTGTACATGCCGGTCAGGGAATCGACGTACTGCTCATCCTCGCCGGTGCCGAGCGTGGCAACCACGAGCGCCTGGGTCTCGCCGCGGGTGAACAGCGCCGAACCATGGGTGCGCGGCAGGACGCCGACTTCGGAGACGATCTTGCGAACCGTGCTCAAGTCGCGGCCATCGATGCGCGCGCCGGTGTCGAGGATGTTCCAGCGAACGACCTTCGCCTGCAATTCCTTGAATACCGAGCCGATCTGTTCGGAGGTGTACTTTGCGTCCTCGCCTTCAGCCGGGGCAAACGCGGCCTTGACCTTTGCCTTGACAGCGTCGACGGCGGCGTAGCGCTTCTGCTTGTCGACGTTCTTGTAGGCATTGCTGAGCTCGTCGCCGACGACCTTCAACATCTCGGCCTCAAGCGCGGAATAATCCGGCGCGGTGAAGTCGCGCGGCTCCTTGGCGGCAACTTCCGCCAGCTTGATGATGGCGTCGATGACCGGCTGGAAGCCCTTGTGGCCGAACATGACAGCGCCGAGCATCAGCTCTTCGCCGAGTTCCTTGGCTTCCGACTCGACCATCAGCACGGCATCGGTGGTGCCGGCAACGATGAGGTCGAGCTTGGATTCCTGCATCTCGTCGACATGCGGGTTCAGCACATATTCGCCATTGATGTAGCCGACGCGCGCGCCGCCGATCGGGCCCATGAAGGGAACGCCCGACAGGGTCAGGGCCGCCGAGGTGGCGACGATCGACAGGATGTCCGGGTCATTTTCGAGATCGTGCTGGACGACGGTGACGACGATCTGCGTGTCGTTCTTGTAGCCGGCGGCGAAGAGCGGGCGGATCGGGCGGTCGATGAGACGGGAAACCAGCGTTTCCTTCTCGCTCGGACGGCCTTCGCGCTTGAAATAGCCGCCCGGGATCTTGCCGGCGGCATAGGTCTTTTCCTGGTAATTGACGGTCAGCGGAAAGAAGTCGAGACCGGGCTTGGGCTCCTTCATCGAAACGACGGTGGCGAGAACCTTGGTCTCGCCGTAGGTGGCGAGCACCGCGCCGTCGGCCTGGCGCGCGATCTTGCCAGTCTCCAGGATGAGCGGACGACCGCCCCACTCGATTTCCACTTTGTGGTGATTGAACATGTCTTGTCCTTAATAAGCGGAAAGGGCCGCGCCGTTTCACGGTGCGCGGATGCCCTTTGCCTGGCTTCCTTTCTCGGGCAGCCACGGGCAAGACAACGGGAAGCTCGGGTGATTTAGGCGCGACAAGCGCGCGCGAGCGTCCTGCAATCCTGCCCCATGACCGTCCATGGGCGGTTTCGAACGGCCCTTTGCACGTTCGAAACCGGGTCTGGCCAGCCTGTGCGACTGGCAGAATGCGCGACCGGCGGGCTCTCCGAAGAAAGCCCGCCGGTCAATTCGTCAACGGCGCAGACCGAGCTTCTCGATCAGTGTCTGATAGCGCGAGTCGTCCTTGCGCTTGAGATAATCAAGCAGGCTGCGGCGCTGGGACACGAGAGCGAGCAGACCACGGCGGGAATGGTTATCCTTCTTGTGGTCCTTGAAATGGTCGGTCAGGTTCTTGATGCGCTCGGAAAGGATGGCCACCTGGACTTCCGGAGACCCGGTATCGCCCTTGGCGGTTGCGAATTCACCCATCAATTCCTGTTTGCGCTCGGCAGTAATCGACATCGTGTTTTTCCTTATCTGTTTGAGGAAACGGGTCGCCCACAGCCGGGATGTCGTCCAGCAGGGGCCGTGCATGCAAAGCGTCAAGGCGCTATGCTGCGGCGCATATAGTGCAATTCCCAGAAAAACACCAGCCCAATTCACAAGCCGGCTTTTGAGGCTCAAATGACAGGTTTAAACCCGGTCAAAGCCATTTCTTCCATTTGAAGAATGCAATCAGCCCGACAGCGACGGCAGCCATGAACAGCAGAGACAAGGGATAGCCGTAGTACGCCTTCAGCTCCGGCATATTCCATGGCGAGCTGGCGGGGTCGAAGTTCATGCCCCAGATGCCGACCAGGAAGGTGAGCGGCATGAAGATGACCGAAACGATGGTGAGATAGGAGATGACATCGTTGGTGCGGGCCTGGCTCAGCGACAGATGCATTTCGATCAGGCCGGTCAGCATGTCGCGCTGGGTCTCGACCAGCTCGATCAGCCTGAGCGAATGGTCGAGCGTATCGTTGAGGAAGACCTTGGTCTCGGCTGTGACATAGGCCACGTCGTTGCGGATCAGCGTTGCCAGCGCATCGCGCATGGGCCACAGCACGCCTTTCAAAACATTGGCATCGCGCCGCAATTCGTGCAGCTGCCGCATCTGGTGCTTGTGCGTCGAATGCAGCATCTGGTCCTCAATGCTGTCGACCAGGTCGCCGGCAGCCTCGATCGGCGGAAAATAGCTGTCGACGATGGCGTCGATCAGCGCATAGGCGAGATAGTCGGCGCCGCGCGTGCGCAACCGGTTGGGGGCCGAACTCTCGATGCGCTTGCGCACCGGATCGAACGGATCGCCCTCGCGCTCCTGGAAAGTGACGACGAAGTTCTCGCCGAGGAAGAGAGCGATCTGCTCGTAGCGATGCGACGTGACATCGTCGATCATGCGCATGACGACGAAGGCGTGATCCTCGAAGAAGTCGACTTTCGGCCGCTGGCCGGTGTTGACGACGTCCTCCAGCGCCAGCGGATGCAGGCTGAAGATGCGGCCGATCTCCTCGATCAATTGGATGTTGGCAAGGCCGGTGCAGTCGAGCCAGATGACGGGCCATTTCCGGCAACTGGCCTCGACATCGTCGATGCTGGCGTTCTCGATGGTCTTGAACTTCTGCGGCGAGATCAAGGTCAGCCGCAGTTCGGAGCGCCGCGCCGCCGGATCGGCGATCAGCGTGCCGGGCGAGGCGCCAACCGGAGGCCGCCTCGTCTTCACCGGCGCCCGTTTTTTCACCACCTCGGCCTTTGCCATGCCACCACCCGTCGAACCTGCTTGTCCTATACCGCCATGGCGATCAGACCGATCACCCGGCAAAGACCCGCTTGGGCTTGAACATGCCTTGCTCGATAGCGCCGATGGCGACGAGCTTGCCGCGCGCCGTCGCACAGGCTTCTTCCGCCTCCACCGGCGCGTCACGGCCACGAATGATGACCGGATTGCCGAGGCGGATCTTGGTCGCGGCATCGTCGCTGATCGCGATCTGCGGCAGGCAGTCGAGCGCCGCCGAGGTGTCGACGAGAAGCCCGTCGATGGCGCCGAAATCGATAGGCATCTCCACTGCGTCCGCGGCATCTGCCTCCGGATCCGGTTTATCGTCACCTTGCGCGCCGAAGCGCGCGGCCTCGAGTTCGGCGATGGTGACGAAGTCCTCTGGCGTAAACGGCTCGACCTCGACCCGGCGCAGTTCGCTGATATGGCCGAAGCAGCCGAGGTCGCGGCCCATGTCGCGGGCCAGCGAACGCACATAAGTGCCCTTGCCGCATTCGACCTCGAAAATCGTCTGGTCCGGCTTGTGCTCGACAATGTCGAGCCGGCCGATCTCGATCTCGCGCGGCGGTATGTCGACCGTCTCGCCTTCGCGGGCGAGGTCGTAGGCGCGTTCACCCGCAATCTTGATCGCGGAAAATTGCGGTGGCGTCTGCATAATGACGCCGGTGTATTTCGGCAGCAACACCCGGACATCGGCTTCCGATGGACGCTGATCGGCCTCTTTCGTCACCGGACCTTCGAGGTCATCGGTCGACCGCTCCTGTCCCCAGGCAACGGTGAAACGGTAAATCTTGGCGCCGTCCTGCACGTAGGGCACGGTCTTGGTGGCCTCGCCGAGCGCGATCGGCAGCATGCCGGAGGCAAGAGGGTCGAGCGTGCCGGCATGGCCGGCCTTTTCGGCCTGGAACAGCCATTTGATCTTGGAGACGGCCTCGGTCGAGCCCATACCGACCGGCTTGTCCAGCACCACCCAGCCGGAGACCGGCCGGCCCTTCTTCTTGCCGCGACGCCCCATTATTCTTCTTCCTTGTTGTCGTCGCTATCGAGGTCGCGTGCCACTTCGGGCGACTTCAGCAAGTCGTTGATCCTGGCGAAATTGTCGAAGGACGTATCCAGCCGGAAACGGAACTCCGGCATGTACTTCATCTGCCGGAGCGCGCCGGAGACGCGGCCGCGCACGAACTTGGCATGCTTGTTCAGCGCTTCGATCACCGCGTCGGTATCCTTTGCGCCGAGCGGAGAAACGAAGGCTGTGGCGATCTTGAGATCCGGCGACATCCGCACTTCCGACACCGAAACGACGGTATTTTCAATCAACGGGTCGATGATGTCCCCGCGCTGCAGGGTTTCCGAGAGCGCATGGCGCACCTGTTCACCGACGCGCAACATGCGCTGGGATGGGCTTGACGTGGTGGAACGGGGCATTTTTCTCGATCCTGAAAGCGTGAGGCGCGGGATGGGACCGTGCCGCATGTCTCAAATGATTATTCTCAACAGGCTTGTGGTCAACAGGCTTGGGGCGGCGGTCTTTCGACCACCGCCCGATATCGACAAGTCACTCGACCTCAGAGTGTGCGGGTCACCATCTCGACGCGGAAGCACTCGATGACGTCGCCGACGCGCATGTCCTCGTAGTTCTGGAAGGCCATGCCGCACTCCTGGCCGCCCGGGACTTCCGAAACTTCGTCCTTGAAGCGCTTCAGGGTCTTCAGCGTGCCTTCGTGGATGACGACGTTGTCGCGGATCAAGCGTACGCCCGCACCACGCTCGACCTTGCCTTCGGTGACACGGCAGCCGGCGATCTTGCCGACCTTGGTGATGTCGAAGATCTCGAGGATCTCGGCATTGCCGATGAAGGTCTCGCGACGCTCCGGCGAGAGCAGGCCCGACAGAGCCGCCTTCACGTCATCCACGAGGTTGTAGATGATCGAATAATAGCGGATCTCGATGCCCGCGGCCGCGGCCGCGGCACGTGCCTGCACATTGGCGCGAACGTTGAAGCCGATGATCGCCGCGCCAGACGTTTCCGCCAGCGAGACGTCGCTTTCGGTGATGGCGCCGGCGCCGGAATGAACGATGCGCGCACGAACCTCGTCGGTCCCAAGCTTGTCGAGCGCGGCATTGATCGCCTCGATCGAACCCTGCACGTCGCCCTTGATGACCAGCGGGAATTCCTTCAGCCCGCTCGTCTGCAACTGCGACATCATCTGTTCGAGCGAGCCGCGCTGGCCGGCATGCCTGGCCACCGCCTTCTCGCGCGCCAGACGCTGGCGATATTCGGTGATCTCGCGGGCACGGGCCTCGTTGTTGACCACGGCGAAGCGGTCGCCGGCCTGCGGCGTTCCCTGAAGGCCGAGCACCTCGACCGGCATCGCCGGCGGTGCTTCCTTGATCTGCTCGCCGCGATCGTTGACCAGAGCGCGCACGCGGCCCCATTCATTGCCGGCGACGAGGATGTCGCCCGGCATCAGGGTGCCGGTCTGCACCAGAACGGTGGCGACGGGACCACGGCCCTTGTCGAGCTGCGCCTCGATGACGACGCCCTCGGCGGTACGGTCGGGGTTGGCCTTGAGGTCGAGGATTTCGGCCTGCAGCAGGATCGCCTCGAGCAACTTGTCGAGATTGGTGCCCTTGGTCGCCGAAACTTCGACGTCCAGCACTTCACCGCCCATGGATTCGACGAAGACCTCATGGCGCAACAGCTCGGAACGCACCTTCTGCGGATCGGCGTCGTGCTTGTCGATCTTGTTGATCGCCACGATGATCGGGACGCCGGCCGCCTTGGCATGGCTGATCGATTCGATGGTCTGCGGCATGACGCTGTCGTCGGCCGCGACCACCAGGATGGCGATGTCGGTCGCCTGGGCGCCACGGGCGCGCATCGCCGTGAAGGCGGCGTGGCCGGGCGTGTCGATGAAGGTGATCTTCTGACCGTTCTTCTCGACCTGATAGGCGCCGATATGCTGGGTGATGCCGCCGGCCTCGCCGGAAACGACATTGGCATTGCGGATCGCATCGAGCAGCGAGGTCTTGCCGTGGTCGACGTGGCCCATGATGGTCACGACCGGCGGACGCGACACCAGGTCCTCGGCATTGTCGGCGATGTTGAACAGGCCTTCCTCGATGTCGGACTCGGCAACGCGGCGGACCGTATGACCGAATTCGGTGGCGACCAGTTCGGCCGTGTCGGCGTCGATGACGTCGCCCGGCTTCAGGATCTGGCCCTGCTTCATGAAATACTTGACCAGGTCGACAGCACGCTCCGACATGCGCTGCGCCAGTTCCTGGATGGTGATGGTCTCGGGCAGGATCACTTCGCGCATGACCTTCTCGCGCGGCTCGTTGTGCATCGCGCGCTTGAATTTTTCCTGGCGGCGACGCATCGACGACAGCGAACGAGCCCGGGCATCCTCGTCGGACAGCGCGGAGTTCAGTGTCAGCTTGCCACGGCGGCGGTCTTCCTCGCTCTTGGTGGGCTTTGCCGGGCGCGCCACTTCAGGCGTGACCAGACGGCGCACCGGTGCGCCGGCGGTCGCCCGCTTCGGCTTGACCTCTTCCTCCTCGTCGGCGGTCGCCAACTCGGCGGCTTGCGGTGCGCGGCGGCGCGCCTCTTCCTCGGCGCGGCGGCGCGATTCGGCCTCGGTCTGCAACCGTGCCTCTTCCTCGGCCTGGCGGCGCGCGGAATCCTCACGTTCGCGCTTGCGGCGCTCTTCGTCCTCGGCGCGGCGCTTGGCATCCTCGGCGGCCCGCTGACGGTCTTCGACCTCGCGGACCTTCGAGCCCTCGAGCGCCCTGCGGCGCGCTTCCATCTCGCTGCGCGACAATTCGTTCAGCACCATGCCGCTGCGCTCGACCGGAGCCGGCGGCGGGGGTGGCGCCTTGGGCGCTTCCTGGACGACAGGCGCCGCCACGACCGCCGGCTTCGGCGTGAAGACGGGCGCAGGCGGAGCCGCGGCCGGCTCCGGCTTGTCGCCGGGCAGCGAGAACTTGCGCTTCTTGGTCTCGACCACGACCGACTTGGTACGGCCGTGCGAGAAGTTCTGGCGCACGGTGCCCTGTTCCATGCCGGGGCGCTTCAGCGTCAAGGTCTTCTTCGGTGTAACACTCAACGTCTTGTCGTCGCCCGATTTCGTATCGCTCATTCCATATCCTCTGCGGCATCATCTTCGTCAGCAACGGCCGCAAGCATTGCAAGATCGTCCGGGGTACCGCCCCGATATCGGTCGAGCGCAACCATGCGCTTCTGGACCGCCTTACCCGCGTCTCCCGCGAGGACGGCAGCATGTATCACATTTGTACCCCCCAATGCCAAGCTCAACTCGGCCTCGGAGAAAAGTTTGTAGGCAAGGATGGAGGGGCCGCCGATATGGACGGTCGCCCGCCGCGCCTGGCTGATCTTGCGCACGCCATCCTCGGACGCTTCGGTCGCGTGGAGCACGAAAAGCGCCAGTCCGCCGCGCACCGCGCTCTCGACCTTGGTAGCGCCTAGCGAAATCGAGCCTGCCTTGCGGGCAAGACCCAGCATACCGAGAGCGTATCTGGAAAGCAGCCCGTCGACCATGCCGCCGAGATCGGGCGGCACGACCACCTGTGCCTTGAAGGCGCGGGCAAAAAGGTTCTTGGCCGCCGCCTTCTCGATATGTAGGCGGTCCGCACTCACCCAGCAACCACGGCCGGGCAGATTTCTCTTGAGATCGGGAACGACGGCCGAATCCGGGCCGACGACGAACCGGATCAGTTCATCCGGTTCGGCCTGTTTGCGGGTGACGATGCAGGTGCGATCGTTCATCTCGTCCAAGGGCGGGTTGTGTGCGATGCGGTTTCACCTCACGCACCAACGGCTTCGTCGGCCGTTTCTTCTTCGGCCGCAAGCTCGTCTTCGGTGATCCAGCCGGCCTTGAGGCGAGCGGCCAGAACCATCTGCTCGGCATCGGCGCGCGAAACGCCGTGATTGGCCAGCACGCCGGGATAGACCTTGGTCTCGCCGTCCTTGCGTTCCTTCCAGCCGGTGAGGTCGTCGGCGGCATAGCCGGCGAAATCCTCGATCGTCTTCACGCCATCCTCGCCGAGCGTCACCATCATGGCGGTGGTGACGCCGGGGAGTTCGCGCAGATCATCCGAAACGCCCAGCGCCTTGCGCTTCTCGTCGTGCTCGGCCTCGATCTTCTCGAGATATTCGCGGGCGCGGGTCTGGATTTCCGAGGCTGTATCCTCATCGAAGCCGTCGATCGAGGCGATCTCGCCGGCATCGACATAGGCGACTTCCTCGACGCTGGTGAAGCCTTCCGAGGCCAGCACCTGGCCGACCATCTCGTCGACATCGAGGGCTTCCATGAACAGCGCCGAGCGCTCGACGAATTCCTTCTGGCGGCGCTCGGATTCCTCGGCCTCGGTCAGGATGTCGATGTCCCAGCCGGTGAGCTGCGAGGCAAGGCGCACGTTCTGGCCGCGGCGGCCGATGGCCAGCGACAGCTGATCGTCGGGAACCACCACTTCGATACGCTCCGCATCCTCGTCGAGCACGACCTTGGCGACTTCCGCCGGCTGCAGCGCATTGACGATGAAGGAGGCCGCCGAAGGCGACCACGGAATTATGTCGATCTTCTCGCCCTGCAATTCGCCGACGACGGCCTGGACGCGGCTGCCGCGCATACCGACGCAGGCGCCGACCGGATCGATCGAGCTGTCACGCGAAATGACGGCGATCTTGGCGCGCGAGCCCGGGTCGCGGGCGACCGACTTGATCTCGATGATGCCGTCATAGATCTCCGGCACTTCCATGGTGAAGAGTTTGGCCATGAACTGCGGATGGGTGCGCGACAGGAATATCTGCGGGCCGCGCTGCTCGCGCCGCACGTCGTAGACATAGGCACGCACGCGATCGCCATATTTGTAGTTTTCGCGCGGGATCAGCTCGTCGCGGCGGATGATCGCCTCGCCACGGCCGAGATCGACGATGACGTTGCCATACTCGACGCGCTTGACGGTGCCGTTGACGATCTCGCCGATACGGTCCTTGTATTCGTCGTATTGACGGTCACGCTCGGCCTCGCGCACCTTCTGCACGATGACCTGCTTGGCAGACTGGGCGGCGATGCGGCCGAAGTCCATCGGCGGCAGCAGTTCGGCGATGAAATCGCCAAGCTGGGCGTCGGGATTGCGCTCACGCGCCGAGGAAATGGCGATCTGGGTGGCGTAATCGTCGACCTTCTCGACCACTTCCATCAGCCGCTGCAGCTTCATCTCGCCGGTGTTCGGGTTGATGTCGGCGCGAATGTTGGTCTCCTGGCCATAACGCGAACGTGCCGCCTTCTGGATCGCATCGGCCATGGCGGCGATGACGATCGACTTGTCGATCGACTTCTCACGCGCGACCGCATCGGCGATCTGCAGCAGTTCAAGTCTGTTGGCGCTTACAACCATGTTCTTTCTCCCGAGCCTGTTCGCCGGATCTTTGCGCCCGGCAGCTCAATCAAATTTCCTGTTCGTGTTCTTCCGTGGCGTCCGGTTCCGTACCCTCGGACACATCGTCGTCCGGTTCACCGCGGCGTCTCTTGGCTTCCTTGCGCTCCCTGTTGTCCCTGGACAACGCTTCGCGAATGAGGTCGTCGGTCAGGATCAGCCTGACATCGGCAATGGCATCGTAGGGCACGCGCACCGTCGGCTCCTCGCCATAGGCCGCCTTGTCGCGCTCGATCAGCACGTCGTTCTCACCGGCCTCGGCGATCTTGCCCTTGAAGCGCTTGCGGTCGGCGACGACCACCGATGTTTCCATCTTCACCAAATGACCGGTCCAGGTCACGAAATCCGATTTGCGCACCAAGGGCCGGTCGATGCCGGGCGATGAAACCTCGAGATGATACGCCTTTTCGATCGGATCATCGACGTCGAGCGCCGGCGACACCGCGCGGCTGACCTCTTCGCAATCCTCGACGGTCATGGTGCCGTCCTCACGCTCGGCCATGATCTGCAGCGTCAGCCCGTTCTGGCCGGACAGATGCACGCGCACGAGGCGAAAGCCGATGCCGCGCAGCACCGGCTGGACGATCAGCGCAATGCGCGCATCGATGCCGCTTTCGCGGATGATGCGATCGTCACCTTCGTTTGCAGTTGCAGCCATCGTTGCCTATCGTTCGTCTCGAACCTATCGGCAGGTAATAAAAAAGAGCGGGACCGGGTGGACCCACTCTTCGTCATACCGACCAAGAATTTGAGGCTGATATAAACGAACACGGTTCGTGTTTCAAGTCCGCAGTCCCGGCCGGACGAAAGCCTGTGGGTTCAGGGTTGTTCCAGGCGCATGGCCGGCATGCGGCAATCCCCCTGTGAGAGCCCGCGGCGCGCTCTTATTTGCCATCAAACGAATTGAATTGGCGCGCTGGCGCGCGAAAGGACAAGACCATGAGCAACCGCAGGATATTCTCCGCCTTGGGCGATCTGTTCACCTCATTCGGCAGCGCCGTTGCCGCGTCTCGCGCCGTGGAAGCAGGGCGCAAGCCCAGAGCCGACGACCTGCGAAACCTCGGTATGGATCCGGCCGTATTCAACAGGATCGGTCGTTTCTGACTCCAACAGGCATTCGACCCCGTCCTCCCGGCAGGTTGTCGGTTGGGCGGACCTAGGTCCTGACGAAAGTCAGATAGGCCGGCCGGCGCCCCTCGCGAATGGCCTTTGCCTCATAGCGCGTGCCGGGCCAGCCCTCATAGGAACGATGCCAGTCCGCCGCTTCCGCAGCCTGCCATGCGAGAGCGCCGTGCGCCCGGCAATGCAGCAAGGTCCAGTTCACATAAGTGTCGATGTCGGACGCAAAGCGGAACTTCGAGCCGGGTTTCAGGACGCGTGCGAAACGGTCGAGATTGACCGGGCTGACGAAACGCCGTTTCCAGTGTTTTTTCTTTGGCCAGGGATCGGGATAGAGAAGATCGATGCCGTCGAGCGAGGCCGGCGGCAACCAGTCAAGCAACTGGGTGGCGTCGTCGTCGTAGACCCTGAGATTGGCCAGCGGCGCTGCCCGCACCGCCATCATCATCTTGGCCATGCCGTTGACGAAGGGCTCGACGCCTATGAAGCCTGTCGCGGGCGCCTCGATGGCGCGATGCAGGAGATGTTCACCGCCGCCAAAGCCGATCTCGAGCCGAACCGCCGAAACCTCTGCTTCAAACAGGACGCGCAGGTCTGGCGGTGCCTCGGCCGTCAGATCGAGCCGGTATTTGCCAAGCCCGCTTTCCAGCGCCGCGGCCTGCTGCGGGCGCACGGGCTTGCCGCGCCGGCGACCGAAGAAGGCTTCGGTCATGCGGCTTGGCCTGTCCGCGTCACTCATCGACTGGCGCCAGTCCTGCCGCCGCCCTCAGGCCGCGACAGCATCCTTGAGCGCCTTGGCCAGATCGGTCCTTTCCCAGGAGAAAGACCCGTCACGGCCAGCCTTGCGGCCGAAATGGCCGTAAGACGACGTCTTGGCGTAGATCGGCTTGTTGAGGTCGAGATGACGGCGGATGCCTGACGGCGACAGGTCCATCACGCTGCGCAGCGCGTCCTCGAGCTTTGCCTCGTCGACCTTGCCGGTGCCGTGCAGGTCGACATAGACCGATAGCGGCTGGGCGACACCGATGGCGTAGGAAAGCTGGATGGTGCAGCGATCGGCGAGCTTCGCCGCCACGACATTCTTGGCCAGGTAGCGCGCCGCATAGGCAGCCGACCGGTCGACCTTGGTGGTATCCTTGCCGGAAAAGGCGCCGCCGCCATGGGGGGCTGCGCCACCATAGGTGTCGACGATGATCTTGCGGCCGGTCAGGCCGGCATCACCATCCGGACCGCCGATGACGAACTTGCCGGTGGGGTTGATGTACCACATGCAATCGTCAGCGATCTTGAGGTCGCCCAATGCCTCGCGGATATAAGGTTCCACCACCTTGCGGACCTTCTTGGAATCCCAGCTTGAATCCAGATGCTGGGTCGACAGGACGATCTGCGTCGCCTCGGCGGCCTTGCCGTCGACATAGCGGACGGTGACCTGGCTTTTCGCGTCCGGCCCGAGCTTGCCGGCCTCGCCGTTGTTTTCGTGGCGGGCCGCTGCCAGCAGTTCCAGAATCTTGTGGCTGTAATAGATCGGCGCCGGCATCAGGTCCGGCGTCTCGCGGCAGGCATAGCCGAACATGATGCCCTGGTCGCCGGCACCTTCCTCGCCCTGACGGTCGGCGGCATTGTCGACGCCCTGGCCGATATCAGGCGACTGGCCATGCAGCAGGACCTCGATCTTGGCCGTCTTCCAGTGAAAGCCGGCCTGCTCGTAGCCGATCTCACGGATCGCCTTGCGGGCGACGGATTTGAACTTCGCCGGGTTGACGACGGGGTGGCCCGCGGCATCCTTGAGGATGTTGCCGGCCTTGTCCTTCTTCAACAACGTCTCGGGAACGCGCACTTCACCGGCGATGACGACTCGGTTGGTGGTCGCGAGCGTCTCGCAGGCGACACGGACTTTCCATGGGTCCATGCCGGTCTTCTTGGCTTCACGATAGACCAGATCGACGATTTCGTCGGAGATGCGGTCACAGACTTTGTCGGGATGGCCCTCGGCCACGGATTCCGAGGTAAAGAAGTAGTTCTGCCGCGTCACGGGTGTCCCCTCTTGAAAAACGATCGGCAGGCTGCCGATTTTGGCGCGCCACGTGTTAGCGGGGCAAAGCGCTGCTCGTCAAGCGCTGCCGCGGCTCTGGCCCGAATGTCGGAGGCGATATCTTGTGCCACCGGCGGCGCATGCCGCCGGCGCAAAGCGCATTGCGGATCAGTCGAGATCGTCCTCGGCGAGCGATTTCACCAGGTCAATGATCCTGCGGCGTACCTTGACGTCGGCGATCTTGACAAAGGCCCGGTTGAGCTGAAGTCCTTCGGGACTGCCGCAGAACTCGACAGCGAAAGCCATCGAACTATCCTCGGCAAAGCCGCGGTTGGCGGTCAATTCCTGGCCTGGCGCATCCTCGAAAAAGAAGGCGACGGGGACGCCGAGTATGGAGGCAATCGCCTGCAGGCGGCTGGCACCGACGCGATTGGTGCCCTTTTCATATTTCTGGATTTGTTGGAACGTGATGCCGAGATTCTCGCCCAGCTTTTCCTGGCTCATTCCGAGCATATTGCGGCGAAGCCGGACCCGGCTTCCCACGTGAATATCGATGGGATTGGGCTTCTTCTTGTTTTCTTCTGTCATTTTTTCCTCGCCGAATTTTTTCGGCTTTGTGATTTTTTCCTGCCCAAAGAAAGCCGGAGGCGACTGCCCCAACAGAACGATCCACCAGCTTCGAGAAATTTTCAGGCGGTACAGTATGAGTTTCTAATGTGCCAGCTGTCAATTCACCCGTAGCTTTTGCCTTACGTTCAACAGCCCCCCTACAAGCGCAAACAGCAACATGATCAGCATTCCGTTAATGCGCCGCTGGCTGGACGAAATGACCGTCTGTGCGGAAACAGGCACCTTCACATCGATGGCTCCGCGCGCGTCGATCGCAAGGGCGTCGACGACGCGGCCACGGGCGTCGACCACGGCCGAGATGCCGTTGTTGGCAGCACGCAACAAGGGCAATCCATTCTCCACTGCGCGAATCTGGGCCTGCCTGAAATGCTGATACGGTCCCGGCGTGTCGCCGAACCATGCATCGTTGGTCACGTTCACAATAAGCTGCGATGACGTAGCGTCAACTGCCACCAGATCGGGAAAGATCACCTCATAACAGATAAATGGCAGGGCACGAATGCCGCCCGGGAGCGTGATGGCATGACGCTCGTTGCCGGCCGTGAACGTCAGCGGCCCGGCGACGAGCTGTTCGATGCCGAAACGAGCGAGCAGGTCGGCGAAAGGCAGGTACTCGCCAAACGGCACCAGATGAACCTTGTCCACGGCGTCGGCGATCTCGCCCTTGTCGTTGATCGCCACCACGGAGTTGTAGTAGCGGCTGTCGACGCTGGCCGCCGAGCCGCCCTCCTCACGCACGACGCCGGCGATCAGCATCTGGCCACCGCCCAGCATGTCGCCCAGCGCCGTCAAGGCGTCAGGGCGCTCCGTGAAAAGGAACGGTACCGAGGTTTCCGGCCAGAGAATCAATTGCGGTTTTTCGTGACCTGGGTCCGGTGCCTTTGCGGAGAGGCCCAGCAAGGTGGCGAAGATGCGGTCGCGCACCGAGGCATCCCATTTTTCCGACAGATCCACGGCCGGCTGGACGATGCGGACATCGAGACTGCGCGTCGCCGGCTTTTCGGGGGCGTTGAGCCTGACATAGCCAAAGCCGACATGGGCGGCGGCGAGCACGACAAACAGCGCGGCGCCCAGCCGAAGATGCCGACGCGCCGCCAGCAGCGCCGGCAGCGCGAAAAGGAAAACCGCGAGCGCGTTCATGCCGATCATGCCGGTCACCGAGACGCTCTGCATCAAAAGCGGCACCGGCATCGCCGCGTAGCCGATGGCGTTCCAGGGGAAACCGGTGAACAGGAAGCCGCGCAGCCACTCCGCCAGCGCAAAACCGGAGGCAAGGGCAGCGATACGGCCGATATCGCTGCTCCACAGGAGCCGCGCGACCACCGTTGCGAAGCCGTAGAAAAATGCGAGCGCGAAGGGAATGCCGACCACCGCGAACGGCAGCGCCCAGGCAAAGTCGTCGGCCTCGACCAGCAGCGCCGAGCCGATCCACCAAAGGCCGGCGAGGAAATAACCGAAGCCGAACCACCAGCCGACGGCGAAAGCCGGCCGCAGGCGCCGCAACAGGCTGCCCGAGGCTTCGCCGGTCGCGCCATCGAGCAGCCAGACCAGCAGCGGAAACGAAATGAAACAGGCGGCAAAGAAATCGTAAGGCGCCTGGCCCAGAACCGTCAGCGCCCCAGCGAAAAACGCCACAAGCGAACGCCGCCAACCCCAAAGCAGAATTATCCGGCCGGCAAGGCGCTCCATGCGTATTTCCGTCGCGCGAATCAGGAGCTAAGATTTATCAGGCCGCGCCGCGCGCTCCAAACGCCGGCGTGGTTACCGGCCGCTCTCTACCGGTGCCAGCCTTCGATGCGCAGGCCACCCAACCGCTCGGCCTCTTCACGAGAAACAGAACCCATCGATTGCGTGAACGTCCAGACATGGCCCTCGGGATCGCGCGCCCGATACTGGCGTTCGCCGTAGAACTGGTCGGCCGGCTCCTGGATTATTGCAGCACCAGCCGCGCGGGCCTGCTCGCAATGCGCATCCAGGCCGTCTTTCAACCTGACATAGACCGATTGCGTGTTCTTGCCCTCGACCGACGCGGGGCTCGCGACATGATCGGCCCATTCAGAATCGACAATGAGGTAGCAATCGCCGAACCGCATTTCGGCGTGGACCAGCTTTCCCTCGGCATTGCTGACCACCATGCTGCGCTCGAAGCCAAAGGCTGCTTCAAGCCAATCCAGGGCAGAGCGTGGATCTTTGTAAAACACACCGGAGCCGAGGACCGAGTGCTTGAACGGATCCTCGATCGTCATGCGACAGCAGGCTTTCAGGCCTGTTCGGTGCGCGCCGTGGCCCGCCGGCGGCGTTCGCCCTTCTGGCTCTGCACGATGCGAACGCGCTTGACGCGGCGCGGATCGGCGTCCAGCACATGAAATTCGAAGCCGGGAATGGCCTGCACCACCTCGCCGCGCGCCGGCACGCGGCCGAGCGTGTTGAAGATCATGCCGCCAATGGTGTCGACATACTCGCCATGTTCACCGGCGGCGAAATCCTCGCCGATCATCTTGGCTACCTCGTCGATCTCGGCCTTGCCGTCGACGATAAACACGCCGTCGCCGGTCTGGGTGATCATCGGCTCGTCGTCGTCGTGCTCGTCCTCGATGTCGCCAACCACCATCTCGACGATGTCCTCGAGCGAGACGAGGCCGTCCGTGCCGCCATATTCATCGATGACCAGGGCCATCTGCGTGCGCGTCGTCTGCATGCGGCCCATCAAGTCGGACGCAAGCATCGACGGCGGCACGAACAGGACCTGCCGGATCAGATTGAGCTCTCCGATGGTGCGCGCGAGGTCGACCTGGGCAAGATCGAGAACCGTGGCAACAGGCGTTTTGCGGGTTGCACGGCCCTTCCTGACGCGCGCCAGCTTGGTGATATGGGCCAGCACGTCGCGGATATGGACCATGCCGCGCGGGTCGTCGAGCGTCTCGGAATAGACCGGCATGCGGGAATGGCCGGATTGTTCGAACATGCCAAGCAAGTCACCGAGCGACGTGGCGATCTCGACCGCCTCGATATCGGCGCGCGGCACCATGACGTCCTCGACGCGCACCTCGCGCAGGCGCAGGATGTTGTTGAGCATGGCGCGCTCGCCAGGCGAGAAGGATTCGACATCGCTCGTCGTCTCGGCGAGCGCGCCGGCGATCTCTTCGCGCAGGCTGGTGCCGTTGCGTTGCCGGAACAGGCCCAGCACGCGGTTGAACAGGGAGGGGCCGGCAGGCGACGGCTCGATGGCCGCGCTGCCGGTGTTGGCAACACCAGGGGTAACGGTACTCGGACTTGATCCCTCTTCCGACGTATCGGAAGCCTTGATCGCACTGCCGACATCGGGGCGGGCGGCAGTCTCTGGTTTGTCGTTCATCGTCGTCCGGTCAATTGGTCTTTTTTAGTTACGCGTAGGGATCGGGAATGGCAAGCCTTGCCAGCGCGGCGCGCTCGATGGCTTCCATCTCCTCGGCCTCCGCGTCGGTCTCGTGGTGATGGCCCATGAGATGCAGCAGGCCATGGATGACGAGATGGCAGATATGGTTCTCCAGCGGCTTGTCTTCCAGTGCCGCCTCGCGCGCCACCGTCTCGGCGGCAAGCACGATGTCGCCGAGCATCGGCGGCAGCGGGCCGCCTTTTGCCGGCGGAAAAGCCGGGAAAGACAAGACGTTGGTGGGCTTGTCCTTGCCGCGCCAGCCGGCATTCAACGTACGGATATGGGCGTCGTCGGAAAAAACAATGCTGAGTTCGGAATGACCCGTCGCACCGGTCTCGGCAAAGGCGGCGTCAACCGCGCGATCGACCAGCCGCGTCAGGCTTGCTTCATCGGGCCAGTCGCCCGCTTCAACCGATATATCGATCTCGACGGGAACCGGAAGGCTCCCGCCGCCGGATGTGTTGTCCTCAGCCATGAGGCCGCATCGTCAAGATCAATTCTCGGCACCGAGGCCACGAGCCAGCTTGGCGTCCCGGTCATAGGCCCTGACGATTTCCGCCACCAGCGGATGGCGAACGACGTCGACATCGTTGAAGCGCACGGTTACCGCGCCTGCCACACCGTCGAGGACACGCAAGGCTTCGACCAGGCCTGACTTGGTGCTCGGAGGAAGGTCGATCTGTGTCGGATCGCCAGTGACGATCATGCGCGAGTTCTCGCCGAGACGGGTGAGAAACATTTTCATCTGCATCGGCGTGGTGTTCTGCGCTTCGTCGAGAATGACGGCGGCGTGCGCCAGCGTGCGGCCGCGCATGAAGGCGAGCGGCGCGATTTCGATTACTTCGGCGGCAATCGCACGCTCGACCTTGTCGGCCGGCATCATGTCGTAGAGCGCGTCATAGAGCGGCCGCAGATACGGATCGACCTTCTCCTTCATGTCGCCCGGCAAGAAGCCCAGCCGTTCGCCCGCCTCGACAGCCGGTCGCGATAAAATGATGCGCTCGACCATGCCGCGTTCCAGCAGCATCGCCGCATGCGCCACCGCCAGATAGGTCTTGCCGGTGCCGGCTGGACCGATGCCGAACACCAGTTCCGACCGCTCCAGCGCCCGCATGTAGGCGTCCTGGTTCAGGGAGCGGGCATAGATGGTCTTCTTGCGGGTGGCGATCTGGGCGGCGGAGACCTTGCCCTTGCGCTCCAATGTCGGCAGCGTGAGCTGGTCGTCGGCGGCGATAGCCATGCGCACGGCCCCGTCGACATCGGACTGGCTGATATCGACGCCCTTCTGCAGGATGCCGTAGAGATTGTCCAAGGCGCGGCGCGCCTGTTCGGCGGCCGAAGCGGATCCCTTGATGGTCAGCTGGTTGCCGCGCGAGCGTATGTCGACGCCGAGCTTCTGCTCAAGCCGGGCCAGGTTTTCATCGAACTGGCCGTAAAGGGCGCTGGCAAGCTTGTTGTTGTCGAAAGTCAAAACGATGTGCGCCATGTCAGAAGCCCCGGATGCCGGTACCGGGGGCAGATTCTTCAGCTCCGCTGCGCTCAACCGTCTCTCCTCATCTGCCGAGACCATCAGGCCAATTCGGCGAACAGGCTGTTGTAGCCCGTCTTCGTGATTCGCACCTTGATAATGTCACCGATTTCGCCGGCGTTTTCATCAACAATAACTGGCTGCAGCCAAGGCGAGCGGCCGACCTTCTGGCCGGCCTGACGACCGGGCTTCTCGATCAGCGTATCTATGGTGCTGCCGATCAAACTCAAGCCGAAATCCTGCTGTTGCTTCAAGAGCAATGCCTGCAGGCGCTGCAAGCGGTCGTCCTTGACCGCTTCCGGCACGTGGTCGGACATCTCGGCGCCGGGCGTACCGGGACGCGGCGAATATTTGAACGAGAAGGCCGAGGCATAATTCACCTGGCGCACCAGATTCATGGTCGCCTCGAAATCGGCCTCCGTCTCGCCGGGGAAACCAACGATGAAATCGCCCGACAGCGCGATATCGGGGCGGGCGGCGCGGATGCGGTCGAGCAGCGCCAGATAGTCCTTGGCCGTATGCCTGCGGTTCATCGCCTTCAAAATGCGATCCGACCCGGATTGCACCGGCAGGTGCAGATAGGGCATCAGTGCGGCCAAGTCGCGGTGCGCGGCGATCAATTCGTCGTCCATGTCGCGCGGATGGCTGGTGGTGTAGCGCAGCCGCGCCAGGCCGGGGATTTCGGCCAGCCGGAACAGCAGCCGCCCGAGACCCCATTCCGCGGTCTTGCCCCCTTTGGCCTCGCCCTGGCCATGCCAGGCGTTGACGTTCTGGCCGAGCAGCGTCACCTCGCGCACCCCGGCCTCGGCCAGCCGCTCGGCCTCGGCGACGATCTGCGCCACCGGCCGCGACACTTCCGAGCCTCTCGTATAGGGCACGACGCAGAAGGTGCAGAACTTGTCGCAGCCTTCCTGGACGGTGAGGAAGGCGGTGACGCCACGCTTGATCACCTCGGCACGCTTGGGCTGCGGCAGATGCTCGAACTTGTCCTCGATGGCGTATTCGGTTTCGACGATCTTTTCGCCGCCGCGAACACGCGCCAGCACGTCGGGCAGACGGTGATAGGTCTGCGGACCGATGACCAGGTCGACGGCCGGCGAACGCCGGATGATCTCGGCGCCCTCGGCTTGCGCCACGCAGCCGGCGACACCGATCAGCATCTCGCGGCCAGCGCTGGCCCGCTCGGCCTTCATGTCGCGGATGCGGCCAAGTTCGGAATAGACCTTTTCGGCGGCTTTTTCCCTGATATGGCAGGTGTTGAGCAACACCAGATCGGCCTCGCCGATGGCATCGGTCGCCGTATAACCGTCAGCGACCAGCGCATCGGTCATGCGCTGTGAATCATAGACGTTCATCTGGCAGCCATAGGTCTTGACGAAGACCTTCTTGGCTGCCGTGGCGTTCGCCGCCGGCTGTCCGGCCGCAGTGCCGATGTCGTCGCTTTCAACCGTGTTCAAGTCCATCCGGCGGCTTCTAACGCCTTTCCGTGACAAAAAACAGACGATTCTGCCTTGGGGCCGCTGGGTTCAGCGGCTCGGGAGCGGATCGGTAAGGGCCGCCTGCATCATCTCGCGCACCCGGCCTTCCATCAGCTTGGCCGTTTCCTTGCGGTTGGAACCCTTGGCAAAAGCGATCGGTTCGCCGAAATGCACCTCGACGTCGAGCGCGCCCTCGGCCATCAGCACCTTGAGATGCGGCATCAGGTCCTCATCGCCGATCCAGGCTGCGATCGGGCGGTGGCGGCGGCCGAGCGGTACGCCGTGCAGGCGCGTATAGGCGATCGCAACGGGCTGGATGAAGACCTGCTCGGCCGCGCCTTCGGAGATGGCCATCGAGGCGGCGCCGAACAGGGTGCTTTTGAAGGGCAGGACGACATTGCCGTCACCGGTCGAACCCTCGGCGAACAGCACCATGGCATCGCCCTTGGCCATGCGTCTGGCGATCTCGCTGGCCTGATCGCCAGACGAACGCTTGCGTTCGCGCTCGATGAAAACAGTGCGCTGCAGTTTCGACAGCATGCCGATCAGCGGCCAGCCTTCCATGTCGGCTCGGGCGATGAATTTCACATCGGCAAAGGAGCCCAGCACCATGATGTCGGTCCAGGAGATGTGGTTCGAGGCAACCAGCAAGGGGCGTTTGTCGGACAGTGCCCCCCTGACATGGATACGCATGCCGAGCGCCCGGATGATCAGCCGGTGCCAGATCTTGAGGATGAAGGTTTCCGGCCACCAACCGGTCTTCATCGACAGGATCTGCAGCGGCACGAAAACCAGCGACCCAGCGACGACGAGGCCCAGCGCCAGGAAAATCCTGATTTTCTTGATCATCGCCCTACCATTACAGCGCCGCGCGTCCTCTTGGACGCGCAAAGGACGCTGTAACACCTTAATTCTGGCGCATGATCCTCTCCGAAATCGGATTCGATTTTCGGGATCATGCGGTCCCTGGCTAGCGAAGATCGCGGCGCATGACAAGCGCCCCAGTCGGCCCGCGATCGGGCGACTTGTAGTAATCCGGACGCTTGCCGACTTCCCGAAAACCCAACCGACGATAGAGAGCGATCGCCGCGGCATTGGTCTCATCGACCTCGAGGAACAAGGCTTCGGCGCGCTGCGAATGCAATTCGCGCAGCACTGCGTCCATCAACTGCCAGCCCAGGCCCTGGCGACGATGCGACCGTGCCACCGCGACGGTCAGGATTTCACCCTCGCCCGCGGCCAGCCGGGCGAGGACGAAGCCGACAGGCGGCTTGGCGCCCTGCCCGGTTTCGCGCGCGGCATAACCGAACACGGTGTCCTGTTCGAGCAAGGCGGCGAACTCACCATCGGTCCAGGGGCGGACAAAATCCTCGCGGTGCAGCAGCGAGACCGCGGCGCTGTCGGTGATCCTGAGCAGCTCGAGCGCGTAGTCCCGGCGACGTGGTTGAAGAAAAGGTATGCGCATCAATTCTCGTTTTCTCGTCTGACCATGACCTCTGGACAAACGGAACCGTTTGTCCGCGAAAACCGGCTTCCACTTTTCGGGATCATGGTCTTTGCCTCGAAAGTATGAACCCGGCCTGCGGCTTGGCATCGGCACCGCGCAGATAAAGCGGCTTCGGCCTTTCGCCCTGCCCCTTTGCGGCAGCCAGCCGGGCGTAGGTGAGAATGTCGGCGGTGGCCGCCCGAGGCCCGATGTCAAAGGTGCGGCCGGCCGCGTCAGCGATCAGCGTCGCTGCCGTGCCGGCGAGCACCGCGAAACGTTCCGACGCCATCGTCACCGCATCCGCAAGCGTGGCCACGGCCGGACCGTAAGTCAACACTGACATTTCATCGTACAGGGCGGCATGGATTTCCTCGCGGCCGGCATCAAGCGCCGCCAGCACGGCGCGGCCAGGAAAGGCACTGGCCGCCTCGGCGGCCAGTGCCTCGAGGGTCGTCACCCCGATTGCCGGCAGCTTGAGCGCCAGCGCCAGGCCACGCGCCGTCGACACGCCGACGCGCAGGCCGGTGAAGGAACCCGGACCGACAGAGACGGCAATGGCGCCAAGTCCGGCGTAGTCGGTCGCGCCGGTCTTCAACGCGTCAGCGATGACGGCCATCAGGTGCTCGGCATGACCCTTGCCCAGATCAAGCACCGAGCGGCCAAGCTCCAGCCCAGCCGCCGCGTCGTAGACGCAGGCGGCGCAGAGGCTGGCGGCACAGTCGATGGCGAGAACTTTCATGAAACGACCGGTTCGAGAAACAATTCCCTGTGCCCGCCATGGCGCGCAACCGCAAGTGTGTAGTGCATAATTTGTTAAGCGGCTTCGGTTTGGCCCGGCAGAAGAGCTTATGCCGCCGGCCCTATGCGCAGCATGTGATTGTCCCAGACATAGTCCGGTTCCGTCCGCGTGGCACCACCGCCCTCGATGATCTCGCCGGCGCCCGTGGTGGCCATGAAACCTGCCCCGTCGGGCGCCACGCCGCAGACTTCGACCAGCGCGCTGGAGGAGACGATCCGGCCGCTGCCCGCATCGATCACGACAAGCGAATTGCCTTCCGGCGAGGAGACGGCGACGGTGCCGGCACCAGGATTGGCGGCGACCGAGCCGATATAGTTGCGGAAACCGGACAGCACATCCCGCGGCATGTCGAGCAATGCCAACTCCTTACCCCGTGCGGCGCGACCGACCAGAAGCGGACGATCGGTGCCGGAGCCCCTGTATTGGCAACCGAACCAGACGGTGCCGGTCTGGTCGATATCCATGTGGCGGATCGACAATTGGTGGAGAGCGGCCGACAGTTCATGCTTTTCGATCAGGTCGCCGGTGACGCGGTCGACCAGCACATAGGAAGGCTTCATGGTGGCAATGTTGAGCTCGGCGCGTCCATAGTCTGGATGGGTCTCGATGCCGCCATTGGCGACCGCGATCGTCTTGCCGTCGCCCAGCAGAAGAAGTTCGTGCGGGCCCATGCCGTAGGTCGGGAATTCGCCGATGCGATTGAATTTCGCCCGCGCGTCATAGACGCCGACCACGCCAGCGGCGTTGTCGAAGTCGTTCTCGGTGGCGTAGAGCAGAGCGCCGTCGGGCGAAAAGACACCATGACCGAAGAAGTGCCGGCCTGCGATGCTGGCGATGGTCCGCGGGGCGTCGCGCCCGGCGTGATCGAATACGACGGCGAAGGTGCCGGGCTGGCGGGCGAAAACCACCGAACGCTTCGAGATCGGATCGAAGGTGACGTCATGACCGCGATCGGGCAGGTCGATCGCATGCAGCACCTTGCCGGCCTCGGACAGAACGGCGGCACCAAAACTGCCGTCGCGCTTGACGAAGGCGGTGGCGAACACGGCATCCGCCGCGAGCGTATTTGCCCAGGCCGAGGGCGTCACGGCGGCGGCAAAGCCAATGCCGGCGGCCCTCAAGAAATCGCGGCGGTCGATGAGAGGCGTTTTCAAGACATGGCCCTCCCCTGCACTGGCCGGCTCCAAGACATGGTAATTTTTAGGGATCGGAGCTGACGCTTGGCACCTGCCGATTCTTCGAATGACTCATCGCAGACGTTGGAAGTTGGCCGAAGCCTCCGGAACTTCGTCATCCTTGGGCGGAGCAGGAGCGTAGCTCCGTCGCGGAGCCCCAAGGATCCATGCCGTGACTTTCGCCGAGGAATGCAGCAGAGCAGAATTCTGAACCGTTGCAAGGCCTTGCGGTCACGGCATGGATCCTGGGGTCTACGCCGCGTCGCTTCGCTCCTTGCTTCGCCCCAGGATGACGAAGCTATGGGCGTTTCGGCCAATCTCAAGGTCACGCTCAGTCTCCATCCAGCGACGAGAAGCCGGCGGTCAGGCCGAATTCGGCGGTCAGCCTGGTGCCGATCAGGGTCGACAGGCTGGAGGTGATCAGGGCGAAATGCTCGAGTTTTTCGCGCAGCGCCGGATCGGCGAGCGCCTTGTCGATCGGACCCTGGACGGCCTTGGCGGTCGCAACGCCGTTGAGCAGCTGAATGTGGATCGACTCTGCCATCCAGCGCGCATCCGGCGGCAGCGCGTTGCCGAGCTTCGACACCTGGAACAGCGCATCGATGCCGGCCAGATTTCCGGCCAGCGCGTTGGCGGTGTTCTGCGAACGCCAGTAGATCGCCTGTTTTGGTTTGTCGGCCTCGGGCTTGGCACCCAGAAAAGCCTTCAGGCGCACGTCACGGATCATTTCCAGTTCGTTGATGAAGACGCCGACCAGTTCGGTGACCGCCTCGTTGCCATCGCGATAGAGCGCGTTTTGCGGCCCGGGATTGGCCCACATTGCCGCGAATCCGTCTGGTTTGTTCCAGGCCGCGCCGACATCCGCGGCGATGGTTTCGATGTTGCCGGCAATAGCCGCGCCATAAGCGCAGCGATAGGGTTCAGCCTTGCCCGTCAAGGCGTCGGCGCCGTCGCCGTAAAGCACGAATTCCAGCGCCCCGAGCCCCTGCATGGCAACGCTCTTGCCGGCAAGCTGGACAGGATCGGTGGCGGCGGGATCCTTGTCCGACAACGCCGCCTGCACCTGCTTCAGACCGATGCTCTTGCGATCCGGCCAGAACAGCATGCGTTCCAGCCTGTTGTTCTCCTTGATCGGCCCGAAACCGATGATCTCGGCCGATGACCAGGCGTAGACGGTAGCCGAGAACGCGGCTCGCGCCGCTTCTAGGTCCGCTTGCGAGGGCGCCCCGCAAAGCTTGTGCATGGCTTTGGCGAGGGCTTCCGCATGCTGGTGCAGGTCCTCATATGCCGGGCGGACAAAGCCGTCGATCGCGCGCTGGATGACATCAGAGGCTTTCACCGCGGCCGATGCGGGCAAGGCGCCCAGCAGAACCAGCGGAAGAACGAGAACCAGCGCGAAACGCTTCGCCATTAAAGTGACCCCAGGAATTTGACCAATGCATCGCGCTCGGTGGCGCTGGTGGCGGCAAAGCGGTCGCGCGCCTTCTGCGCCTCGCCGCCATGCCACAGGATGGCCTCGACCAAAGTGCGCGCACGACCATCGTGCAGATAGAAGGAATTGCCGTTGACCATTTCGGTGAGGCCGATGCCCCATAGCGGCGGCGTGCGCCACTCATTGCCGGTCGCATCGCCCACAGCCTGGCCGTCGGCAAGATCCGGCCCCATGTCGTGCAGCAGGAAATCGGAATAAGGCCAGATCAACTGGAACGCCTGCGGCTTGTCAGGTGCATCGCGACGGGTAACGAATTTCGACGTGTGACAGGCAACGCAGCCGATTTCATAAAAGACCTTCTTGCCGGCGAGCACCTCAGGCGAGGCGAGGTCGCGTCGCGCCGGCACCGCCAGGTTGCGCGAATAGAAGGTGACGAGATCCATCACCGGCGCCGGCGCCTCGACCGGGCCGAGGCGCGCCTGCACGCCGTTGGGCATGGCGAGGCACTTTTCCTGCGCGGCGGTGCAATCGCCCCAGTGTTTCGGCGCCTCCGGCGTCGAGATGCCGATATCGCCGGCAAAGGCATCGGCGGCCTGCTGGCGGATCGACGCGGTCTGCGCCTTCCAGCCGAAACGGCCAAGCGTCAGCTCGCCGCTCAGGCCGTCACGCACGATGTTGGGCTTGCCGGAAATACCATCGCCATCCCTGTCGTCAGGGTCGGCACGGGCCAGAATGTCGGCCGGCGCGATCTGTTCGATGAGGCCGAGGCCGATCATCGGCGGCGTCAGGCGCGGCGACAGCGTGGTGCGCGGATCGAGCGGCCCGTAGCCGAGATCATCGATCGTATAGGCGGGTTTGCGCAGTAAAACCGCGGTGCCGTCCGGCAGTTCCACCTTCCGTTCCCGATAGTCGACACGCATCCTGCCCTCACCCCTGAGACCAGGCACGGCCAGTTGCTGCAATTGCGTGCCATAGACCGGGTCTGGAAGGTTGAGCAGCCGGTGGTCGGCGAGCGCCGCCTTTTCTTCCGCGCTGCTGGCATCGCGCGCCAGCCGCAGGAACATCGAGGTGGTGCCAACATCGGCTTGCGGCGGCCGTCCGCGTCCATCCTTCAGATGGCAGTTCTGGCAAGCGCGTTCGTTGAACAAGGGTCCGAGCCCATCCGATGCCTGCGTCGAGGACGGCGACGAGACCCAGTTCTTGCGGAAAAGCGCATTGCCGAGCTTGAAGGTGCCTTCTTCCTCGAAGCTGATGTTGGCCGAAGATTGCGAGAAGGAATCACGGCTGATGTCTTTCCGCGAGGTGCCGGCGCCACCTTGCATCAGTTCGAAAGGCTCGGGCTTGGAAAAATCCGTGGTCGGCCTGGTAATGGCTGTGACGCGCACCTGATCCTTGGCATTAAGGTCGGTGCGCGTGGTGGCGAGACCGGCGGGTAGAAGGTCGCCGGCGATGGCAGAAGTGGTCAGCGCCAGCATCAGAATAATGCCGTGCCGACCAGCCGATATGGCTGGCATTTTCCGGAGGCGCGGCGGGCCCTTGGCCCGCCGCAAGCGGCGCAGGACGTCTAAGAGGCGCCGCATTCCCGCATATCCTTAGTCTGCCTCGTCCGCCGGTGCGGCGTTGAGCTGGCCGTACTTTTCCTCACCGATCGAGGCCAGCAGGTCGAGCTGCGTCTCGAGGAAGTCGATATGGCTTTCCTCGTCGGCGAGCAGTTCCTCGAACAGTTTCATCGTCACGTAGTCGCCCGCTTCCTCGCAGATTTCGCGCGAGCGCTTATACGCAGTGCGCGCGTCATATTCACCGGCCAGGTCGGATTCGAGCACTTCCTTGACGTTCTGGCCGATGCGCAGCGGCGCCACGGACTGCAGGTTGGGATGGCCTTCAAGGAAGATGATGCGGGCGACGAGCTTGTCGGCGTGGTGCATCTCCTCGATCGATTCCGCCCGCTCCTTCTTGGCCAGCTTGGCGTATCCCCAATCCTCGAGCAGGCGGAAATGCACCCAATACTGGTTGACGGCGCCGAGCTCCAGAAAGAGAGCCTCGTTAAGCCGCTCGATGATCTGTGGTTCGCCTTTCATGGGTCCTGCTCCCGTATTGGACGCGCAGGCCTCTGACGCGATCCAGATGTGAAACGATGTCCACGCCGCTTGCCTGCGAGCGGGCGTGGTAGTTCTCGGTGACCCGAATGATCGTTTCGACCACATTTGGGAAGCAGCCGCAACAGCGACCCCGTTTGTGCATGGCGTGATAGACCTTTGCCGGCACGATGAGCTGCCAGGGATCCTGATCCAGCAGGCCGATGATCGTCTGCTCGATCTCCTTCTCGGTGATGATGTTGCAATGGCAGATCAGCATTTCGTCGCTCTGGCTGACGGCGCTCCGATGCGCCGTTTGGCTGGGGGCTTACTTGAACACCTTGTCGGGCGCGTCGAGACTGTCGGAGCCTTCGAAGGCGATGTTGTTCAGCTTCAAGGCGCCGACGGCGCGTTCGATCGACTTGGTCTGGTCGATCAATGCGTCGATTGCCGCCTGCACGGTGGCATTGCCCGCCGTATTGCCCTCGGCGATCTGCTGGTCGTAGGCCTCGCCGGCCAATGCCCGTGCCTTGATGGCTTCCATCTTGGCGACCGAAACATCGAGCTTGTCGGACAGTTCCTTGTCGATTGCCGGATCCGCTGCCTTGACCATGTCGTGCACCGAGGGACCCGAAACGACGGTACCATCCAGCCGTGTGTAGCTGGCGTGATAGGCGGCGCGAATGCCGACTGCATCATAGAGATGAGAATTGTAGGTGTTGTCGGAGAAGCAGTCATGCTCCTCTTCGGGATCGTGCAGCAGCAGGCCGAGCTTCATGCGCTCGCCGGCCAGTTCGCCGTAGGAGAGCGAGCCCATGCCGGTGAAGATGATCGAGATCGCGGTGTTCGGCTCGCCATCGACGAGGTTCTTGCGCGCGGCGCCGTCTTCCTTCCAGTCGTTGACCATCTTCTGCAGGTCGGAGACCAGAAGGTCAGTTGCCGATTTCAGGTACTGTGTGCGGCGGTCGCAATTGCCGCCGGTGCAGTTCTTGAGGTCGTAGTCCGTATAGGGACGCTCGCCGGCGCCTGGACCGCTGCCGTGCAGGTCCTGACCCCAGAGCAGGAACTCGATGGCGTGATAGCCGGTAGCGACGTTGGCCTCGATACCGCCGGCTTGCTGCAAGGTCCCGGAGAGGAATTCCGGCGAAAGCGTCGAGGCGTCGATCTTCTTGCCGTTGATTTCGATCTCCTTGTTGGCGATCACATTGGCGGTGTAGAGAGAATTCGCGTCCGATTCCGTGCCGTAGCTCTTGGCGACATAGTCGATCAGGCCTTCGTCCAGCGGCCAGGAATTCACCTCGCCCTCCCAGTCGTCGACGATCTTGTTGCCGAAGCGATAGACCTCGGTCTGCTGGTAGGGCACGCGCGCCGCCTTCCAGGCGTCGCGGGCGGCATTGAGCGTTTCCGCCGACGGGTTGGCCAGCAGCGCGTCGACCGCCTTGTCCAGCGCCCGCGCCGTGGTTAGCGAATCCTCGTACTTGGCAAGCGCGATGTCGGAATAGGTCTTGATCACCGCCTTCGCATCGGTTTGCGCCTTTGCAGGCAGCACGAACACCGCCGCCGTCAGCAGCGCCGTGGCGCCGATCGCCACAAGCCTACCGCCATATCGTGCCGTCATTATCGCTCTCCAGTTTCTCGGGAATTCCGCAAACGGCGCGCGCGGCAACCGGCACCAGGCCGTGTGCATGCCACCGGCCGCAAGATATGCCGCGCTGCCGCGCGGCTCAGGGAAGACAGACACCAAAATGCCTCCAATCGAACGGGTTCAAGGCCCAGACATCAAAGGGATGCGCCAATGCGCAAGCTTCCTTAAAACTTCGAGTTCGATGGAGTCAACGGAAATTGCTGAAAAACCTAATCGAAACAACAGTTTAGAATTATTCTAAACTACAACTGTCAACTTTACGCGTTCCCTTGCACCGACTTTGCGGCCGAACTGTACGATTGACAGTCGCCATCCCGGGTGCGACCCGCAGACATTCTCTTGCGGCGGTGCCAGGCAATTGCCGCTTGGCGAGACGTCCTAGGATCGAATCGGGATCGGAATGCGATGAAGAACGGCGTGGTCATTGTCGGTGCGGGTCATGCGGGCGTGCAGGCGGCCGCCAGTCTGCGCGAGGATGGCTATGATGGGCCGGTGATCCTGGTGGGCGACGAGAATGAACTGCCCTATCACAAGCCCCCGCTGTCGAAGACCTTCATCAAGGATGCCACGGCCAAACCGCAGCCCTTGCGCGGCGAAGCCTTCTACACCGGCAGCGCCATCGACTACCGGCCGGGCATCCGGATCGAGCGCATCGATACCGGCCGCGGCAGTCTCGACATTGCCGGCGGTGGTGCACTTGCCTTCGACCATCTGATCCTGGCGACCGGATCGCGCCCGCGTGCCTTGCCATTACCCGGCGCGGAGCTGTTCGGCGTGGTGTCGCTGCGCTCGCTGGCCGATGCCCGGCTGATCCGGGACTTGAGCGCGCACAGCGAAGATGTCGTTATTCTCGGCGGCGGCTTCATCGGACTGGAAATCGCCGCGACGCTTCGGGCGGCGGGCCGCACCGTCACCGTTGTCGAGGCGGTCGACCGGCTGCTTGGCCGCGCCGTGGCGCCGGTGGTGGCCAGCCATGTCCGGCAAAGGCTGGAATCGACAGGCGTGCGCATCCTGACCGGCACCTCGATTGCAAGGCTCGAAGGCGAAGACGGCCATGTCACCGCAGCGATCACCACCTCAGGCGAAAGGCTGCCGGCGCGCATGGTCGTGGTGGGCATCGGTGCCGTGCCGAATGTCGAACTGGCGCAGGAAGCCGGCCTCACCATCGCCAACGGCATCCGCGTCGATCACCAGATGCGCAGCTCGGTACCGGACATCCTCGCCATCGGCGACGCCGCCTCGTACCGGCACTGGTTCACCGGCGGCGACGTGCGGCTGGAATCGGTGCAAAACGCCACCGACCAGGCGCGGCTCGCCGCGCGCACCATATCAGGCCACGCCGACGCCTATTCGGCGGTGCCATGGTTCTGGTCCGACATTGGCGACATGAAATTGCAGATGGTCGGGCTGACATCAGGCGGCGACAGCCATGTCGTGCTCGGTGACCTGCCCGACAACAAGTTCTCGATCTACCACTACGCGGGAGACCGGCTGCTCGGCATCGAGTCCGTCAACCGCCCCGGCGACCACATGCTTGGCCGCAAGATGCTCGGTGCCGGCTTCTCGCCGACACCGCAGACGGTGGCCACGGGTCCCGAAGGGCTGAAGGCGGCATTGGCACAATTTCACCAGGACGAGCCTGCCCGGGTTACGGGCTAAAGCAGGCCGGGATCTTGCCAAAAAAATCAATGAGCTTATCATAAATTGATAATCTCGGATAAAATGGAAGGCCGTCCCCATGCCTGCGAGCTACAGCATCGGACCTCGCTACGAAACGTTCGTGCGCGAACTGGTTGAAAGCGGCCGCTATGCCAGCGCCAGCGAAGTTGTGCGTGATAGCCTGCGCCTCTTGGAGGAACGCGAGGAGCAGCGGCAAACGAAACTTGCGGCACTGCGTGAGGACATCCGCAAGGGTGTAGAAAGCGGACCGGGCATTCAGGCCAACAGCGTTTTTGACCGGCTGGAGAAAAAATACAGCGGTGGAACCCACAAGTAATGGCCCTCAGTTTTGCGCCTGCCGCGGTGCAGGACATCGAGGAGATCGGCGATTACATCCATGCTGAAAATTCGCCCGCCGCTCACCGTTTTATAGCGGCGCTTCGCGGACGATGTGGCCGCATAGAGAATGCGCCACGCGGAGGCGCACCTCGTTCCGAGCTTTGGCCTGATCTGCGGTCCGTCGCGTCCAAAAATATACAATTTTCTACACCGCCCAGGGCAACGACGTGCGCGTCGAGCGCATTTTGCACGGCGCGCGCGATATTGAGGGCATCTTCGAGGAAGAAAAGAATGCCCAAAGACATGTGAATCGGAACGCTCGTCCTTGTCGATCAGGCTGCGCAGACTTCGCGGATCGAGCTTTCCAGAATGTCGAGCGCTTCGTTCATGACCTCGTCTTGGATGGTGATCGGCGCCAGGAAGCGGATGACGTTGCCGTAGACGCCGCAGGTCAACAGGATCAGACCCTTGTCGAGAGCCTTCAGGCGGATCGCGTTGGCGATCTCGGCCGACGGCAGGCCCTTCTTGACGTCGTTGAACTCAACCGCGTTCATGAAGCCCAGACCCCTGATGTCGACGATCTCGGGCACGTCGTCACGGATCGACTGCAGACGCTGCTTCAGCCGCGCACCCAGCGTGTTGGCGCGGTCGCAGAGCTTTTCGTCCTCGATGACATCCAGGACGGCGTGTGCCGCGGCGACGCCGATCGGGCTGCCGCCATAGGTGCCGCCGAGCCCGCCGGGGCTGGGCGCATCCATAATCTCGGCGCGGCCGGTGACCGCCGCAAGCGGGAAGCCGCCGGCCAGGCTCTTGGCCATCGTGGTGATGTCGGCCGCCACCTCGTGATGGTCCATGGCGAACATCCTGCCGGTGCGGGCAAAGCCGGTCTGCACTTCGTCCGCGATGAGCAGCATGCCGTGCTGGTCGCACAGCTTGCGCAGCGCCGTCAGGAGTTCACGCGGCGCGTCGTAGAACCCGCCCTCGCCCTGAACCGGCTCGATGATGATCGCGGCGACGCGGGCCGGATCGACATCCGCCTTGAACAACTTGTCGAGTGCCGCCAGCGAATCGGCGACCGAGACGCCATGCAGTTGCACGGGGAACGGCACGTGGTAGACGTCGCCCGGCATGGCGCCGAAGCCAACCTTGTAGGGCACGACCTTGCCGGTCAGCGCCATGCCCATGAAGGTGCGGCCGTGGAAGCCGCCGCCGAAGGCGATGACGGCCTGGCGGCCGGTGGCGTTGCGAGCGATCTTGATGGCATTCTCCACCGCCTCGGCGCCGGTGGTGACGAAGATCGTCTTCTTTTCGAACTTGCCGGGCAGCATGGCGTTCAGCCGTTCGGCCAGCCGCACATAGCTCTCGTAAGGCACGACCTGGTGGCAGGTGTGGGTGAAGCGGTCGAGTTGCGCCTTGACCGCCTCGATCACCCTAGGATGGCGATGGCCGGTGTTGACGACGGCGATGCCCGAGGAGAAGTCGATATAGCGGCGGCCCTCGACATCCCAGATCTCCGAATTCTCGGCCCGATCGGCGTAGATTTGCGTGGTCATGCCGACGCCGCGCGAGATCGATTGGTTCTTGCGTTCGGAAATGGCGGAGTTCTTCATCGTATCCCTCACCGGGCCGGCGCCCGTTCTGTTTGATGCCGTTGAGTTCCCTTCTGGCCCTATTTCAGGTTTTCCTCAAGCCGGCACCATCGCAGGGTCGATTGGGCCTGACTTAACCAGTCCGGCGATACGTCTACGAGACCGGTTTCCTTTTTTTCGGGATCGACTATCCTCCTGACTATCCGCGAGGGACCGCGATCAGCGACCGGCGCGCGGCCGAGGGGAGCCATGAGCAGGAACGTGACATCGTCCGTCTCGCCGCCATCCGCCAAAACTCCTAGCCTTTTGTCTTTTCCAGCCGCTTCAATTCTCGCCTGCACGGCCCTGGCGCTGCTCGCCGGTTGCCAAAAGCAGGCGGCGGCGGAAAAGAAGCTGCCGGTCATGGTACGCACCGAAACGGTGGCGATGGCCGACTATGCGCCGAGAACCTCGCTGACCGGGGTGATCGCGGCGCGCACGCTGAACAATCTTTCGTTCCGGGTTGGCGGACGCGTCGCCGAGCGGCTTGTCGATGTCGGCCAGCATGTCGATCAGGGGACAGTGCTTGCCCGCATCGATCCGCAGGAGCAGGAATCCGATCTGCGATCGGCGCAGGCCGATCTCGATGCCGCGCAGGCGCAACTGACCCAGGCCGCGGCCACTTTCGAGCGGCAAAAGACGCTGCTTGCCCAGGGCTTCACCACCAGGCGCGATTACGACGCGGCCGACCAGGCACTGAAGGTGGCGCAAGGCAGCGTCGATGCCGCGCAGAGCGCACTCGCCAATGCCCGGCAGAACCTGTCTTTCACCGAACTCAAGGCCGGTGCCGCCGGCGTGATCACCGCCCGCCAGGTCGAAGCCGGCCAGGTGGTGCAGGCGGCGCAGACCGTCTTCACCGTTGCCGAGGACGGCGACCGCGACGCCGTGTTCAACGTGCAGGAAACGCTGGTCGCGAGGACACCGGCCTCGCCGGCGGTGACGATCACGCTGTTATCCGATCCGCAGGTCAGAGCAACGGGCAAGGTGCGCGAGATCTCGCCGGCGGTCGACCCGGCTTCGGGCTCGATAAGGGTCAAGGTCGCCATTCCCGAGACGCCCGCCGGCATGCCGCTGGGGGCGGCCGTCATCGGCTCGGTCGGCGCCAAGCCGGCGAAGGCGATCCTGTTGCCCTGGCAGGCCCTGACATCCAGCGCCGGCAAGCCGGCGGTCTGGATCGTCGATCCCGCGACCAAGGCAGTCGCGACGACGCCGGTCGAGGTGCTGGCGTTCGATTCGGGTACCGTCGTCATTGCCAAGGGACTTAACGAAGGCCAGAGCGTCGTTACATCAGGCGGGCAATTGCTCAACCCCGGCCAGACAGTCGAAATATCGGGAGCAGCGCAATGAAGCGGCTCCTGCTTGGCCTTGCCGCGCTTGGCACGCTCGCAGCCTGTTCGAAATCGGAGGAAAAACCGCCGGAGATCGTCCGGCCGGTGCTGTCGGTCGTGGTCGAGCCGCGCACCACCCAGATCTTCGGTTTCGCCGGCTCGGTCGAACCACAGGTCAGTGCCGATCTTGCCTTCCGACTGCTCGGTCGCGTCGTCTCTCGTGACGTCAAGGTCGGCGACATCGTCAGCAAGGGCACGACGATCGCGGCACTCGATCCAACCGCGCTGGAGCTGGCCGTCCAGGCGGCCAGGGCCGAACTCTCCAATGCGCAGGCGCAGTTCGCCAATGCCGCCGCCAGCGAGGAGCGCCAGCGCCAGTTGCTCACCTCGGCCAATACGTCGCAGTCCGTCTTCGATGCCGCGCAGCAGGCACGCAAAGCCGCGGAAGCCAGCGTCGAGCGGGCCAAGGCTTCGCTGGCCAAGTCCCAGGAGCAGCTCGGCTACGCCAGGCTGTTCTCGGATTTCGACGGCGTCGTCACCGCCGTCGGCGCGGAGGTCGGCCAAACCGTCTCACCGGGCCAGACGGTCGTCACCGTGGCACTCTCGGACCCGCGTGAAGCGGTTGTCGATATTCCCGACCAGTTGACCAGCGATCTCTCGGCCGGCACGCCCTTCCAGGTCATCTTGCAGTCGCTGCCGACAATCCAGACAGAGGCCAAGCTGCGCGAGATCGCGCCCCAGTCCGAAGGCTCGACCCGCACCCGGCGCGTCAAGCTGACGCTCACCAATCCGCCGCAAGCCTTCAGGCTCGGTTCGACGGTAACCGCGACCCGGATGACCAAGGTCGTACCAACGATCGAACTGCCCATCTCGGCGCTGCTCGAAAAAAACGGTTCTGAAAAAGTGTGGATCGTCGATCCAAAGACGTCGAGCGTGAGCGCGCGCGATATCAAGGTCGCGTGGAAGGCTGGCGGCACTTTCACCGTGGCGGAAGGGCTCGAAGCCGGCATGCGCGTCGTCACCGCCGGCGTTCACAGCCTCGTCGACGGCCAGAAGGTAAAAGTGCCCGCGGGAGGGGCCTCATGAAGGGCTTCAACCTCTCCGACTGGGCGCTCAATCACCGCTCGCTGGTCTGGTATTTCATGCTGGTCTTCGTCGTGGCCGGCGTATTTTCCTATCTTAATCTCGGCCGCGAGGAAGACCCCAACTTCACCATCAAGACCATGATCATCCAGGCCAACTGGCCGGGTGCCTCGGTCAAGGAGACGGTGCAGCAGGTGACCGATCGCATCGAGAAAAAGCTCGAGGAGCTCGACAGCCTCGACTTCACCAGATCCGTCACCACCGCCGGCCAGACCGTCATCTTCGTCAACCTGAAGGACACCACCAAGGCGCGCGACGTCGTGCCGAACTGGCTTCAGGTGCGCAACATGGTCAACGACATCAAGGCGCAATTTCCGCAAGGCGTGCAGGGACCGTTCTTCAACGACCGCTTCGGCGATGTCTACGGCAACATCTATGCCTTCACGTCAGACGGGCTGACGCCACGACAGTTGCGCGACTATGTGGAGGATGTCAGGACCAAGATCCTGACCGTGCCCAATGCCGGCAAGGTCGATCTAGTCGGCGCGCAGGACGAGGCCATCTATCTCGAATTCTCGACGCGCCAGATAGCGGCGCTTGGCCTCAACCAGCAGCAAATCGTCGCCAGCCTGCAGGCCCAGAATGCGATCACCCCGTCCGGCGTCATCCAGTCCGGGCCGGAGCGCATCAGCGTGCGCGTCGGCGGCCAGTTCACCTCCGAGGAGAGCCTGCGCGCCATCAACCTGCGCGTCAACGATCGGTTCTTCCGGCTGAGCGACGTGGCGACGATCACGCGCGGTTATGCCGACCCGCCGACGGCCTTGTTCCGCTTCAACGGCCAGAACGCGATCGGGCTTGCCATCGGCATGAAGCCCAACGCCAATCTGCTCAAATTCGGCGAGGCGCTGCATGAGGAGATGAACAAGGTGCTGGCCGACCTGCCGGTCGGCGTCGGCGTGCATCTGGTGGCCGACCAGCCTGTCATCGTCGAGGAGGCGGTCTCAGGGTTTACGCGTGCGCTGTTCGAGGCGGTGGCGATCGTGCTTGCCGTCTCGTTCATCAGCCTTGGCATGCGCGCCGGTTTCGTGGTGGCGCTGTCGATCCCGCTGGTGCTGGCCATCACCTTCACGGTCATGGAGTATCTGGGGATATCGCTGCAGCGCATTTCGCTCGGCGCTCTGATCATCGCGCTCGGGCTGCTGGTCGACGACGCGATGATCGCGGTCGAAATGATGGTGGCACGGCTGGAGGTCGGCGACAGCCTGCGCAAGGCGGCGACCTATGTCTACACCTCGACCGCCTTCCCGATGCTGACCGGCACGCTGGTGACGGTCGCGGGCTTCATCCCGATCGGGCTCAACTCGAGTGCTGCCGGCGAATATACCTTCACCTTGTTCGTCGTCATCGCGGTGTCGCTGCTGGTGTCATGGATCGTGGCGGTGCTGTTCGCGCCGCTGCTTGGCGTGACCATCCTGCCGGCGACGATGAAGACCAAGCATCACGACCAGCCAGGGCGTCTCACGTCGCTGTTCCGGCGCGTCCTTGTCGGCTCGGTGCGCCATCACTGGCTGACCATCGTCGTGACCGTGCTTCTGTTCGCCGCCTCGATCGCCGGCTTCGGCCTGGTGCAGCAGCAGTTCTTCCCACCTTCCGACCGGCCGGAGCTGATCGTCGATTGGAACCTGCCGCAGAACTCCTCGATTACCGAGACGCGCGACCAGATGGAGCGCTTCGAACAGCGGGCGCTGGTCGGCAATCCCGACATCGACCACTTTTCCTCCTATATCGGTCAGGGCGCCGTGCGCTTCGTGCTGGCCTATGATGTGCAGCCGGCCAATCCCTACTTCGGCCAGACGGTGATCGTCACCAAGAGCATCGAGGCGCGCAACCGGGTGAAGCCGGCGCTGGAGAAGCTGCTGCGCGCGGAGTTTGTCGGCACCGACGCCTTCATCAAGCCGCTTGAACTCGGACCGCCGGTCGGACGACCCGTTCAGTACCGCGTCGGCGGCCCTGACATCCAGACGGTGCGAGAACTGGCGCAGCAATTCGCCGGCGTGATCTCGGCCAATCCGAAACTCGCAGCGCCGACTTTCGACTGGAACGAACCGCAGCGTGTGCTGAGGGTCGACGTGCTGCAGGACAAGGCGCGCCAACTCGGCATCACCTCGTCCGACATCGCCAGCACGCTGAACAGCACGGTGGGCGGCGCGACGATCACGCAGGTGCGCGACGCGACGTACCTGATCAACGTCGTGGCTCGCTCGCGCGAGGCCGAGCGCGGCTCGATCGAGACGCTGCAAAACATCCAGTTGCCGACCGGAAATGGCGAGGCGATCCCACTCGCCGCGGTGGCCAATTTTCGCTACGATCTGGAGCAGCCCACCGTATGGCGACGCGACCGCATCCCGACCATCACCGTGCGCGCCGGCTTGGTCGGCGACGTGCTGCCGGCGACTGTCGTCAACGAGTTGAAACCGTCGGTCGACGCCTTCATCGCCAAGCTGCCGGCCGGCTATTCGGTCGAGACCGCCGGCTCGGTCGAGGAAAGCGCCAAGAGCCAGGGGCCGATCGCGGCCGTGGTGCCGCTGATGCTGTTCGTCATGGCGACCATCCTGATGGTGCAGTTGCAGAGCTTCCAGCGCCTGTTCCTGGTGGTGGCGGTGGCGCCGCTCGGGCTGATCGGCGTGGTCGCGGCCCTGGTGCCGAGCGGAGCGCCGCTCGGCTTCGTCGCCATTCTCGGCGTCTTGGCGCTGATCGGCATCCTGATCCGCAACTCGGTCATTCTGATCGTGCAGATCGAGGATCTTGTCGCCGAGGGCAGGGATCGCTGGGCCGCGGTCATCGAGGCAACGGAGCACCGCATGCGGCCGATCGCGCTGACGGCGGCCGCGGCCAGCCTGGCGCTGATCCCGATCGCGCGCGAAGTGTTCTGGGGGCCGATGGCCTATGCGATGATGGGCGGCATCATCGCGGGTACCGCGATCACGCTCTTGTTCCTGCCGGCGCTTTATGTGACGTGGTTCAGGATCAAGGAGCCGAAGCGGGAACAGGGCGGCGAAGTAGAGGTCGCCGCTGTTGCGGAAACTTAAGCCGAGGTCGAGCTCCTTGGCGTGAAGCGGAGAACTATCGTCAGATCTGCTTCGGAGCCGTTCTCACAAACCCGTCGCTGGCCCGCAACAGGTTGCGCGTATAATCCTTCGTCACACGGCGCTCGACGAGATCGTTGGCCACCAGATTCTCCACCGCCTCGCCGCCCTGCATCACCATCAGCCGCTCGCACATATGGGTGATGATGGCGAGGTCGTGGCTGACCATCAGGAAGGTCAGCTTGCGCCGCCGGCGGACTTCCTCCAGCAGGTTGAGGACTTCCGCCTGCACCGAGGCGTCGAGGGCCGAGGTCGGCTCGTCGAGCAGCAGGATCGAGGGCTCGAGGATAAGCGCGCGCGCGATCGCCACGCGCTGGCGCTGACCGCCGGAAAGCTGGTGCGCGTAACGGAAACGAAAGCCGTTGCCGAGGCCGACCTCGTCGAGCGCGCGTTCGATCCGCTTTTCGCCATCGGCAAAACCATGGATGGCGAGCGGCTCCTGCAGCAGGCGGTCGACGGTCTGGCGCGGGTGCAGCGAGCCGTAAGGATCCTGAAAGACCATCTGCACTTCGCGGTAAAAGGCCTTGTCGCGGCGCGCGCCGAGCGTCTTGCCATTGACTGTGATGCTGCCCGAGGCGACCGGCGCGAGGCCGGCTATGGCCCGCAGCAATGTCGATTTGCCCGAGCCGGATTCGCCGACCAGGCCGAAGGATTCGCCCTGCTGCACGTCGAGGCTGACGCCCTTCAGCGCGCGGAAGCGGTCGAAGATCACCTCCAGCCTGTCGACGGCAATCGCAGAAGTCATGCCGCCCACTCCGGCTTGCGGTCGAGCACCGGCAGCGGGTGACGGTCGGCGCCGATTTTTGGCATGCAGTTGAGCAGCCCCCGCGTGTAGGGATGCTGGGCCTGACTCAATTCCGACGCCTTGAGCTGCTCGACGACCTTGCCGGCATACATGACGATGACGCGGTCGCAGAAGGACGAGACCAAGCGCAGATCGTGCGAGATGAAGATCAGGCCCATGCCGCGCTCCGCGACCAGCCTGTCGAGGATGCCTAGCACGTCGAGCTGCACCGTGACGTCGAGCGCCGAGGTCGGCTCGTCGGCGATCATCATTTCCGGTCCGGCGATCAGCATCATGGCGATCATGGCGCGCTGGCCCATGCCGCCCGACACTTCGTGCGGATGCAGGTCGAAGACGCGTTTGGGATCGCGGATCTGCACCGCCTCGAGCATGGCCAGCGCGCGCTCGCGCGCCTCGGCCTTGCCGACCTTTTCGTGGGTGCGCAGCGTCTCGACGATCTGGCGGCCGATGCTCATCACCGGATCGAGCGAATATTTCGGGTCCTGCAGGATCATGGCGATGCGGTTGCCCCGCAGCGCCCGGCGTTGGCGCGGCGAGATGCCGAGCAGGTCGATGCCGTCGAAAGTCAATCTATTGGCCGATATGCGGGCCTGCGGCGGTGTCAGGCCCATGATGGCGCGGCCTGTCTGCGACTTGCCCGAGCCGGACTCGCCGACGATGCCGAGGCGTTCGCGGCCAAGCGAAAAGGAAACGCCGCGCACCGCCTCGATCATGCCGGTGCGGGTCGGAAAGGTGACGCGCAGATCCTCGACGTCGAGAAGCGTGCTCTTGGATCGCTGCTGATCAGGGGGGCCACTCATTGGTCACCGCTGCGGGGATCGAGTGCGTCGCGCAGGCCGTCGCCAAGCAGGTTGAAGCCGAGGCTGACGATGAGGATGGCGAAGCCCGGCGCACCAGCCACCCACCATTGGTCGAGGATGAAGCGGCGACCCGAAGCGATCATGGTGCCCCATTCCGGCAGCGGCGGCTGCGCGCCAAGGCCGAGGAAGCCGAGGCCCGCGGCCGTCAGGATGATGCCCGCCATGTCGAGCGTCACGCGGACGATCAGCGAGGAGATGCACAATGGCATGATGTGGCGAAGCACGATGCGGAAAGGCGAGGCGCCCATCAATTGCACGGCCTTGATGTAGTCCGAGTTGCGCACGGTGAGCGTCTCGGCGCGGGCGATGCGCGCATAGGGCGGCCAGGAGGTGATGGCGATCGCCAGCACGGCGTTCTCGATGCCGGGGCCAAGGGCGGCGACGAAGGCCAGCGCCAGCACCAGCTTGGGGAAGGCAAGGAAGATGTCGGTGATGCGCATCAGTATGGCATCGGTCCAGCCGCCGGCATAGCCGGCGACGGTGCCGACCAGGAGACCGATGGGAGCGGCGATGATGGCGACCAGGACGACGACATAAAGCGTCCAGCGGGAGCCGTAGAGGATGCGCGAATAGATGTCGCGGCCGAGGTCGTCGGTGCCGAACCAGTGCTGCACACTCGGCGCCAGCAGCCGCGCGTTCTTCAGGTCACCGAAGGTCGGCGAATACGGCGCCAGCACACCGGCGAGGACGGCGACGAGCAGCAGCGCGATGATGATCAGCAGGCCGACAAAGGCCAGCCGGTTGGCGGAAAAGCGCCGCCACGCGACATAGGCGCGGCCGAGCCTTGCCTGCAAGCGCGATGCCGGCCGCTCTGATAGCAACCATTCGCGACGGCTCTGGATCGCTTCGGCGCTCATCCTGTCTTCGTCCTCGGGTCGAGCACACGGTAGAGCAGGTCGGACAGAAGATTGATGGCGATGAACACCGAGCCGATGACGATGGTACCGCCGAGAACGGCGTTCATGTCGGCGTTCTGCAGCGAGTTGGTGATGTAGAGGCCGATGCCCGGCCAGGAGAAGACAGTCTCGGTCAGCACCGAGCCCTCGAGCAGCCCGGCATAGGACAACGCGATCACGGTCACCATCGGCACGGCGGCATTGCGCAGCGCGTGGCCCCAGATGATGCGGGTTTCCGACAGGCCCTTGGCGCGCGCGGCGACGACATATTCCTGGGCGAGTTCGTTGAGCATGAACGAGCGCGTCATGCGACTGATGTAGGCCAGCGAGAAATAGCCGAGCAGCGAGGCCGGCAGGATGATGTGACGGAAGGCGTCGTAGAAGACGTCCCACTGTCCCTGCATGGAGGAGTCGAGCAGGTAGAAACCGGTGATCGGCGTGAAAGTGTATTCGTAGACGACATCGAGCCGTGCAGGGAAGGCCACCCATTGCAGTTTGGCGTAGAACAGCACCAGGGCCAGCAGACCCAGCCAGAAGATGGGTACGGAATAGCCGATCAGGCCGATGATGCGCACGACCTGGTCGACGAAGCTGCCGCGTTTGACCGCGGCCAGCACCCCGAGTGGCACACCGAACAACGCGCCGATCAGTGTCCCCAATGTAGCCAGTTCCGTGGTTGCCGGAAGGGCGCGGCGGATATCGGTCATGACAGGGTTGGTGGTCAGAACCGAGGTGCCGAAATCGCCGCTCAGCGCATGTTTCACATAGATGTAGAACTGCTCGATCAACGGCAGGTCGAGGCCCATCTCGCGGCGCGTGCGCTCCACGACATTGGCGGGTGCCCGGTCGCCCAGAACGGCCAGCACCGGATCGATCGGGATGACGCGGCCAATGAAGAAGGTGACCGCGAGAAGACCAAGATAGGTCGTCACCGCAATGACCAGGAATCGGCCAAGGGAAGATGCAAGGGCTACGGCGCGGGCGCTGCCGCGCCCGCCTTCGTTTTCAATCGCGCTCATGCGGGCGTGTCCGCGAACGCTATTCCTTGGAGACCGGCCCGACGAAGTTGGTGTCGAAGCTCGGACCAAGCGCGAAGCCCTTGAGGTTCTTGCGCAGACCGGCGACTTCCAGCTGCTGGTGGATGACGACGAAGGGGCTGGTGTCGAGGATCTTCTTTTCGAGATCCTTGTACATGTCGGCGCGCTTGCCAGAATCCTTCTCGAGCAGGGCTGCTTCCGTCTGTTTGGTCAGGTCCGGAATGTCCCAGGCATTGCGCCATGCCAGCGTCTTCGACTTGCCAGCATCCGAATTGTCCGGGTTCGAGGCAAAGGTCTGGGCATTGGAGTTCGGATCGAAATAGTCCTGGCCCCACTGGCCGATATAGATGTCGTGGTTGCGGGCACGGTATTTGGTCAGCGTCTGCTTGCCGTCGCCGGGGATGATCTCCAGCTTGATGCCGGCCTGGCCGAGCGTCTGCTGGATGGATTCCGCCATGCCGGTGGTCGGCTGGCCGGTGCGCACGTCCATGGTGACGCTGAAGCCGTCGGGCAGGCCGGCCTTGGCCAGCAGTTCCTTGGCCTTGGCGACATCGAGCTTGAACGGGTTCTCGTCCAGTTCGCCCAGAACGCCCTTGGGCAGGAAGGTCTGGTGGATCTCGCCGATGCCCTTGAGGATGGTCGTGCTCAAGGCATCATAGTCGACCAGGTATTTGAAGGCCTGGCGGACCTCGGGCTTGGCGAGGTTCGGGTTCTTCTGGTTGAGGCTGATGTAGTAGACGGTGCCTTTCGGCGCGCTGGTGGTGGTGAGGTCGGCATTCTTGGCGATGGCGTCGAGGTCGTTCGGCTCGAGGTTGCGGGCAACGTCGATGTCGCCGGCTTCGAGCGCCAGGCGCTGCGCCGAGCTTTCCTTCATGTTGCGGTAGATGACGCGGGCGAGCTTGGCCTTTTCGCCGTAATAATTGTCGTTGCGCTCCATGACGACCGCCTCGTTGGCACGCCATTCACGCAGCTTGTAGACGCCCGAGCCGGCGTAGCCCGTCTTCAGCCAGGCGTTGCCGAAGTCGTTGTCCCATTTGTAGTCGGCGCTCGGCGTCACCGCCGCGACATGTTCCTTGACCAGCTTGGCGTCGACGACGGAAGCGACGGTGGCCGACAGGCAGTTCAGCACGAAACTTGGCGCATAGGCCTTGTCGACGGTGAACTGGAAGGTTGTGTCGTCGACCGCCTTGGCCTTCTCGGTGACGTTGTCGCCGCTGATGCCGAACTGATCGATGATGAAGGCCGGGCTCTTGTCCAGCTTGACGGCGCGCTCGAACGACCAGGCGACATCGGCGGCGGTGATCGGGTTGCCGGAGGCGAATTTCAGGCCCGGCTTGAGCTTGAACGTATAGGTCAGGCCATCGTCGGAGACGGTCCAGCTTTCGGCGAGATCGGGCTTGACCTTGGAAGTGTCGCTGAGGTCGAGGCGGACAAGAAGATCATAGGTGTTGCCGGTGACTTCGGCGGTCGACAGCTCGAACGCCTCGCCCGGATCCATCGAGATGATGTCGTCGATGGCAAAACCTTCGACAAGCGTATCGGCGGGGGTGACCGCGCCAGCCGGCGCTCCGGCCAGAAGCAGCGCCGACATGGCGGCGCCCGCAAGCAGGATACGGGATCGTAGAGCAAGCTTTTCCATCATCATGATGATTGTTCCCTGTTTTGTTGTTGGTTGACCTGAGTTCCCGGCTCAAGGTTACGGTGTTCTTTCAAGGCTCGACGAGAGCCTCTGCCCCACTAACGTCGTGGTTTTTGTCCAGTTGGTCAACAGCATATCCGGCGGCCCAGCGGTGGGCAACGAGCATTTATGCGATGGTTCATTGGACCAGAATGGCGGGCGGGCGTGTCGACGCATACATCAGCCAATCGAGGCACCGATCGAGAAAAAATCTGCTAAATTAGAAGCTATTTCAGCGCCGCGACGAGGCCGGCATCGGGAAAACAGGTGGCGGCCTGGCCATTCTTTTCCTGCCATCTGCCGATCGAGCGGCGGGTCTTGAAGCCAGGCAGGCCGTCGGCGCTGCCGACATCGTAGCCCTTGGCTTCCAGGGCCCGCTGCAGGGCGGCAATGTCGGAGCGGTGGAGATCGCCGACGGGACCCCAGCCACCGGTAAAATTCTGATCGCCATGGGCGATGCGGTCGGCGCCATGGCCGATGAACAGCGCATAGAGGTCGCTGGTGTTGTATTGCTTCAGCACGTAGAAATTGGGGGTCGCGATGAAGGCCGGACCGCTGCGCCCGGCCGGCATCAGCAGGAAACCTTCCGCCTTCAGCTCGCTTGCCGGGAACGCCTTGCCGCCGACGCGCTCGACGCCCATGGCAGCCCATTGTGCAATCTTTTTGCCCTGGTCCGGGCCCTCCAGCGAACAGGAGACGCTCTGGGGCACCATCACCTCGAAACCCCAGCTGCGTCCCCTCACCCAGCCGTAGTGGACAAGATAATTGGCGATCGAGGCCAGCACATCGGGCGTCGAATTCCAGATGTCGACGCGGCCGTCGCCGTCGAAATCGACGGCATGCTTGAGCAACGAGGTCGGCATGAATTGCGGCTGGCCGAGCGCGCCGGCCCAGGACGATTTCATCGCGCCGACCGGCGCCAGCCCACGCTCGACGATTTCCAGCGCCGCCAGCAGTTCCGTGCGGAAGAAATCCTTTTTCGTCGACATGAACGCCTTGGTGCCCAGCACCTCGAAGGCGTCGTAGGGCATCTTCGCCGCGCCGAAGCCGGTTTCGCGGCCCCAGATCGCCAGAAGGACTTCGCCCGGCACGCCATAGCGCTTCTCGATCGAGGCAAGCGTGCGGGCGTTGGCGGCTTCGCGGGCGCGTCCACCTGATGTCACCGCACGAACCGTCTTCTCGGCGAAATAGGCGCCGGGCGATCCGAACTCGGCCTGATGCTGCTTCTGCGGCGTCTTCGGCTTCTCGCCCGGCATGACAAGGTCGGGGAGTTTGAGGTTCGGCTTCACGCCGCTGAAGGCGGCGTCGAAAGTCTGCTTGGAGACGCCTTTCGCCTTGGCGTCCGGCCAGAGGTCGGTTTGAAGCCAGGCACGGAACTGGTCGTCGATCTTGGCGGCGGAAGCGGGGATGGTGAGGAAGACGGCGAGGAGTGCGGCTAGAAAGAATGCAAGACTAAATTTGCGAAGGTCGCGTTCTGTGGCAATCATCTCCAGGAACGCCTCAAAACGCCGTCCGCGAGCGCAGTGCCGCGGCCAGCGTGCCTTCGTCGAGATAGTCGAGTTCACCGCCGACCGGCACGCCGTGCGCCAGCCGCGTTATCTTGACCTCGAAACCGGAGAGCTGATCGGTGAGGTAGTGCGCGGTGGTCTGGCCCTCGACCGTCGCGTTGACGGCGAGGATGATTTCCTTGATTTCGCCGCCGGCGACGCGATCGATCAGCGAGCGGATGTTGAGCTGGTCCGGGCCGATGCCGTCGAGCGGCGACAGCGTGCCGCCGAGCACATGGTAGCGCACGTTCATCGCCGCCGCCCGCTCCAGCGCCCAGAGATCAGAGACGTCCTCGACGATGATCAGGGTGGCGGCATCGCGGCGTGGGTCCGTGCAGATCATGCAGGGGTCCGAGGTGTCGACATTGCCACAGGTCGAGCAGATGCGCACCTTGTCGGCGGCCTCGCCCATGGCGGCGGCCAGCGGCGAAAGCAGCTGTTCCTTCTTCTTGATCAGGTGCAGCGCGGCGCGCCTGGCCGAACGGGGGCCAAGCCCCGGCACCTTGGCCAGGAGCTGGATCAGGCGTTCGATCTCGGGACCGGCGATTCGCTTGGACATCGCTCTGATCTAGGATTTTTCAGAGCGCTTTGAAACATCCCCCGTCGACGCACGGTTCGCCATGCTGCCATGCGAGAATTAGTTTGTTTCGAGCGGGCGGCCCTGGCTGACAATCATCGCGCCTATGGCATCGGTGTTTTCAGGCGTCGACTGGAATCCCATCGAGGCTTCCTGTGGAGCGTCCTGGATCGAGGAGATGACCCGTTTGTTCGAGGTTCCGCTGTTCAGGGTTCCGCCAAAACGGGCGGCATCCGGCTCTTCCATCGGCTCCTGCATGGCAACTTCCACCGGCTTCGCCGAGACCCGCGCGGATTTTGCCGTCGGCGCCGCGGCCGCGGTCAGATAGGTCTGCTGCGCGGGGGCGGTACGGACGGGCTCCGGCTTGGCCGCCGGTTCCGCCGCGGCGGTCATGTAGACTTGCTGGGCTGGAGCGTTGCGAACTGATGCCTTGGCCGGGCGCACTGTCTCGATGGATGCGAGCCGTGTCGCGGGTACCCCCGGCAACGCCGCCGGCTGCTCGGCCGAGGCAATCATCGGCTCATCCGGCAGCGGCTGCCAGTTGCGGCCGCGCTTCTCGTAGAAGGCATTGCCGCCGGCTACCATGGTGTAGTGCATGTTCTTGTAGGGGAAGCGCAGGCCGGCGGTGTGGAAATACATCGTGTTCTTGAGCTTGGTCTTGCGCTCGCCCTTGAGCACGGCGTCGGCGGCCTCTTCGACATCGGGCATTGCGCGCGAATTCATCGATCTGGTCATGACGCCCGGCGCGAACTGCCCGGGCTCACCGACCACTTGGCAGATGGTGTTGCCATGGTTGCCCGAGCGCAGCCGGTTCATCACCACCGTGCCGACCGCGATCATGCCGTCGCGGCTCGACCGGTTGGATTCGAAGAACATCGCCCGTTCCAGGCATTCCCTGTCCTTCGGCGTGTGACTGTAGGTGCGCGAACTCAGAAAGCTCGGCGTGATGGCGTCGGTCAGGCTGGCGACGGACATGCCGTGCGAGGTTGTCTGGCTGCAAGCGGCCAAGAAAAGGGGAGACGTAATGACGCCGAGCAACAGCGGCGTCTTCCATCGCATCGCGATCAACAGGTAACCCTCTCACTTCAACGCCCGCCCCCAGGCTGCGGCAAGAATGAGACACTTTCGGGCAAAATGATGGCCAAAACGTTATTAACGGCATACTGTTGCCGAATTGACACAAAATCGAGGCTTTCCAGATAGATCGAGCCATCGTTTCACACGGGTGGTGACCGTTCTCTCTTCGTTTTGCCGCAATTCCCTTGGGGAAACGCCAAGTGCTTTCCCGGCAAGACCGCGCCATGCGTTCCAAAACGGCCTATTGCCCGGCGGCGATTGCTGCCGGCCGGCCGGGCTCGATCTCTTCGATCTTCTCTGAAAACAGGCCGCGCCTGAGAAACAGCGCCCGCGCCTCCCTGGCCGTCGGCGCGATCTTGCCCGGCCAGTCGCTGTCGATGAACTCGGCCTTGGTGAAATCAGGATTTGTTTCGGAGGCCGCCTCCAGGAATTCGGCGATTTCCAGCACGATCGCGCGTTCGTCCCTTGAAAGCGCCGACGTGCCGGCCTCGATCGACGGCCGATGCACGAAATCCTCGAACAGGTTGAAGTAGCCCTTGATGCCGACGAGATCGACACCGGCGTCGCAATCGGCGAGGATTTCCAGAATCTCGTAGATCCTGTTGCGGATACGCTGCTCGATCAGTCTTTCGGACGGCTCGTCGATCATGGGCGCCGGTCTCAGCTTTCATGCATATCGTTGCCTGCGCACCTCAGGGCCGAGCCCGTGGGCATGCTTTTGGGCGACGTGCATCAGAAAGGCAGTTTCATTCCCGGGGGAATGGGCAGGCCGGCGGTCAGCGCCTTGGTCTTTTCCTGCATGATCTGCTCGACCTTGGCCTTGGCGTCATTGTGCGCGGCAAGAATCAAATCCTCGAGGATTTCGACGTCGTCCTCCTTGAACAAGGACGGGTCGATCTTCAGCGACTTGATATCGAATTTTCCGCTCAGCGTGACGCTGACCAGGCCGCCGCCGGCCTGGCCGAGGGCTTCGACCGTCGCAATCTCATCCTGCATGGCCTGGAACTTGGCCTGCATTTCCTTCGCCTTGCCCATCAGGCCGAGAAGATCTTTCATGGTCCGATCCTTTGCGGATTAGTGCTGGATATCAGGGTTCGTCGTCATCGGCCGGCGGCTCGACCGGCATTTCGGCCTCGCTCGCGTCGGCGTCGGGCGTGTCGGGAATGCGCACATCGATGATCTTGGCGCCGGGAAAGCGGGCCAGGATGGAGGCCACGGTCGGGTCGTTCCTGGCATCGAGGAAAGCGTTTTCACGCTTCGTCGATTCCATCTCGGCCAGCGTCTGGCCGCCCTCCTCCTTCGACAGCGACACCAGCCAGTTGCGGCCGGTCCAGGCGCGTAGCTTCGTCGTCAGGTCGTTGAGCAGCATCTTGGGCGCATCGTCGGTCAGGCTTACGTCGATGCGGCCCGGTTCGATGCGCACGAGGCGGATGCAGCTCTTGATCAGCACCTTGAAGGCGATGTCGCGTTTCGCGTCGGCAAGGGCAACGATGTCGGCCAGCGATTTCAGCGGTACGGTTTGCACCTCCGGCGCCGGTTGCGGAGGCGCGACGAACGCAGTCGGAGTAGGCGTGGCCTCGACCAGCCGCATGGTCTGCGCGCCGCCCGAGCCGCCAGGCATGCGCGCCTGCGCCACGGCGCCGGCGCCATTGCCGCCAGCACCGCCATTGCCGGGGTTCACTGGGCCGGGGTTCACGGGGCCGGGGCTCATCGGCGCGCCGTTCGGGCGCGGCGCGGCGCCAGTTGCCGAGGCGCCGCTCTCCAGCGATCTCAGCGCCTCGTCCAATGTCGGCAGGTCGGCGGCATGCGCCAGCCGGATCAACACCATTTCGGCGGCGCTGACCGGCCGGTTGGAGGACTGTACCTCGGGAATGCCCTTGAGCAGCATCTGCCAGGTCCGCGACAGCACACGCACCGACAACGCCCTGGCGAAATCAGCGCCGCGCTGACGCTCGTCCTGCGACAGCGAGGCATCGTCCATCGCGGTCGGCACGAAGCGCAGCCTGGTGACGAGATGGTTGAACTCGGCAAGATCGGTGAGCACGGCGGCCGGATCGGCGCCGGTATCGTATTGCGCGCGAAACTCCCCAAGCGCTGCCGCCACATCGCCCTTCATCACATGCTCGAACAGATCGACGATGCGGGCGCGGTCGGCCAGGCCCAGCATGGCGCGCACGGCCTCGGCGCTGACCGAGCCGGCGCCATGGGCGATCGCCTGGTCGAGAATGGAGAGCGAATCGCGGGCGGAACCTTCCGCCGCGCGCGCGATCATCGCCAGCGCGTCGTCGTCGACCGAAATGCCTTCCTTGCCGGCGATCGAGGAGAGATGCGAGACGAGCGCGCCGGCGTCGATGCGCCTCAGGTCGAATCGCTGGCAGCGCGACAGGACGGTGATCGGAACCTTGCGGATCTCGGTGGTGGCGAAGATGAACTTGACGTGCGGCGGCGGCTCTTCCAGCGTCTTCAGCAGGCCATTGAAGGCCTGTGTCGACAGCATGTGCACTTCGTCGATGATGTAGACCTTGTAGCGGGCCGAGACCGGCGCATAGCGCACGCGCTCGATGATGTCCCTGATGTCGTCGATGCCGGTGTGCGAGGCGGCGTCCATCTCGATGACGTCGACATGGCGGCCTTCCATGATCGCCTGGCAGTGCTCGCCAAGCACGGCGAGGTCGACCGAGGGCTGATCCGTGGTGGCGGTTTTATAGTTCAGGGCACGCGCCAAAATGCGCGCGGTGGTGGTCTTGCCGACGCCGCGCACGCCGGTCAGCATCCAGGCCTGGGCAATGCGGCCGGTGGCAAAGGCGTTGGTGAGGGTGCGCACCATCGGCTCCTGGCCGACGAGTTCGGAAAAATTCGACGGACGGTATTTGCGCGCCAGCACGCGGTAGGCAGCGGCCTTGCCCGTCGCCAGACTATCGGGGCCCGAATTTCCGGCTTCGCTCATTCGCCCGTTAAGCTCCAAAAGGCCGCGCCCACAGGCGCCGATTCCTGCGCATAGTCTCGCCCGCGCTGCAATGCGTCGTCAATGTCGCGAGGAGGGCCGATGAGGTGGGAGGCTGGAACAATGACCCGTTCCGGGCTCGTTAGGGCTGCTTCCTTCCGGACCTGACCCGGTTGGCGAGTGGATCGTCCACCACCAACCTCCCGCTGTCCATATCGGCAATTGCGCGACGAAATGCAAGTGCGCAGGCAAATCGGCACCGCGAACCACCAGATTCGCTTGCAGCACCGGTGCAGCCGCTTTAGCGTTCATGGTTTGAGGAAACCAAGAAAAGCAAGGGAAACGCCGATGCTGCCGGGCCTGAAGGCCGGATTCACGCTGGATGCCCGGCTGGAGGCCGACAGCGAGCAATTGATGTGGCTGGGGCTGTGCGAATTGCGGGTGATGAACGACCGCCGTTGGCCATGGCTGCTCCTGGTCCCGCAGCGGCCGGGTGCGGAGGAGATCCACGACATGACGCCGCTCGACCAGGCGATGCTGACCTTCGAGACCAACATGGTGGCGCAGGCGCTGAAGAAGGTGAGCGGCTGCACCAAGATCAACACCGGTGCGCTCGGCAACATCGTGCGCCAACTGCATGTCCACATCATCGCACGGTCCGAGGGCGATCCCGGCTGGCCCGGCCCAGTCTGGGGGCATGGCCTGCGCGAGCCCTATCAGCGTTCCGACCTGCGCCGGTTTGCCGAAACGATAAGGGCAGCGCTATAAGCCTTGCCGTGTCCATCCCAAGCATGTCCATCCCCCAACACCAGAGTCCACATGACCTTCCGCCTGTTTGACGCGCCCGTGCGCGAGCCGAGCCAGTTCGTCGGCTTTGCCGGCAACACGATCGACCGGCAATCCGAGAACCGCGCCGACGATTCGGTCGACAAGGCGCTGGCCGACCCGACGACGCGGCTGCTGTTGATGAATGGCGGCAGGCTCCTGCTGAAGCCCGGCGAGGGCGGCCGCCTCGACCCATGGTTCGGCATCGCCGAAAGCGAGCCCTTCAGCCCTTCGGTCGACCAGGGCGTGCTGCTCGGCTTTTCCGAACAGGGGCCGGTGCTGGCGGTGCTGGCGGGCATCGATGCTGAACAGCTGCCCGAAACCGTCAAGGCGATCGATTACCGCTCCGTCTATATGCAAGGGCTGATCGACGAGGCCGCCGCCGGCGCGATGGCGCAGGGCGCCGCCCTGCTTGCCTGGCACGCCAGCCACCGCTTCTGCAGCAAATGCGGCACGCAATCGCAGATGCGGGCCGGCGGCTACAAGCGGCATTGCCCCAATTGCGGCACTGAGCATTTTCCGCGTACCGACCCGGTAGCGATCATGCTGACGACGACGCGGGAGAAATGCCTGCTCGGGCGCGGCCGGCATTTCGCGCCGGGCATGTATTCGGCGCTTGCCGGCTTCATCGAGCCGGGCGAGACGATCGAGGCGGCGGTGCGCCGCGAAACGCTGGAAGAGGCGGGCATCCGGCTCGGCCGCGTCGTCTACCACGCCAGCCAGCCTTGGCCGTTCCCCTATTCGCTGATGATCGGATGCTTCGGCGAGCCGCTCAACGAGGACATCCAGGCCGATCTCAACGAACTGGAGGACTGCCGCTGGTTTTTGCGCGACGAGGTGCGCCTGATGCTGGACCGAACGCACGCCGACAATCTGGTCACGCCGCCGAAAGGCGCCATTGCGCACCACCTCATCCGCGCCTGGGTCGACAGCGAATAACGAAGTCATTGCAGGAGAGACAAATGATCCGTCACACCGTCGTCTTCACGCTGAAGCACCCACCGCATTCGCTGGACGAAAAGCGGTTCCTCGTCGACGCCAGGAAAATCCTGTCGGCGATCCGGGGCGTCACGCATTTCGAGCAATTGCGGCAGGTCAGCCCCAAGAACGACTATCAGTTCGGCTTCTCGATGGAGTTCGCCGACCAGGCCGCCTACACCAGGTACAACGAACATCCCGACCATGTCGCCTTCGTGCGCGATCGCTGGGTGCCGGAGGTCGAGACCTTCATGGAGATCGACTACGTGCCCTTGGGCTGGTAGCTCAATCCGCCACCTTCCACTGCTCGCGTGACTCGCTGGCTGGATAGACGCCGAGGATCCGCACTTCGCGCGAGAAGAACCGCAGCTCGTCGAGCGCCAGCTTGACCAGCGGATCGTCGGGGTGGCCCTCGATGTCGGCGTAGAACAGCGTCGCCGTGAAGGCGCCGAGCTGGTAGCTTTCCAGCTTTGTCATGTTGATGCCGTTGGTGGCGAAGCCGCCCATGGCCTTGTAGAGCGCGGCCGGCACGTTACGGACGCGAAAGATGAAGGTCGTCATCATCTTGACGTCGGGTGACGGGCGCTCGGCCCATTGCTTGCTTTTGGTCAGGACGACGAAGCGGGTGACGTTGCTGTCGGTGTCCTCGACATTCTCCTCGATGATGTCGAGCCCGTAGAGCGTCGCTGCCAGCGCCGGCGACAACGCGGCCATGGTGCGGTCCTTGACCTCGGAGACCATCTTGGCGGCGCCCGCCGTGTCGCCGGCGACCACTCCCTTCCACCCGTTCTTGCGGATGTATTTGCGGCATTGGCCGAGGGCGTGGATGTGGGTGTGCACGGTCTTGATCTCGTCGCGCCTGACGCCCGGCAGCACCATCAGCTGGAAATGGATCGGCAGGAAATATTCGCCGACGATGTGCAGCTTCGATTCCGGCAGAAGGTGGTGGATGTCGGCGACGCGCCCGGCGATGGTGTTCTCGATCGGGATCATGGCAAGATCGGCCTTGCCGGTCTCCACGGCATTGAACGCGTCCTCGAAGGTCGGGCACGGCAATGGCTCCATAGAGGGATAGACGTTGCGGCTGGCGGTGTCGGAATTGGCGCCGGGCTCGCCCTGGAAGGATATTCTATTGGTCTTTTCAGGCATGCTGATATCTCAGTTGGAAAGGATTTGCCTGGCACGGTCCAGGTCTTCAGGGGTGTCGACACCAAGCGGCAGCGACTGCACGATCTCGGCGTCGATGCGCATGCCGGCTTCCAGGGCCCGCAGCTGCTCCAGCCGCTCGCGGCGCTCAAGCGGCGACGGCTTCAGCGCGACGAAACGCTCGAGTGCCGCGCGTCGATAGGCGTATAGGCCGACGTGGTGATAGAGCGGCCCCTCACCCCAGGGTGCCGTGGCGCGGGTGAAGTAAAGCGCCCGCAACCGCGTGCCGGTGAGCGGCGACCCGACGATCTTGACGACGTTAGGATTGGTCTTTTCCCCCTCGCGGACGATCTCGACGCCGAGCGTGGCGATATCCACCAAGGGGTCGTCGAACGGCCTGAGCGAAGCGGCGATGATGCCGGGATCGATGGTCGGCAGGTCGCCCTGCACATTGACGATCGTTTCGACTTCGCCCCGGGGATCGAGTGCCAACAGTGCCTCGTGGATGCGATCCGAACCCGACTCATGATCCAAGCGCGTCATCACCGCCTCGAAACCATGCGCCCGCACCGCTTCGGCCACGCTTTGCGTGTCGGTCGCCACCACCACACGACCAAGCCCGGCCTCGGCGGCGCGGCGCGCTACGTGGACGATCATCGGGGCGCCGGATATGTCGGCCAGCGGCTTGCCCGGGAGCCGGGTCGAGGCCATGCGGGCGGGGATCAGGATCAAGGTTGACATCGGTCTGGCAAGGCGTTCGAAACGAGGAGGGGAAAGTGGCAAAAGGTCTCACTGGAAGCGCCCTTATAGGTGTTGCAACGCCGGAGCAAAAGACCTAGTTTCCGCCCGATTTGACCGGCTCTGGAGGGCAGGTCTCGATACCGACGGACGGAGTGGACGGATCGGTCCGCCGGAAAAGGGAGCAAGGGGCGTATGGATTCCAACGAAGTCAACAAGCTGCTCGCCGGATTGCTCGGAACCGTTTTCGTGGTCTTCTCGGTCGGCATCGTGTCGGACGCGCTGTTTGCCTCGCCCGCTCCGGAAAAGCCAGGCTTCGCCATCGAAGCCGCCGAGCCGGCAGAAGGCGGCCCTGCGGCGCCGGCCGCGGCGGCCAAGCCGATCGCCGAGCTGCTGGCCACCGCCAATGTCGAGGCGGGTGCCGCCGTGTTCAAGAAATGCCAGGCCTGCCATTCCGGCGAAAAGGGCGGCCCGAACAAGGTCGGCCCGGATCTGTGGGATCTCGTCGACCGTCCCGTCGCGGAGCATGAAGGCTTCGCCTATTCGGCCGGCATGAAGGAGTTTTCCAAGGGCGGCACGGAGAAGTGGACCTACGACAACATCAATCACTTCATCACCTCGCCGAAGAAATTCGTGAAGGGCACGGCCATGGGCTTCGCTGGCTTGCCCAAGGACGAGGACCGCGCCAACGTCATCGCCTACCTGCGCACGCTTTCGGACAATCCCAAGCCGTTGCCGGCACCAGGCGCCGCCGCCGATGCGAGCGCGCCGGCAAAGCCTGCCGAAGGAGCCGCGCCAGCCAAGCCCGCGGCACCCGCCGCACCGGCCAAATAACCGAATTATCACTGACGATCTTGAAAAAGCCGGGTTCAGCCCGGCTTTTTCGTTAGGAAACGCGCATGTATGGCGACAAAGCCGCGCATGGCGGTTTTCACCGGCGCCAAATCATCTAGATTGCCTTTCTGATGATCTGGCACGCATCGCGAAGAGGACAGTGCATGACGGTTGGCCGAACGCTTCTCAAGTCGTTGCTGGCGGCAGCCCTCCTGGTATCGGCATTGCAGACGACCCATGCCGACGAGTGGCGCACGACATCATCGCTGATCGGCGAGTCCAAATACGGCAGCAATTTCCAGCACTATGATTACGTCAACCCGGACGCGCCCAAGGGCGGCACGCTGAATTCGGTGGTACTGGGCACGTTCGACAGCTTCAATCCGTTCATCGCACGTGGCACGCCCGCCGCTGGATTGAACTATCAGGGCGGGCTGCTCTACCAGTCACTGATGGCGAAATCCATCGACGAGGACAGCGTCAATCACCCCGAGATCGCCGAGGCGTACAAGTACCCGGCTGATTTCTCGTCCGCCACTTATCGGCTCGACCCCCGTGCCAAATGGCACGACGGCCAGCCGATCACCGTCGATGACGTGACCTGGTCATTCAATTTCCTGAAAAAGGAAAGCCCGCAATTCAATCGCTATTTCGCCAATGTCACCGAAGCTGTCGCCGTTTCGGATCGGGAAGTCGAATTCCGTTTTGACCAGAAAGGCAATCGTGAGCTGCCGCTGATCATGGCTGATGTGGTGGTGCTGCCGAAACACTGGTGGGAGGGCACCGACGCCAACGGCAAAAAGCGTGATATTACCCAGCCGAGCCTCGAGATCCCGCTCGGCTCTGGCCCATACAAGATCGAGAGCTTCAAACCGGGCTCGGAAATTGTCTGGCGACGGGTTCCCGATTTCTGGGCGGCCGGTCTCGGCATCAATGTGGGACGCAACAATTTCGACCGCCAAAGGTTCACTTATATCCTCGACGACAATGCCGCCTGGCAGGCCTTCACCAAGGGTGGGTTCGAGGACATCAATCAGGAATTCAGTTCGCGGAAATGGGCGACGGCTTATGATTTTCCGGCGATCAAGGCTGGCGACGTCATCAAAAAGGAATTCAAGACCCATTCGCCGGAACCGATGCAGGGCTTCGCCCTGAACCAGCGTCGGCCGTTGTTCCAGAATCGTCTCGTGCGCGAGGCGCTGACCATCCCATTCGACTTCGAGACTATGAACCGCACGCTGTTCTTCGGCTACAACACCCGCACGTCGAGCTATTTCCAAGGCACCGAACTCGCATCCAGCGGCCTGCCGCAAGGCAAGGAGCTGGAAATCCTTGATAAATACCGCGACAAGCTGCCGCCTGAACTGTTCACCCAGGAATTCAAGCTGCCGGTCTACGATTCGCCGCAAGCGGAACGGAAATACCTGAAGCAGGCCGTCGAGCTTTTCGCCAAGGCCGGCTGGGTGATCAAGGGCGGCAAAATGGTCAACGCCAAGACCGGCGCGCCGTTCAAATTCGAGATCCTCGGCTGGAACGATACCGACCAGGTCATCGCCAGCCCCTACATCGCCAATTTGCGCAAGATCGGCGTCGATGCCACGCTGCGCATCATCGATCAGACCCAGTACATTAATCGGGTCACCAATTTCGATTTCGATGTAGTGACGGGGATTCTCCCACAGTCGGGTTCGCCGGGCAACGAGCAACGCGAGTTCTGGGGCTCGAGAGCCGCCGATACGCCAGGTTCACGCAATCTGATGGGCATCAAGGACCCGATCGTCGATGCGCTGGTCGACCGCATCATCTTCGCCACCGACCGTGACGACCTCGTTGCCGCCACTCATGCGCTCGACCGCGTGCTGCTGTGGAATTTCTACGTCGTTCCGCAATACCACCGCGCCGCGGTCTGGCTGGCTTATTGGAACAAGTTCGGCATACCCGACAAGCAGCCCGCTTATCGCGGCGTCGACACGGATTCCTGGTGGATCGACCTGGACAAGGAAAAGGCGCTGGCGACCAAATACAGAGGCGGCAATTGATGGCGGTTCTTCCCCGCCGCGATTTCCTGGCTTTGGGTGGCGCTGCCGCTGCAGCAGCGCTGATGCCGGGCAAAGCCTTTGCAAACGTTGCGACCGGCACCAAGCTGCACGGCCTTTCCGCCTTCGGCGACCTCAAATACAAGCCTGATTTCCCGCATTTCGACTATGTCAAAGTCGATGCGCCCAAGGGCGGCATCTTCAATTTCTCGCCGCCGAATTGGGGTTACAACCAGGATACGCAGACTTTCAACACGCTGAACTCCTTCGCCAACAAGGGCGATGCGCCGCCACGCATGGAGATGTGTTTCGACGCGCTGATGGTGCGGGCGCTCGATGAACCCGACGCGGTATATGGCCAGATCGCGGATGGCGTGACGCTCTCCGACGACCGCAATGGCTTCACCTTCTCGCTTCGACCCGAGGCGCGTTTCCATGACGGCACGCCGCTGACGGCGCAGGATGCTGCCTTCACCTTCAAGCTCTACAAGGAGAAGGGCCATCCCGACCTATCGCTGTCGCTGACGCACATGACCGATGCCGTTGCCGTCGATGACCGCACACTGCGGCTTACTTTTTCCGGCAAGCAATCCGCCCGGACCGTGCTCAACGTGGTGGAATTCCCGATCCTGTCCAAGGCCTTCTACACGGCAAATCCCTTCGATTCCTCGCAATTGAACCCGCCGCTCGGGTCCGGCGCCTACAAGGTCGGGCGTTTCTCGGCCGGCGCATGGATCGAGTACGATCGGGTGGCGGACTATTGGGGTCGTGACCTCACGTTCAATCGCGGACAGAACAATTTCGATCGTATCCGCATCGAGTTCTACCAGAACCGCAACGCCGGATTCGAAGCCTTCAAGAAAGGTGAGATCACTTATCGCGAGGAATTCGTGTCACGCGTTTGGGCCACCGCCTATGACTTCCCTGCAATGACCGCGGGCAAAGTGGCCAAGCATGAATTCCCGGCCGAAAAGCGACCCTCGATGCAGGCCACCGCGGTCAATCAGCGGCGAGAGCAGTTTCGCGACCCTAGGGTGAGGCGGGCGCTCGCGCTATGTTTCGATTTCGAGTGGACGCGCCGCAACTTCTTCTACGGCTCGTACGAGCGTTCGCAATCCTGCTTCGAGAAATCGGACTTTCGCGCCGAAGGGACACCGTCGCCGCAAGAACTGGCTCTGCTGGAGCCGCTGCGAAGCCAGTTGCCGGCAGAGGTCTTCGGCGAGGCAGTGACCCAGCCCGCATCCGACGGCTCCGGTCGCGACCGCAAGCTGCTTGGCCAAGCGGCAAAGCTTCTGTCCGCCGCTGGGTGGAAGCGATCAGGCGACTTTGTCGTTAACGACAAGGGGGGCCGGCTTTCAGCCGAGTTCATGGTCGATGACGACACCTTCGTCCAGGTCTATTCGCCTTGGGTCGCCAACATGAAGGCGATCGGCATCGACGCCACGATACGGTTGGTGGATTCGGCGCAATACCAGTCCAGGCAGGCGAATTTCGACTTCGACCTCTTGTCTGCTGCCTTTTCATTCAGCGCGACGCCGACTCGGGATGATCTCGAAGTCTTCTTCCATTCGAGCACCGCCGGCGTCTCCGGCTCCCGCAACTTGCCGGGTATCTCCGATCCCGCTGTCGACACGCTGATCAATGCCGTGGGCGCGGCAAAGGACCGTGAAAACCTGACCGTGGCGATGCGGGCGCTCGACCGGGTCTTGCGTGCGCGATGCGATTGGATTCCTAGTTGGTTCCTGGCGAATCATCGCGTTGCCTATTGGGACATGTTCGGCTTTCCCGAGCAAAAGCCCGATTACGGCTTTCCGGTCGAGACGCTGTGGTGGTTCGATAAAGGCAAGGCGGCAAAAATTGGCAAAGGCTGAATTCCTTGGGGGTGTTGGCGCTGCCCCTCACCTGCCTGCCGGCATCCTCTCCCCGTATAGCGACGGGGCGAGGGGCGCTCTCACCAACGGTTTCGCCAACTACGAGAGTCGCATTAAGAACGCCGAGACTGCGGCCAGCCCCTTTCTCCCCGTCACTATACGGGGAGAAATGTCCGGCAGGACAATGAGGGGCGGCGCCCGCGTCGACATTTGGCCCGGAGCGATTGCCTTGCGGGTGCCGCAAGGCGCGGTGGCTCTCCTCGAGGAGGATAACACCTGATGGGCGCCTATATACTGCGCCGCATCCTTTTGATGATCCCGACCCTGTTCGGCATCATGGCGATATCGTTCGCCGTTATCCAGTTCGCGCCTGGCGGGCCGGTCGAGCAGGTCATCGCCAAACTGACCAACCAGGGCGGCAGCGACCGCCTCGGCGGTGGTGGCGGCGATGCAGGCGGCTCCAATTTCGATGTCGCCGGCGATGTCAGCTCGAAATATCGCGGCGCCCAGGGCCTCGATCCGGAATTCATCAAGAAGCTGGAGAAGCAGTTCGGTTTCGACAAGCCGCCGCTCGAGCGCTTCGGCATGATGCTGTGGAATTATGCCAGGTTCGATTTCGGCAACAGCTATTTCCGCGATATCTCGGTGCTCGACCTGATCCTGGAAAAGATGCCCGTATCGATTTCGATCGGGCTCTGGATCACCTTGTTGTCCTATCTGATCTCGATACCGCTCGGCATTCGCAAGGCGGTGAAGGACGGCACGCCCTTCGACGTCTGGACCAGTGGCGTCGTCATCGTCGGCTATGCCATTCCAGGCTTCCTGTTCGGCATCCTTTTGATGGTGCTGTTCGCCGGCGGCTCGTTCTGGGACTGGTTCCCGTTGCGCGGCATCGTCTCGGACAATTGGGACCAATTGTCGTGGCCGGCCAAGATCGTCGATTATTTTTGGCACATGACGCTGCCGCTGACGGCGCTGGTGTTGTCGGCCTTCGCAACGACCACGCTTTTGACCAAGAACTCCTTCCTGGAGGAAATCCGCAAGCAGTATGTGGTGACGGCGCGCGCCAAGGGCCTGTCGGAACGGCAGGTGCTTTATGGGCACGTTTTCCGCAACGCCATGCTGATCGTCATCGCCGGCTTCCCGGGTGCCTTCATCTCGGCCTTCTTCACGGGATCGCTGCTGATCGAGAACATCTTTTCGCTCGACGGGCTCGGCCTGCTCGGCTTCCGGTCCGTGGTCGAGCGCGACTATCCGGTGGTGTTCGCCAACCTTTATATCTTCTCGCTGCTTGGCCTGTTCGTCGGGCTCCTGTCCGACCTGATGTACACCTGGGTCGATCCGCGCATCGATTTCGAGCGGAGAGACATCTGATGTCGGAGGCAAGCGTAACCGCCGGTGTCTTGCCGGAGCGGCTCCCACGGCCGTTCCTGTCGCCGCTCAACAAGCGCCGCCTGCAGAATTTCAAAGCCAACCGGCGCGGCTACTGGTCGCTGTGGATTTTCCTCGTCCTGTTCGTGCTGTCGCTGTTTGCCGAATTGATCGCCAACGACAAGCCGATCATCGCTTCCTACAAGGGCGAGATCCTTTTCCCGGTGATGGTCGCTTACCCCGAGGAAAAATTCGGCGGCTTCTATGCCGTCACCGATTACCGCGACCCGGTTATCCAGGACGAGATCAACGCCCATGGCTGGATGATCTGGCCGCCGATCCGCTATTCCTACCAGACCGTCAATAACGCCATTCCGGAAGCAGCGCCGGCCAAGCCATCATGGGAATATGACGCCAAGACGCGCTGCAACCAATATCCACGAGGAGCCGATGACCCGGCCTGCAATGTCGGCAACTGGAACTGGTTCGGCACCGACGACCAGGCGCGCGACGTGCTGGCGCGCGTCATTTACGGCTTCCGCATTTCGGTGCTGTTCGGCCTGATCCTGACCGCGGGTTCGGCGCTGATCGGCGTCGGCGCCGGTGCCTTGCAGGGCTATTTCGGCGGCTGGACCGATCTCCTGTTCCAGCGCTTCATCGAGATCTGGTCGGCCATTCCCGTGCTCTATCTGCTGCTCATCGTCGCCGCCATCCTGCCGCCGGGCTTCTTCATCCTGCTCGGCCTGATGCTGCTGTTTTCCTGGGTGGCGCTGGTCGGGGTGGTGCGGGCGGAGTTCCTGCGCGCCCGCAACTTCGAATATGTCAACGCGGCGCGCGCGCTCGGCGTGCCCAACCGCACCATCATGTTCCGGCATCTGCTGCCCAACGCCATGGTGGCGACATTGACCTTCCTGCCCTTTTTGCTGAGCGGCTCGATCTCGACGCTGACCTCGCTAGACTATCTCGGCTTCGGCCTGCCGCCCGGCTCCGCCTCGCTCGGTGAACTGCTCAAGCAGGCGCAGCGCAATCTCAACGCGCCTTGGCTCGGCATTTCCGGCTTCGTCGTCATCTCGCTGATGCTGTCGCTGCTGGTATTTGTCGGCGAGGCGACGCGCGACGCCTTCGATCCGCGCAAGACGTTCAAATGAGCGATGCTCCCTTGCTCAGCGTGCAGGACCTCAGCGTCGCCTTCAGCCAGGGCGGCGGCCAGTCAGTCGCCGTCGACCACATTTCGTTCGACATCGCCAGGGGCGAGACGGTGGCGCTGGTCGGCGAATCCGGCTCCGGCAAATCGGTCTCGGCGCTGTCGGTGCTGAAGCTGCTGCCCTATCCCAGCGCCAGCCACCCCTCAGGCAAGATCCTGTTTCAGGGTGCCGACCTGCTCGCCATGAGCGAGAAGCAATTGCGCCAGGTGCGCGGCAACAAGATCACCATGATCTTCCAGGAGCCGATGACCTCGCTCAATCCGTTGCACACGATCGAGCACCAGATCGTCGAAATCCTGAAGCTGCATCAAGGCATGGGCGACCGTCCGGCCAAGGCGCGCACGCTGGCCCTGCTCAACGAGGTCGGTATCCGCGATCCGCAGAAGCGTCTGGACGCCTATCCGCATCAGCTGTCCGGCGGCCAGCGCCAGCGCGTCATGATCGCCATGGCGCTCGCCAACGAGCCGGAACTGTTGATCGCGGACGAGCCGACGACCGCGCTCGACGTCACGGTGCAGGCACAGATCCTCGAACTGCTCGCGGGCCTCAAAAGCCGCAAGGGCATGTCGATGCTGTTCATCACCCATGACCTCGGCATCGTGCGCAAGATCGCCGACCGGGTCTGCGTGATGACCAAGGGCAAGATCGTCGAGACCGGACCGACCAAGGACATCTTCGCCAACCCGCAGCACCCCTATACGCGCCATCTTCTGGCCGCCGAGCCGAAAGGCAAGCCGCCGGCCGCCAATGCCGACGCCAAGCCTGTCATGACCGGCAAGGACATCAAGGTGTGGTTTCCGATCAAGCAGGGGTTCTTCCGGCGCACGATCGATCATGTGAAGGCGGTCGACGGCATCGACGTCACCGTGCGCGCCGGCCAGACGCTGGGCGTGGTCGGCGAATCCGGTTCGGGCAAGACGACGCTCGGCCTGGCGCTGGCGCGCATGATCTCGTCGACCGGGACGATCCAGTTCAACGGCCGCGACATCAACCAGCTCACCTTCAACGCGATGCGACCGCTCAGGCGCGAATTGCAGATCGTCTTCCAGGATCCGTTCGGCTCGCTCAGCCCGCGCATGTCGATCGCCGAGATCATCGAGGAAGGCCTGAAGATCCACGAGCCGAAGCTGTCGCCCGACGAGCGCGACGACAAGGTGGCCGCCGTGCTGAAGGAAGTCGGGCTCGATCCGGCGACCCGCAACCGCTATCCGCACGAGTTTTCCGGCGGCCAGCGCCAACGTGTCGCCATCGCCCGCGCCATGGTGCTCAACCCGCGCTTCGTCATGCTGGACGAGCCGACATCGGCGCTCGACATGAGCGTGCAGGCACAGGTCGTCGATCTCCTGCGCAATTTGCAGGCCAAGCACGACCTCGCCTATCTTTTCATCAGCCACGACCTCAAGGTCATCCGGGCGCTGGCCAACGACGTCATCGTCATGCGCAACGGCCAGATCGTCGAAGCCGGCCCTTCCGAACAAATTTTTGGAAATCCGCAAACCGACTATACTCGGGCGCTGATCTCGGCCGCCTTCAAGATCGAGACGGCGCCGACTGGCGTGGTCAGCGAGTGATCCGCACAAGGAAGGACTGAACGAACCGCGATGGAAAAAGGCCGCATCCTGCTTGCCGTCACCGGCTTTCATCCGCAGCGCTGGCGCGACCTGCTGTCGGCCGAGCGCGAGGTGGTGCTGGAACCGGACGGCCCCAAGGATCCCTCGATCACCTATGCGGTGGTGTGGAAGCAGAAGCCCAATTTGATGTCGTCGCTGCCCAATCTGCGCGCCATCTTCTCGATCGGCGCCGGCGTCGACCATATCTTCGCCGATCCCGGCCTGCCCGACGTGCCGATCGTCAAGGTCGTCGCCGACAACCTCACCCAGTACATGACCGAGTACGTCGTCTGGCGGGTGCTCGATCACCATCGCCAGGGCCTGCTCTACCGGTCGCAGCAGCCAAAGAAGATCTGGCACGAGCCACAGCAGAGGCCGGCCGGTGACATTTCCGTCGGCATCATGGGACTTGGCAGTCTCGGCCGCGCGGCAGCCTCGGCGCTGCTGTCGCTGGGCTTTGCGGTCAATGGCTGGTCGCGCACGGACCGGCCAATGGAAGGGGTGGCGACGTATGGCGGCGAAGCCGGGCTGATCCCATTCCTCAACGCCACCGACATTCTGGTCGTGCTTCTGCCGCTGACGCCGGACACGCAAGGCATCATCAACTACGGCGTGCTGAAGGAATTGAGGAAACGCAACGGCCTCGGCGGCTCGGTGCTGATCAATGCCGGACGCGGCCGCCTGCAGAAGGACGCCGACATCGTGCGCGCGCTGGATGACGGCACGCTGAAGGAGGCGAGCCTCGACGTGTTCGAGGTGGAACCACTGCCGAAGACCAGCCCGTTGTGGAACCACCCGAAGGTGTTCGTGACGCCGCATGCCGCGGCGACTTCCGATCCAGCCCATCTGGCGCCGCTCATGCTGCGCCAGATGGACGCTTTCGAACGCGGCGAAAGGCTCGACAATCTGGTGGACCGCAAGGCAGGATACTAGAGCGGTTCAGCGTTTTATGGAATCGCCGACCCGCTCTAATTCTTTGTTTTACGCAATTCCGGACGGAAAACCGCTACGCACTTTTCCTGGAATTGCTCTAGCCAGACGTCCTCGTCACCTGGCCAAATCCCAGTCCTGAAAACATTTCTTGATCGCATTGGCGGACGACAGTTGCAGCTTCGGCAGGTTGACCTGCTCGAACGTCACCCGGTATCTTGAGCGGTTTTCGGCGTGGTCACGGCAATGTGGTGGATCATGTCCCATTTGATGCTGTCGCGCCCACCTTCCAAGGCTCCGCGTCTTTCCTTCTCGAACAAGGTACGCCTGAAATAGCGCAGCAGACTTGCCGGGGTGGAAATGTCCAGCAGGATCAATCCGGTCGCGCGCTGGAAGCGTTGCGGCATGCAAACCGAGTAATTTCCGTCCATCACCCACCGTTCGCCGGCGATCGCTGCGTCATGCAAGGCAATGAATTCGTCCCTCGGACGCTGCAGCCAATCCGTGTTGGGCAGGTGAAAGAGCAGATCAAGATGAATGGGTGTCAGGCCACGCTTGCGCGCGATCGCGTCGGCAAGCGTCGACTTGCCGCTGTTCGACGGGCCCAGGATACAGATGCGGTCGCCGAACTCCGAGAGCTTCATTTGGGCAACACGCATCAGCCAGGCAGCGCGAACTTCTTCTGCTTGTCCGGTTTGCCGCAGTCGCGGCGATCGATCGACCGGTTCATGGCATCGATTTCGCCTGACGCCTTGTCGCTGTCGCGTTGAGCCTTGGAACGCATGTCGGGCGTGAACGGGCCAAAACCCATGGCAGGATTGGAAAAAGTCGGCTTGGCGGTCGTGGGGAGACTATATTGCTGCGCCAATCCGTTGCGCCGCGCCAGCAACTGATCGCATGGCACGCTGTCATATTGCAGCGAGGACTCGACGTTGGCGTCCTGCCGCTCGGACGCTGAATTGCCCACGCAGCCGGTGGTTACGAGGCAAGACGCCAAAATCATCACGTTCCAGCGCATCGAAGTGCTCCTCCTGATATACCGCCCTGATGCGACCAGATCGCAAATATCAGTCGCGCACGCAAATCGGACTTTTTCGCAGCAGCGCAAAGAGTTGCCCTCACAGGGGACCGGCTTTCCATGCCACGACGGCCAGGCCTTTGACAGGCTCGCGGCGATCCCAGCGGATGGTTGTCGGCTCCAGCGCGAGGACCGAGAGGCAGTTGGCCTCGAGGGTCCGTACGACATAGCCATCCGAATGGGCGTAGCGCCGGGAGGGCTGCAGCGCGAACTCGCCACCGCCTTCCGCCAGGCTCTCGACTGAAAAGGCAAACAGGCCACCGTCGGCGAGCAGGCCGGCGACCACTCCCACCAGACCTTCGAGGCCGCCGATGTAGATCAGCACGTCGGCTGACGTCACCAGATCGGCCTTGTCGCCCGAATAGGAAAAATCCTGCAAATCCGCTTTCGTCAGCGCGTCGTAGATGCCTTTTGCCCGCGCCTTCTTCAGCATCCTTGCCGAGATGTCGAACCCCTCCAGCCGGTCGACGATCGGCCTCAGCTTCTCGCCCATCAGCCCAGTGCCGCAACCCAGGTCGAGCGCCAGGCGGAAGCGGCCCGGCCTTGCCTTGCGGATGGCCGCGTCGAGCACCTCGGGCAGCCGGTAGTCGAGTTTGCCGACCAGCATCGCCTCGAAGGTCTCTGCATAGTGGTCGAACAGCGTTTCGACAAAGGCGCTGGGCGGCGCCATAAAGACCGGACCTTTGCCGATCAGCTGCAATTTGAGAGCCGCGCCCTGACGATCGGCCGGATCCAGTTTCAACGCCGTCCTCCAGGCCTGCGCCGCCAGGTCGAGCCTGCCTGATGCCTCCTGCATCTCGCCCAGGCGAAACCAGCCCATTGCCCATTGCGGCGCCAGTTCCAGCCCGCCGAGCAGCAACTCGGCGGCAGCGGCATGATCGCCGGAGGCAACGAGCATTTCGGCATAGTCCGCACGGCGATCGGCGTTCGGGTCGCCCGACGAGGTCTGAAGCGGTTTCATGATGATGGTTTCCACCTGCAGGGAGCCGGCCGCCCATATCTGTAGAGCAAGGAATGCCGAAGCTGAACCGAATTGGACAGGCTTTGCCCGGGAGTCAGCAGTCTCGGCCAACAGGCTTCCCGCGGCGGAATTATATCCTATCTTGGCATCATGCGCGCCAGCGACCTGCTTCATCCCCGGCCCGAAGGCCTCTACTGCCCGCCGGGCGATTTCTTCATCGACCCGGTGCGGCCGGTGAACCGGGCGCTGATCACGCACGGCCATTCCGACCATGCGCGTTCCGGCCACGGCTCGGTGCTTGCGACACAGCAGACGCTCGACATCATGGGACTTCGCTACGGCGAGGATTTCGCGGGGACGACGCAGACAGCCAGGCTCGGCGAGACGATTGCCCTCAACGGCGTCGATGTCAGCTTTCATCCGGCCGGCCATGTGCTGGGTTCGGCGCAGATATCGGTCGAGCACCAGGGCAGGCGCATCGTCGCCTCCGGCGACTACAAGCGGCAGAGGGATGCGACCTGCGCGCCCTTCGAGCCGATCCGCTGCGACATCTTCATCACCGAGGCGACTTTCGGCCTGCCGGTGTTTCGCCATCCGCCAGACACGGAAGAGATCGCCCGGCTGCTGAAATCGGCGGCGCAATTCCCGGAGCGCTCGCATCTGGTCGGGGCTTACGCGCTGGGCAAGGCGCAACGCGTGATGCGGCTGTTGCGCGACGACGGTTACGACAAGCCGCTCTACATCCATGGCGCGCTGGCCAGGCTCAGCGCGTATTACCAGAGCCAGGGCATCGATCTCGGTGATCTCGAGCCGGCGACGGTGGGGAGCGGGGCCAAGCAAGATTTCGCCGGCGCCATCGTGGTCGGCCCGCCATCGGCCTTCGCCGACCGCTGGGCGCGGCGCTTTCCCGATCCGATCTCGTGCTTCGCGTCGGGCTGGATGCGCATCCGCCAGCGCGCCAAGCAAGGCGGCGTCGAGCTGCCGTTGATCATCTCGGACCATGCCGACTGGGACGAACTCACCGCCACCATCAAGGAGACCGGCGCAGCCGAAATCTGGGTCACGCACGGCCGCGAGGAAGCCCTGGTGCGCTGGTGCGAACTGGAAGGCATCGCCGCCCGCCCGCTGCATCTGGTGGGCTATGAAGATGAGGGCGATTGAGGTCATGAACCGCTTCGCCGAGCTTCTCGACCGCCTGGTGCTGACGCCGTCGCGCAACGGCAAGCTGACCCTTTTGATCGACTATTTCCGCACCGTCGAGGATCCCGATCGCGGCCTGGCGCTGGCGGCCATCACCGGGGATCTCAGGATTGCCGCGGTCAAGCCGGCCATGCTGCGCACGCTGGTCACCGAACGCATGGACCCGGTGCTGTTCGGTTATTCCTACGATTATGTGGGCGACCTCGCCGAGACGGTGTCGCTGGTCTGGCCGCAAGCGCCTGGCAGGATCGCCAACCGCGAGCCGACGCTTGGCGAGGTGGTTGCCAAGCTGCAGGCGGCAAGCCGCTCGGATGGAGCGAAAGTGCTGACGGGGCTGCTCGACAGTGCCGGTATCTCGGCACGCTTTGCCATCATCAAGCTGGTCACCGGCGGCCTCCGTATCGGCGTCTCGGCGCGGCTGGCCAAACAGGCGCTGGCCGATTTCGGCAAGGTCCACGTCGCCGAGATCGAGGAGCTCTGGCATGGGCTATCGCCGCCCTACACGGCGCTGTTCGCCTGGCTGGAAGGTAAGGCCGAAAAACCGCGCAACACGGCGCTGGCGCTGTTTCGCCCGGTCATGCTGTCGAACCCGATCGGTGACGGCGACCTCGAAAAGCTCGATCCCGCCGACTACGCGGCGGAGTGGAAATGGGACGGGATCCGCGTCCAGGCGGTAGCCGAAGGCGGCATCCGCCGGCTCTATTCGCGCACCGGCGACGATGTCTCAGGGGCCTTTCCAGACCTCGCCGACGCCATGCATTTTTCCGCCGCGCTCGATGGCGAATTGCTTGTCGGCGATCCGCGAGAAGCGACGGGAACCTTCTCGGACCTGCAGCAGCGGCTGAATCGCAAGACGGTAACGCCGAAGATGCAGCAGCAATATCCAGCCTTCATGCGCTGTTACGACGTGCTGCAGATCGGCACGGAGGATCTGCGCGGACTGTCCTTCCGCGAGCGACGCGGCCGGCTCGAAGCCTTCATCGGGACGCTCGACCCGAGCCGCTTCGATCTCTCCCCCTTCGTCGCGTTTACGGATTGGCGGTCGCTCGAGGACCTGCGCCGCGCGCCGCCGCATCCGATCATCGAAGGCGTGATGCTGAAGCGCTGGGATTCGCCCTATGTCGCCGGACGGCCGAAGGGTCCATGGTTCAAATGGAAGCGCGATCCGCACACGGTGGACGCCGTGCTGATGTATGCCCAGCGCGGCCACGGCAAGCGCTCGAGCTTCTATTCCGACTACACGTTCGGCGTCTGGTCCGGAGCCGAGGGCGAGGAGGAACTCGTGCCGGTCGGCAAGGCCTATTTCGGATTCACCGATGAAGAGCTGAAGCAGATCGACAAATATGTCCGTGACAACACCGTCGAGCGTTTTGGACCGGTGCGCTCGGTGCGCGCCGACCGCGACAATGGCCTGGTGCTCGAAGTCGCCTTCGAGGGACTCAACCGTTCGACCCGGCACAAATCGGGTGTGGCCATGCGTTTCCCCAGGATTTCACGATTGCGCTGGGACAAGCCGGCCAACGAGGCCGATCGCATAGAAACCCTGCAGGCGCTGCTCGACCGCTAGGGACCGTCGATGTGTCAGTCGCAACGAATTCAGTTCAGGGTTCGACCGAGACACGGATCTCGTAGACGTCGACCGCCTTGCCCTGCTTGTCGAAATCGGAATTGATGGCGATGGTTCCGGCCGAGCCCGGATGCTTGTCGGGAAACTTCACGTCGAACAGATATTCGTTCTTCTGCTGGCCGACCGCGTAACGCTTGCGGCCGCAATCGCCGAGTTCGCCAAAATTGCAGTCGACGGATATCTGCGTGTCCTTGCCGTCCTCGGCCCGGGCGATGATGTCGAACACGGCGTGCTTGCCGGCGAGTTTTTCCAGCACGCCCTGTCCGACATCGAAGGCGATCGCCGAGCCGGAGGCGCCGGACTGGATGCGCAGGAACGGCCCACTGTCGTCCTTCATCACCTCGGCCTTGGCGTCGGACGGAGCGGCGACATGCGTCGGGTCGGTCGGTGAAAACACATTGATCCAGTCGCGCGACTGGTCCGCGGCACCGGGCTTTGCCGGCGCGTTGGCGCCATCGGTCGGGGTGAAATCGTCGTCCTCTACGGTCGGCGGCGCTTCCGGCGGCGCGGTATTGAGCTGCGCGGCGGTCTTGAACACACCGGTCTGCATGGCGAAGTACAGTCCGATGCCAATCGCCGCAAGCAGCGTCACCGTGAAGAAAATGGCGGTCAGCGGCAGCCGCCGGCCTCGAATGCGCCGCTCATCGCGATCGGGCGCGACTTCCGTGGCGGCACCGGAAGAGGCTGGAACCGACATGTCGATGGCTGGCGCACCGGGCAGGGTCGCATCCGGCATGATGTCGGGAACCACCGGCAGCACGCGCGAGCGCGGTGCGTCGGAAGCGGGCTGCCCGGGACCGTCGACGGCGACAGCGGGCGATGACGCCCTTGGGCCCGCCTCGACCGCGGGCGCCGCGCCGGCCGCGGCCTCGACCGCCGGCGCGTCGATCTGCGGGGCAACACCGGGCACCGCCGGCAGGTACTCGGATTCGATTTCGGTGATTTTTGCCTGGATTGCCTTGCGGCGCTTGATGGCGACTTCCACGGTCACGCCGGGATTGGCCTGGAGCGCGCGGTCGAGCGCGGCGAAGGCCGAACGATAGACCCTCTCGCGGAACGCACGGTCCTCGGCATTGCCCTTTTCCAGGGCGTTCCGGATCGCTTTTTCGATCGCGTCCAAGCGAGATCCCTCTGCAAATTGTCCCAAGCTTTCATGATGGTTAGCCGCAGGCGACCAATCAATCAACGGGCGGGCAGCCGCATTCTGCCTCGACAGACCGTCCAAAGTCTATTTTCACGATGTTCCGGCAAACAAAATCGGAACATGTCGGCGATTCCGGGCATGCAGGGACGCCAGAACGCCGGTTTCGATCGGGGCGCGGCTCTTGCATGATTTGCCAAGTCGCATCTTGAATTCGCGGCCGGTTGAGTCTATCACCCTGCCCATCTTGGAGGCCTTGGCCTCCCGGGCCGCTTTAGCTCAGTTGGTAGAGCACATCATTCGTAATGATGGGGTCAGGTGTTCGAGTCACCTAAGCGGCACCAGTTTTTCAAACCGATGGTCGAAGCTGCCTGGACGCGCGGAAGAGGCCCGAATCCCCGGCCGTTTGCGTTTGCCATGGATGCAAGGATCTGCCCGTCGATCGACAACAACTCGGGAGCGGTGCAGATCTGGCCGAAGACCCGCGAGGCAAGTCGCGACTTGCTCCGGGCTTGGAAAACTCGCGAAAGCGAGCAATCCGGGATTTTCAAATCTCAATAACAAATGATGGACCGCGCATTTCTATTTTTTTGGAACAGACACTTGGGTTGCACATTTCCTGCCGACAGTTCCATGACAGGAGGTTTTGAATTGCCAAGGCGTGTCGACAAGGAAAAGCTGGCAAGAGCGGACCGCGAGGCGAGGCTGGTGCTGGATGCCGAGCGTCACGCAAGGGACGCCAAGACAACCCGCCTGAGGGAGCAGAGACTGCAGCAGGAGGCATTGGCGGACAAGGCCCCGCCTGCGCGCCGACGGGAGCCGACTGGGAAGCCGGCCAGGCGTGTGATCGAGGTGGACTGACCTGTTGGGGGGGTGCCCGGTTCGCCCCGATGGCGCGTCAGCGATGTCTCCGCGTTGCCGCATAAGACAGTAGCCCAGAAGACCCATATGCCATTGTCGGGACCCCCGTTTTGGTATGAAATGTCGGGTGTCAGCATGGGAGGTCCAAATGCCCAACACTTTCAAGACCGGAGACGTCGTCAAGCTGAGGTCGGGAGGCCCGAAAATGACGGTCAGCGACGGCGCCGCTTCCGGCATGTATCTGTGCCACTGGTTCAACAAAGACGGCGATGTGTGGACCCCGCAGCATGCCGGCTTCAAATCGGATCAGTTGATAGCCGCCGACCAATCGACGTAATTCCCGCCTTCGCCAACGGGCGGGCCGGCCCGGCGCAATTCAGATGCGCCGGACGAGGTGTTCTGCCGTACCCTGGGCCGCCAAAGTCCATCACCGCCGGCAAGCGGCGTGATAGGCATGGCGACCGACGGATTTCTGCGATCACGACGTTTAACGGTTGAAGCATGACCATGGCATCGGGCCATGGCAATGCGCCAACCGGAGACGTGAAGCATGATACGCCGTTCGATCCTTGCCGCTGCCCTGAGCCTGCTGACCACCGCGGCTCTGGCCCAGACAGGGACACAGCCACCGGCCGCCACACCGCCCCCGCGACATCGTCGGCCGCCAAGTCCGACATCACGCTGGCCAAGTTCCAGAAACGGCGAGAGAAGGCGATCATGGCCGCCGACACGGACGGCGACGGCAAGATCAGCCTGCTGGAATGGGAGGCCTTTCAGGCCAAGCGCAACGTCAAGGGCGATCCCGCCAAATCCTTCGCGCGCATTGATTCCAACCATGACGGCTTCATCGACCGGGCCGAGCTCGATGCGTTATTCGCCAAGCGCTTTGCCAGGCTGGACAAGAATGGCGACGGCATTCTGACGGGCGACGAGATGCCGGGCCACAAATCCGCTCCCAAGCCGGAGCAATGACCAAGAGGCTATGACGCATGATGGACATTGGGTGTGCGCCAACCCATGAGCCCCGACCCGGACGAGGAGCTGGTTCGCCGGGTCGGCACCGGCGACCCCGCGGCGGTGCGGACGCTCGTCGCGCGCAAGCTGCCGCGCATCCTTTCGCTGGCCGCGCGCATGCTCGGCGATGCGGCGGAGGCCGAGGACGTCGCGCAGGAAACCTTTATGCGCATCTGGCGTCACGCATCGGGCTGGCGGCGCGGCAACGCACGCTTCGACAGCTGGATCCACCGGGTGACGCTAAACCTTTGTTACGACCGGCTGCGCCGGCGCCGCGAGCTGGTGACCGACGACCTGCCGGACATTGTCGATCCCGCCCCGCTTCCCGATGCCCATCCCGGCAAGGAGGCGCATCGGGTCGAGCAGGCCTTGCAGGCAATCGCGCCGCGCCAGCGCGAGGCGATCCTCCTGGTCTACTATCAGGAGATGTCCAACATAGAGGCGGCCGCGATCCTGGAGATCAGCGTCGATGCCCTGGAAAGCCTGCTTTCGCGCGGCCGGCGGGCGCTGCAGGTGATCCTGGCCAAGGATAGTGTCGATGAATGAGAAAGCCGCGATCAAAGGACAGACTGATGTCTGATGGGTCCAGGAACGAACCGGCAGTGGATGCCGAGCGCTTTGCGGCTCTGGCGGCGGCCTATGGCGGCGACTTGCGGCGGTGGCCGCAGGCCAACCGCACGACCGGCGCGACGTTCGCAAGGACCGAGATGGGCGCGGCCATATTGGGGCAGGCAGGCAAACTCGACGCCTTGCTCGACAGCTATGACGTCATGGCGCCTCGCGCGGCACTGCACGGCGGCATCCTGCGAATGGCCGACCGGCTGCTCGTCCAGCGCCGGCGCCGACGGGCCTGGTGGCTGGGTCTTGGACTCGCCGGCATCGGCCTGGCCGGCGCCATCGCCGGATTGACCCTGGTGAGCGTCGTCACGCCAGAGTTTCAGCCCGACCGCTATGTGCTCGATGCCAATGCGACGGCGTTCGGCGATGCCGGGTCCGATGGCGACACGATCGAGGAGGACCTATGAGCACGCGCCGCAACCTCGTGATCGCATCCGTGGCGCTGAATGTCTTCCTGGCCGGCGCGCTTGCGGGCGGAGCCGTCTGGATAAGAAGCGGCAAGCCCGGCCAGGGTTATTCGCTGGAAGCCGCCGGGAGCCGGCTTCCCCACCAGGAGCGCGTGCTGTTTCGAAAGGCGCTGCGCGACGTGCGGCGCGAATCCCGCCAGGTCATCCTCGATGGCCAGCAGGCCAGGCGCGAGGCAGCCGACCTGCTGCGCCAGCCCGTCCTCGACACGACGGCCCTGTCGGCCGCGCTGGAAAGGGCGCGCAATGCCGATATCGCCGTGCGCACACGGCTTGAGCAGCGCATCGTCGAGTTCGCGACGGTGGGTTCGGCCTGGGATCGCGCCGTGCTCGCGGACGGGCTGGCCAGGCGGGCCGGGCCGCCATCGACGGCAGAGCCGAAAAAATCGCCGTGACCACCGACGGAAAACGACCGCAAGGCCGTTTAACCAGAGGAAGGGCAGCCTGCCGGACCAATCGGTACGCACAGGTTTTCATTCTCGGAGAACATTCGGAGTAACATCATGAACCGTCTGACACAGTATGCGGCGGCAGCCGTCCTCGCCTTCACCGGAACCGCCGCGACCGTCGCGACCTCCGCCGCCATGCCGATGGTGGCGCAGCCGGCCGCCCCGGCGCTGATCGAGCACGTGGCCTGGGGTTGCGGGCCTGGATGGCATCCCAATCACTGGGGGCGCTGCGTTCCCAATCGTGTCGTGGTGTATCCGCGCTACCGCTATTGGCACCGCCCGGCCTACTACGGCTGGCATCCGCACCGCCACTGGCACCGCTGGCACCGCTGGTAAGCGCGCGGGAGGGCCGGGCGGCATCCGCCTGCCCGGCCGCCTATCCCCGGTTTGCGCTGGGGAAACAGCCGATCGGGCGTCGCGCGCCTCGCGTGAGATCCAACGATGGAGCGTTGACATGGCTGTCGCGACCAAAGTGCCCATGACGCCAGATCCCGCCCTGCCAGATCCCGCTTTGATAGTCTTCAATCGCTTCGGCCTTGGAGCCCGGCCGGGTGATCGCGAAAGACTGGCCGGCGACCCTCGCGGTTATCTCAAGGCGGAGCTGCGGCGGCCCGACGTCGCCATGATATCGCTCGACGATCCCGCCTATGCCGACCTCAAGGGGAGCACGCCGGCCATCCAGGCCAGCATGGCGGCAAATCTCCAGCGCAAGCGGGACCGGCAGCGGATGGCGACGGAGCAGCCGCCAGCGGCCACGTCGGCCGCGGCTTCGGTCATGCCTCCACCCGCCGCACCGGTCATGTCGCCGCCCGTCGCCCCGGCCGCGGCCGCGGCCAAACCCGCCGCTGTGCCGCCTGTCGAGGTTATGTTGTTCCGGGCCGAGGCACAGGCGCGCTTCGACAAGGCAATGCAGGCAGAGGCCGGCTTCGTCGAGCGCCTGGTCTATTTCTGGTCGAACCATTTCTGCGTCTCCGTCGCCAAGGACAACATCGTGCGCGCCAGCGCCGGGGCGTTCGAACGGGAGGCCATCCGGCCTTTCGTGCTCGGGCGCTTCGCCGACATGCTCATGGCGGTGGAGCGGCATCCGGCCATGCTGTTCTATCTCGACAACCAGCAGTCGATCGGCCCGGACTCCCGCGCCGGCAAGAACCGCCAGCGCGGCCTCAACGAGAACCTCGCCCGCGAAATCCTGGAACTGCACACGCTCGGTGTCGGCAGCGGCTACAGCCAAGCCGACGTGACCAGCTTCGCGCGCATCCTGACCGGCTGGATGATGGCCGGACGGGAAGGACGGCTGGGCGAACCCGGCAGTTCCGTTTTCAACGCCAATGCGCATGAGCCGGGTGACGCGGTGCTGCTCGGCAAGACCTATCCGGCTGGCGGCATGGGCCAGGCCGAGGCCGCGCTCAATGACATCGCCCGTCATCCGGCGACCGCGCAACACATCGCCACGCAACTTGCCCGCCATTTCATAGCCGACGACCCGCCGTCGGCGGCGGTCGCCCGCCTCGCCAAGGTGTTCACCAGGAGCGACGGCAATCTCAGGGCACTGGCGGCGGCGCTCGTCGACATGCCGGAAGCGTGGTCGACGCCATTGGCCAAGATGCGCTCGCCGTTCGACTATATCGCGGCCATCCGCCGAGCGGCCGGCCCTGGTCCGACGAACGACCCTGGCCAGTCGCTCAACTGGCTCAACGCGCTGGGCGAGCCGCTCTGGCGGCCGCCGGGACCGAACGGCTTTTCCGACCAGGCGGACAGCTGGGCATCGGCGGAAGGCATGAAGACCCGCCTCGACATCGCATGGCAGGCCGCCTGGCAAGTGAAGGACGTCGGCAACCCCAACGGCATGCTCGACGCGGTCATCGGTCCCTCCGCCTCGCCCGAAACACGCCAAGCGATCGCCCGCGCCGAGTCCAAACAGCAAGGCCTGGCGCTTCTGCTGATGGCGCCCGAATTCCAGCGACGATAGATCGAACGATAGGTCCGGCGTCGACAACTCCCATGGAGACGAAGTCATGAGCCTGCTGTGCGAAACCCCTCACCCTTCCCGCCGCGCCGTGCTGACGACCGGCGGCGCGCTGTTTGCCTGGTCCTATCTGCCGCGCTTCGCCCGTGCCGCCGACAACCGCGACCCGCGCCTGATCGTCATCGTGCTGCGCGGTGCGCTGGACGGCCTGTCGACCGTCGGTCCGGTCGGCGATCCCGACTATGCCGGCCTGCATGGCGACATCGCCCTGTCGCTCACCGGCCCGCACGCGGCACTGCCGCTCGATGCTTTCTTCGCGGTCAATCCGGCGATGCCGGTGTTTGCGCGGCTGTTCAAGAACAAGCAGGCGGCTGTCGTGCACGCCGCCGCGACCGGCTATCGCGAGCGCTCGCATTTCGATGGCCAGGATGTGCTGGAAAGCGGCTTTGCCGGTCCCGGCCATGTCGCCACCGGCTGGCTCAATCGGGCGCTGGAGAACCTGCCGGCGGGCGACCGCGTGGCGACGCTCGGCGGCCTGGCCGTCGGACCGTCGACGCCGCTGGTGATCCGTGGCGCGGCTCCCGTGCTCGGCTGGGCGCCGCAATCGCTGCCGGCGCCGGCCGGCGACCTCGCGGCGCGCGTTCTCGATCTCTACCAGCATCGCGATCCGGTTCTGGCCGTCGCGCTGCAAAAAGGTCTCGACGCCGATCGCATGGCGCTTGACGACCAGATGGGCGCCAAGACGATGAAGCCGAAAGGCGGCCTCGACAGCGCCGCCGGCATGCGGCAGGCCGCGCAAGGCGCCGCCAGGCTGATCGCCGCCGATGACGGGCCGCGTGTCGCGGCACTCGCCTTCGATGGCTGGGACACGCATGTCAACGAAGGCGGCGCGACCGGCCGCCTCGCCAGCCTGCTCGGCGGCCTCGACGGTGCCTTCGAGGAATTCAAAAAAGGTCTCGGCGAGCGCTGGAAGGATACGGCAATCGTCACCATCACCGAATTCGGCCGCACCGCGCGGGTCAACGGCACGGTCGGCACCGACCACGGCACCGGCACCGTGGTGCTGCTCGCCGGAGGCGCCATCAAGGGCGGCCGCGTCATCGCCGACTGGCCGGGGCTGAAGCCCGCGCAACTTTACCAGCAGCGCGACCTTGCGCCGACCAGCGACGTGAGGGCGGTGCTGAAAGGCCTGCTCGCCGACCAGTTCGGACTTTCGGCCTCGGTGCTCGGCGAGAAAGTGTTTCCGGACTCAGGTGCGGTGAAGCCGATGATGAACCTGATCGCCTGAAGGCTGGCGGCGCCGCGTCTCCTACCGCGGCGCCGTCTCGCTGTCGCCGGCGATCAGGCGGCCTCGACCTTGGCTGCCTGCAAGGCTTCGCCGCGTACCAGCCTGGTCACGCCGACGAAGTCGATCTTGCCCGAGCCAAGCACCGGTACATGCGTCACGACGCGCACTTCAGCCGGCACCATCAGGTCCATGGCGCCGTTTGCCTTGGCGAACGCCAGAAACTCGGCGCGCGTCGCTTTCTCGGCCTCGGTGATGAGAACGAGTTTTTCACCCTTGCGCGGGTCCGGTACGGTCGCGACCGCCGAGAGCGAACCTTTCCACAGCTCGCCCGCCAGAGCTTCCACCGCAGCCAGCGAAATCATCTCGCCGCCGATCTTGGCGAAGCGCTTGGCGCGGCCGCGAATGCTGACGAAACCGGCATCGTCGATGCTGACGATGTCGCCGGTGTCGTGCCAGCCATCTTGCAGCGGTTCGAGCACACCCGGCTTTTCGGCCCTGAGATAGCCCGCCATGACGTTGGGGCCGCGCACGAACAGCCGGCCACCGCCCTCGACGCCGATCACCGGTTCCAGACGATATTCCATGCCGGGCATGATTTTTCCGACCGTGCCCGATTTGTTGTACATCGGCGTGTTGATGGAGATCACCGGCGCCGTCTCGGTAACGCCGTAGCCTTCGAGAATGCGCAGGCCGAACTTCTCCATGTAGGTTTCGCGGGTCGAGGCCTTGACCGGCTCCGCACCGGAAAAGCAATAGCGCACCGAGCGGAAATCATAGGGATGCGCTGTACGCGCATAGCCGCTGAGGAAGGTGTCGGTGCCGAAGATGATTGTCGCATTCGAGGCATAGACCAGTTCCGGCACGATGCGGTAGTGCAGCGGCGACGGGTAGAAATAGACCGGGACGCCGGACACCAGCGGCAGCACCGTGCCCGCCGTCAGGCCGAAGGAATGGAAGATCGGCAGAACGTTGAACACCTTGTCGCCCGAATGGAAATCGATGCGCGAGGCGGCTTGCGCGGCGTTGGCCAGGATGTTGCGGTGGGTGAGCACGACGCCCTTCGGCGTCCCTTCGGAGCCTGAGGTGAACAGGATCACGGCCGCGTCGGTGGCCTTGCGGGCAACCCTGGGCGTACTCTTGCGCAGCAGGCCGAGCAGCTTGTCCTTGAGGCCGATGGTCGCGCGCAAATCATCGAGCCAGACAATGTTGAGCGAGCGGCCGATCTCCTCGACGATCGCGCCAAGCTTGGCCTGCTCGACAAACGCCCGCGAGGTCAGAATGGTGGTTACCTGCGCCGCCTTGCAAGCGGACAGGATGTTGGCGGCACCGGCGGTGAAGTTGATCATCGCGGGGACCTTGCCGGCGGAGATGACGCCGAGCAGCGCGGCACAGGCGCCATTGGCGTTGGGCAGCATGATGCCGAGCGTGTCCTGTCCGGCATAAAGCGTCTCGAACTTCTCGCCGAGCACGGCGACAGCCGTGAGCAGCTTGCCGTAGCTCAGCGAACCGGCGACCGGATCCTGCACGGCAAGTTGCTTCATGCCGCGCTCGGTCGCCGTCTCGATGATCCTTTCGAGCACGGTCTTGTCGATATGCTGGGTGCGGAAGACGAGGTCGGACATCACCTGGTAGAGCGCGGCACCGGCGGCGGCCCGACGCTTGCGTCCCTTCAGCTCGTCGTTGACCTTGAGCCTGACCGGCGGCAGTATGGTCACCTTGACCTTCGGGAACAGGCGGCGGCGCACGTGCTGCGCCGTCAGCCGCGAGAAGGGGCTTTTCTCCAGCCCCTCGATGCGGATCGGCACCACCATCGAGCCGGTCTTGTCGGCCACCATGGCGGCACCGTCATAGACCTTCATCAACCCGCCCGTGACGGTGATGCGGCCCTCGGGGAAGATGACCAGCGGGTCGCCGTTCTGCACGATCTTGATCAGCGTGCGTGTCGACATCGGCTTGGACGGATTGAGTGGCAGCGCGCGGGTCAGCTTTAAAAACGGCTTCATCCACCAGGCCTGCGCAATGGTGTAGTCGATGGCGAAGACCGGCTCCTCATTGGTCAGCGTCAGAGCCAGCGGTCCATCGAGGAAGCTGACATGGTTCAGTGCCAGGATGGGTGCCGGGCCTGCGGCCTTGAGATTGTCCAGGCCTTCGACTTCCAGCCGATGGAAGGCGCGGAAAAGAATGGAGACAAAATCGCGGAAGGCATTGGTCGGCAGGTATTTCAGCATCAGCCAGGCGGCGACGGCATTGGCCAGGGCGAGGCCGAACAGGATGCCTCCCGTCGAGACGCCGGCTGCCTGGATGATGGCGACGAGCAAGCCGCCGACGGTCATGAAGCCGGCGTTGACGATGCTGACCGCGGCGACGACCCGAGCGCGGCGCGCCTCGGGCGACCAGGCCTGCACGGCGGCAAAGGTCGGCACCACGAGGAAGGCGCTGGAAATGGCCATGCCGGCGAGGTCGATCGCAACACGGATCGTGTTTGGCCCGGCGAAGAAGAGGCCAAGGGTTTCGGATCTGGGCGAAGGCTGCATGCTCCAGATGGTCCATGCGAGGTCGAGGCCGAACAGCGCCAGCAGCGCCGTGCCGACCGGTGCGGGCAAGAGCACGATGCGTCCCTGCGACATCCACGCGGCGATTGCCGAGCCAATGGCGATCGAGATAGCGAACACCGCGAGATAGGCGGTGACCGCGATCTCGCCACCGCCGAGCTGATCCTTGACCAGCGTCGGCAGGATCGAAAGCACAATGGCGCCGATCAGCCAGAACCAGGACGTCATCAGGCCGGCGCGCCAGATCCGTGAGTCCGTGCGCAATTCGCTGACCTGGCGCCAGGTCGAGCGAAAGACATTCCTGTCGATGACGAGGTCGGGCGCCGCGGAACCGGTTGAAGGGATGTGGCGGCTGACGGCCCAGCAGCCGACGGCGAGGATCATCATGATCGGCCCGAAGACCGAGACGCCGATGCCATCGGCCGAGACGACGCCCCCGGCGATGGTGCCGCCGAGGATGGCCGCGAAAGTCGCCGACTCGATCCAGGCGTTGGCGCCCGGCAATTCCTTGCGTTCGAGGTGATCGGGCAGGATCCCGTATTTGATCGGCCCGAACAGCGCCGAGATGATGCCGAACATCAACAGCGCGGTCATCAGCACGGGGATGGAGGACAGCGCGATGCCGACGACCGCCACGGCAGCGGCGCCGATCTCGGCAAATTTCAGCCGGCGGGCGATGAGCGCCTTGTCGAAGCGATCGGCGATCTCGCCGCCCAGCGCTGACAGGAGCAGGAATGGAGCCATGAACACGGCGCCGGCCAAAGTGACCAGCGAGGCAGCCTGATCGGCGGCAAGTGTAAAGAGGATCAGGAACACCAGCGTGTTCTTGAGGAAATTGTCGTTGAAGGCGGACAGGAACTGCGTCCAGAAAAGTGGCGCGAAGCGCCGCGAAAGCATGAGATGCGTGTTCATGGCGATTTCCATCTGGCGGAACCCTTCGACAGTGTGCCGATAGGCCCTGCGGGTTGCAGGCGCTGTTCAGTTTTAGTGATAGTCCTGAGCTGGTTAAACTTTCTTGCTGCGCTTTTGCCCATCCGCGGCTTTCGGCCGCTGCGAAATGAACGTCGTTCACAATCGCACTCTATCACGCTTTGAACATCGTTCAAGGGGAAAAATGAACAGCGTTCACCAAACCGGTTGATGGTCCGAATGTCGAAACCAGCCCTCGCAAGACCGAGGGCGCCACGGGGTGACCCTCCGAGGCTTCGAGCATACCAACGGGGCCGATGCCCGGTGAAGTCTGTCGGGACGTGCGGCTCAGTTGCCCGTTGCCCGACCCAAGGTCGCCACGGTCTTCAGCGCGCCGTCAAGCATGTCGCCCTTCTCGTCCTTCAGCGCCGCCTCGCGCAGGCGGCGGATCCAGTCGGCGGCGTCGTCCCTCCCCTCGAGCAGATCAAGTGCCGACAGCACGCGGTTGAATTTCGACTGGGCGCGCACATGCGTGTCGCTGTAGCCCTTGATCAGCCGGCGGCAATTGAGGATTTCGACGGCAAGCGCGTAATCCGCCGGCACGTAACCAAGCGCGAGCGTGTACCATTGGTCAAGATGCGCGGTCTCGACCTTGTGGCGCAGCAGGCGGCGGCGCCAGCGGCGCAGGCCGCCGATGAACCACAAAGCGGCGAAGCCGGCAAAGCTGTCGGTGCGGATGCGGCGGCCCCGGTTGATGCGGCGGTCGAGGAAGGCTGCCAATTTCGGCCGGTCCTCGATGTAGCTGCCCAGCCTCGCCGGCAGCGTGCCGCAGAACTCCTCGATGCGCGGATGGAAGTACTCGGTCACTTGCAGGACCGAACCGTCCTTGACGCCAACCTCCTTGCGCACCCGCCTGTCGCGGGTCGAGCGCGTCTTCAAATCGGCGACGCGGATCATGTCGTCATAGCACATGGCGTTGGCCAGATGCTTGGCGGCCGCGATTGACAGCGCATGGGTTGGATCCGCGCTGCCAATCGCGACGGCCCTGTCCAGCCGCTCGAGATATTCGCGCCCATAGGCGATGTCCTGATAGTCGACGACCTTTCTCAGGCCCCTGAGCGCCATCTCGCGCACCGCCACCGGCAGCAGGTCGATGCGGGCGGTAAGCGCCTGCCATCCCTGCAACAGGTTTCGCGGACCACTCACATGTCCCGCACCCAGGGCAGATTCGACAATCGCCGGCTCCGCCGGTTTCGCCGTCGGCGCCGCCATGCCGCGCGCACGATCATACGCGGCCGCGAAGGCGGCGAGGCTGGCCTTGACGCCACGGCCGCCGGTGCCAATCGCCTGCTCATAGCTTTCACGGGTAAACGGCAGCGCGTCGGAGCCGGCCAGCGCGCCAAGCAGGCTGGCCGAGATCATCGAGCCGTTGTCGGCGGCGATCTTTTCCATGTCGAAAGCGATGAAGCGCTTCGACGCGGCCCCCGCGGTGGCGTGGACTTTGGACGACGAAGCGCGGCCATCACCCGGTTCGATCTTTTCCGACACGGCGGCGATGCGGTGCGAGGAAGCGATCAGCGTCGTGCGGTTGGGGGTGACGAAGCCCCTGATGATGGCTCGGCCGGCTTCCATCAATTCGGCAGCGATCAGGATATCGACATCGCCCTGCGAGGGCGACAGCGCGAAGACCGGCAGGCGGCCGGTGTCGCGGGCCATTTCGATATAGTAGATGGTGGCGCCGGTGCGCTGCGCGACGCCGGCGACCGAGGTCGATTGCGCGACAAAGCCATTGCGCTCGGCGACGTCGGTGATCCAGTCGGCGAGCACGCCGCCGCCCTGGCCGCCGACGGCCAGAACGGCGAGCTTGATCACCGGCTCATCGGCAGCACCGGACCGGGGGCGCGAGGAAGGAACGGGATCAAGCATCGGCGAATATCAGGCGCCGGCCTTCGCGCCGCCTCTGCAGGAAACCGATCGTCGCGCGGCGCGCCGTCTCCAGGAAACGGTCCCAGCGGCTTGGATTGTGCACGACGTCGGCACGGTAGAAGGACGGGCACAGCACCGCGGCATCGGCGACCTCGCCGCAATTGCCGCAGCCGACGCAGTTCTGGTCGATCGACGCGACCGGATCGTCGCGCAACGGATCGTCGAGCGACTTGACCGACAGCGATGGGCAGCCGGAGAGCCGCATGCAAGCATGGTCGCCGGTGCAGATGTCCTCGTCGACGCCAAATTTCGGCTTGACGACACGCTCGCCGCCTTTGATCGCCTTGTCGACCAGCGGCTTTTCGCGGCGCTGGCGATTGAGCATGCATTCCGACGAAGCGACGATGACTTTTGGCCCCTTCTCGTCCGTCGTCAGCGCCTCGCGCAGCGTGTCCTGCACCTTGCCGACATCGTAGGTGCGGTCGACATGGCGCAGCCATTTTACGCCCATGCCTTTCACCGCTTCGGTGATCGGATGCTTGGTCGACTTGGTCTTGTTGCCGGCGCGCGACGACAGGATATCCTGCCCGCCAGTGGCGGCCGAGTAAAAATTATCGACGACGACGATGACGCCATCATTCTTGTTGAACACCGCATTGCCGATCGATGAGGTCAGGCCGTTGTGCCAGAAGCCGCCGTCGCCGACGAAGGAGATAGAGCGGCGCTTGGCATCGGGCGCGTTGAACGCCGAGGCCGAGGCTGGTCCGAGCCCGTAGCCCATGGTGGTGGCGCCGAGTTCGAAGGGCGGCATGATCGAGAACAGATGGCAGCCGATATCGGAAGCGATGTGGTGCTTGCCGAGCTCCTGCTCGACCAGCTTGGTCGCGGCGAAGATCGGCCGCTCCGGGCAGCCGATGCAGAAACCGGGCGGTCGTCCTGGAACGACATTGATCAGGTCCGCCGTGTCGACGCCGTCGCCGACCTTGTTGGGTGCGCGCACTTCGCCCGGCAGCAGATGCGGGGCCTCGGCGCGCAGGAAGGCGCCGATACCGTCGAGCATGACCTGGCCGGTATATTCCCCAGCCATCGGCAGGTGCTCCTTGCCGACCAGCCTGGTGCCGCGCCCGGCCTTGTGCAGCATCGCGGCAAAAGCCTGCTCGATATAATTGGGCTGGCCCTCCTCGACGACGAGCACCGCCTGCTTGCCTTCGCAGAAGACGAGGAATTCGTCGTCGATTAAGGGATAGACGGCGTTGAGCACATAGAGCGGCACGTCGGTCTCGCCATAGGTGTCGGCAAGGCCGAGCCGCTGCAGCGCACGAATGACTGAATTGTACATGCCGCCCTGCATGACGATGCCGACGGAGCCATGGTCCGAGCCGAAGAACTCGTTGATCTTGTTCCTGGCGATGAAATCCACCGCCGCCGGCCAGCGCTTTTGCACTTTCTCCTTTTCGTGCAGGAAGGAGGCGGGCGGCAGCACGATACGGCCGGTGTCGCGGCGCGGTGCTTCGAGCGCATCGGCGACCGTCATCGGCGGACGCTTGTTGTCCTTGGCGATGAAATGGCCATGCACGTGGCAGCAGCGGATGCGCACCTGCAGCATGACCGGCGTGTTGGAGATTTCCGACAGTTCGAAGCCATCCTCCACCGCCTTGACGATGGACGGCAGGTTGGGACGGGGATCGAGCAGCCAGACCTGGCTCTTCATCGCGAAGGCATGGCTGCGCTCCTGCATGATCGAGGAGCCCTCGCCATAATCCTCGCCGACGATGATCAGCGCGCCGCCGGTGACGCCGCCGGAAGCGAGGTTGGCCAGCGCGTCTGAAGCCACATTGGTGCCGACGGTCGACTTGAACGTCGCCGCGCCCCGGATCGGGTAATGCACCGAAGCGGCGAGCATGGCGGTGGCGGTGGCTTCCGAGGCGCTCGCCTCGAAATGCACGCCGAGTTCGCCCAGAATGTCCTGCGCGTCGGCCAGCACGTCCATCAGATGGCTGATCGGCGCGCCCTGATAGCCGCCGACATAGCCGACCCCGCACTGCAGCAGCGCCTTGGTGATGGCGAGGATGCCCTCGCCGGCGAATTCCTCGCCGGCGCCGAGCCTCAGTTTTTCGACTTCCTTGGCAAAAGACCGTTCGGCCATCTCTGCCTCCTTCCGTTGCCGCCGACAGCAGGCGGCGCCTATATCTAGATGTCGTGCTTGCGAATGTTTTTGAGCATCTTCAGAAGCGTCGCGATGAGTGCTGCATATTCGGCGTCGTCGATATCGTCGAACATCGCCTCGAAGGCGTCATGCATGGCCGGCCAGGCGCGGGTGAACTCGGCGCGGCCCTCGTCGGTCAGGAACACGTGGCGGATGCGGCTGTCGGTGACGCCTTGCTCGCGCCGCACGAAGCCCTGGCCCTCCAGCGTGTCGAGCGTGCGGCTCAGGGTAGACTGCTCGATGACCGTATAGACCGAGAGGTCGTTGACGGTGACGCCATCGGTGACCGACAGCACCGCCAGCGTGCGCACCTGCGAAATGGTCAGGCCCTGCTTGCGGAAATCGTCGCGCAAGGTGGCGTTGTAGCGGCCCATGATGCGGTTCATCAGATAGGGCGCGAATTGCTGCAGGCCGATCTGGCCGAGGGTGGAAATGCGCTGGCGTTTTTCGACGACCTTCTGTTCCATCACAGCCTCCCTGCCAGCAGGAAGCCGGAGCCACCGCCGAGGCCCGCACCGGGATGGGTCGAGGCGCCGATATGGTAGAGGCCCTTGACGCCGGTCTGATGGTTGCGGCTGGTCTTGAACGGCCGCCACAGGAACGACTGGTCGACAACAGAGGAGCCGCCGTAAGGGTCGCCGCCGACCAGGTTGATGTTCATCGCTTCGAGATCGGCCGGCGAATAGGCGCGGCGCGCGATCACGCTGTCCTTGAAGCCGTCGATATGGCCGGCGAGTATCGCTTCAGCGCGATCGGCATAGGCCTCGCGCAGCGCCTCGGTCCATAGTCCGTCGGCAGGCGCATCGAGCTTGCCGGCGGCGTCGCCCTTGATGTAACGGGGCGCCTCGGGGAGTTGCAGCCACAGGATCGCCTGGCCTTCCGGACAGCGTGATGGGTCGAGCGCGTGCGGCTGGCCGACGCAGATGGTCGGCACCTCCGGCAGCATGCCGCGCGCCGCCTCGTTGCAGGCTTTCGAAACGCCATCCAGTCCGGGCGTCAGATGCAGCAGCGCCACCTTGTCGAGGCCCTCGCCGCGCCAGGACGGCGGCTTGGTCAGCGCGTAATGGATCTGAAAATTGCCCTTGCCATAGCGGTATTTCCTCGTCGCTTCGACGTCGTCCTTCGAAGCGTCCTTGCCGAGCAGACGGCCGTAAAGCTGCGTCGGCGTGACCGAGCAGATGACGCTCTTGTTCGCTGTGATCGTTTCGCCCGACGCCAGCCGCACACCGGCTGCGCGGCCACCCGCCTGGACGACCGAAGCGACGTCGGCGCCGGTGCGGATGTCGCCGCCGCGTTCCCTGATCAGCGCTTCGAAGGCGGCAAGCAGGTTCTTCGCCCCGCCCTTGACGATCGGCGCACCGGCAGCCTCCAGCGCGAAGGCGATCACCTTGGCGATCTGGCCGGAAAACGCATCTTCCGGGCCAAGCCCGGCATGCAGCACCCAGGGCGCCCAGAGCGCCCTGACGGTCTCGGACCGATAGCTGCTCTCCAGCCAGCCGCGCGCCGGCACCAGCGCTTCGCCAAGAAAGGCGGCTAGGCCACGCGGACCACGCCGCCAGGTATCGCCGGCCAGCAGCTTCGCCGTCGGGTATGACCAAAGCGCGCCGCCGAGCAAACCGAACAGCAAGCCGGCATTGCGCTCAATGCCGCCGACATCTTCCGCATGCCGGTCACCGTCGCCGGCCGCGATCGCGTTCAGCGCAGCGACATTGGCGGCGCGGCCGGTGCTGAGCACGGCATGGCTGCCGTCGGGCATGAGCACGCCGGTCGGCGTGCCGGTGTGGCAGAACTCCAGCCCGTGCCGGGCGAGGTCGCCGCCCAATGCTGCAAAGGCCGGCGAGGTGATGAACAGCACGAAGGTGGTCGCCATCACGTCATGGACGAAGCCCGGCGCGGTGATCTCCTCGGTGCGCATGCAACCGCCGATACGGTCGTTGCGCTCCAGCACGAGCACCTTGGCGCCCTTGCCGCCGAGCATCGCCGCGCAGACCAGCGCGTTGATGCCGCTGCCGACGATGATGTGATCGGGGGCGGTCATCGAGGGGTGCTCCCCCGCTTTGGTGGATGATGTTCAATTGCGCGCGGTAGCGTTCCTTGGCGTAGAGCGGCAACCTCACGAGGTCGCCGCGCCCACTTCGTCATCGCGGTACCATTTGCAGCCATGATCTTCTCCCGAAGACCGCCTCGCTCTATTTCCCCGGCACCAGCGCCAGCGCGCGGATCGGGCTGCCGGTGCCGTGCTCGATCTTGAGCGGCGCCGCGATCAGGATGGCGCCTTTCGGCGGCAGCTGGTCGAGATTGCAGAGGCTGGCGAGGCCATAGCGGTTGGCCTTGTGCATCAGCGTGTGCGCCGGGAATGGCGGCTCCATGCCGCCGGCCTTGCCGGCATCGGTGCCGATCGTCTCCGAGCCCCAGCCCTTGATGTCCTTGCCGATCAGGAACTGGATGGCTTCCGCCGTCGGGCCGGGTGTGTGCGGGCCGGTCTCGTTGGCGTTGAGGAACTCGGCTTCCGAGCCGTTGCGCTTGTACCAGTCGGTGCGCATCACCACCCACTCGCCGGCATTGATCGCTCCATGCTTGGCCTCCCAGGCCTTGATGTGGTCGACGGTGAGCAGGAAATCGTGATCGGCGGCGGCCTCTTTCGAACAGTCGATGACATTCACCGGCCCGATGAAATTCTGCGCCGGAATGGTATCGGTGGCGCCGTCCGGATAATCCTTGCCGCTGATCCAATGCTGTGGCGCGTCGAAATGCGTGCCAGAATGCTCGCCGAGCTTCAGCCAGTTCCACGCCCACCATGGACCGTTCTTGTCATAGCGAGAGATCGAGTGGATCTCGACCTTCGGCGTGTCGACGGCAAGCTCCGGCGGCAGCTTGATCAGCGGTGTGTCGGGCCCGAGCGGCGCCGTCAGGTCGACCACCTTGATGGCGCCGGAAAGGAGCTGGCCGGCAACTTCGCCGAGGAGTTTCTGGGTATCCATGGTCTCTGTTCCCTCTTGTCTGACATGATCAAGGCTCGTCTCGGCCCTTAATATCCTACTAGACGAAAACATATGCATCTGCAATTATCTTTAAGCATAAAGGAAATGGGAACGGGGCGTGAGCGAGTTCGACGCCATCTTTGTCGGGGCGGGCCACAACACTCTGGCATGCGCCGCGCATCTGGCGCTCAAGGGCTGGAAAACCGGGGTTTTCGAGCGCAATACGACAATCGGTGGAGCCGTCCAGACCCGCGAATTCACGCTTCCGGGCTTCCGCCACGATTTCGGCGCGATGAATCTGAGCCTGTTCGCCGGCTCCGCCTTCCATCGGAAATATGCAAATGAATTGAAAGCGCAGGGGCTGGAATTCGCACCTGTCGCCGACTGTTTCGCCAGCGCCTTTCCGGATGGTCGCTGGTTCGGGGTTAGCAACGACCTGGAAAAGACCGCCGGCCGCATCGCGGCCTTTTCAGCCGCCGATGCCGCGACGTGGCGCAGGCTGGTCGCCGCCTTCCCGGCCGAGGCGGAGCATTTGTTCAAGCTGCTGGGCTCGCCGATGAGCGCCCGGGCGCTTGCAAGCACCGCCTGGAACCTGTGGCGCAAAAAAGGTGTTTCCGGCGCGCTCGACACCGGCCGGCTGCTGCTGTCGTCGCCGCGTGCCTGGCTGGAGGAAAATTTCGAGTCTCCGCACATCAGGGCGACGCTCGCCACCTGGGGCATGCATCTCGACTTCGCGCCCGACATCGCCGGCGGCGCGGTGTTCCCCTATCTGGAATCGGTGACCAACCAGAGTTTTGGCATGGTGCTGGGCAAGGGTGGCGCCGACACCATCATCCGGGCGCTGGCCGGCATGGTGACATCGGCCGGCGGCAGGATCGTCACCGGCGCCGATGTCGCCGAGATAACCGTCTCCGGCGGCAAGGCGACCGGTGTGCGGCTTGCTTCCGGCGAGACGCATACCGCTACCAAGGCGGTGATTGCCGGCGTCGCGCCTAAGGCGCTGGCCGGCAAGTTGCTGCCGGTCGGTTCGGGCGACGCCGGCTTCGACATGGCGATGCAAAAATTCCGCCATGCGCCGGGCACGATGATGATCCACCTGGCCCTAGACGACCTGCCGGACTGGCGCGCCGGGGCAGAGCTTCGACAGTTCGCCTATGTGCATCTGGCGCCATCGCTCGAGCAGATGTCGCGCACCTATCAGCAGGCGATGGCGGGCATGTTGCCGGACGAACCGGTGCTGGTCGTCGGCCAGCCGACGGCGGTCGATCCTTCCCGGGCACCTGAAGGCAAACATGTTCTGTGGGTGCAGGTGCGCATGCTGCCCGCCGAAATCGTGGGCGACGCCTCGGGCAAGATCGCAGCAGCGCATTGGGACCAGGTCAAGGAGGCCTATGCCGACCGCGTGCTCGACATCATCGAGACCTACGCACCTAGGCTGCGTGCGAAGATCCTCGGCCGCGCCGTGTTTTCGCCGATCGACCTCGAGCGCGAGAACCCGAACCTCGTCGGCGGCGACCAGGTCTGCGGCAGCCATCATCTGGCGCAGAACTTCTTGTTCCGTCCGGCGCGCGGCTATGCCGGCTGGGACACGCCGATCAGCAATCTGCATCTCACCGGCGCCGCGACATGGCCCGGTGCCGGCACGGGTGCCGCCTCGGGCTTCATGCTCGCGCAACAGCTTGGCGGGAGGTAGGCCAGACGATTTCATGAAGGCGACGAGAGGCAAGCGCTGCTGCCGACGAAGCCCGAACCAATGACCGGACGAAGCCGCGCAAAAGACAAATAAACCAACAAGGGGAACGACCATGACAGTCAACAGACGCGAATTACTGGGATACAGTGCCGCGGCACTTGGTGTGGCCGCTGTCGGCCTGCCCAAGATGGCCAATGCCGCCGCCGGCGAGTTGACCATCGCCTATAATGTCAACCTGCCGTCCTGGGACCCGACCACCGGACCGTCGGCCGTCAACCCGACCATCCAGGGCCTCTACCAGTCGGTGTTCGACCAGTTCATCCCGCAGAAGCCGGACCTGTCCTTCGCGCCGGGCCTGCTCACCGAATGGGGCTGGAACGAGGACCGCACCAAGATCATGATGACGGTGCGCGAGGGTGTAACCTGGCATGACGGCTCGCCGTTCACGCCCGAGGACGTGGTCTGGTCGTTGCAGCGGGCGGGCGATGAAAAGACCGGCAACCCGATCCAGTTCGTGTGGAAGAACGTCAACAATTTCAAGATCGACGGCAACAAGATCACGGGCGATGTCGTGCAGTTCGACCCGGTCTATTTCAAATGGATGTCGTTCCTCACCGGCTACATCATGCCGAAGGCCTATTACGAGAAGGTCGGTGCCGAAGGTTTCGAGAAGGCTCCGATCGGAACCGGCCCCTACATGGTCGAGAAGTTCGAACGCAACGCCTTCCTGCGGCTCAAGGCCAATCCGAAATACTGGGGCGGCAAGCCGGCATTCGAGAACGTGACGATCAAATTCGTCACCGACGCGGCGAGCCGTGTCGCCGAGATCGAATCCGGTTCCTCGCAGGTGACGCTCGAAATCCCCTATGAAGAGTACGACCGGCTGATCGCCAAGGACGGGCTTGCCGGGTCGATCAAGAATGTTTCCGATATCGGCATGATCTTCTTCAACGACATCGAAGCGATGCTGGACAAGAACGTGCGCCAGGCAGCCGTCATGGCGGTCGACAAGGAGCTTCTGGTCAAGCGGCTGCTGCGCGGCTACGGCCAGCCGCTCGCCACGCTGGAAACGCCGGAATACGCGGCCTACGATGCCTCGATCAAGGTCGAGCACAATCCGGAAAAGGCCAAGGAGCTGCTGGCGGCTTCAGGCTATTCGCCGGAAAAGCCGGTCAAGTTCACCATCCAGACGACCAAGGGCTTCAAGCCCAAGGACTATGAGATGATCCAGGCGATCGTCGGCATGTGGCGCAAGGTCGGCATCGAGGCGACGATCGAGGTCTACGAGATCGCCAAGCACTACGAACTGCGCGCCGCCGACAAGCTCGCGCCGGCGGCCTTCTACAATTGGGGCAACGCCATTGGCGACCCGACCACGTCGACCGGCTTTGCCATGTATGGGCCGAGCCCGCATTCGGTCTGGGACAGCCAGGACCTGATCGACATGATCAACCCGCTGTGGGGAGAGAAGGACGAGACCAAGCGCATCGCCGGGTGGAAGGCGGTCGATAAATACATCGCCGAGCAGGCCTACGTGCTGCCGCTTATGCAGTATGCGCAACCGATCGTGCATGCGAAGGGCGTCAAGGTGGTGCAGCATATTTCCGGCGCGCTGCTGCCGGCCCTGATGACCCCGGCCTGATATCAGCCTGGGCTTACCGCGCGCCGTCCATAGCGACGGCGCGCATTTCTACACGCATATGAGCCTGCGGGCTCCTGCAAAGATTTACATGCTCCTGCAACGATTCCTGATCCGTCTGCTGACGATGCTGATCACGCTGTTCGGCGTGGCCGTCGTCGTATTCGTGGTCATCCGCGTCGCGCCCGGCGATCCGATCGCCATGATGCTGCCGCCCGGCGCCACCAATGACGACATCGCCCGTCTGCGTGCGCTCTATGGGCTCGACAAGACGATCGTGCAGCAGTTCTTCATCTGGCTGTCCGGTGTCGCCAGGGGCGATTTCGGCACCTCGATCTCGCTCAGGCAAGATGTGCTCGGGCTTGTCTTCAACCGGCTGCCGGCAACGCTGGAGCTTGCCATCGTCGCACTTGTCATGGCGGTGGCGATCGGGGGGACGACGGCCATCCTCGGCGCCCGCGAACGCGGCACGGCGGTCGAGGCAGGCATCGACATCGCCAGCGGTGCCGCGCTTTCCATCCCCGATTTTCTCTGGGGCCTGGTGCTGATCCTGCTGTTCGGCGTGCTGGTGCCGATCTTCGACATTTCCGGCCGCGTGTCGCCGCAGCTAGACCTGCCCTTCGTCACCCAGTTCTACTTCTTCGAGAGCCTGCTTCGGCTGCGCTTCGACCTCACCTGGGACCTGCTGAAACACATGCTGATGCCAGCCGTGGCGCTGGCGCTGCCGCTCGCGGCCATCATCGCGCAGCTCCTGAAGCAGTCGCTGAAGGAGGTGCTCGACCTCGACTATGTCGTGCTGGCGCGGGTCAAGGGGTTTTCGGAAACGCAGGTCATCTTGCGCGAGGCGCTGAAGAACGCCGCGCTGCCGACGCTGACGCTCATCGGCGTGCAGTTCACCTTCCTCATCGGCGGCACCGTCATCGTCGAGCGGCTGTTCTCCTATGAGGGCCTCGGCAACATGGCGATCGACGCCGTCATCAACCGCGACCTGCCGCTGATCCAGGGCATCGTGCTGGTCTTCGCGCTGCTGTTCGTGCTGATCAACCTCACCGTCGATATGATGTATGCCCTGCTCAACCCGAGGCTGCGCCATGGATGAGGGTCGCGCACGAAGGCGAGGTGTGTCGCCGCGCTTGTGGCTGGCCGGCGGCTGGCTGCTGCTGGCGCTTCTGGCAGCAATCTTCGCCCCGCTGGTCGCGCCGCAGGATCCGCTGGCGCAGGATTTGATGCTGGAACGTCTGCCGCCGTTCTGGATTGATGGTGCCGAGCCCGGCTATTGGCTCGGCACCGACAGTCTCGGCCGCGACCTGCTCTCGCGCCTGATCTTCGGCGGCCGCATTGCCTTCATCGTTGCTTTCGCGGCGGCCATCGCCGCCTGCGTGGTCGGCTCCACATTAGGGCTGATCGCGGGCTATTTCGGCGGCTGGGCGGACCGCATCATCTCGCGCATCGTCGATGTCTGGATGGCGTTTCCGCCGGTGCTGTTCGCTATCCTCCTGGTCGCCGTGCTGGGCACCGGCTTGAGCTCCGTCATCCTCGCCATCGCCATCATCGACTGGACGCGTTTCTGCCGGGTGATCCGCGCCGAGGCGATGGGCCAGTCGCGCATGGACTATGTCGAGAATGCCCGCATCGCCGGCTATGGCCGCGTCGGCATCATGCTGCGCGAAGTGCTGCCCAATGTGGTGCCGTCGATCGTGGCGCTGCTGTCGCTGGAGATGGGCATCGCCGTCATCGTCGAGGCGATCCTGTCCTTCGTCAATCTGTCGATCTCGACCGACGATCCGACCTGGGGCGGCATCATCGCCGAGGGCCGGCTGTCGATCCATCAGGCATGGTGGGTGCTGGTCTTCCCGCAGATCACGCTGATCCTCACCGTGCTCTCTTTCAGCCAGTTCGGCGAAGCGCTGAAGACGCGTTTCGATCCGGTGCTGCGATGAGCGCCTGTCTCGACATAGCCGATCTGAGCGCCGTGCTGGCCAACGGCCAGCGCGTGCTGCGCTCGGTATCGCTCTCGGTACAACCCGGTGAAGTGCGCGCGCTGGTCGGCGAAAGCGGCGCCGGCAAGACGATGATCGGCAAGGCGGTGCTTGGTGTGTTGCCGTCGAGCGTGCGCATCGTCGAAGGCTACATGAGACTCGAGGGCGAAGACCTCGGCAAACTCCCGCCAAAAGCGCGGCGCACGCTGATCGGCGCGCGCACGGCGCTGATCCCGCAGGATCCGCTGACCGCACTCAACCCCTCGCGCCGCATCGGCCCCCAGATGACCGACCGTCTGGTGCGCATTCTCGGCTGGAGCGGAGACAAGGCCGATCGGCGTATCCGGCAGTTGCTTGATGAGGTGCAGATCCGCGACCCCGACCGCGTGCTGAAGAGCTATCCGCACGAATTGTCCGGCGGCATGCGCCAACGCGTGCTGATTGCCGCCGCCTTCGCAGCCGAGCCACGGCTGATCGTCGCCGACGAGCCGACCACGGCCCTCGACGTCACCGTGCAGAAGCAGATCCTGCGGCTCATCGCTGCGTTGCAGCGCGAACATGGCACCGCGATCCTGTTCGTCACCCACGATCTCGGCGTCGTCGCCAAGATCAGCCAGAAAGTCTCGGTGCTCTATGCCGGCAAGGTGGTGGAAGAGGGAGAGACCGTGGCGCTTTTCGCGGCACCTCGGCATCCGTACACCCGAGCGCTGATGGCGGCGACGCCGCGCTATACCGATCCATATGCTTCGCTGAAGCCGGTGGACGAGGCGGTACTGGCCGGGCTCGCCGCAGAGATCGCTGCCGCCGACCAGGCCTGGAGGCGTCAGCATGGCTGAGCCGCTGTTCTCCGTGCGCGGGCTGAAGGTCGCCCTGCCCGACATGACGCGCAAGCCGCTGATCGGCCGCGCACCTTTGGCCGAGATTCTGAAAGGTCTGGATTTCGACCTGTCCGGCGGCTCTGTGACGGGCATCGTCGGCGAATCCGGTTCGGGAAAGTCGACGCTTGGCCGTGCGCTGGTGCGGCTGCTGGAGCCGAGCGCCGGCAGCATCCGTTTCGAAGGCCGCGACATCACCCATCTGCCGGAAGCGGAACTGCGGCCACTACGCCGCGACCTGCAGATGATCTTCCAGGATCCGATGTCGTCGCTCAACCCGCGCCGTACCATTGCCAGCATTATCGCCGCTCCGCTCAAGCAGAACGGGCTTGGCGACAATCTGAAATCCCGCGTCGCCGAGGCACTGCAACGCGTCGGCCTGCCGCAGAGCTTCGCCAGCCGTTACCGCCACGAATTGTCGGGCGGGCAGCGCCAGCGCGTCGGCATCGCGCGCGCGCTGGCACTGTCGCCGAAATTCGTGCTGGCCGACGAGATCGTCTCGGGCCTCGACGTGTCTACGCAGGCCCAGATCCTCACCTTGCTGGAGAAGCTTGCAGCGGAGATGGGCCTGACGGTCGCCTTCATCAGCCACGATCTGTCGGTCATCCGGCGGCTGTGCCGGCAGGTGATCGTCATGCGCGAAGGCAGCATCGTCGAAGCGAGCGCCACCGACGCCTTGTTCGACAATCCGCGGCAGAGCTACACGCGCGACCTGCTCGCCGCCATTCCGCTGCCGGAAATCGATCCGGACTGGCTGAACATCCCAACGGCAAGGGTCCCGACATGAAAACAACCGCACGCCGAAAAACGGGCTTCGGACGTGCGATCGAAGGCTAACCAAGTCCCGCCAAACGGAGGAGAACAAACATGAAGACAACAATACGATTTGCGGTGCTCGCCGCCACTGTTCTGGGCAGCGCCGGCATGGCCTCGGCGAGCTCGATCCCCGGCATGCGCGGGCACGACCATACCGGCATCACGGTTCCCGACATGAAGCAGGCGGTCGACTTCTTCACCGAGGTCGTCGGCTGCAAGAAGGCGATGTCGTTCGGCCCGTTCGCCGACGACAAGGGCACCTTCATGCAGGACCTGCTCGGCGTCGATCCGAAGGCTGTCATCGAGCAGGTCACCATGGTGCGTTGCGGCTATGGATCGAACATCGAGCTGTTCAAATATACCGCGCCCGACCAGAAGGATCTGACACCGAAAAACAGCGACATTGGCGGCTTCCACATCGCCTTCTATGTCGACGATGTCGCCGCGGCCAAAGCCTATCTCGATGGCAAGGGCGTGAAGACCAGGATGGGGCCGCTGCCGGTCAAGGAAGGACCCGCCGCCGGCCAGACCATCCTCTATTTCCAGGCGCCGTGGGGACTGCAACTCGAGGCGATCAGCTATCCCTCGGGCATGGCCTATGAGAAGGATGCCGAGACCGTGCTGTGGAGCCCGAAGAATCCGGAGAAATGATCTCTCGCGGCGCGCTTGCAGGATGTCCCGGCAAGCGCGCCACCCACGCTCGCATAATCATTTCGATATAAAACTTTAAGCTTGAAATATCCTACCTCCGGCGCGATACTGAGGCATAGTAAGCGAAGAGGAGATCGCACGGATGAAGGTTGCGGTTCTCGGCGGCGGACCAGCCGGCCTCTACTTTGCCATTTCGATGAAGCTGAGGGACGCCGCGCACGACGTGACGGTTTTCGAGCGCAATCGCGCCGACGACACGTTCGGCTGGGGCGTGGTCCTGTCGGCCGAGACGCTCGACAATCTTGCTGAGAATGATCCGGTCAGCGCCGTCTGGATCAAGAAGCATTTTGCCTATTGGGACGACATCGCCGTCATCCATGACGGCGTGCGCACGGTCTCGTCGGGGCACGGCTTCTGCGGCATCGGCCGCAAGCGGCTGCTGGTCCTCTTGCAGCGCCGCGCGCGCGAACTCGGTGTCAAGCTGATGTTCGAGACCGACATCGCCGATCCCCGCCCTTATATGGAGACGCATGACCTGGTCGTCGCCGCCGACGGACTGAACTCGAAGGCACGCAACACGTTCGTCGACATCTTCAAGCCAGACATCGACACCCGCAAATGCAAGTTCGTGTGGCTCGGCACCAACCAGAAATTCGACGACGCCTTCACCTTCATCTTCGAGAAGACCGAGCATGGCTGGGTGTGGGCGCACGCCTACCAGTTCGACAGCGAGACCGCGACCTTCATCGTCGAATGCAGCGAACAGACCTGGGCCGCCTTCGGCTTCGGCGCGATAACGCAGCAGGAGTCCATCGCGGTGTGCGAGCGCATCTTTGCCAAGCATCTTGGCGGCCACGCGCTGATGACCAACGCCAACCATATCCGTGGCTCGGCCTGGATCAACTTCCCGCGCGTGCTGTGCGAGCGCTGGTCCTACAAGAATCTGGCGCTGATGGGCGACGCGGCGGCCTCGGCGCATTTCTCGATCGGCTCCGGCACCAAACTGGCGCTGGAAAGCGCGGTCGCGCTGGCGGATTATGTCGAGACCGAACCGGACCTCGAGGCCGCCTTCCGTAAATATGAGGACGCCCGCCGCACCGAGGTGCTGAAGCTGCAGTCGGCGGCGCGCAATTCACTGGAATGGTTCGAGGAGGTCGAGCGCTATCTCGGCCTCGATCCGGTGCAGTTCAACTATTCGCTTTTGACCCGCTCGCAACGCATCAGCCACGAGAATCTGCGGCTGCGCGATGCCGAATGGCTGGGCGGCGCCGAAGAATGGTTCCAGCGCCAGGCGGGTGCCGGTGGCAACAGGCTGCGCAGGGCGCCGATGTTCGCGCCGTTCAAGCTGCGCGACATGCGGCTGCAAAACCGCGTCGTCGTCTCGCCGATGGCGCAGTACAAGGCCGTCGACGGCTGCCCGACCGACTGGCATTTCACCCATTATGCCGAGCGCGCCAAGGGCGGCGCCGGACTCGTCTATATCGAGATGACCTGCATCAGCCCGGAAGGACGCATCACGCCCGGCTGCCCCGGTTTCTACGCGCCCGAGCATGAGGCGGCGTGGAGGCGACTGGTCGACTTCGTCCATGCCGAAACCGAAGCCAAGATCTGCGCCCAGATCGGCCATTCCGGCGCCAAGGGTTCGACCCGTGTCGGTTGGGAAGGCACCGACGTGCCGCTGGCCTCCGGTAACTGGCCTGTCATGGCGGCATCGGCCGTCGCGTGGTCGCCTGACAATCAGGTGCCAAAGGCGATGGATCGCGCCGACATGGACAGAGTGCGCGACGAGTTCGTGGCTTCGGCGCAGATGGCCGATCGCTGCGGCTTCGACATGTTGGAGATCCACGCCGCCCATGGCTATCTCCTGTCGTCCTTCATCACGCCGGTCACCAACCGCCGCACGGACGCCTATGGCGGTTCGCTGGAAAACCGCATGCGCTATCCCCTCGAGGTTTTCCACGCGGTGCGCGCCGCCTGGCCGGCGCACAAGCCGATCTCGATGCGTATTTCTGCCAATGACTGGATCGGCATCGAAGGCGTGACACCCGCCGACGCGGTCGAGATCGCGCGGCTGTTGCATGAGGCCGGCGTCGACATTTGCGACGTCTCGGCAGGACAAACTTCGGTGCTGGCAAAGCCGGTCTATGGCCGCATGTTCCAGACGCCGTTTTCCGACCGCATCCGCAACGAAGTCGGCATGGCGACGATGGCGGTCGGCAACATCTACGAGCCGGACCATGTCAATTCGATCCTGATGGCCGGCCGCGCCGACCTTGTGGCACTGGCGAGGCCGCATCTCGCCGATCCGTACTGGACGCTGCATGCGGCGGTGTCGCTCGGCGACCGCGGCGTCAAATGGCCTGATCCCTATCTGCCCGGGCGCGACCAGATCTACCGGCTGGCCGAGCGCGATGCGGCGGCGGGGCTGAAAGTATGAGTATTTTTCGTTCGCCACGCTGCCCCTCATCCGCCTGCCGGCACCTTCCCGCAGCATGCAGGGGGGCGTCGCGCATGCATGGTCTTGCACTGCGCTGGTCGACCCCCACTCCGTCTCGGCTTCGCCGATCCACCTCTCCCCCGATCGACGGGGGAGAGGAACGGTGCGACCCCTCTGCCGCCGATGCTCGTCTCATGAGGCTCCCTTCCTTTCCCTCCGGAGGAGGGAAAGGTGGCGTTGCGAAGCAACGACGGATTGGGGGAACCACCTGGCAACCAAGCATCGGGCCAATCGCCAGTCCCAGAATGTCTGTGCATGTCATGGCTTCGATCTGGCGCAAGAGGCAGCGCCGACCTTCGAGGATTGCCACATGATCGCGGGCAAGCACGCACTGGTCACCGGCGGCGGCTCCGGCGTCGGCCGGGCAATCGCGCTGGCACTGGCCGGCGCCGGCGTTGACGTGACCATCTGCGGCCGGCGGGAAACGGAGCTCGCAAAGGTCGCGGGCCAAAGCGGCCGCATCTTCGGCATTACCGCCGATGTCACGAGCGAGACCGAAACGGCGGCGCTCTACGCGCAGGCTGAAGCCGCGCGCGGGCCGTTCGATATCGTCATTGCCAATGCCGGCATGGCCGGCAGCACGCCAGCGCACAAGATCCCGCTGGCCGACTGGCAGCGGACGCTCGACGTCAATCTGACCGGCGCCTTCCTGACGGTGAAACCGGCGCTGGCCGGCATGGCCGCGCGCAAGGCAGGCCGCATCGTGTTCATCGCCTCCACGGCAGGTCTGAAGGGCTACGCCTATGTCGCGCCCTACGTCGCGGCCAAGCATGGCGTCGTCGGCCTGATGCGGGCGCTGGCCGCCGAGACGGCGAAATCCGGTGTCACCGTCAACGCCGTGTGCCCAGGCTTCGTCGAGACCGACATGCTGGAGGAGTCCATCCAGCGCATCGTCGAAAAGACCGGCCGCTCGGCAGAACAGGCGCGGGCCAGTCTTGCCTCGACCAATCCGCAAGGCCGTTTCATCCAGCCCCGGGAAATTGCCGAAGCCGTGCTTTGGCTGTGTGGCAACGCGGCGCAATCGATCACCGGACAGGCGATTTCGATCTCGGGAGGTGAAACATGGTAGCCGGCCCCCTGCCCCTGCCATCGGGACCCGGCAAGGACCGGCTGCGCCTGTGGATCAGGCTGCTGCGCGCGTCGCGCACGATCGAGGCCGAACTGCGCGAGCGCCTGAAGAAGGAATTCGACACGACGTTGCCGCGTTTCGACGTCATGGCAGCACTTTACCGCGCGCCGGAGGGCATGCTGATGAGCGACCTGTCGCGCTTCCTGCTGGTGTCCAACGGCAATGTCACCGGTATTGTCGACCGGCTGGTTTCGGAAGGGCTGGTGGCGCGCGCGCGCCGCAATGGCGACCGCCGCACCTCGATGGTTCGGCTGACCGAGGAAGGTACGAAGTCCTTTGCCATCATCGCCGCCGCGCATGAGGGCTGGATCGGCGAATTGCTGGGCAAGGTCAGCGAGGAGGATGCGCGCCGGCTGACCGGCATGCTGACCTCGTTCCGCAGCAACTGGGAGGGACGCGAATGACCGCAATGGCCGGCCTCAAGCCGACGCATTTCCTGTGGGAGGTCGAGGGCAGGATCGCTAAGGTCCGGCTTGACCGGCCGGAGCGCAAGAACCCGCTGACCTTCGACAGCTATGCCGAGCTGCGCGACACGTTCCGCGATCTCGTCTATGCCGACGACGTCGACGCCGTGGTGTTCCTCTCCAATGGCGGCAATTTCTGCTCCGGCGGCGATGTTCACGACATCATCGGCCCACTGGTCAAGATGGACATGAAGCAGCTCTTGGCCTTCACCCGCATGACCGGCGATTTCGTCAAGGCGATGCTGAATTGCGGCAAGCCGATCATCGCCGCGGTGGACGGCGTGGCGGTCGGCGCCGGCGCCATCATCGCCATGAGTTCGGATATCCGCATCGCCACGCCGGAAGCCAAGACAGCGTTCCTGTTCACCCGCGTCGGTCTCGCCGGCTGTGACATGGGCGCCTGCGCGATCCTGCCGCGCATCATCGGCCAGGGCCGCGCCGCCGAACTGCTCTACACCGGCCGAACCATGACAGCGACGGAAGGCGAGCGCTGGGGGTTCTATAACAGGCTGGTAGCGGCAGACGTACTTGAGACCGACGCGCTCGACATGGCCGCCCGCATCGTCTCCGGCCCGACCTTCGCCCACGGCATCACCAAGACGCAGCTCAACCAGGAATGGTCGATGGGCCTCGATCAGGCGATCGAGGCGGAAGCACAGGCGCAGGCGATCTGCATGCAGACGCGCGATTTCGAACGGGCGTATCGGGCTTTCGTGGCCAAGGAAAAGCCGGTGTTCGAGGGGAATTGAGGATGGCTTGTTGCGTAGGCAACCCCCTCTGGCCTGCCGGCCATCTCCCCCGCAAGGGGGGAGATCAGATGTCACTCTGGCTTTCGCCAATTACCAGCTCTGAGGAAGGGGCGGCATCGGTGAAACCGCTAATCTCCCCCCTTGCGGGGGAGATGGCCGGCAGGCCAGAGGGGGGTGTGACGGAACGAGGCGTAACGGGAGATATCCATGCCTGACCGCTCCTTCCTCAACTGGCCCTTCTTCGAAGACCGCCATCGCGAACTCGCCGGGCACCTGGACGCCTGGTGCGCGAAAAACCTGCCGGTCGACCACCATGACGTCGACGCCGCCTGCCGCGAGCTGGTCGCGAAACTGGGCAGGGACGGCTGGCTGAAGCCGACGGCGCTCGATACGGACAACCCCGCACCACTCGACGTGCGCGCCCTGTGCATCACGCGCGAGACGCTGGCCCGCCACGATGGCCTCGCCGATTTCGCTTTCGCCATGCAAGGTCTCGGCACCGGCGCGCTCAGCCTATTCGGGACGCCGGAGCAGCAGCAATGGCTTGCGAAGACACGGGACGGCAAGGCGATCTCAGCCTTCGCCCTATCGGAACCGCGTTCGGGATCTGATGTCGCCAACATGGAGATGACGGCGACCCGTGACGGCCATAGCTACGTTCTCACGGGCGAAAAAACCTGGATTTCGAATGGCGGCATTGCCGATCTCTATGTCGTCTTCGCCCGCACCGGAGAGGCGCCGGGTGCCAAGGGGCTATCCGCTTTTCTCGTGCCTGGCGACGCCGAGGGGCTTGGCATTGCCGAGCGCCTTGAAGTGATCGCGCCGCATCCGCTGGCGCGGCTTTCGTTCGATCATGTCCGGTTGCCGGCCTCGGCGCTGATCGGCAAGCCGGGCGACGGTTTTCGCATCGCCATGTCGGTGCTCGACGTGTTCCGCTCGACCGTCGGCGCGGCGGCGCTCGGCTTTGCCCGACGCGCGCTCGATGAAAGCATCAAGCGGGTGGCCGAACGCAAATTGTTCGGCGCGCCGATGGCCGAGTTGCAGATGGTGCAGGGCCATGTCGCCGACATGGCGCTCGACGTCGATGCTGCGGCGCTTCTGGTCTATCGCGCCGCCTGGACCAAGGACATGGGCGCTGCGCGGGTGACGCGCGAGGCGGCGATGGCCAAGCTGTTCGCCACCGACAAGGCGCAGGAGGTGATCGACATAGCCGTGCAGTTGCATGGCGGCGATGGCGTCCGCAAGGGCCACATCGTCGAGAGCCTGTACCGCGAGATCCGCGCGCTGCGAATCTACGAGGGCGCATCGGACGTGCAGAAGGTTGTGATCGCGCGGCAAGTGATGGGCGCGGCCTGAACAGGTCGTGACCACGGACTGAAATGTTTTCGAGACGGATATTGCGGACCCGATATTGGACAGGCGGAGAGACGACATGCACGAGATCCTGCAGCCGGAAGGCTGGGCAAAACCGGTCGGCTACGCCAACGGCGTGGCGGCGCGCGGCAGGCTCGTCTTCGTCGGCGGACAGGTCGGCTGGAACGGGCAATGCCAGTTCGAGACGGACGATTTCGCCGGCCAGGTGCGGCAGACGCTTCAGAACATCGTCGCGGTGCTGGCCGAGGCCGGCGCGGAGCCACGGCACATCACCTCGATGACCTGGTATTTTACCGACAAGGCCGAATATCTCGGCAACCTCAAGGGGATCGGCGAGGCCTATCGCGAGGTGATCGGCCGGCATTTTCCAGCGATGGCCGCCATGCAGGTGGTGGCGCTGGTCGAGGACCGCGCCAAGGTGGAGATCCAGGCGACCGCCGTTATTCCGGAATAAACGCCCATCGCTTCGTCATCCTGGGGCGAAGCAAGGAGCGCAGCGACGCGGCGCAGACCCCAGGATCCATGCCGTGAAATCAAAGCGTTGCAGCGGTCCGGAATTCTGCTCCGCCGCACTCCGTGGCTAAGATCGCGGCATGGATCCCAGGGTCTCCGCGACGGAGCTTCACTCCTGCTCCGCCCAGGGATGACGACGTTGAAATCCTGGCTAGGCCACCGATCATCCCCTTGGCATCGCTGCTACCCGCGAAGGCCAGCCTGCCTCAGCAGCGGCAGCACGTGATCGCAGAAATAGGGCAGCTCCTGCGTGTAGTTGACGAAGGACAGGGCGATGCCTTGATAGCCGTGCTCCGCAATGGCGGCCATTTCGGCGACGATCGTCTGCGGCGTTCCAACCAGCGGATAGGTGCCGGCGCCGCCGGCGAAACGCTGCCGGTAGCGGTCATAGGCATGCGGGTCGTGCGACTGCGAGAATTCCTTCTTGCCGGCCATATGCGCATCGACCGCCTCGTGATCGGCCAGATCGACGGCATATCTATTGTAATAGGCCTGCGCCTCTTCCATGGTCGGACGGCAGACGACATGGGCCACGGTGTAGACGCCGACCTGCCGGCCAACCTTGTCGGCTCGCTCGCTGATGTCGGCGACATGCTTGCCGGCATCGGCCATCTCGGAAAAGGTCGTGAACAGGTAGTCGCAATGGGCCGCGGCGAAATCGCGGCCGGGGCCGCCGAAAGCGGCGTTCATGGTCACGGGGCGCGGAACCTGCAGGCTGGCCGGCCGGCTGACCGCCTCCTTGAGGTGATAATAGGTGCCTTCGTAGTCCAGCGGCTCCGCCGATGCATAGAGCTTCTCGAGGATCTCGATCCATTCGGCCGCCTGGTCGTAGCCCTTCTCGACCAGCGGCGTGCCGAACATGCCGAATTCCTTCGGGTTCCAGCCGCAGACGATGTTCAGGCCGGCCCGGCCTTTGCTGATGTGATCGACCGTCGCCAGCGCCTTGGCGGCATAGAGCGGATGCACCAGCGGCACGTGCACGGTCATGAACAGGCCGATCCGGTCGGTGGCCATGCTGAGTGCCGCCGCCCAGGTGAAGGTCTCGAAGGACCGCTCGCGCACCTTGTTGCGGCCGCCAAAGCCACGCCAGCGCGCGATCGGCAACATGAACTCCAGCCCGGCGCGATCGGCGATCCGGGCGGCCGTTAGATTGTCCTGCCAGCTCGCCGTCCAGCGTTCCGGCACATCCGATATGGCAAGGCCGCCATCGGCGTTGGTCGAGAAAACGCCAAGCTTCAGTTTGTTGGAGCCGTGCAGCGGATGTGCTTTGTTCATGTCGCGACCTCCCGGCGAAGATCGCACGCTACGGCTCCGCGAAAATATTTCAAGCATGAAATAGCTTCGCCCTGCGCCTGTTTGTCGATATGAGTTTGGCGGGATGAGAAAAGGACTAGGCATGAGCGAGTTCCGCCAGAATTGCATCGGCAAGGCCAACCTCGTCGGCTCCTTCGCTGCCATTCCTCACCCCGTCGCGGTTGAAGTGATGGCGCTGTCCGGCCTCGACTTCCTCTGCATCGACTGGGAGCATGCCCAGATCTCACGCGACATCATCGAGACCATGGTGCGCGCCGCCGATGTCCACCGCGTGCCGGCGATGGTGCGCGTTCCCGGCCACGCGCCCGAAGCCATCCAGGCGGCGCTGGACAGCGGCGCGCAAGGCGTGCTGGTGCCACGCGTCTCGACATCCGCACAGGCGGCAATGGCCGTGAAAGCATCCCGCTATCCGCCACGGGGCGAGCGCGGCGTCGGACCCGGTCGCGCGGCCGGTTATGGCTATCGCATTCCCGAATATCTAGCCGGCGCCAATGACAGGATCGTCGTGGCGGTCCAGGTCGAGACTTCAGAGGGATTGGCCAACATCGAGGCGATCGCTGATGTCGACGGCGTCGACGTGATCTTCGTCGGCCCCGGCGATCTCTCCGTGTCGATCGATGCGATCGGACCGAAGGGCGCCGACAAGCTCACGGACGCGATCCGCAGGATCATCGGCGTGGCGATCGCGCACGACAAGACCTCCGGCATATTCTGCGCCAGCCCGCAGGCCATCGGCCAATGGGCGGCAATCGGCGCCAGCTTCTTCGTCCTGGCCAGCGACACAATGTACCTGGGTGCGGGCGCCGCGGCCAATTATGCCGCCGCCCGGGCCGAACTGGCGCGGGAGGACCCGCGCTAGCGCCGGGTTGCACAAGCGATCAAGCCAGGAAACTTTTTAAGCTTAAAACTTTTGCCTTGAAAAGCGCCGCGCTTTGGATAAGCATTCAGGATGGATGGCGACTGTCGGCCTGGAGGGCTTTACGGGCAGTCATCATGGTGCTCCGGGTGGGAGGGGTTTCAGTCCTTGTCGTTTGTGCAGCCCCAATCATCGTCCAGCGCGCGCTACGCTTTCGATGGTGCGCGCGCTCAGCTCCACGACCTGCGTACCGAGACCATCGCCAACCTTTCGCGCGTGAAAGCGTGTGCGACCGCGACAAAATCGCGGCAGCGCTCGAGCGCATGGCCGCCATCATGAATTGACGCCCCGCTGGGAGGCGGGACGGCAAGAAACCGTGCGGGCCAGCCCGCCCGATCAACAACCAGAGGGAACACCCCAGAGGGACCACCAATGAAGCTCAACCGTCGCAATCTCATCCTTGTCGCCGCGGCAATCGGCATCGCGGCCGGACCGGCAACCGCCTATGCCGCCGATGTGCTCAATGTCGGCGCCTACCCGACCAATCCGCCCTTCGAATATAAGAACGAGAGCGGCACGTTCGAGGGTTTCGAAGTCGACATCGTCAACGAGGCGGCCAAGCGCGCCGGCATGACCACCGACATCGCCGATCTCGGCTTTCAGGCACTGTTCGCCGCCACCACTTCGAAGCGCATCGACGTCGCCATCTCCTCGATCACCATCACGCCGGAGCGGCTGAAGTCGCAGTCGTTCACCCAGCCCTATTATGATTCCGACATGGGTATCGCGACCAAGACCGACAGCGCGATCAACGCCGAGGCCGACCTCAAGGGCAAGATCGTCGGCGTGCTCTCGGGCTCGACCGGCGAGACCTGGGTCAAGGCGCATCAGGAAGCCGACGGCTTCAGCGATGTAAAGGGCTATGACACGCAGCAGAACTTGCTGCTCGACCTCAGCGCCGGCCGGATCGACGCCGCCGTCAGCGACATTCCCGGCATGGAATATTCCTTTACGAAGATGAAGGACCTGAAGGTCAAGCAGCGCATCAAGACCGGCGAGCAGTACGGCCTGATGATGACCAAGGATCATCCGCTGCTCGGCAAACTCAACGACGCGCTGACGGCGATGAAGAAGGACGGCACGTTGGCCGCGATCCACAAGAAGTGGTTCGGCAGCGACGCGCCGGCCGATTCCTCGACCGTCAAGGAAATGCCTATGCCCAAGGCCTGAGCGGCGGCCAGACGGAATGCGTGCCGGCCCCAAAGGGGTCGGCACGTCCCGTTTTTCACGCATAGCCTTCCCGGGACCAGCATCCGTTCGGCACAGCCGATCTTGATGTTCCGGGTCGGGCTCTGACGTCAGATGACGCAACACCGTTCGGGAATGCCCTGATGTCGCTGATCGACACTTTCTTCAACGCCGACGTCATCGCGTCGAGCCTGCCGGCGTTGCTGCGCGGCTTCCTGAACACGCTGCTGCTCGGTCTGCTCAGCATCGGCATCGGCATTCCCATCGGCCTGGTGATCAGCCTGTTGCGGCTCTATGCGCCGAAGCCGCTGCGCTGGCTGGCGGTCGGTTACACCGACATTTTCCGCGCCTTGCCGGTCCTCGTCGTGCTGATCCTGATCTATTACGCGCTGCCTTTCCTCGGCATACGCCTATCGTCCTGGGCGTCGGCGGTGACCGCGTTCGCCATTATCATGTCGGCCTATTCGGCGGAGGTGTTCCGTTCCGGCATAGAGAGCATTCCGCGCGGCCAGTTCGAGGCGGCGCAGGCGCTTGGCCTGCCGTTCCTTTTGACCTTGCGCAAGGTGGTGCTGCCGCAGGCGGTGCGCGTCGTCATCCCGCCGATGACCAGCAACTGCGTCTCGATGTTCAAGGACACGTCGCTGGCCTCCACCGTGGCGCTGCCGGAACTGCTCAAGGAAGCGACCAATGCACAGTCGCTCTACGCCAATCCCTCGCCGCTGATCGGCGCGGCGCTGGTCTATCTCATCTTCCTTTGGCCGATGGTTCGTCTCGTCAGCCTGCTTGAAGCCCGCTTCAAGACCGAGAAGACCCGCTGACCACTCACCACCCCGCAAGCACTTCGCAGGAGATATCCTTGAGCAATCCCCAGGCCACCGGCGGCTTTCCCGTCGACACCATCCGCGCCATGTTTCCCGCCCTGCAGCGGGCTGGCGATTTCATCTTCATGGACAACGCCGCCGGGGCGCAGATTCCGCAGAGCGTGCTCGACGCGGTGACCAACCACCTGGTCTCGCATAATGTGCAGCGCGGCGGCCGCTATGGCCGCAGCGTCACCGTCGACCAGTCGGTCGCCGATGCGCGGACAAGCGTCGCACTGTTGATCAATGCTTACAGCCCGGCGGAAATCTGCTTCGGCATGAACGCCACCTCCTTCATCCGTCTGGTCAGCCTCGGCATCGGCCAGATGCTTGGAGAACGCGACGAGATCGTCATCACCGACATGGACCACGACGCCAACATCGCCACCTGGCTGGCGCTGGAATCGGCCGGCGCCAAATTCAAGTGGTGGCGCATGCGCGAGGATGGCAACCTGCATGTCGACGATCTCAAGCCGCTGGTTTCGGACCGCACTCGGCTGGTCGCCTGCACGGTGACGGCGCACTCGATCGGTTCGATCGTCGACGTCGCGTCGGTGGCGCAAATCGCCCAGGCCGCCGGCGCCGAAGTGTTCCTCGACTGCGTGCATTACGGGCCGCATGGGCTGATCGACGTGCAGGCCTGGGGCTGCGATTATCTCGTCTGCTCCGGCTACAAGAATTTCTCGCCGCATATGGGCTTTCTGTGGGGCCGCTTCGAGACGCTGGAGCGGCTGCCGACCTTCCGCGAGGATTTCATTCCGGACGAGCCTCCCTACAAGGTGGAAGCCGGCACCTTCATCTACGAGAACGTGTCGGGCATGGATGCCGCCGTGCAATATCTGGAACTGATCGGCCGCAATCTGGCGCCCTCCAACAACCGCTCGCGACGCGAAAACATCGTCGCCGGCATGGGCGCCATCCGCGATTATGAGCTGGTGCTGGCGCGCGAGATGATGGGCGTACTGAAGGATTGCGGCGCGACCATCTACGGGGTCGCCGACGAGGCGCGCATCAACGAGCGCGTGCCGACCTTCTGCTTCAATATCGGCAAGCTGTCGCCGCAGCGGATCGTCGAGGAAATGGCCGAGATGCAGATCGGCATCCGCGACGGCCACATGTACGCGCCGCGGCTGATGAAGCGCCTCAACCTCAGCATGGACAGCGGCGCCATCCGCGCCTCGCTGGTGCACTACAATACGGTCGAGGAGATCCACAAGTTCGGTGAGGCTTTGCGCGCCATCATCGCCAAGCTGTCGTGATGAGTCAGGCTCGCGGCAATCGTCGCGGCAATCGCTCCGATCGATTCGGGCCGTCGCGCTGCCCCTCATCCGCCTGCCGGCACCTTCTCCCCGTATAGTGACGGGAGAAGAGGCTGGCCGCACCCTCGGCACCCTGCTCGCAATCTTGGTGGTTGGCGAAACCGGCCGTGAGAGCGTTTTTCTCCCCGTCACTATACGGGGAGAAATGTCCGGCAGGACAATGAGGGGCGGCGCTGACGTCCGGCCATTTGCATGGCTTTGCGACGTTAAGCAGCCTTCTTCTTCGCCAGCCTCGCCTTGATGCTCGCCACATCGGCGCGCGGCGTCGCGGCGAACAGCGTCCTGGTGTAACTGTGCTTGGGGTCGGAGAAGACCTCGTCGCGCGAGCCATATTCGACCGCCTCGCCGAAATACATCACCATCACATCGTCGGCGATGTAGCGCACCACCGACAAATCGTGGCTGATGAAGACATAGGTCAGCTGGAATTCGTCCTGCAGGTCGGCGAGCAGGTTGAGCACCTGCGCCTGCACCGAGAGATCGAGCGCCGAAACCGGCTCGTCGAGCACCAGCAGGCTTGGGTTGAGCATCAGCGCACGGGCAATGGCGATGCGCTGGCGCTGGCCGCCCGAGAACATGTGCGGATAGCGGTTATAGTGCTCGTGACCGAGGCCGACCTTCTTCAGCATCTTCATGGCGAGGTCGCGCCGTTCGGCGGCCGGCTTGTCGGTGTTGATCAGCAGCGGCTCGCCCAGCACATCGCCGATCTTCTGGCGCGGATTGAGCGATCCGTAAGGGTTCTGGAAGACGATCTGCACCTTGCGGCGCATCTCCTTGGTCAATCCGCCTTTGGCGATATCGACCTTGTTGCCGTCGATGAACAGCTCGCCCGACGTCGCGGGATCGATCAAGGTGATGATGCGGGCGAGCGTGGACTTGCCGCAGCCGCTTTCGCCGACGATGGCCAGCGTCTTGCCCTTGTCCACCGTGAAGGAGACGCCCTTAACGGCATGCACTGTGCGCGGCCCGGAGAACAGGCCGCCGCCGATATGGTAGTCGCGAACGATGTTCTTGCCTTCGAGGACGGTGGTGCTCATGCCGAGGCTCCCGCTGCCGAAGGGGCAGGCTCGAACAGCATATCGGACACAGTCGGCAGCCGGTCGCCGACGGCGTTTTCCGGCAGCGCCGACAGCAGCGCGCGCGTGTAGTTGCTTTTCGGCGATTCAAACAGCGACAGCACGTCGGCCTCTTCCATCTTGCGGCCCTTGTACTGGACGATGACGCGGTCGGCGGTCTCGGCCACCACGCCCATATTGTGGGTGATCATGATCAGGCCCATGCCGTATTTGGCCTGCAGCGAGACCAGGAGATCGAGGATCTGCTTCTGGATGGTGACGTCGAGCGCGGTCGTCGGCTCGTCGGCGATCAAGAGCTTCGGATTGCAGGCAATGGCGATCGCGATCATGACGCGCTGGCACTGGCCGCCCGACATCTGGTGCGGAAACGAGCTCAGCCGTTCTTCCGGATCGGCAATGCCGACCAGCTTCATCAGCTCGATGGCGCGCGCCCGGCGCTGGGCGCGATCCATGCCCATGTGGAAGCGCAACACTTCCTCGATCTGGAAGCCGACGGTGAAGCATGGGTTGAGGCTGGCGATCGGCTCCTGGAAGATCATCGAGATGTCCTTGCCGACGATCTTGCGGCGTTCGGACGGGCTGAGCTTCAACAGGTCGACGCCATCGAAAGCCATGCGGTCGGCCTTGACCGTCGCGGTGTTGGGCAACAGCCCCATCACCGCCAGCATCGAGACCGACTTGCCGGAGCCGGACTCGCCGACGATCGCCAGCACCTCGCGCGGCTCGACCGAAAGGTCGATGCCTTGCACGGCCATGAACGGTCCGGCGGCGGTGTCGAAGGAAACGGTGAGGTTCTTGATCTCGAGCAGGGACATGCTCACGACCTCTTCAGCTTGGGGTCAAGCGCGTCGCGCAGGCCGTCGCCGATCAGGTTGATGGCAAAGACGGTGATCAGGATGGCGAGGCCGGGAAAGGTCACCACCCACCAGGCGCGCAGGATGAACTCGCGTGCTTCGGCAAGCATGGTGCCCCATTCCGGCGTCGGCGGCTGCGCGCCCATGCCGAGGAAGCCGAGGGCGGCCGCCTCAAGAATGGCGTTGGAGAAGGACAGCGTCGCCTGCACGATCAGCGGGGCGATGCAGTTGGGCAGGATGGTGACCAGCATCAGCCTGAGATGGCTGGCCCCGGCGACCTTGGCCGAGACTACATATTCGCGGGTCTTCTCCGCCATCACGGCGGCGCGGGTGAGCCGGGCGAAGTGCGGCTGCAGCACGAAGGCGATGGCGATCATGGCATTGACGAGGCCTGGGCCGAGCACCGCGACCAGCACCAGGGCCAGCAGCAGCGACGGGAAAGCCAGGATGATGTCCATGATGCGCATGATCAGCGTGTCGACCCAGCCACGGCAGTAGCCGGCGAGCAGGCCGAGGATGACGCCGGAGATCAGTGCCGTGGTGACGACGACGAAGCCGATGGCGAGCGAGAATCGCGAGCCGTAGATCAGGCGCGAAAGCATATCGCGGCCGACGGCGTCGGTGCCGAGCAGGAATTGCGCGTTGCCGCCCGCCTGCCAGGCCGGCGGCGTCAGGAAGAAGTCACGGAACTGGTCATCAGGCGAATGCGGGGCGAGCAACGGCGCGAAGATGGCGATCAGGATCAGCAGGGCGAAGACGAAGAGGCCGATCACCGCACCCTTGTTGATCGAGAAATAGTGCCAGAATTCGGCGAACATCTGCAGCCGCGCATCCTGCGGCTTGACGACGGTTGCGGCTTCGATGGTGGCTGGGCCTTCATTGGTCATGTCAATTCGCCCGGATGCGCGGGTTGATGACGGCATAGAGCACGTCGACGATAAGGTTCACCGACATGACGATCAGCGCGATCAAAAGCAACCCGCCCTGCACGGTGAAATAGTCGCGCTTGGAAATGGCATCGATCATCCACTTGCCGATGCCCGGCCACGAAAAGATGCTCTCGGTCAGGATGGCGCCGGTCAACAGCGTGCCGACCTGCAGGCCGATCGTGGTGACGACCGGGATCAGCGCGTTGCGGAAGGCATGCAGGCCGATGACGCGCCGCGGCGCCAGGCCCTTGGCGCGCGCGGTGCGCACATAATCCTCGCCCAGCACTTCGAGCATGGCCGAGCGGGTCTGCCTGGCGATGACCGCCAGCGGAATGGTGCCGAGCACGATGGTGGGCAAGATGAGGTGCGACACCGCCGAGCGGAAGGCGCCCTTCTGGCCCGAGATGAGGGAATCGATGGTCATGAAGCCGGTCACCGGCTTGAAGAAATAGAGAAGGTCGATGCGGCCCGAGACCGGCGTCCAGTGCAGCGTGCCGGAAAACACGATGATCAGCAGCAGCCCCCACCAGAAAATTGGCATGGAATAGCCGGCGAGCGCGGTGCCCATGGTCAGCTGGTCGAACCAGGAGCCGCGGCGGATGGCAGCAAAAATGCCGAAGGCAACACCGAAGATGACGGCGAAGATCATGGCGAAGATGGCGAGTTCGACCGTGGCCGGGAACCGCACCAGGAAATCCTTGAGCACCGGCGTCTTGGTTGAAAACGAGGTGCCGAAATCGCCGCCGAGGATATTGGTCAGATAGGTCAGATACTGTTGCCAGATCGGCAGGTCGAACCCGAACTGGTGCATCAGCGCCGTATGACGTTCGGGCGACAGGCCACGTTCGCCCGCAAGCACCAGCACCGGATCACCGGGCAGGATGCGCACGAAGCCGAAAGCGAGGATGGTTATCCCGATGAAGGTCGGGATGATGAGGGCGAGCTTGCCGAGGATATAACGCAGCATGGCGGGCGAGGTGGGGCGGCGCCTTGTGGCGCCGCCCCATTTCGCGAACCTTATTCGGCGATATCGACGCCGTCAAAGCGATGGATACCGAGCGGATCCATCGCAAAGCCGGAGACGGTCTTCTGCATCGGCATGAACACCTTGGAGTGGGCGAGCGTTGCCCACGGTGCCTGCTCCTTGAAGATGACCTGGGCCTGTTCGTAGAGCTTGGTGCGCTCGGCCTGGTCGGAAACCGTCTTGGCCTTGTTGATAAGCGCATCGAAGTCCTTGTTGCACCATTCCGCGCGGTTGTTCGAACCGACGGAAGCGCAGCTCAGGAGCACGCCGAGGAAGTTGTCCGGATCGCCATTGTCGCCGGTCCAGCCGACGATGACGGCACCGTCGTGATCGACCGCGGAAGCGCGCTTGAGGTATTCACCCCAATCGTAGCTGACGATGTTGACGGTGACGCCGACCTTTGCGAAGTCCGCCTGGATCAGCTCGGCGGTGCGGCGCGCGTTCGGCATGTACGGGCGCGAGACGGGCATCGCCCAGACGTTCATCTTGAGGTCCTTCACGCCGGCCTCTTCAAGCATCTTCTTGGCCGCGTCCGGATCGTACGGATCGTCCTTCACGTCCTTGTTGTAGGACCACATGGTCGGCGGGATCGGGTTGATCGCCACCTGGCCGGCGCCCTGGAACACGGCGTCGATGATGGCCTTCTTGTTGATGGCCATGTTGAGCGCCTTTCGGACACGCACGTCGTCGAACGGCTTCTGCTGGGTGTTGTACATCAGCGCGCCGACGTTGAGGCCTTCCTGCTCCGCGACCGTCAGGTTCGCATCAGCCTGCAGGCCGGCAATGTCGGCCGGTGCCGGATAGGACATGATGTTGCATTCGCCGGCCTTCAGCTTCTGCGCGCGCACCGCCGGATCGGTGGTGATGGCGAAGACCAGATCGTCGATCTTCTGCTTGCCGCCCCAATAGTCCGGGTTGGCCTTGTAGCGGATGGCGGCATCGGTCTGGTAGTCGACGAAGATGAACGGCCCAGTGCCGACCGGCTTCTGGTTGAACAGTTCAGGCGTCTTGTCGGCCTGCAGCTTGTCGGCATATTCCTTCGAGACGATCGAGGCGAAATCCATGCCCAGCGTCGGAATGAAGGTGATCGCCGGTTCCTTGAGGGTGAACTTCACCGTCAGGTCGTCGACCTTCTCGACCTTGGTGATGTTGTCGCCGAACTGGTCATTGTAATACTGGTAGGCGATGCCCGGTATGTACTGGAACCAGGGGCCGTTCTTGTCGACCTGGCGCTCGAAAGAGAACACCACGTCGTCGGCGTTCAGGTCGCGGGTCGGGGTGAAGTAGTCGGTGGGCGCGAACTTGACGCCCTTGCGCAGCTTGAAGGTATATTCCTTGCCGTCGTCGGAAATGGTCCAGCTATCCGCCAGGCCGGGCGAAACCGAGGTCTTGCCGTGATCGAATTCGACAAGGCGATTGAAGACGGTACGCGAGGACGCGTCGAATGTCTGGCCCGCGGTATACGGCGCCGGGTCGAAACCCTCCGGCGACGCTTCAGCGCAATAGACCAGAGTTTTCGCGTTGGCCACGCCGCCCAGGACGCTTGCAGCCAGCAACGCGGCTGCAAAAGTCAATTTCTTCTTCATTGAGCACTCCCTGATGTTCTTCCAAGCCCCTCTATCAGGCTCGCGAAGCGCGCATATAAGCACCGTTTTTCCGGGTTTGGAACACCCCGTTTGCTTACCCCGCGGGAAGCAGGAAAAAAATCCGCGATTTTGCTAAATGGCAGAAAAAATTAGCAGTTTTTTCTATTCACGATATTATTAACGACTGCATTTTTTTATTGATCCGACGTCCGACGACAAGGATGCCGCGCCCAGTATTCATCCGCCGCCGGTGCGGAAAGATGCCGGTTCCGGCCGCGGCCGGCGGGAAGGTTTTCGGCGGCAAATCTTTCGGCATCTTGCCGCAAGGGCAAGACTTGCACCGCCGCCGATAGAGGCAATACATAGATAGACAGGCGGCACAGCGGAGGGACGTCTCCATCAATCCGGAGGCGGCGCGGTAGGGGCCAGCGAGAACAGGCGACCAGGGTTGTCGAGGAGGAACGGGTGGCAAAAGCATCGAAGGCGCCGGTGAAAGCGTCGGCCAAGGCGGGGCCTAGGCCAGCCGCCGGCGGCGACGGGCAGGGCAAGGTCGCGGGCAAGGCAGCGACCGCGAAGGCGGCCGCCGGCAAGAAAGCACCCGCGGCAAAAGCCGTGGCCACCGCCAGGACCGCCGCGAAGCCGGCGACGAAGGCCGCGCCGGCAAAGGCGCCCGCGACCAAGGCCGGATCGGGCAAGGCCGGAACGGGCAAAACCGCGACGACGAAGAGTTCGCCACCAGTGAAGGCTGCACCGGTCTCGAAGCCAGCGACAGCGGCCAGCCAGCGGCTGCCGAAGGCGCTCACCGAACTCGCCGCCGGCCTGCCGCAAAAGCCATGGCTCAACAGCTATCCCAAGAACATGCCGGCCGAGATCGGCGCCCTTCCCTACGGTTCCATCGGCGACTTCCTCGTTGGCGCCTGCAAGCAGTTCGCCGGCCAGCCGGCTTTCACGTGCATGGGCAAGTCCATCACCTACGCGCAGCTCGAACAGTCTTCGGCGGCCTTCGGTGCCTACCTGCAGTCCACAGGATTGCAGAAGGGCGCCCGTGTCGCCCTGATGATGCCGAACGTGCTGCAATATCCCATAGCGATGATGGCGGTCGCCCGCGCCGGCTTCACGGTGGTGAACGTCAATCCGCTCTACACGCCACGCGAACTGGAGCATCAGCTCAAGGATTCCGGGGCGCAGGCCATCGTCATCCTCGAAAACTTCGCCAACACCCTGCAGGCGGTCGTCGCCAGGACCTCGGTCAAGCACGTCGTCGTCGCGGCAATGGGCGACCTGCTCGGCGGCCTGAAGGGCTCGATCGTCAATCTGGTCGTGCGCCGCGTCAAAAAGATGGTGCCGGCCTGGTCATTGCCTGGCCATGTCAAGTTCAATGCGGCCCTCAAGACTGGCCGCGGCATGACGTTTAAGCCGGCCACGGTGGCCGCCAGCGATGTCGCCTTCCTGCAATATACCGGCGGCACCACCGGAATCTCGAAAGGCGCGACCCTCTCGCACAGCAATGTGCTGGCCAATGTCGCGCAGAATGCGCTCTGGCTGCAGGACGCCTACACCGTCAAGCCAAAGCCGGCGCATCTCAACCTAGTCTGCGCACTGCCGCTCTACCATATCTTCGCGCTGACGGTGAATGCACTGATGGGCATGCAGATGGGCGGCCAGAACATACTGATCCCCAATCCGCGCGACATTCCCGGCTTCGTCAAGGAAATGGGCAAGTATCCGATCCATATCTTTCCGGGCCTCAACACGCTGTTCAACGCGCTGCTCAACAATGAGGACTTTCGCAAGCTCGACTTCAAGCCGCTGCTCTTGACGCTTGGCGGCGGCATGGCGGTACAGAAGGGTGTCGCCGAGCGCTGGAAAGCGCTGACCGGTTGCCCCATCAGCGAAGGCTACGGTCTTTCGGAGACCTCGCCGGTGGCGACGGCCAACAAGTTCAGCTCCGGCGAGTTCACCGGCACTATCGGCCTGCCGCTGCCCTCGACCGAAATCGCCATTCGCGACGACGACGGCAACAACGTACCGCTCGGCGAAGTCGGTGAGATCTGCATCAGGGGACCGCAGGTGATGGCCGGTTACTGGAACCGGCCGGACGAGACCGCCAGGGTGATGACCAAGGACGGCTTCTTCAAGTCCGGCGACATGGGCTTCATGGACGATCGCGGCTTCACCAAGATCGTCGACCGCAAGAAGGACATGATCCTCGTCTCCGGCTTCAACGTCTATCCGACCGAACTCGAGGAAGTCGTGGCGGCGCATCCCGGCGTGCTCGAAGTGGCGGCGATCGGCGTGCCGGACGAGCATTCGGGCGAAGTGCCGAAACTGTTCATCGTCAAGAAAGACCCGGCCCTGACCGCCGAGGCCATCACCGCCTTTTGCCGCGAGAACCTGACCGGCTACAAGCGGCCCAGATACATCGAGTTCAGGACCGAATTGCCGAAGACGCCGGTCGGCAAGATCCTGCGGCGGGCGCTGCGCGAATAGTGGATCTCGCCAACGACGATACGCCGGTCCGGCGCCCGCGCCTCGACCCGGCGGAATTCATCAAGGCGAACATGCGCCTGACATCGGTGCCGGCGCTTCCCGAAATCCGGCTTTATACCGCCCACCCGAGCAGCGGGCTGAGGCGCCTTGTCGAAGGCGATGACGCCGATTCGCAGGAGCCGCAGCCGCCCTATTGGGCCTATGCTTGGGCAGGCGGCGCCGTGCTGGCGCGCTATGTGCTGGACCATCCGGAGATCGTGGCGGGCCGCCGCGTGCTCGACCTTGGAGCAGGCTCCAGCATTGTCGGCATTGCCGCGGGAAAGGCCGGCGCGTGTGAGGTGATAGCCGCCGAGGTCGATCGGAACGGCGTTGCCGCGCTGGCGCTGAATGCAGCGGCCAATGGCGTCACGATCACGATAATGGGGAACGACATCACCACCGGGCCACCGCCCGCCGTGGACCTGGTGCTCGCCGGCGACGTGTTCTACGGACAAGGTGTCGCCTTGGGGATGATGCCTTTCCTCGACCGCTGCCTCGCCGCCGGCATCGAGGTGCTGGTCGGCGATCCGGGCCGGGCCTATCTGCCGCGCTCGCGGCTGCGGCTGCTTGCCGAATACAAGGTGCCGGATTTCGGCGAGGCGAAAGACGCCGCGCTGAAGCCGAGCGCTGTCTTTCGCCTCCAGCCCGAACAGTACGCCGCCCTGCCGATCAGACCGTCTCCTTGACCCGCGTCGAAAGGAAATCCGGCAGATCGGCAACCGAATCCAGGATGACATCGGCGATCTCGGCCAGCGATTCGCGCGTGCCGGTGCCGGAGAGCACGCCCACCGCCAGGCCGCAGCCGCCGGCACGCGCCATTTCGAGATCGTGCCTGTTGTCGCCGACCATGGCGATCTCAGACGGCTTGAGCCCCGTAAGATCGCAAAAGGCCTGGATGGTGTCGGGAGCGGGCTTGGGGTTGGCCACCGCGTCATAGCCATAGGCGGCTTCGAACAGTTGCGCGACACCCAGCGTGACAAGCGTCTTTTCCGCGCCGCTGGTCGAATCGTTGGTGGCGACGCCAAGCCGGTAGGATCGCCTGTGCAGCAGAGCCAGCGTGTCGGCGATGCCCGGCAGCGCCACCGCCATCGTCGAGCCCTGCACCGAGGTGATCTCGTTGAAACGGGCAACGGCCAGCATCTGGTCTTCGTTGGACAGGCGCGGGAACCACAGTTCGACAACGTCGAGATTGGTGCCGGAGGCAAAGATGGAATCGGGCTTGAAGCGCCGGTTGGCGAAATCGAAGCCTGCGGCCGCGAGCAGCCTGTCGGCTTTCCAGCGGTCGCCGTCGGCCGCGTCCATGGCCATGAAGTCGGCGACGCCGAGCCAGGTCGCGTTGAAGTCGACAAGCGTTCCATCCTTGTCGAACAATATCCCCTTGATGTCAGCCAAGCGCTTCACTCCGAACCACGCAATTGGTGGATGCGTTCCACAAGGCCCCTGGTCGAGGCGTCCCGGTTTGCGGCGCTTTCCTTGCCTTCCACGACAGGCAGGAGGCCGGTGGCCAATTCCTTGCCGAGTTCGACGCCCCACTGGTCGAAGGAGTTGATGTTGAACAGCGTGCCCTCGACGAAGACGCGGTGCTCGTAAAGCGCGATCAGCCGGCCGAAGGTGCGCGGGTCGAGCTTGCGGTAGAGAATGGTCACCGAGGGCCGGTTGCCGGAGAAGACACGATGCGGCGCGATACGGTCGACATCGGCCGGCTTCATGCCCTTGGCCAGCATCTGCGCGCGCGCCTCTTCCAGCGTACGGCCCTTCATCAGCGCTTCCGACTGCGCCAGGCAGTTGGCGAGCAGCAGGTCATGCTGATGCTTGAGATCAGGCTCGTGGCCGACGGCGGCGGCCAGGAACTCGACGGGGATCAAATCGGTGCCCTGGTGCAGCAGCTGGAAGAAGGCGTGCTGGCCGTTGGTGCCTGGCTCGCCCCAGACCAGCGGCCCGGTCGGCGTCGTCACCGGCGTCCCGTCAAGGGTAACGCTCTTGCCGTTCGATTCCATGTCGAGCTGCTGCAGATAGGCCGGCAGCCTGGACAGGCGCTGATCGTAGGGGATGACCGCGCGGGCCAGATAGCCGCAGACCACGCGGTGCCACCAGCCGACCAGCCCGAGGAGCGCCGGCAGGTTTTTCTGGAGCGGCGCAGTGCGGAAGTGTTCGTCCATTTCGTGCGCGCCGTCGAGGAAAGCGCGAAAATTCCTTGGGCCGACGGCGATCATGACCGGCAGGCCGATCGCGCCCCACAGCGAATAGCGGCCGCCGACCCAGTCCCAGAAGCCGAAGACGCGATCCGGCTCGATGCCGAACTTGGCCACCAGGTCGAGCGCGGTCGAGACGGCGGCGAAATGCTTGCCCACGGCCTCCTTGCCGAGCGCCTTCTGCACCCAGTCGCGCGCCGTCTGCGCATTGGTCATCGTCTCGACCGTGGTGAAAGTCTTGGAGGCAATGATGAACAGCGTGGTTTCGGCGGACAGCCCCTTCAGCGTGTCGTGGATGTGAGCGCCGTCAATGTTGGAGACATAGTGGGCGCGCGGGCCGTCATGATATGGGGCGAGCGCCAGCGTCGCCATGGCCGGACCAAGGTCGGAGCCGCCAATGCCGATGTTGACGATATCGGTGATCTTCTTGCCGGTGGCGCCTGTTGCCTTGCCGGAGCGAATGGCATCGGCGAAGGCGCCCATGGCGTCGAGCACGGATATGACATCCGCCTTGACGTCCTGGCCGTCAACCGTGACGCCCTTGCCGCTCAGGTTGCGCAGCGCCGTGTGCAGGACGGCGCGGTCTTCGGTGATGTTGATCTTCTTGCCGGCGAACATGGCGGCGCGACGGCCTTCGAGATCGGCTGCGGCGGCGAGCTTCTCAAGGAAATCCATGGTCGTCGCGTCGACGGCGCATTTCGACCAGTCGAGCAGGAGGTCGCCGTCAGCGGCGGAGAATGTCTTGAAGCGCTGTGGATCGGCGGCAAAGGCCTGGCGCATGTCGCCCGGGGCCGCGGCGCGATGGTCGCGCAGGGCGGCAAGCTGTTTCTGGAAGGCTGACTGATCCACTGGCGGGGACTCCTGGCTTTTTCGACGCACCATATCAGACCGGATGTTTCCGGCGCGTGTCGTCGCGCCCCAACTATTGAGCCGAAATCCATCCGGTCAATACGCGGCGATGACGCAGCACATCACGATGCGATGACACAATGTATCGAGCAAGGAGGTGGGTATCGAGGAGCGAGGTGGTGTCGAGAGCGAGGGGCCGCGCCTTATTTCGAGCTTGAAGGATCACTGGCATAAATCCCAAAGATCAGAAAAATTGATTGGCGCAACCCCTTGTGCCACGGTTACGTTCGGCTGGTCCAGCCAAGCGAAAAAAGCTGGCCATCGAGGAACATCTTCCATGCCACAGAGAAACGACACGGCGATATGGTCCGGCCTGTTCCGGATTTCGGCTGAATCCGGCCAGACCCTGCAGGCGCAGATCCGCCAAGCCATCGTGGCCGCGATTCTCGACCGCCAGATCGCCGCTTCGATGCCGCTGCCTTCCTGCCGTATCCTGGCCGAAAAACTCGGCGTCGCACGCGGAACGGTGGTGCTGGCATTCCAGCAGCTCGTCGACCAGGGTTTCCTGGTGGCGCGCGAGCGGCGCGGCCATTTCGTCAATCCGGACGTGCTGGCGACACCCGCCAAGCCGCACCAGAAAGCACCCGACCAGGCCAACGAGATCGACTGGAAGGCGCGCCGGCAGATCGCGGCAAGCGACATGCCGCCGCCCGCCAAGCACGAGAACTGGATCAAGTCCTCCTACCCCTTCGTGTACGGCCAGTTCGACCCGGCGCTGTTCCCGACCGCCGAGTGGCGCGAGTGCAACCGCATGGCGCTGGCCGTGCTGGAGATCCGCAACTGGGCGTCCGACATGGTCGACCGCGACGATCCGCTGCTGATCGAGCAAATCCAGGCACGGCTGCTGCCCCGGCGCGGCATCTTCGCCAATCCCGACGAGATCATCGTCACGCTGGGCGCCCAGAACGCGCTCTATATGCTGGCCTCGCTGCTGATGACCAAGGGCTCGAAAGTGGCGATGGAGGATCCAGGCTATCCCGACGCACGCTCGATCTTCCGGCTCGCGGGCGCCGACATCGAGCCGGTGCCAGTGGACCAGTCCGGTATCGTAACCTCTTCTATTCCCAATGATTCCGGCTTCGTCTTCGTCACCCCCAGTCATCATTGCCCGACCATGGTGCCGTTGTCGGCGGAGCGGCGGCAGGATCTTCTGGCGCGCGCCAACCGGCACAACCAGATCATCATCGAAGACGGCTATGACAGCCAGCTTCTCGACGAGGCGCCGCAGCAGGCATTGAAGAGCCTCGACCGTTCCGGCCGCGTCGTCTATGTCGGCTCGATGTCGAAGACGCTGGCCCCGGGGCTGCGGCTTGGCTACATCGTGGCTTCCGCTGGACTGATCGCCGAACTCAGGGCGCTGCGCCGCTTCATGCTGCGCCATCCGCCGGCCAACAATCAGCGCGCCGTGGCGCTCTTCCTGTCGCTCGGCCATCACGAAGCGCTGGTGCGGCGGCTGTCGAGCGCCTTCGACGAGCGGCGCAAGCGGCTGGTCCATGCGATTTCGGCCTTCCTGCCGGAATGGCGCTCGACCGACTCGGCCGGCGGCACGTCGCTGTGGCTGGAAGGGCCCCGCGGCACCGATTCCCGCGGTTTGGCCGAAGCCGCGGCCTCGCGCAGCGTCATCATCGAGCCCGGCGACCGCTTCTTCGACCGCACCGAGAAGCCTTCGCGTTTCATGCGGTTGGGCATTTCCTCTATCGCTCTGCAGCACATCGAGCCCGGCATCCGGGAACTCGCCACCGCAGCCGGACGCAGGCCGGCCGCCGCCTGATCCATCAAGCCGATTTCGTGACCGGAGCCGCTTCTCAGCGGCTCCGGTTTGTTTTAGGTCTGGCACATGTAGCTGGGCCAGCTGGCTCATAGGATGGGCCAGTGCCGGCGGCATAGTCGGCGTCAGAGAAGAAGCAGGTTGATGGTGGACCAACCGCCACAAGCTCCTGCCGGTAGAGGTGGAGTGCTTCCATGCCAGTGGCTGTCGAAAAGCAGGACATGCCGGCGAACCGTCGTCCACAACGCTCCGGCGACCGCGAAACGGGACGTGCGGTGAAATCAGCTATTCCACCAAACGGGCCACTACACCAAGCCATGGAAGGCGGCAGTTACGGGCCATTGCGCGGAAACGACTGCGAGCGCATCCATGAGGGCGTGCTGACGCTTCTGGAAACGGTCGGCTTCGCCAACGCCATCCCGTCCTGCATAAAAGTCCTGACCAAGGCTGGCGCCATCCATGGCGACGATGGCCGCATCCGTTTCCCCCGTGCGCTCGTACTCGACACCATCAAGCGAGCCGCGCGGCATTTCACGCTGCATGGCCAGGACCCCAGGCACGACATGGTGATCCAGGGCAAGCGCGTCCATTACGGCACGGCGGGTATCGCCGTGCATCTGGTGGATCTCGAAAAACGCGAGTATCGCGAATCGAAGCTGCAGGACATCTATGACGCCGCCCGCATCGTCGATGGACTGAGCAACATCCATTTTTTCCAGCGGCCGATGGTGGCGCGCGACATCGCCGACCCGCTCGATATGGATTTCAACACGCTCTACGCCTGCGTGATGGGGACGTCGAAGCATGTCGGCACGTCCTTCACCGTGCGCGAGAATGTGAAGCCGGCGCTCGAAATGCTCTATGCCATCGCCGGTGGCGAGGAGAATTTCCGCGCCCGGCCGTTCGTTTCCAACTCCAACTCCTTCGTCGTGCCACCGATGAAGTTCGCCGAGGATGCCTGCGGCGTGCTCGAGGCCTGTGTCGAAGGCGGCATCCCCATCCTGCTCCTCTCCACCGGCCAGTCCGGAACAACCGCTCCGGCGGCGATGGCCGGCGCGGTCGCGCAGGCAGTGGCCGAAGTGCTGGCTGGCCTGGTGTATGTCAACGCACTCAAGCCGGGACATCCGGCGATCTTCGGCGCCTGGCCGTTCATGTCGGACCTGCGCACCAACACCATGGCCGGTGGCTCGGCCGAACAGGCGGTGGTAACGGCGGCCTGCGCGCAGATGGCGCAATTCTACGACCTGCCCGGCGGCTCGGCCGCCGGCATGACAGACTCGAAACTGCCCGATATCCAGTCCGGCTACGAGAAAGGCATCACCAATGTGATGGCCGGCCTCTCGGGCCTCAACCTCGTCTACGAATCGGCCGGCATGCATGCCTCGCTGCTCGGCTTCTGCCTGGAAAGCCTGATCATCGACAATGACATGCTTGGCCATTGCTTGCGCTGCGCACGCGGCATCGAAGTGACGGACGAAGCGCTGTCGATCGACACCATCGCCGATGTCTGCCTCAAGGGTCCGGGCCATTATCTTGACCACGAGCAAACGCTCAAGTCGGCCCGGGCAGAGCGTTTTTATCCCGCCTTCGGCGACCGTTCCTCACCGAAGGAATGGAACGAAAAAGGCCGCCCTGATATATTGGCCCGGGCGATCGACGAAAAGAAGCGCATCCTTGCGGAACGATTTCCGCGGCACGTGCCCAAGCTGGTCGACGACAGATTGCGCGCCCGCTTCGGCAACCTGATCCACCTGCCGCGCGCGAGCATGGGCGGCTAGCCAGAAGACCGACATACAGATAGCCACCGACAGAACCAACCATTGGGCAGAACGACAAATGAGCGTCTATCCTATCCAGCAAGCCGCAAATACCGAAGATGCCATCGATCGGCTGGTGGCCTCGCACCGGCCAGGCTACGGCCTGACGCGCCCATTCTACCACGACCAGGATATTTTCGAGCGGGACATGGAACGTCTGTTCCGCCGCCATTGGCACTGCCTGGCGCATGCCAGCGTCATTCCCAATCCCGGCGACTTCGAACTGTTCAAGCTCGGTGACGAGGCGGTCATCCTGTCGCGTGGCATGGATGGCACCGTGCATGCCATGCTCAATGTCTGCCGCCATCGCGGCGCCGAGGTCTGCACCAAAGAGAAGGGCAACGCGAAAGTGTTCGTCTGCCCGTATCATGCATGGACCTATTCCAATGACGGCTCGCTGCGCGCCGCCAGGCTGATGCCGAAGGATTTCGACCGCACCGCGCACGGGCTGAAGAAGCTCCATGTCCGCGTCGCGACCGGCCTTGTCTTCATCTCCTTCGCCGAGACGCCACTCGATTTTGATCCGATCGAGCAATCTTTGCGCACGAGTTGCGGACAATATGGTTGGGGCGATGCCAAGGTGGCCTATCGCCAAAGCTATCCGCTCGACGCGAACTGGAAGCTCGCCGTCGAAAATTATGTCGAATGCTACCATTGCGGACCGGCACATCCCGAATATTCGCAGACGCACGCGCTGGAAAAGCCCGCGGAGATGATCGAGCAGCTCAATGCCGCGATGGAACAGCGGACCTGCGCTCTCGGTATCGAGATCGGCAGCGGTGATCGCTGGCAGAATTCGGCCGCCGGCCAGGAGGCGATCCACACCTTCCGCTACGCGCTTTACGACGGCGTTTCGAGCGGAAGCCGGGACGGCTCCCCCGTCGCGCCACTGATGGGCCGCTTCACCGACTATGACGGCGGCGTCACCTCCATCCATCTTGGCGGCACGACTTTCCTCGTCTGCTACCCCGACCACGGGATGATCTACCGATTCATCCCGAAAACGGCTCAGACCTGCGAGATGGAACTGATCTGGCTGGTGCGCGGCGACGCTGTCGAAGGCCAGGACTACGATCTGGAAAAACTGACCTGGCTGTGGAAGGTCACCACGGACGAGGACAAGAAGATCATCGAGCATACGGCGCGCGGCGTACGCTCGCACTATTTCGTGCCCGGACCGATCGCGCCGATGGAGTACAACGAGTTGCGCTATATCGGCTGGTATCTCCAGGAGATAAGCCGGGCTTAGAGCGGTTTCAGCGTTTCACGAAAGCGCTCAGTCGGCGCCCAGCCCGAAGCGCTCAACCACCTCGGCGTTGATCAGCTTGGCGTGCAGTGCCATCAGCACGATCTGCGCATCGAGATCGTCGCCGGTTTCGAGAGCGGCCCCGATCCGGCGCTCCGCGTCGAGCCGCTGCTGCGGACCTTGCGCACGCTCGAAGGTTTCCGGTCCGGCGATGCAGTAGCTGAACAGGTTCGCTACCCGCGGATAGGCCTGCGGCGGCGGCTCCTCGGGCCAGTGGTCCTTCATCAGATTGACGATGGTTAGTTTCACCCCTTCGGGCACAAGGGCGGGATGCAGGTCGGCGCCACGCAAGCGGCATCGAGCTGCCGCAAATCATCCGAGCGGCCGAACATGCCGAGAAAGCCGAGGGAAGAGCGTCGTCCCGCCATTGCTGGTCCAATCCGTTTTCCACCAGTTAGGGGGTTCGGAAGCGGAATACAAAGGAGCCGGAAAATCTAAAGCGCGTCGCGTCGAAACGGATTCATGCGACGCGCCTTAGATCTTGTTTCGATGCATGTCGTTTTCCCGAACCGAAGACACTTCCGGGCGACATCCACTAGCCGCCCGTGGCGAGCAGCAACACGCCGGCAAGGGCGCATCCCGCAAGCGTCGGCAGCACACCGGTTTTCCACTTCAGGATGGCGACCATGGCGGCGACCGAAAGCAGCGCGGCTCGCCAGTCGATCGACGAAAGCACCGGCACGTTCATGCCAAGGCCCGTCATGCGCACTTCGCGGAAGACGACGTGCAAGGCGAACCACAGAGCAAGGTTCATGACGACGCCGACCACGGCGGCGGTGATCGCGCCCAGCGCGGCCGACAGGGCCTTGTTGCCGCGCAGGGCCTCGATGTAGGGCGCGCCGAGGAATATCCAGAAGAAGCAGGGTGTGAACGTAACCCACAGCGTCAGCAGCGCTCCAAGCGATCCGCCAAGCAGTGCGTCCAGCGAGCCGGAGTGGCGAAACGCGGCGATGAAGCCGACGAATTGCAACACCAGGATGAGTGGACCCGGCGTGGTCTCGGCAAGGCCAAGGCCATCGACCATTTCACCAGGGGCGAGCCAGCCGAAGGACTGCACGGCTGCCTGCGCGACATAGGCAAGAACCGCGTAGGCGCCGCCGAAGGTGACCACCGCCATGAGGCTGAAGAAGCCGCCAATCTGCGTCCACACGCTGCTCCTTCCGGTGAGCGCCCACAGCAACAGAACTGGCCCGAGCCAAATCGGCAGCCAGATCGCGATGGTGCGCGGCGCATGCCATCGTGTCGGCCTGGTATGGGCCAGTTCGCCGCGTTCGAACATCAGGTCGACCGCGCCCCTGATATCGGGAGCGTCGTTCTTGCCGTGCGCCGCGCCGGAAAACAGGGCTGGCGCGACACGGTTTCCCACCCATCCCACCGATCCCGCAATCAGGACGATGAGCGGGAACGGGATGGCGAGCACATAGATGCCGAGAAAAGCGCAAAGCGCGATCGCCACCATCAACCGGTTCTTCAAGGCGCGGCGGCCGATGCGGATCACCGCCTCGACCACGACCGCGAGCACGGCGGCCTTGACCCCGAAGAACAGCGCCGCGACCAGCGGGACATCACCATAGAGCGCATAGAGAATGCTCAGGGTGAGCATGACGAGTGCGCCGGGCACCACGAACAGAACACCGGCGACAAGGCCGCCGATCGTCCTGTGCAGCAGCCAGCCGATATAGATGGCAAGTTGCTGGGCCTCGGGACCGGGCAGCAGCATGCAGTAGTTCAGCGCATGCAGGAAACGCTGTTCGCCGATCCAGCGCCGGTCCTCGACCAATTCCTTGTGCATGAGCGCGATCTGCCCGGCCGGCCCGCCGAAGCTCAGCAATCCGATCTTCGCCCAGAGTTTCGTGGCTTCGCGGAAGCTCGGGACCGCCGGCGCCTCGACGAGGTCGGCATCATTGCCCGAAATGAGGCTGCTCATGACGGCTTTGCCCCGCCCGGCCAGTTGTGCGTCTCGTCAGTGGCGTCGCGACACCAGCGGAAGAACGCGTCATAGAGCATCGTGCCGGCCTCCAGCTGCTCCAGACCGTCGCTGAACATGCGTGACAGGCCAAGGGAGGCGGCCAGAAATCCGGCTGCCTGGGGAACGAGATCCAGGCGTGCGGTGTCGGCCGCGCGCACGATCGTGGCAAGCCGATCGAGTGCCTGGGATTCCAGCCCGAACTCCTCGATCATCGTGTCGAAGGTGCAGCGCTCGCCGCGATGACTCCAGAACACATTGTCGATGTCGAAAGGCACGGCCTGAAAGCGGTCTGCGACAGCCGGAACCTCAGCGGGTTCGACGAAGAGAAACACCGCGTCGGGATCGATGAAGCGCCGGATCAGCCATGGGCAAGCGATGCGATCGACCTTGGGGCGAGCCCGCGTTACCCAGACGGTGCGGCCCTTTTCATCGCGGGACGGTATCTTGTCGGCGCGGACCAGAAGCCCGCCGGCATCGCGCCAGGCTTCGAAGCCGCCTTCGAGGGATTCGGCGGCAATGCCTTCATGCCGCAGCCACGCGGCAACCCCTTGCGAAAGCTTTTGCCCCTTCTGGCAAAGGACGGCCACTTGGCTGCCGGCAAGGTCGTGTGCCCAGGCCGAGACCGTTTTGAAATTGCGCCGGTGAGAGGCCGGCAGCAGGCGCGGGTCGGCGTCGTAGTCTTCATCGATACGGACATCGACGATCAAAGGTGCGCCCGGAAGACCAATCAGACGGGATAGTTGCTGTATGGTGATAGCGGTTGTTGACGGCATGGCGTCCACCTCCTGAAGAAGCCTGGACGCGAACATTGGGCTGACGCCTCACGGGGTCGTCGCGATACACCCCTTGCGATGATGGTGGAATTGTTGGGCTGGCTTGTCAAGGACAGAGCGTTTCCCGGCCCGTGGCTGTGACACGGCGGCCTGATCGAAGGCCGCCGGTCGTCGTGATCCATCATCAGTGACCAGCCAGGAATAATCGATGACTATTCCCGGGAATAATCAATGATTGTCGCGAGGCACCCCCATCGTGTGGGCGACATCCTGATATTTCACCGCCGGCTTCAGCACCATGCCGGTCGAGAACTGGTCGACCATGCCGCGCTGGATCTCCTGCCAGGGCGTCTGGTGCTGGGGATAATGATAGCCGCCATCCTTCTGCAGCTCGGCGCGTCGCCGTGTGATCTCGTCATCGCTGACGAGGATGTTCGCCGTGCCCTTCCGCAGGTCGATGCGGACGCGGTCGCCGGTCTTGAGCAGCGCCAGGCCGCCGCCGACCGCGGCTTCCGGCGAGGCGTTCAGGATCGACGGTGAGCCCGACGTACCGGACTGGCGGCCATCGCCGATGCAGGCCAGCGCGTGGATACCCTTCTTGATCAGGTAGGCCGGCGGCTGCATGTTGACGACCTCGGCGCCGCCGGGATAGCCGACGGGACCGGCGCCGCGCATAAACAGGATGGTATGCTCGTCTATGCCTTGCGCCGGATCGTCAATGCGGGCGTGGTAATCCTCGGGCCCGTCGAAGACCATGGCGTTGCCTTCGAAGGCTTCCGGGTCGTTCGGGTTCGACAGATAGCGCTCGCGGAATTCCGGCGAAATGCCGCTCATCTTCATGATCGCCGAATCGAACAGATTGCCCTTGAAATTGATAAAGCCGGCATTGGCCTTCAGCGGCTCGGCCACCGTGCGGATGACGTCGGTATTCTCGTTGGCGACGCCCTCGCAGTTGGCGCCGATCGACTTGCCATTGACGGTCAAGGCATCGGGATGCGGCAGCATTCCGGCCTTCATCAGTTCGGCGACCACGGCAGGCACGCCACCGGCGTGGTGATAGTCCTCGCCCAGATATTCACCTGACGGCTGCAGATTGACGATGAGCGGCACTTTGAGGCCGATGGTCTGCCAGTCGTCATTGTCGAGCGGCACGCCGAGATGGCGGGCGATGGCGTTGAGATGGATCGGCGCGTTGGTCGAGCCGCCGATCGCCGAATTGACGACGATGGCGTTTTCGAAAGCCGCGCGGGTCATGATATCGGACGGTTTCAGGTCTTCGTGCACCATGTCGACGATGCGCTTGCCGGTTTCGTAGGCGATCTGGCCGCGCTCGCGGTAGGGCGCCGGAATGGCGGCCGAACCGGGCAGTTGCATGCCGAGCGCCTCGGCCAGCGAATTCATCGTGGTGGCCGTGCCCATCGTGTTGCAGTAGCCGGTGGACGGCGCCGAGGACGCGACGATGTCCATGAACTCGTCATAGCCGATCTCGCCGGCCGACAGGCGCTGGCGCGATTCCCAGACGATGGTGCCCGAGCCGGTACGCTTGCCCTTATGCCAGCCATTGAGCATCGGGCCGACCGACAGCGCGATGGCCGGGATGTTGACGGTCGCCGCCGCCATCAGCAAGGCAGGCGTGGTCTTGTCGCAGCCGATGGTGAGCACGACGCCGTCGAGCGGATAGCCGTAGAGCACCTCGACAAGGCTGAGATAGGCGAGGTTGCGGTCAAGGGCGGCGGTCGGCCGCTTGCCGGTCTCCTGGATCGGGTGACAGGGGAATTCGAAAGGAATGCCGCCCATCGAGACGATGCCTTCGCGCACGCGCTTGGCAAGTTCGATATGGTGCCGGTTGCAAGGCGAAAGGTCAGAGCCCGTCTGCGCGATGCCGATCAGCGGTTTGCCAGACATCAGCTCGGCGCGTGTCAGCCCGTAATTCAGGTAGCGCTCGAGATAAAGCGCCGTCATTCCCGGATTGTCGGGATTGTCGAACCACTCCTGCGAGCGGAACTTTTTCTTTTTCGTGGGGGCGCCGGCCATCATGGTCTCCGTATTTGTATGACAAATCGATATGACAACGCGCGGATGCAGGCAAGGGGCACGCGTGATCTGAATCCGGACTTTGGTGCGATAGACAGCTATCGAGCCGCACGCTACGACCAATCCGACATAGGCGATGCGGGAGGTTTAGATGGCTTTGGTGATCGAGGGCGAGGAACGTATCGCCGCACCCGTGCAGAAAGTGTGGGAAGCGCTGAACGACCCAACCGTCCTGAGGGGCGCCATTCCGGGCTGCCAGAGCCTGGAAATGAAATCGGCGACCGAGATGGCGGCAACGGTGGTGCTGAAGATCGGGCCGATCAAGGCCACCTTCAACGGCGAAGTGACGCTCAGGAACCTCAAGCCGCCGCATGCCTACACCATCCAGGGCGAAGGCAAGGGCGGCATCGCCGGCTTCGCCAAGGGCGGTGCCGACGTCACGCTCACCGCCGACGGGCCAGACGCGACGATCCTCAAATATGCGGCCAAGGCAGAAGTCGGTGGCAAGATCGCGCAGCTTGGCAGCCGGCTGATCGAATCGACGTCGAAGAAACTGGCCGGACAGTTCTTTTCGGCTTTCGGCGAGAAAGTGGGCGGCTGACGCACTCCCCGTGAGGGTTCACTCAAAGACGATACTCGGCACGGCCGCTTCGGCCGCGCCGCGTTCCTCGTTGACCCTGTCCCAGACCTTGGAAGCGATATCGCGGTAGATTTTCGCCTCGGCGCCATCCGGCTTCGAGACGACCACCGGCGTGCCAGCGTCGGAGCTCTCGCGGATGCCCATTTCAAGCGGCACCTCGCCAAGGAAGGTGACGCCCAGCCTCTCCGCCTCGCGGCGCGCGCCGCCATGGCCGAAGATGTCGTAACGCTTGCCGGTATCCGGGGCGATGAAGTAGCTCATGTTCTCGACGATGCCGAGCAGCGGCACATCGACTTTCCTAAACATATTGAGGCCCTTGCGGGCGTCGATCAGTGCCAGGTCCTGCGGCGTCGAGACGATGACGGCACCGGCCAACGGCACCTGCTGGGCCATGGTCAGTTGCGCATCGCCCGTGCCGGGCGGCATGTCGACGACGAGCACGTCGAGCCGCCCCCATTCAACCTCGCGCAGCATCTGCGTCAGTGCCGACATCACCATCGGCCCGCGCCAGATCATCGGCGTCTCCTCATCGACGAGGAAACCCATCGACATCACCTTGAGGCCGTAATTCTCCATTGGTTCCAGGATTTTGCCGTCAACCGTCTGCGGCCGGCCATGGATGTTGAGCAGCCTGGGCATCGACGGGCCATAGATGTCGGCATCCAGCACGCCGACCCGCAAGCCATTGGCGGCAAGGCCGAGCGCCAGGTTGACGGCCGTGGTCGACTTGCCGACGCCACCCTTGCCTGAAGCAACCGCTATGATCGCCTCGATGCCGGGCACGCCACGCTTGCCCTGGCTCTGCGAAGCGGGAGCATGCGGGGCCGCCCGCGGTGCCGCAGCGACCGGAGCCGTCGGCGCCGGCCTGGGTGCGGGACGCGATGGAACCGACGCCTCCATGCCGCCGCCTTTCTTTTCAGCCGTCAGCGCGACGACCGCACCGGCGACGCCGGGAATGGCCTTCACCACCCGCTCGGCGGCGGCGCGCAACGGCTCCATCTCCTGAGCGCGCGCGGCGGGAACGGTGATCGAGAAGAACACTTTCGAATCGGCGATGAAAATCTCCGAAACCATGCCGAGGTCGACGATGTTGCCGGTAAAGTCCGGCCCGTTCACCGTCTTCAGGCGCTCGGTGACGATTTCCTTGGTGATGGACATGGCTGTTGTTCCCTGGCGTTCGGCTGCAGCTCACATAGTGCAGATCGCGGACCGCTCCAAGCGCCAGGCATGATGGCGGTCGTCAAGCGGCCTGGGCGACCTATTTCCATGACCAGAGGGAATGACAACCAGGGAAGGAGACGATCATGCTTGCAAACAGCAACGCATCGGCAAACCTCGCCGTGAAGGATCTGGCAAGGGCCAAGGCCTTCTATGAGAGAACACTCGGCCTGGAACAGGTGCACGATGAGGGCGGCGAATTGATCGTCTACAAAAGCGGCGATACCACGATCAATGTCTATCGCTCCGAATTCGCAGGGACCAACAAGGCGACGGCGGTAACCTGGATGGTCGGCGACACCATCGCCGATGTCGTCAACGCCCTCAAGTCGAAGGGTGTCGCCTTCGAGCATTACGAGATGCCCGGCCTAACGATGGAGGGTGACCTGCATGTCGGCGGCGGCATGAAAGTCGCATGGTTCAAGGATCCGGACGGCAACATCCTCAATCTCGTGGATCGGTAGATCCCGGCGATCGAGGCAGCGCTGCGCGATCGCTTTTTTATGCATGTCGTTGTCCCAAAACCGAAGTCACTTTCGGGCGACATGCATTGGAGGATTGAGCGCGACACCATCTGGCGCGACGCCACCGCGCCGGATAGCTTCCCCCAATGATCGACAAGCTGGAATTCTTCATCGCGCTGGCCAAGGAAGAGCACTTCGGCCGGGCGGCCGAGGCGTGCGGGGTCACGCAGCCGACCTTGTCGGCCGGCATCAAGCAGCTCGAGGGCCAGCTCGGCGTCATGTTGGTCAATCGCGGGTCGCGGTTCCAGGGGCTGACCCCGGAGGGCAAGCAAGTGTTGGTCTGGGCGCGCCGCATCGTCGGCGACTCCAGGACCATGCGCGAGGAGATGCGCGCCGCCCGGTATGGCCTTTCCGGCCGCATCCGGATTGCAGCAATCCCTACGGCATTGGCGATGGTCGCGAGATTGACGACGCCCTTTCGAGACAAGCACCCAGGCGTCACCTTTTCGGTGCTGTCGCGGACCTCGATCGAAGTGCTGTCGCTGCTTGGCAATTTCGATGTCGATGCGGGCATCACCTATCTCGACAACGAACCGCTGGGACGGGTGACCAGCGTGCCCCTCTATGACGAGCGCTACCAATTGATCACCGCAATCGGCAATCCCTATTCCGACCGCGACAAAGTGACATGGTCCGAGATCAGCCAGTTGCCGCTGTGCCTTCTGACGCCGGACATGCAGAACCGCCGCATCATCGACCAGCACCTGGCGGAAGCCGGCGTGCAGGTGCGGCCGACGCTGGAATCGAATTCGATGATCGTGCTGTTCTCGCACATCCGGACCGGCAAATGGTCATCGATCATGCCACTCAACCTTGCGGAAACATTCGGTTTTTCCGAACCGATCCGGGCCATTCCGATCGTCGAGCCCGATGCCAGCCACACAGTCGGGCTGGTCGCCGCGCCGCGCGAGCCGCACACGCCGCTGGTGCAGGCGCTGCTGGACGAGGCGATGGCGCTGGCAGACGATTTCCGCGCCCACCGCTAGGCTAGACAATGCTGAGCGCAGCTCGTCGATAGAAGATTTCTATCGAGCAACGAAACAGCTTTATTGATTTCGCGGGTTTCCTCTGATTTTGTAAAGACTTAGCGATAAAAGCTATCGACCAGGGAGGGCGCTGCATGACGATGCAGCCTGCAAGTACCGAGATCGCATCGCGCACGGCGGCGATTATCCAGGAGTTGAAGGACCTCGAAGGTCCGCTGCTGCCGATCCTCCACGGCATCCAGGAAGAATTCGGCCACGTCCCGCAGGATGCCGTCCCCGTCATTGCCGACGGCCTGAACCTGTCCAGGGCCGAGGTGCATGGTGTCGTGACTTTCTATCATGATTTCCGCGCGCGCCCGGCCGGGCGGCACGTGCTCAAGCTCTGCCAGGCGGAAGCCTGCCAGTCGATGGGTTCGGACGCGGTCGCCGCCAAGGTCAAGCAGTTGCTCGGCATCGACTTCCATGAGACCACGCGTGACGGATCGGTTACGCTGGAACCGGTCTATTGCCTCGGGCTGTGCGCCTGCTCGCCATCTGCGATGCTGGATGGCGAGGTGATCGGTCGGTTGGATGACGACAAGATCGACGAGATCGTCGCCGAGGTGCGCTCATGACCCCCCGTATCTATATTCCCGGCGATTCCGGCGCACTGGCGCTGGGCGCGGAAAAGGTCGCGAAGGCCGTCGCCAAGGAACTCGCGGAGCGCGGCATCGAGGCCAAGATTGTGCGCAACGGCTCGCGCGGCGCCTATTTCCTCGAACCGATGGTCGAAGTGGCGACGGCCAATGGCCGTGTCGCCTACGGGCCGGTGAAACCGTCGGACGTGAAGAGCCTGTTCGACAGCGGTTTTCTCACCGGCGGCCATCACAAGCGCTGGCTCGGCGCACCGGACAAGATTCCGTTCCTGGCCAAACAAACTCGCTTGACGTTTGCACGTTGTGGCATCAACGACCCGCTGTCGCTCGATGCCTACAAATCGCTCGGCGGACTGAGCGGCCTGCGGAACGCGGTGGCCATGACGCCCGCCGACGTCGTCAAGCAGGTCACCGACTCCGGCCTGCGCGGCCGCGGCGGCGCAGGCTTCCCGACCGGCATCAAATGGAAGACGGTGCTCGATACGACATCGGAGCGCAAATACATCGTCTGCAACGCCGATGAAGGCGACAGCGCCACCTTCGCCGATCGCATGATCATGGAGGGCGACCCCTTCGTGCTCATCGAAGGCATGACCATCGCCGGCATCGCCACCGGCGCGACCAAGGGTTTCGTCTATATCCGCTCGGAATATCCGCACGCGGTGGCTGTCATGAACAAGGCCGTCGAGATCGCCCGCAAGGCCGGTGTGCTCGGCGTCAATGTGCTGGGTTCGCCTAACGCCTTCGACATGGAAATCCGCGTCGGTGCCGGCGCCTATGTCTGCGGCGAGGAAACCTCGCTCTTGAACAGCCTGGAAGGCAAGCGCGGCGTGGTGCGCGCCAAGCCGCCGCTGCCCGCGATACAGGGTTTGTTCGGCAAGCCGACGGTGATCAACAACGTCATTTCGCTGGCTTCCGTACCCATCATCATGGACAAGGGCGCCGCCTTCTACAAGGATTTTGGCATGGGCCGCTCGCGCGGCACGATCCCGATCCAGATCGCCGGCAACGTCAAGCAAGGCGGCCTGTTCGAAACCGCTTTCGGCCTGACGCTGGGCGAGATCGTCGACGAGATCGGCGGCGGCACGTCCACCGGGCGCCCAGTGAAGGCGGTGCAGGTTGGCGGACCGCTCGGCGCCTACTTCCCGCGCGCACTGTTCGACACGCCGTTCGACTACGAGGAATTCGCCAAGCGCGATGGGCTGATCGGCCACGCCGGCATCACGGTTTTCGACGATACCGCCGACATGCTGAAGCAGGCACGCTTCGCCATGGAGTTCTGCGCCATCGAAAGCTGCGGCAAGTGCACTCCTTGCCGCATCGGCTCGACGCGGGGCGTGGAAACCATCGACAGGCTCGCCGCCGGTATCGAGCCGGAAAAGAACCTCGCTCTGGTCACCGACCTCTGCAACACGATGAAGTTCGGTTCGCTCTGCGCGCTGGGCGGCTTCACGCCCTACCCGGTGATGAGCTCGATCACGCATTTCCCCGAGGATTTCAAGCCCGCGCCAGCGCGCGTGGCTGCTGAATAGGAGCTGGCAGATGAACATCAAGGCCGACTTCCCAACGCTGATCGAAGAGATTGACTACGGAACTCCGGAGTCGAAGGCGCAAAAACAGGTCACGCTCACCGTCGATGGCCGCAGCATCAGCGTGCCTGAAGGCACGTCGATCATGCGTGCGGCGATGGAAGGCGGGGTGGAGATCCCCAAGCTCTGCGCCACCGACATGCTGGACTCCTTCGGTTCCTGCCGCGTCTGCCTCGTCGAAATCGACGGGCGCGGCGGTACGCCGGCTTCCTGCACGACGCCTGTCGGCGAAGGCATGGTGGTGCGCACGCAGTCGGACAGGCTCGACGCCATCCGCCGGGGCGTCATGGAACTCTACGTCTCCGACCATCCGACCGGCTGGCACGAGAAGGCCGGAACTGGCGCCAGCGAGTTCGATGTGGTGGCGAAGTCCGTCGGCCTGACCGAAAATCGCTACGGCGTTGAGGGCCGCAACCACGTCAAGGAAGAAAATGGCGTCGCGCCGGGCCATGGCTCGCTCGCGGTCGACTACATCGCCCGTGATGAGTCCAACCCCTATTTTACCTATGATCCGGCGCAGTGCATCGTCTGCTCGCGCTGCGTGCGCGCCTGCGAGGAGGTGCAAGGCACTTTCGCGCTGACCATCGAGGGCCGCGGCTTCGAATCGCGCATGGTCGCCGGCATGCACGAGGACTTCATTGCCTCCGAATGCGTGTCCTGCGGTGCCTGCGTGCAGGCCTGCCCGACCGATGCGCTGCGCGAGAAGACCGTGCTTGAAAAGGGCCTGCCGGAGCGCTCGGCCGTCACCACCTGCGCCTATTGCGGCGTCGGCTGCTCGTTCAAGGCCGAAGTGAAGGGCGACGAGGTCATCCGCATGATGCCCTACAAGGAGGGCATGGCCAACCACGGCCATTCCTGCGTGAAGGGCCGCTTCGCTTACGGTTATGCCACCCACAAGGACCGCATCCTGTCGCCGATGATCCGCGAAAAGGTCAGCGATCCCTGGCGCGAAGTGAGCTGGGAAGAGGCGATCGCCCATACGGCCAAGGAATTCCGCCGCATCCAGTACCAGTACGGCCGCACCGCGATCGGCGGCATCACCTCCTCGCGCTGCACGAATGAGGAGACCTACCTCGTCCAGAAGCTGGTTCGCCAAGGCTTCCGCAACAATAATGTCGACACCTGCGCGCGTGTCTGCCATTCGCCGACCGGCTATGGGCTCGGCCAGACCTACGGCACCTCGGCCGGCACGCAGGACTTCGATTCCGTCGAATTCACCGACGTCGCCGTCATCATCGGCGCCAATCCGGCTTCCGCGCACCCGGTGTTCGCCTCGCGGCTGAAGAAGCGGCTGCGTCAGGGCGCCAAGCTGATCGTGCTCGACCCGCGCCGCACCGAGATGGTCAAGTCGGCCCATGTCGAAGCCGACTACCATTTGCCGCTGAAGCCCGGCACCAATGTCGCCGTGCTGACCTCGCTGGCGCATGTCATCGTCACCGAGGGCCTTTTCGACGAAGCCTTCATCCGCGAGCGCTGCGACTGGGCTGAGTTCCAGGACTGGGCGTCCTTCGTCGCCCTGCCGGAAAACAGCCCCGAAATCGTCGGCAAGCTGTCCGGCGTCGATCCGAAGTTGATCCGCGGTGCCGCCCGTCTCTACGCCAAGGGCGGCAATGGCGCGATCTATTACGGCCTCGGCGTCACCGAGCACAGCCAGGGCTCGACCACGGTGATGGCGATCGCCAACCTCGCAATGGCCACCGGCAATATCGGCCGGCCTGGCGTCGGCGTGAATCCGCTGCGCGGCCAGAACAATGTGCAGGGCTCCTGCGACATGGGCTCGTTCCCGCATGAACTGCCGGGCTACCGGCACATTTCGGGTGACGCGGTGCGCGACATCTACGAAAGCCTCTGGGGCGTGAAGCTCGACGACGAACCCGGCCTGCGCATTCCCAACATGCTGGATGCCGCTGTCGACGGCTCGTTCAAGGGCATCTACATCCAGGGCGAGGACATCCTGCAGTCCGATCCCGACACCAAGCATGTCGCCGCCGGCTTGGCCGCGATGGAATGCGTGGTGGTGCACGACCTCTTCCTCAACGAGACGGCGAACTACGCGCATGTCTTCCTGCCGGGCTCGACCTTCCTCGAGAAGGACGGCACGTTCACCAATGCCGAACGCCGCATCAATATGGTGCGCAAGGTGCTGGAACCGAAGGCGCGCTACGCCGATTGGGAGGCGACGCAGGAACTCGCCCGTGCGATCGGCCTCGACTGGAACTATACGCATCCGTCCGAAATCATGGACGAGATCGCCAAGACGACGCCAAGCTTCGCCAACGTCTCCTTCGACCTGCTCGACCGGGTCGGCTCCGTGCAATGGCCCTGCAACGACAAGGCGCCGCTTGGCACGCCGATCATGCATGTCGACGGCTTCGTGCGCGGCAAGGGCAAGTTCATCCGCACCGAATATGTGGCGACCGACGAAAGAACCGGACCGCGCTTCCCGCTGCTGCTGACCACCGGCCGTATCCTGTCGCAGTACAATGTCGGCGCGCAGACGCGACGCACCGAAAATGTCATGTGGCACTCCGAGGACCGGCTGGAAATCCATCCGCACGACGCAGAAAATCGCGGCCTGCGCGATGGCGACTGGGTGCGGCTGACCAGCCGTTCGGGCGAGACGACGCTGCGCGCGCTGATCACCGACCGGGTGTCGCCGGGCGTGGTCTACACTACCTTCCACCATCCCGACACGCAGGCCAACGTCATCACCACCGATTTCTCCGACTGGGCGACCAATTGTCCGGAATACAAGGTGACTGCGGTGCAGGTCGGCGCTTCCAACGGCCCGTCGGAATGGCAGCGCGACTATGACGAGCAGGCCAAGCAGAGCCGTCGCATCGCTCCGCTGCAGGCGGCGGAGTAGTCTTGGCCGCGCGCCGCAGAGCGACGACGCAGATATCGCGACTGGCGCACCGCGCCAGCGGCACGGCTGCGGCCAACCGCATGGTGCCGGAAGAGACGCCGGTGGCGTTGTCCTTCGCCGGCACCACGCATGCGGTGATGATGGCGAGCCCCGCCGATTTCGAGGACTTCGCGCTCGGCTTCTCGCTCACCGAAGGCATCATCGCTGCGCCTGATGAGATCGAAGCCATCGAGGTCGAGGATCATGGCGCCGGCATCGACATCCAGATCCGGCTGAAGGACCAGGCCAATACGCGCTTCGAGGCGCGGCGGCGGCGGCTTGCCGGACCGGTGGGCTGCGGGCTGTGCGGCATCGAATCGATCGAGGAAGCGATGCGCTCGGTCGATCCGGTGGGTGCGTCGAAACTTACGCTTGAGGCCGACGATATCACCCGCTCGGTCAAGCTGCTGTCGAAGGTGCAGCCGCTGCATACCGAGACAGGCGCCGTGCATGCAGCCGGCTTCTACGTCCATGGCAAGGGCGTCGTCATGGCGCGCGAGGATGTCGGCCGCCACAATGCGCTGGACAAGCTGGCCGGCGCGCTGGCCAAGGCCAATATCGATGGCGCATCGGGCGCCGTCGTGGTGACCAGCCGTGTTTCGGTCGAGATGGTGCAGAAGACGGCGGCGATCGGTTCAGCCTTCATCATCGCCGTCTCGGCGCCGACGGCCCTTGCCATCCGCACCGCGGAAGAGGCCGGCATGACGCTGGTGGCGCTGGTGCGTGGCGACGATTTCGATGTTTTTACCCACCCCGACCGGGTGATTTCGGGAGTTGCCCAGCATGTCGCATGACGAAGAGCACATCATGAGCACAGGGGAAAAGCTGGTGCGCATGGCCAACCAGATCGCCGCCTTTTTCCACTCCAGGCCACGCGAGGAAGGCGTTGCCGGCGTCGCCGAGCATATCAACAAGTTCTGGGAGCCGAGAATGCGGCGCCAGTTCTTCGAGATGCTGGACAGCGGCGGTGAAGGCTTCGACGAACTGGTCGTGGTCGCTTCGGCCAGGATCAAACGGCCGATCACGCCGGCGGAGGCCGATCTCAAGCTCGGCCTCGCGGCCTCGCCTGGCGACGTCGCCGCGTCGCAAAAGTAACCGCGTCGGCCGCCGGCTACATTCATTTCCGCTAAAATATAAGCTGCCGCAACCGGCGCGGCTCTGCTATGGTTGGCGATCAGAAATCGTCAGGCCGGGCGGACACCCTCGTGAGGCCGATCGAGACCCGATACGCCCTTAGCGGCGAGGTGCGGATCGCCTATCAGGTGGTCGGCCAGGGGTCGTTCGACCTCGTCTTCGTCCCCGGCTTCATCTCCAACCTCGACCTGCACTGGGAAGACGAGGGCTATACCAGGCTCCTGAGGCGGCTTTCGGCCTTCTCGCGGCTGATCCTGTTCGACAAGCGCGGCACGGGTCTTTCCGACCGCGTCGATGTCCATCACCTGCCCAGCCTCGAGACCCGCATGGATGATGTGCGCGCGGTGATGGATGCGGTCGGCAGCGGCCGCGCGTCGATCCTTGGGGCTTCGGAAGGCGCGCCGCTGGCGATGCTGTTCGCCGCCACCTATCCAGAGCGGACGCGGGCACTGGCGCTCTATGGCGGCTACGCGCATTTCCACAAATGGGTGATGCCGCCGGAGCGTCTGGAAGCCTTCATCGCGACGGCCGAGACGGCCTGGGGCACAGGCGCCACCTTGCCCAATTTCGCACCGGGCAGGGTCGACGATACCCGCTTTTCAACCTGGTGGGCGCGCTTCGAGCGGCTGTCGGCAAGCCCTACCGCGGCGGCGACGCTGGCGCGGATGAACGCGGGGATCGATGTGCGCGGCATCCTGGCGGCAATCGGCGCGCCGACGCTGCTGATCCATCGCCGCAACGATGTGCGGGTCGACCCCGACGCCAGCCGCTTTCTGGCCAGGAAAATCCCCAACGCGCGGCTGGTCGAAATCCCTGGACGCGACCACCCGATCTGGACCGGTGATGTCGACCGGGTCGCCGACCTGATCGAGGAGTTCCTGACCGGCGAGCGCGCCGTGGTGGAAGCCGAACGCGTTCTGGCTGCGCTTCTCGTGACTCGGATCTACGACACGGCCCGCCTCGGAGACCGGATGTGGAGCGAACGCAGCCAGCATTTCCATGAGACATGGCGGACCCTTGTGACGCGCCATGGCGGGCGCTGCGCGGACATGCACTCCGAGATGATGATTTCGCGCTTCGACGGCCCTGGGCGTGCCTTGCGTTGCGCGGCGGCGTTGCGGGACGCGGCGCAGCAAATCGGGGTGGCAAGCGCGCAAGGGGCGCATGTCGGCGAGATCGAGTCGCGCGGCCCTCCTGCAGGATTGACGGGCCGCGTGACGATACAACTCGCCGCTCACGCCGGGCGCGGCGAGATATTGGCGTCGAGGCTGGTCGCCGATCTGGCCGTCGGCTCGGGTCTTCATTTCGTCGATCGCGGGCGTGTGGGCATCGACGAGCTGGACGAGCCGCTGGCGTTTGTGCTTGCGATGTCCGAACAGCACCTGGAGCCGTCCTGCCGGCCCAAGACCAAAGCGGCCGAACCGGCTTGCCTGACCGCGCGCGAGAGCGAAGTCGTGAATTTGATCGCCGACGGCAAGAGCAATGCGGCAATCGCCGCCGAACTCAGGCTGAGCGAGCACACGGTCAAGCGCCACGTCGCCAACATACTGCTGAAGCTCGACCTGCCGTCGCGAGCGGCCGCGGCGGCATTTTCCGCCAGGCAGACTGGCCCGGACGGGCCATGAGAGCCATGGCGCTTTCGGGCGAAGCAGGCACACTGCCATAGGCGCTATCAATTCCCCCATGCAGGCCAAGGCGGATATCGCCGGAAAGGCGCTGCGAACGGAGGATGAAATGCCCAAGTCAAAACTGAATGTCAGGTCACTCGTGATCGCGGCGGGCATTGGCGCGCTGTTCACGATCACCCCGGCGAAAGCCGAGGATGCGTCGGCGGCGACAGCCTACAAGGACATCGAGGCGACGCTCGGCTCGGTGCCGGATATGTTCAAGACACTGCCTGACGTCGCCATCGCCGGCGCCTGGGCCGAGATCAAGGGCGTCCAGCTCAATCCCAAGACCGCGCTCGACGGCAAGACCAAGGAGCTGATGGGGCTGGCGGTCGCGTCGCAGATCCCGTGCCAGTATTGCATCTATTTCCACACCGAGGCGGCCAAGCTCAACGGCGCATCGGACGAAGAGATCAAGGAGACAATCGCGATGGCCGCGATCGTGCGCCACTGGTCGACGATCCTCAACGGCAGCCAGGTCGATCTGGCCACCTTCAAGAAGCAGACCGACGGCGTGTTTGCGGCAGTTAAGGCCAAGTCACAGTGAAAGACACCGCCCGTCGGCGAGCGCCGGGCGACACCTCAAACGTCAAACGCCCGATCTTGAAGACGGGCATAGGGAGGATAAAATGCTGACCAAGACCCAAGCCGTGGATGGCGCGGCGATCAAGAAAGCGATCGAAGGCCGTGACGGCAAGATGCTGTCGAGCTTCTATGCCGATGATGCGCTGGTGCGGGTGATCGACCGCAACAATCCGCCGAGCAAGCCGCGCGAAATCCGCGGGCGCGCGGCGATCACGACGTTCTGGGACGACATCTGCAGCCGGGCGATGACCCACAAGGTCGACACCACCATCGCCCACGGCGACAGCCTGGCATTCACCCAGGCATGCGCCTACCCGGACGGCACCAAGGTGTTCTGCGCGGCAATGCTGGAGCTGAAGAACGGCCTGATCGCGCGCCAAACCGTCGTGCAGGCCTGGGACGAGTAGATCAACCCGCGGCCTGAGCCGCAAGTGATGGAGGAGAACCAACATGTTCAGCGCCAGATGGCAGATCGATGCCAAGTTCGGGCACAAGCAGACGGTGCTCGAGCTGATGCGGAAATGGGAACGCGAGATCGGCTCGCAGGTCGGCCTCACCGAGCTCAAATTCCAGATCATGACCGGATCGATCGGCGCCCGTGAAGCGACGGTCGAGTCGCATCACCAGGTCGAAAGCCTGGCCCAGTTGGAGGCGATGTTCGCCAAGATCGGCAAGATCGACGCGCACGCCAAATGGGGCAAGGAGATGGAGCCCTATGTCGTGTCGGGCACCAGCCTGTGGAACATCTATCGCATCGTGGAGTAGCGGCCGGAGTTCTTCTCCCCTTCACGCGGAGAAGATGCCGCAGGCAGATGAGGGGCAGCGCCGGCATCGCAGAAGCTTGCGCTGCCCCTGATCCGGCGTCCGCCCTTCGCTATGGCTCCGGGCGTTCGTCGCTTCGATCGACAAATCGTTGTCGATTGATCGCCAGCGGCGACCGCTCCTCACCCATGCGCAACCATCACATGGCGCACGGCGGTATAATCCTCCAGCGCATAGAGCGACATGTCCTTGCCGTAGCCGGATTGTTTCAGGCCGCCATGCGGCATCTCGTTGGTCAGCATGAAATGGGTGTTGATCCAGGTGCAGCCATATTGCAGCCGCGCGGCGGTCGCCATGGCGCGCGAAACATCCTTGGTCCACACGGATGACGCCAGGCCGTAATCGCTGTCGTTGGCCCAGGCCACCGCCTCGTCCACTTCCGTGAAGCGGGTTATTGAAACGACGGGGCCGAACACTTCGCGGCGCACGATCTCATCCTCCTGCAGCGCGCCGGCGACGACGGTCGGCTGGTAGTAGAAGCCGGTGCCCTCGCCCGGCTTGCCGCCGGTGGTGATCTCGATGTGCTTCAGCTCCGAAGCACGTTCCACGAAGCTCGAGACGCGGTCGCGCTGGCGCCGCGAGATCAGCGGCCCGATTTCGTTCTCGGCGTCGTCTGATAGATTGTATTTGATGGTCGAGACGGCGGTGGAGAGATCGGCGACAAGCTTGTCGTAGATCTTCTTGCCGGCATAGATGCGGCAGGCGGCGGTGCAGTCCTGGCCGGCATTGTAGTAGCCGAAGGCGCGCAGGCCTTTGACGACGGCGCCAAGGTCGGCGTCGTCAAAGACGATGACCGGCGCTTTGCCGCCGAGTTCCAGATGCGTGCGCTTGACCGATTTGGCGGCGGCCTGCAGCACCTTCTTGCCGGTGGCGACGTCGCCGGTGATCGAGATCATGTTGACCTTGGGGTGGTTGATCAGCGTGTTGCCGACGCTGTCGCCCCGGCCAAGCACGACATTGACGACGCCCTCGGGCAGGACATCGGCCAGGATCGTCGCCAGCTTCAGCGCCGTCAACGGCGTCTGCTCCGACGGCTTGAAAACCACCGTGTTGCCGCCAGCGATAGCCGGCGCCAGTTTCCAGGCCATCATCATCAGCGGATAGTTCCATGGCGCGATCGAGGCGACGATGCCGATCGGGTCGCGCCGGACCATCGAAGTGTGGCCGGGCAGGTATTCGCCCGCGACCACACCTGGCATAGAGCGCACCGCCCCGGCGAAGAAGCGGTAGCAGTCGACGATGGCCGGGATTTCGTCATTGAGCACCGCATTGATCGGCTTGCCGCAATTCAACGCCTCCAGCGTCGCGAACTCCTGCGCCTCGGTCTCGATGCGGTCGGCGATCTTCAGGAGGTAGCCGGAGCGCTGTGCCGGCGTGGTGCGCGACCACAAGGCGAACGCCTTTTCGGCGGCGCTCACCGCCGCCTCGATCTGTGCCTGGCTGGCCTCGGGCAGATTGAGGATGGTCGCCCCGGTCTTCGGGTTGAGGATCGGCTCCTCGGTCTCGGTGCCCTTCTCGAATTTCGAGCCGATCAGCATCTGGGTGTCCATGGTGTCTCCTTGGGGCAGAAACGAATGGGGTAATTAGTGACTAGTGAGTAGTGAGTAGTCACTACTCACTACTTTCATTTGCCCGAACCGGCGATCTGGTCGCCGTCGCGGGTCAAGTAATAGGCAACCAGGATCGGCAGCAGCGTCACCAGCACAACCACCATGGCCACGACATTGGTGACCGGGCGCTGGCGCGGGCGGATCAGTTCCTCCAGCATCCAGATCGGCACGGTCTGCTGCTGGCCGGCGGTGAAGGTGGTGACGATGACCTCATCGAACGAGAGGGCGAAGGCCAGCATGCCGCCTGCGAGCAGTGCGGTGGCGATGTTGGGCAGCACGACATGGCGAAAGGTCTGGAAGCCATCGGCGCCGAGATCCATCGAGGCCTCGATCATCGAACCGGAGGTGCGGCGGAAACGAGCGACCGCGTTGTTGTAGACGACGACCACGCAGAAAGTGGCGTGGCCGAGCACGATCGTCCAGAACGAGAACGGGATTTCGGCCAGCGAAAAGGCCGAGCGCAGCGCGATGCCGGTGATGATCCCGGGCAGCGCGATGGGCAGGATGACCAGCAGCGAGATGGTCTCGCGGCCGAAGAATTTCGTCCGCGAGACAGCTGCGGCGCAGAGCGTGCCGAGCAGCAGCGCGATCGCGGTCGAGATGGCGGCGACGCGCACCGACAGCGACAGCGCTTCCCAGACATCGGGCCGGTTCCAGGTGACGGCGAACCATTGCGTGGTCAGCCCGGGCGGCGGCCAGACGAAGCTCTTCTCCTCGGTGGTGAAGGCATAGACGAAGATCAGCAGGATCGGCAGATGCAGGAAGAGCAGGCCGCTGGCGGCGGCGATCTTCAGGCCGAGGGGAGCGGATTGACCACGGTCAGAGCGCATCGAAAGCCCCCATTCGCTTGGCGCCCCAGAGATAGAAGCCCATGATGACGATGGGCACCACGGTGAAGGCGGCGGCGAGCGGTATGTTGCCGGCGGTGCCTTGCTGCGAGTAGACGGCCTGGCCGATGAAGAGGCGCGAGGTGCCGATGATCTGCGGGATGATGTAGTCGCCCAATGTCAGCGAGAAGGTGAAGATCGAACCGGCGACGATGCCGGGCAGCGCCAGCGGGAACAAGACGTTGCGGAATGTCTGCCCCGGCGAAGCACCGAGATCGGACGAGGCCTCGACCAGATTGCCAGGCACCCGCTCGAGGGCTGCCTGAACGGGGAGGATCATGAACGGCAGCCAGACATAGACGAACACGATGAAAGTGCCGGTGAACGACACCGACAGCGAATTGCCGCCGACGACCGGCAGTGACAGCCAGGCGTCGAGCAGCCACAACAAATGCAGCTTGGCGAGCAGCCAGGTTAAAATACCTTCCTTGGCCAGGATCAGCTTCCAGGCATAGATCTTGACCAGGTAGCTCGACCACAGCGGCAGCATGACGCCGAGATAGAACAGCGCCTTCCAGCGGCCGCGCGCATAGCGCGCCGCATAGTAGGCGATCGGGAAAGCGACGATGGCGGAGGCAAGCGTGACCAATGCGGCCATCGTCACCGTGCGCAAGATGATGTCGAGATTGGCCGCCTGGAGCAGGTCGCCATAGGTCTTCAGCGTGAATTGGCGATTGATGAGGCCCGAGAATTCGTCGATCGAGAAAAAACTCTGGGCCAGCAGCGCGAACAGCGAGCCGATATAGACGATACCGAGCCACAGCACCGGCGGCAGGAGCATCAGCAGCAGCAGCAGTTGGGGGCGGCGCCAGAAAAGGTCGGAGAGCGCGCCGCGCATGCCGCCGCTGCCGGGCAAGATGGCGGACGCCGTGGCACGCGGCATGGTAGCGTCGAGGCTCATGCCGGCTCGTCCATCAGGTGCAGATGCTCGCGGTTGAAGGTGAGCATGACCGCCTCACCTTCCGCCGGCAGGGCCGTTCCCGCAGGCACTACGGCGTGCAGTTTCAACCCGTCGGCATCGAGCGCCAGCCTTGTCGTGGCGCCGAGATAGTTGGTCGAGACGAGGCGCGCGGCGACGCCTTCGCCGCTCGCCGCGCGGCCGACACGAATGGATTCAGGGCGCAGGCTGCCCCAGCGGTGCTGGCCGGAATAACGCTGGACGAAATCCGGCGGCAGCACGTTGGAGGAGCCGACGAAATCGGCGACGAAACGCGTGCTCGGCCGCTGATAAATATCCTCGGGCGTGCCGATCTGCATGATCCTGCCATCGTTGAAGACGGCGACGCGATCGGCCATCGACAGCGCCTCGCCCTGGTCGTGAGTGACGAAGACGAAGGTGATGCCGAGCGCCTTCTGCAGCGATTTCAGCTCTTCCTGCATGTTTTCGCGCAGCTTGAGGTCGAGCGCGCCGAGCGGCTCGTCGAGCAGCAGCACCTTGGGCTGGTTGACCAGGGCACGGGCGAGCGCGACACGCTGGCGCTGACCCCCGGAAAGCTGGCCGGGCCGGCGCGCGCCATAGCCGGGCAGCCGCACCAGCGACAGCGCTTCTTCCGCCGCCTTGTGCCGCTCGGCCTTGCCGACACGCTTGACCATCAGCCCGTAGGCGACGTTGTCGAGCACGTTGAGATGCGGGAACAGCGCGTAGTCCTGGAACACGGTGTTGACGTTGCGGCGGTAGGGCGGCACGCCCTCGGCCCGCTCGCCGAAGATCGAGATCGAACCCGCCGTCGGCTGCTCGAAGCCGGCGATAAGACGCAGGCACGTGGTCTTGCCCGAACCGGACGGCCCGAGCATGGCGAAGAATTCGCCCGGCGCGATGTCGAGATCGACAGCGTCGACAGCGCGAACGCTGCCGAAATGGCGCGAGGCTTTTTGAAAGGAAACGGCTGATGTCATGGGGTGTCCTGATCTTTCAGGCTCATCAAATTTTCAGGCGATCGCGCCGCCCCTCATCCGCCTGCCGGCACCTTCTCCCCGTATAGTGACGGGGAGAAGGAAGCTGGTCGCGATATTGGCGCTTATTCTGCAACGTTGGTAGTTGGCGAAACCATTGATAACAGCGTCTTTCTCCCCGCCTCTATACGGGGAGAAATGTCCGGCAGGACAATGAGGGGCAGCGCCAAGCTCTCAGCAAAGCGCGATTACCGTCCGCCGATGACGCCGATATAGTCCGATACCCAGCGATAATAGGGCACGCACTGGTCGTTCTGCGTGGCGCATTTCGAGACCGGCGTCTTCCAGAACTTGATCTTGTCGAAATTGTCGTAGCCGTTGGTCTTGCAGCCTTCCTCGCCGAGCAGCTCGTTGCCCTTGCAGGCGGCCGGCACGACCGGCAGCGAGCCGAACCAGGCGGAGACATCGCCCTGCACCTTCGGCGCCAGCGAATGCTCGAGCCACATGTAGGCGCAGTTCGGGTGTGCCGCGTCGGCCTCCATCATGGTGGTGTCGGCCCAGCCGGTGACACCTTCCTCCGGCACGGTCGAGGCGACAGGCTTCTTGGCGGCTATCAGGGTGTTGACCTGATAGGGCCATGAGCCGGAGGCAACCACGCCTTCGTTCTGGAAATCGTCCACCTGGATGGCGGCGTCGTGCCAGTAGCGGCCAACCAGCGTGCGCTGGACGCGCAGCAATTCGAGCGCCGCCTTGTACTGGTCCTCGTTCAATTCGTAGGGATCCTTGATGCCGAGTTCCGGCTTGTGGAACATCAAATAATTGGCGGCATCCGCTATATGGATCGGTCCGTCATAGGCCTGGACGCGGCCTTTGTTGGACTTGCCATCGGGCAGCTTCATCTCCTCGAAGACGACGTTCCAGCTCTTCGGTGCTTCCTTGAAGACCTCGGTGTTGTACATCAGGATGTTGGGACCCCACTGATAGGGGACGCCGTAATGCACCTTGTCGACGGTGAACCAGGGCGCGTCCTTCAGCCGGTCGTCCACCGTCTTCCAACTCGGGATGAGATCGGTGTTGATCGGCTGCACGCGCTTGCCGGCGACGAGCCGCAGCGAGGCATCGCCCGAAGCCGTGACGAGGTCGAAGCCGCCCTCGTTCATCAGCGAGACCATTTCATCCGAGGTGTTGGCGGTCTTGACGTTGACCTTGCAACCGCTCTCCTTCTCGAAGGCGCTCACCCAGTCATAGCCCTTGTCGGTCTCGCCGCGCTCGATGTAGCCCGGCCAGGCGACGATGTTGACCTGACCTTCGCCCTTGCCGAGTTCCTTCACCTGGGCGATGGCCTGACCGGAGAAGGTCAGCGCGACCGTCAAGGCAGTGCACGACTTCAGGAATGAATGCATATCGATCTCCCATTTTGGCACGTGATCCTGAAACCGCTCCGGTTGTCGCCAGATCACGCGCGGACTGAAAAACTTGTCAGCTCGTCCGTTGGACTTGACGCCACTCTGATGGCAGCTTTGGTCCTTCCAACGGAAGGTGCTTTGAAAATCCCGGTTTCGCAAATTCATTTATCAGAAGGCCGATATCGGTTTTTCCGATATACTCCCTCAGGCCAGCGCCGTCACCAGCCAGCAGGCGGCGTTGAAACGAGCCTGACCATCCTTTACGAAAGGGGCGAAGGCAGCAGGCAACACCGTGATAATTTTTTCGGCCGTCGCCTGGTCGACCTCGCGCAGCGCGGCGGCGAGCGGCCCTAGCCGGGTGGCATACATCATCAGATCCCCTTCGGCGATCTTACATGGTAAGTTCGCCTGTCTGACGTCGATTGACGACCAGCCGCTCGCTTCAAGTATCCGCTTCACCTTGGCGCCGTCGGCAAAGGCAAACTGCCCCGGCGCATCGGGGTCTGGCGCGGGCGCGGTCGGCAGGAAAGGCGCAGCCGCTCGCGCGGCGGTCGTCATGAAATCATTCTCCGCCGGACTGCGCCAGGCAACAAAGGCGAGTTTGCCACCGCGCCTCGCTGCCTGTCTTATGTTGGAGAACGCGGCCACGGGATCATCGAAGAACATGATACCAAAGCGCGAGACAACAGCGTCGAAGCGACCTGATTCGAACGCATACGTCTGGGCATCGCCCACTTCAAAACTTGCGTTTGCCACCTCTTCCGCCTGCGTGCGTTCTGTCGCCAGAGCGACAAGCGGCTGCGAAATGTCCAGCCCAACACAACGTCCGTTGTTGCCGACACGGCGCGCCATCGCCAGAGTTGTCGCGCCGGCGCCGCAGCCGATGTCCAGGACGTTGCCCCCTTCCCCGGGATAGCCGGCATCGACTACCAGCCGCTCGAACGGCGCCAGAATCTCGTCAAGGATCGGCTGCATTTCGACCCAGGCCTTTCCGCTGGCGTCGTTCCAGAGCGCGGCTTGCCGTGTGTTTGGCTGTGCGGATCGCGACATAACGGACCTCACTTTTCTGTTGCTCTCACCAATCGTCGCCATCACTTTACGAGTTCAAGCCGACTTGAAGTCAAGCATGAAAGATATGGACATTGCCGAAGTGTCGCGCCGCACCGGCGTACCCGCATCGACACTTCGTTACTACGAGGAGAAGGGCCTAATTGCTTCGATCGGCCGTCGCGGCCTGCGCCGCTTGTTCGATCCGGCTGTCCTGGAACGGCTCGCCTTGATTGGGCTTGGACGCGCCGGCGGATTCGCACTGGACGAGATTTCCGCGATGCTGACGCCCGACGGCCTGCCGAAAATGGATCGGGCGCGCCTGGATGCGAAGGCCAACGAACTGGACCACACCATCCAGCGCCTGACCGCGATCCGGGAGGCTTTGCGTCACGCCGCCCGATGCCCCGCCGCTCGGCCGATGGAGTGTCCGACGTTTCGCCGCGCCGTCAGGCTTGCCGGCGCTGGCCGCTTCGAGGTTGCTCCGCTCGGACCTTTCAAAGCGGAGCCGGTTCCCGCCACAAAGCGCAAGCGCAAGACTGGCGGCGTCGCCGGGAGCAGACCACACTAGCGGCGCACCGTCCGCTGCGACTGGGCAAGACCCACAAAATCGCGCGCCGCGGCGGCCAAGCCAGATCCCCGCCGCCAGACCATGCCAACCTGCACCACCGGCAAGGAACCGGAAATGTCGCGCGATTCGATGCGGTCGCCCTCCAGCGACCAGGGTCGGTAGACGAGGTCAGGCAGCAGCGCCACGCCGGCCCCGGTGGCGACGAGGCTGCGAACGGCCTCCACGGAACGGGTGCGGAAGGCGACATGCGGCCTGGCGCCGATCGCCGTCAGCAGCTTGCCGGTGTTTTCCTCGATCTCGTCAACGGTCAGCATGATCAGCGGTTCGGAGGCGATATCGCCGATGCCGATAATGTCGGCGCCAGCCAGGGGATGGCCGAGCGGCAGCCACAGCCGGTAAGCCGAGACTTCGAGGATTTCCGATTGCAGTGCAGTGCGGTCGCGCAAATTGGAGGTGACCATGACGGCAATGTCCAGCTTGCCGCCGATCAGGAGATGTTCGAGGTAGTCGCCATTGTCCTCGATGGCCGAGACCTCGACGCCGGGATAGGCGCGGCGGTAGCGTGAAAGCAGGTCCGACAGCACATAGCCGGCGACCAGCGAGGTGACGCCCAGTTGCAGCCGCCCGCCCGCCACGGCCTGCTCGCCGGAAAAAGAACGGCGGGCGTCGGACACATCGGCGAGAATCTTTGTCGCGTGGCGCAGGAACTGGTGACCCTTGTGGGTGATGTTGAGGCCGCGCGGATGGCGCTCGAACAGTTCGACGCCAAGATCGCTTTCAAGTTCCTTGATCGCCTCGGTGACCGACGATTGCGAGATGGAGAGGTTTTGCGCCGCGCGCGATACCGTGCCTTGCTCGGCGACGGCGATGAAGAACTGCAACTGCCGGATGGTGAAGGCCATGGCCGGACTAAACACCGCCGCAACCGCGAAGAAAAGCCGATGGCGACTCTTATCCCATGGCTGGATGTCCCATGGCTGGATGTCCCATGGCTGGATGTCTGGCCGTGGCTCAGCCGAGCATCGGCCGGATGCGCCGCCAGCATGCCGGGCCGTAGCGCAAGGCAAGCATGAATGCCGTTTCCAGCGCCACGACAATAGCGATGATGCGAAAGCCGACGGCGAGCGGGCTCTGGCCGCTGCCATGCAGCGCATAGCCTGTAAGCAGAAAGCCGGCATTCCAGAGCGTGGCTCCGGCTAGCGTCGCGACCACGAAAGGTAAGGCTGGCAGGCAGAGCGCGCCGGCCGCGATCGGCAAATAGTTGCGCACCGTCGGAATGAACTGCGCCAGCAGGGAAACCCTGACATGGTTGCGGCGATAGGCCTGGCCAAGCTTGCGGTAGGTCTCGGGGCGCAAGAAGACATATCTGCCGAACCGCTCGACCAGCCTGTCGGCGCGATCGATTCCGATTCGGCGGCCGACAGTGTACCAGACGAGACAGCCTGTCGTTGAGGCCAGCGTGGTCACGCCAAGCAGGATTGCCAGCGTCGCATCGTCAGGCGCCGCCGTCATGCCGAGGAACAGCAGCAGCACATGCGAGGGCGGGATCGGCAGAATCTTCTCGGTAAAGGCGAGGCAGAAGACGCCGAACAGGCCGAAGCCAAGAATGGCCGACAATGGTCCCGTCATGCGAAGCGCCAGTCGTAGGTTCCTGACGTCTTGAGCCTGGCGATGCGATAGACCGTCGCCGGCGGGAAGTTGCGAAAGGTATGGCCAACCCGCGTAACCCCGAGATCGAGCCTGTCGAGCAGCGACTGGTCGAATGGGCAGCGCCGTCCGAGCGTGAACTGGTAGAGCGCTCCGCCGGGGCGAAGGTTGGCGAAAACACCTTCGAGAATGGCAAATGTCCTGCGCGGCGAAATCAGCCGGAAAGGCAAGCCGCTGACGGCGGCGCCAATCGCAGGCCGGTGGAAGAGCGAGAGATGGCGCAGACCGACGGCGTCCATTTCGAAAATCCGGGCAGCAGGAAAACGACGCATGAGCAGTGCGGCGAAATCCGGATCGGATTCGATCAGCGTCAAATCTTCCTCCTTCACCCCGCGCGACAGCAGCGCCCTCGTGAACGGCCCGGTTCCCGGACCGAGTTCCAGCACGGGGCCAGTCTCGGGTCCAATGTCACGGGTCATCAATGCCGCCAGGCTGGAGCTGGACGGCGTGACGGAGCCGACCCTGAACGGCGCGACGGTCCACGCCATGAGAAAAGACAGAGCATCATTTGCGGGCATGGTAACCTCGATCCCGGACAACATCACGCCAACCAGTTTGGTGTGGCCACGTGGTTTCGTTTCAGCGCCATTTGGTTTCGAGCGTCAGGCCCGACCTGTTGCATATTCGGGCCTGACGCCGTCACGTCGGCGCGAGCGATTCGTGCCGACCCGGCGTTGTTTGCCGCGACTGGGTTGCATAGACATTGCGCAATCTCGCTGAGGCTAAGAAAGTGCCTGTCGACCGCAGTCCTTCGGCTTTGCCATGTTTACGCAATGTTGGCGCGGTAGCGCCCGACGCAATGTTCTGAGGGATTGTCGATGCGTATCTTGCTGGTCGAAGACGAACCCGAGATGGTCTCGGCCCTGCGTGCCGCGCTGAAGCGCCACGACATGGTGGTCGATCACGCCGGCACATTGCTGGAGGCGGAGGGGTTCGTTGCCGTCGACAGCTATGACGCCATCCTGCTCGACCGCCAGTTGCCGGATGGCGACGGGCTGTCGCTGGTGCCGAGACTGCGTTCGGCCAGGAATACCACGCCCGTGCTGGTGCTGACGGCGAGAGGCGACACGTCGGACAAGGTCGATGGGCTGGACATGGGCGCGGACGATTATCTGGCAAAGCCATTCGCGTTCGAGGAACTGCTTGCCCGGTTGCGCGCGCTGCTCAGGCGCCCGGCGCCGCTGCAGTCGCAGTTCATCCGGGCCGGCGATCTGGTGCTCGACGTCGGACATCGCGAAGCGTCGATCCGTGCCGAACCGCTCAGCCTGCCGCGCCGCGAACTCCTTGTGCTGGAGGCTCTGATGCGCCGCACCGGCCGCATGGTGCAGCGCGAGGCGCTGATGGAGGCGGTGTTCGGCCTCGACGACGAGATCCAGTCCAACGCGCTCGACACACATGTCTCGCGCCTGCGCCGCAAGCTCGCCGATGCCAATGCCGGGGTGACGATCAACGGCATTCGCGGCGTCGGCTATCTCCTGCGCGAGACGACATGAGCGCCAAGCGATGAGCCTCAAGCGCCCGCATTCGCTGAAATGGAGCTTGGTGCTGCGCATCGCCTTGCTGCAATGCGCCATGCTGACCCTGATCATCGTCGGCATTCTCGGCGCCATGCTGGCCACCGGCCTTATCCCGCACGACTACGAGGACGGCACGATGGACGTGCTGGCGGATGCGGTGACACGCGATGCCGGCGGCAAGTTGGTCCTGCGCGAGACCTCGGACCTGACGAAGCTGCGGTCGGGTGTTCCCGACCTCTGGTTCATTATTCGAGACAAGCAGGGGCAAAGGCTGCAGGAGGGGACCGTGCCGCCCATCTTCCAGCCTTTCACCGGACTGCTGGACACGATCAGCGACGCCCGTATCGACCATGCAATCGGACAATCCGCGCCGCCGGAGGGAAAGATCCGCTGGACCGACACGACGGCCGGCAACGTCCAGATTTTCAGCGGCACCAAGGGCGGGCTTTCGCTGCTGCGTCTGCTCGGCCAGGCGCCGCAATTCTTCCTGCAGGGCATATTGCCGCTCGCCGGGCTGATGGCGCTGGCCACGCTGTTCGCAACGCCATGGGTGGTGCGTGGCGCTTTGTCGGGCCTTGGCCATGCGGCGGCCGAGGCTGAGCGCATCGACATCGACCAGCGCGGCGTGCAGCTGCCGCTGAAGGACGTGCCGACGGAAGTGACGCCGCTGGTCAAGGCCGTGAATGCCGCTCTTGCGCGCCTCGACAAGGGCTATGAGCGCCACAAGCGCTTCCTCACCGACGCCGCCCATGAGCTCAGGACACCGGTAGCCATCCTCAACACGCGCCTGGCCTCGCTGCCGCCGACACCGGAGCGGGCACGGCTGCTGCAGGACGCGGCTAGGCTTTCAACGCTGACCGACCAGTTGCTCGACCTGCAGCGCCTCGACCGGCAGACGTCGCCGTTCGAAGCGGTCGATCTCGTGGCGACCGCGCGCGGCGTTATCGTCGACCTCGCGCCGATGGCGTTTTCTGCCGGTTACGAAATGTCGTTCGAGCCGGAACGGGACACGATTTTCGCCACCGGAGACCGCACCGCCATCGAGCGCGCGGTGACCAACATCGTCCAGAACGCCATCGAGCATGGCGGCCGCGCTGGCAAGATCACCGTCGGCGTCACAACGCCCGCCATCATCGAGGTCCGGGACGAAGGCGACGGCGTCCCGCCGGGCGAGCGGGAGCGCATCTTCGAGCCCTTCTACCGGCTGCGCCCGCAGGATCATGGCGCCGGCCTCGGCCTCAATCTCGTGCAGGAAATCATGTATCTCCATGGCGGCCGCATCGATATCCTCGATGGCAAGCCCAGCGGCGCCTGCTTCAGGATGAGTTTTCGCGCTTTACCCGTTTAGCCTTGCCGCCAACCTCGCAACGCCGCTGGCGCGTTTGACATTGCGATAAATCGTAACTAACTAGGTTACATGAAACGCAATAGCCGACTGTCCTCCACTCTGCACATCCTCGTTCACATGGCCGAGAAGCCCGAGCAGGCGCTGACCTCCGAGCAGCTTGCCACCTTCATCCACACCAATCCGGTGGTGGTGCGCCGGACCATCGCGGGCTTGCGCGACGCCGGCATCGTCACCTCGTCACGCGGACATGGCGGCGGCTGGCTGCTCGGGCGCGCGCCCGAGAACATTTCACTTTCCGAGATCAGCCTTGCCCTTGGCGAGACGCTGCTGCCGTTCAGCACCGAGCCGGAAAGCCCGGGCTGTCTCGTCGAGCAAGCGGTGATCGCCGTGCTCGACGATTTTCGCATCGCGGCCGAGAAGCTACTGGCCGAGAAGCTCAGCCGCATCACGCTGGCCGACCTGACAGCCGATTTTCGCCGTCGTTTCGACCTCATTGGAGTTTCCAGCCATGCAGTATGATCTTGCCGTTATCGGCGGCAGCTTTGCCGGCCTGTCCGCCGCCATGCAGGCGGCGCGAGCGCGGCGCAACGTGCTGGTGATCGACGCCGGCCAGCCGCGCAACCGCTTTGCCGCGCATTCGCACGGCTTTTTCGGCCAGGACGGACGCACGCCTGGAGCGATACTGGACGATGCAAGGCGGCAATTGCTAGCCTACCCGACGGCCAGGCTTGTGACCGCACTTGCGGACAAAGCCATTGCCAACAGCAGCAGCGATTTCGAAATCACCACCGATGGCGGCGAGACATTCGGCGCCGCACGACTGGTGCTGGCAACCGGCGTGCGCGACATCCTGCCGGAGGTTCCCGGGCTTGCCGAGCAATGGGGCAGGACCGTGCTGCATTGCCCCTATTGCCACGGCTACGAGGTTTCCGCCGGGCCGCTCGGTGTGCTCGCGACCGGCCCGATGTCCATGCATCAGGCGCAACTGATTTCCGATTGGGGCGACGTTACGCTGTTCGGCAACGGGCTGGTCGAGCCCGATGCCGACGAGATGCATGCGCTTGAGAGCAAGAATGTAGGGTTCGAGCCCGCGACGGTCAACGAACTGAGCGATGATGGCTCCGGCGGCTTGGTTGTCCATCTCGTCGATGGCCGGCAGGCTGGCGTCAAGGCGATATTCACCGCGCCACGCAACACGATGGCGAGCCCGCTAGCCGAACAACTCGGCTGCGGCCTCAAGGACGGCCTGCTCGGCCCGATGATATCAGTCGATGACCGGCAGCAAACGACGATTCCCGGCGTCTACGCCGCCGGTGACGCGGCACGCGGGATGCACAACATCGCCTTCGCCGTGTCGGGCGGCACCTTCGCGGGCGTGTGTGCCCACCAGTCGCTGGTCTTCGGCTAAATTCCGCCGGCGACGCTGAGGCGCGCCCCGGCTTGCGCCAGTGCCGCGGCAATGTCGTGCGGCGGCGCGCGGTCGGTGGCGAGTTCGGAAAAGCCGTCGAAGCCGCAGACCTGGACCAGGCCCTGGCGGCCGAACTTCGTGTGGTCAGTGACGACCAGCGAGCGCTGGCCCCGCGACAGCACCATGCGGGCGAATTCCGCCTCGTCCAGATCAAAGTCCATGACACCGGTCAGCGCATCCACGGCGCCGGTGGAGATGATGGCGTGGCTGACCGAGAAGCGGCTGACGAACTCGATGGCCGACGTCCCGAACGCGGCGCCTGAATCGCTGCGCAGCTCGCCGCCGGCCATATAGACCTTGTTGCCGTTGATGGTGGCCAGGGTGCGGGCGATGTCGGACGAGTTGGTGACGACCGTCAGGCGCCGGTGGCCGAGCAGTTCGCGCGCCAGGAACGAGGTCGTGGTGCCGGTGTCGAGCATGATCGATTCGCCATCGCGGATGGTGGCCGCGACCGCGCGGGCAATGCTTCGCTTGGCATCGGCATGCTCACGCATGCGCCGTTCGAACGGCGCTTCGCCGACCATCGACGGCAGGCCTATGGCGCCATGCATCTTCAGAACCGAGCCGTCGCCGGTGAGCGGCTTGACGTCGCGGCGCACGGTCTCGAGCGAAACGCCCAGCCGGTCGGCCAGGCTGGCGATGGTGACGGTTCCCTCTTCCTGGAGCAGCCGCAGGATCTCGCCATGCCGTTTCGAGTGGTTCATATGGGCGTCCCGAAGAATGACCGTTTCTAAGGCATTCCTAGCGCATTTAAAGGAATTGCCCATGCTTTCGGGCAAAACTCCCAAAAAAAGTCACATCTTTTTATTGACAGAAGAGCAACCCCGGCGTGAAATCCATCTACAACAGGATTCGGAACTGCAGCGGGATGGTAATTGGCAGAGCCGCAATTCACTGACCCCTGGCAGCCTGCAACGTGTCTGGCGCAAGGGATTTTCAGATCCGCGGGGGCGGATGCCGGGCTCAAAAGCCTGGCCAAGGGGCTCGTCGGTGCGGTGCGGGATACCGATCCTGGCATCCCGCACCGACGAGATTGGTTGCGTTTAACCACGCCGCCGTTGCGCGGCCCATGGCGCCTTGTCGAAGCCCAGCAAACCAGGCCTGCCAACCAGGGGTGATCCCGTGATTGCCGAAGACCGCATCCACGCCCTGCCGTGCTGGACGGGCGCCATCGAGATCGCGCCGCTGCCCGGCGGCCTCAGCAACGCCAATTATGTGGTCACCGATGCGGCCGGCAAACATGTGGTGCGTTTCGGCCAGGATTATCCGTTCCACCATGTCTTCCGCGAACGCGAGGTGATGACCGCGCGGGCGGCTCACGCGGCCGGCTTCGCACCGGCGGTCCGTTACGCCGAACCGGGGATCATGGTGACGGCGTTTCTTGGCGCCAGAACCTATCTGGCCGAGGATGTTCGCGCCAATCTCGGCCGCGTCGCGACGCTGATGCGCGGGTTTCACCGGGAGATGCCCAACCATATCTCCGGCGCCGGCTTCATGTTCTGGGTGTTCCACGTCATCCGGGACTATGCGCGCACGCTCGACGAGGGCAACAGCCGCAAGCGCGGTGACCTGCCACGCTTTCTGGCGTTGGCCGACGAACTGGAGCGCGCCCAGAAATTGCTGCCTATCGTCTTTGGCCATAATGATCTTTTGCCGGCTAATATTCTGGACGACGGCGGCAGGCTTTGGCTGATCGATTTCGAATATGCCGGCTTCAATACGGCGATGTTCGACCTTGCCGGCGTCGCCTCGAACGCGGGCATGAGCGACGAGGAATCCTTCGCCTTCCTGACCGCCTATTTCATGAAGGAACCGGACGAGGCGATCCGCCGCTCGCACGCCGCCATGCAATGTGCCTCGCTGCTGCGCGAGGCGATGTGGAGCATGGTGTCGGAGCTCTATCTCGACGCGCCCGGCATCGATTACGTCGCCTACACCGAGGAAAACCTAGCGCGGCTCGATCCGGCGCTGGAAAACTACCGGATAAAATACGGGATCCCGAAACCATGACCTTGCCTAGCCAGACCGAGATCGTCGTCATCGGCGGCGGCATCATCGGCTGTTCGACGGCCTATCATCTGGCGCGTGACCACAAGGCCGACGTGGTGCTGCTCGAACAGGGCAAGCTGACCTCGGGCTCGACCTGGCATGCAGCCGGCCTGGTCGGCCAATTGCGCTCGTCGGCCTCGATCACGCGAGTACTGAAATACTCGGTCGACCTCTACAAGGGGCTGGAAGCCGAAACCGGTCTTGCCACCGGCTGGAAGATGACGGGGTGCCTCAGGCTCGCCACCAATGCCGACCGCTGGACCGAATACAAACGGCTGGCGACCACGGCGAAAAGCTTCGGCATGGACATGCAGCTGCTGTCTCCGGCGGAGGTGAAGGCGATGTGGCCCTTGATGGAGACCGGCGATCTCGTCGGCGCCTCCTGGCTGCCGACCGACGGCCAGGCGAGCCCTTCCGACATCACGCAGTCGCTGGCCAAGGGCGCGCGCATGCACGGCGCCAATCTCTACGAGGACGTGCGCGTCACGGGTTTCGAGATGAAGGGCGACCGCATCACGGCGGTGAAGACCAATCAAGGCGACATCGCTTGCGACAAGGTGGTGAACTGCGCCGGGCAATGGGCGCGGCAGGTCGGCGCGATGGCCGGCATCAACGTGCCGCTGCAGCCGGTCAAGCACCAGTATATCATCACCGAGAAAATCGCGGGGCTGGCAACCGACGCGCCGACGCTGCGCGACCCCGATCGGCGCACCTATTTCAAGGAGGAGGTCGGCGGGCTGGTGATGGGCGGCTATGAGCCGAACCCGCAAGCCTGGACGACCAATCTTCCCGGGGGCGACGTGCCCAATGATTGGGAGTTCCGGCTGTTCGACGACGACTACGATCATTTCGAGCAGCACATGGCGCAGGCGATCGCGCGGGTGCCGGCGCTGGAGACGGTCGGTGTCAAGCAGATGATCAACGGATCGGAAAGCTTCACGCCGGACGGCAATTTCATCCTCGGTGTGGCGCCCGAATGCGCCAACATGTTCGTCGGCGCCGGCTTCAACGCCTTCGGCATCGCCTCGGGCGGCGGCGCCGGCTGGGTGCTGGCGCAATGGGTGGTCGACGGCGAGGCGCCGCTCGACCTTTGGGTGGTCGACATCAGGCGTTTTTCCAACCTGCACCGCGACCGGCAATGGGTGAGCGAACGTACGCTGGAAGCCTATGGCAAACATTACGCGATCGGCTTCCCGCATGAGGAATACACCAGCGGCCGGCCGCGCATCGTCTCCCCGCTCTACGACAGACTGAAAGACCATCGCGCCGTGTTCGGCTCCAAGCTCGGCTGGGAACGGCCGAACTGGTTCGCGCCGGAGGGCGTCGAGCCGAAGGACATCTATTCGATGGGCCGGCAGAACTGGTTCGCCGCCGTCGGCGACGAACATCGGCACGTGCGCGAGCATGTCGGTATCTTCGACCAGTCGTCCTTCGCCAAGTGCGAGCTGAGCGGGCCCGACGCGGCGAGGGCCCTGGACTGGATCTGCGCCAACGATGTCGGCAAGCCGGTCGGCCGGCTGACCTACACGCAACTCCTCAACACGCGCGGCGGCATCGAGGCCGACCTAACCGTGTCGCGGCTGGCCGAGGAAAAATTCTATATCGTCACCGGCACCGGTTTCCGCACCCATGATGCCTCGTGGATCAGCGACCATATTGGCCACGGCCTCGATGCACAGCTCGCCGATGTCACCGAGGACTTCGGCACGCTGTCGCTGATGGGACCGCGCGCCCGCGACGTACTTTCGGCGGTGACCGATGCGGATGTGTCGAATGCCGGCTTCCCGTTCGGCCATGTGCGCGAGATCACAATAGCCGGTCACACGGTCCGGGCGCTGCGCGTCACCTATGTCGGCGAACTCGGCTGGGAACTGCATGTGCCGATCGCCGCCACCGGCGAAGTCTTCGACGTGCTGATGGCGGCCGGCGGGAAGCACGACATCCGGCCGGTCGGTTACCGCGCGCTGGAATCGCTGCGGCTGGAAAAGGGTTATCGCGCCTGGGGCTCCGACATCACGCCCAACGACACACCGCTGGAGGCTGGGCTCGGCTGGGCGGTCAAGCTGCGCAAGAACACCGACTTCGTCGGACGGCGCGCACTCGAGAAGGTTGGCGGCGAGTCCCTGAAGAAGTGCTTTGCCGGTTTCACGGTCTATGATCCGGAGATCGTGCTCGTCGGACGCGAGACCATCCTGCGCGATGGCCAGCCGGTCGGCTATCTCACCAGCGGCGGCTATGGCTACACGGTGGAAAAGAACATCGGCTACGGTTATGTGCGCAACGCTGACGGAGCAAGCGATGATTTTCTCGCCTCGGGCAGCTATGAACTTGTGGTGGCGATGGAGCGGACGCCGGCTCAAATCCATCTTGAGCCGCTATACGACCCGGCAATGGAGCGCGTAAAGGCTTAACTCACGCGCAAGGCGAGGCCACGGCTGGGGACGGTATCGGCCTCGCCTGGCATTGAGACATATGGTCGTGTTTCCTCGACCCGCGTGACCAGGCCTTGTGCCTCGAGTTCGGCGATGCGCGCGGCAAAACCGTGATCCCACAACGTGTTCTTGACCGTCAGCACGATCACCCCACCCGGCCGGCAGATGCGGATCAGTTCGTCCAGTCCCTCGGCGCCGACATGGCCGGAGGTAAAGACGCCGGCCGAGATGATGCCGGCATAAGTGCTGTCGGCAAATGGCAAGGCGCCGCCGAGCGCCAGACAATGCAGCGCCGAATAGACGCCCTTGCGCGCGGCTTGATCCAGCATGCCTTGCGAGATATCCAGCGCCTCGACCTGGGGATAGCCGGCAATATCGAGCCACTCGCCGATCAGCCCGGTACCGGCCCCGGCGTCGAGCAGCGGGGCTGACCCGCGCGGCAGATGGCGGGCGAGCAAAGCAAGGCAGATGGTCGGGTGGCGGTAGCCGGCTGCCGACATGTCGGCGTCGTAGGTTTGCGACCAGCGGTCGTACAGTGCGGCCACCTCTTCCGGGCGCTTGGCCGCGTAGACCTCGCCGAGCGCGCCTTGATGTTTGCTGTCCGCCACTGTCCACCATCCCTCGTCTCGCCGCGATGATAGCCAAACGGCGAAAATTGTGGAACCGTGCAGCCGAGAAATAACGCGTGGGGACGCAGGCATGGGGACAGACGAGGCGCGGGCAAAACTTGCCGTCATTCCGGTACTGGCCGGCTATACTGGGCCGCTGGAACGGCTCGGCGGCTTGACCAACCTCGTCTTCAAGGCCGGCGATTACTGCCTGCGTATTCCAGGCAAAGGCACCGAGGAATACATCAACCGCGCCAACGAGGCGATTGCCGCGCGTGAGGCGGCAATCGCGGGGGTAAGTCCTGAAGTGCTGCATGCCGACGCCGCCAGCGGCCTGATGGTGACGCGCTACATTGCCGGTGCGGAGACGATGTCGCCGGAGAAGTTCAGGGAGCGGCAGGGCAGCCCGGCCCGAGCGGCCGAGGCCTTCCGCAAGCTGCACGCGTCCGGCGCGGTGTTCCCCTTCCGCTTCGAACTGTTTTGGATGATCGACGACTATCTCAAGGTGCTGTCGACCAGGGATGTCGCCCTGCCCGCCGGCTATCATGACGTGGTGCGCGAGGCCGAGAGCGTACGCTCGGCCTTGGCCGTCCGCCCCTTGCCTCTCGTCGCCTGCCATTGCGACCCGCTGTGCGAGAATTTCCTCGACACGGGCGAGCGGATGTGGATCGTCGACTGGGAATATTCGGGGATGAACGACCCGCTCTGGGACCTCGGCGACCTCAGCGTCGAAGGCAAGTTCGAAGCCGCCCAGGACGAGGAGCTGATGCGCGCCTATTTCGGCGGCGAGGCGAGGCCGGCGGAGCGCGGCCGCATCGTCATCTACAAGGCGATGTGTGACCTGTTGTGGACGCTGTGGGGGCTGATCCAGCTTGCCAATGAAAATCCCGTCGACGATTTCCGCGCCTATGCCGACGGCCGCTTCGCCCGCTGCAAGGCGCTGATGGAGACAGAGGAATTTTCGCGGCACCTGGCGGCGGTACGCAAGGGCTAGGCACCAGAAATCTGGCCCCTAGTTCACACCTTTCGGCACGTTCTCCGGCGGCACCGTGGTGTCTACCACCTTCTGGCGGTGGAAGATGAACAGGCCGGCCACGACGATGATGCCCGAGCCGATCAGGATGCGCGGACCGGGAACGTCGCCGAAGAACACCAGCCCGAACACCACCGCCCACAAGAGCAGCGTGTAGTGCAGCGGCGCCAGCGTCGAGGCCGGCGCCAGTTTCAGCGCCCTGGTGATCATCAGATGCGCCCCGCAGGAAACGATGCCGAGCAGCAGCATGGCGCCGAAATCAAGCGCAGACGGCGTCTTCCAGGCCCCGATGGTGAGGGCGCCGCCGACCGCCAGCGTGCCGATCGTCTGCCATGTCACCAGATTGGTGTCGCTGGTGCCGCGCAGGCGCCGGTTGAGGATGATGGCGAAGGCGAAGGCAAGGCTGCCGACAAGTGCGAAACTCGATGACAGCGAAAACGCGGCAGAGGACGGTTTCAGCATGATCACCACACCGCAGAAGCCGAGCAGGATCGCCACCCAGCGGCGCCAGCCGACCTTTTCGCCAAGCAGGAAATGTGACAGCGCCGCCACATAGATCGGCCCGGCCATGTAGAAGCTCATCACATCGGCAAGCGGCAGGTAGACGACGGCGGCGTAGAACAAGGCGGTGTCCAGTGTCGTCGCCACCACGCGCAGGATCTGCAACCCTGGCCGCTCCAGCTGGAACAGTCTGCCGGCGCCCTGGTTGGCGATCATCGGACCCAGCACGAAGAAAGCGCCGATCGAGCGGATGAGCACAACCTGGCCGACGGAGAAACTGGCCACCAGCCACTTGCCCATCGCATCATTGAGCGCAAACAGGAAGTCGCCGGCCAGCATCAGCAGGATGCCGGCCAGGAGGACATTCTTGATTGTGGAATTCCGCGCCACGGGTTGCGTCATGCCTGCCCCGATTCCTCCCTCGCCCGAGCCGCGTCGTAGACGGAAGCGCCGGCTTTGACGAGGAGAAATCGGGAAATAGGTAAGACCAGCTTCGGGAATCGGCTGCATCTAGGTGGATATGTGCCTGCGATTCACCTGCGACGGCCTGCCGGAGATCGAAAGCCTGGTATCCTGCGTCGTCCGCTCCGCCACCACCTTGCCCCTGGCAATGACGCAGATGCGCTCGGCGCGCAGGCGCAGAGCCTCGATCGGATTGCCGGCATCGAGGATCACCAGGCTGGCGCGCTTGCCGACGCCGAGGCCGAGATGGTCGAGGCCCATGATCGCGGCATTGACGTTGGTGACCATGTCGAAGCAGCGCGCCATGTCGGCGGGGCTCGACATCTGGGCGACATGCAGGCCCATGAAGGCGACGTCGAGCATGTCGGCGGTGCCCAGCGAATACCAGGGATCGAGCACGCAATCCTGACCCCAGCCGACACGGATGCCCAGCGCCAGCATCTCCTTGACCCGCGTCATGCCACGCCGCTTCGGGAATGTGTCGTGGCGGCCCTGCAGCATGATGTTGATCAGCGGATTGGGGATCGCGGAAACGCCGGCTTCGGCGATCAGCGGCAGAAGCTTTGAGACGTAGTAATTGTCCATCGAATGCATCGAGGTGAGGTGCGAACCGGCCACCCTACCCTGCAGGCCGAGGCGCTGCGCTTCATAGGCGAGCTGTTCGATGTGGCGCGACAGCGGGTCGTCGGTCTCGTCGCAATGCAGGTCGACCATGAGCCCGCGTTTTGCCGCGATCTCACACAGTTCGGTAACCGAGCGTGTGCCGTCGGCCATGGTGCGCTCGAAATGCGGAATGCCGCCGACGATGTCGACGCCAATGTCCAGCGCGCGAATGGTGTTTTTTCGTGCCGTCGGCGAGCGATAGAAGCCGTCCTGCGGGAAGGCCACCAATTGCAGATCGATATAGGGTGCGACGATTTTCTTGACCTCCAGCAGCGCCTCGACGGCCAGCAGCCGGTCGTCGCAGACGTCGACATGGGTTCGGATGGCGAGCAGCCCCATCGACACCGCCCAGTCGCAATAGGCGAGCGCCCGGTCACGCACGGCCTCGTGCGTCAGGAGCGGCTTCAGTTCGCCCCATAGCGCTATGCCTTCGAGCAGCGTGCCCGACGCGTTGATGCGCGGAAGACCGTAGGACAGCGTGGCATCCATGTGGAAATGCGGATCGACGAAGGGCGGTGACACCAGATTGCCATGGGCGTCGACCTCGGTCCGCGCGGAACCGTCGAGCTTCGGCTCGATCGCGGCGATCGTCTCGCCGCTGATGCCGATGTCGGCGATGCCGCCATCCGGAAGCGTGCCGCCGCGCACAATAAGATCGAAATCCATCTGTCATCATCCTGCTTGAAGAATCACTGCCGCATCGTGTCTCAAAAGACACCCCGCCGCAGCGGTTTCTTTCCATGGCGGCGAAAGGTTCCCTCCGGCGGCATCTCCCTCTATAAGCCGCCTTCGTCATCCCGGCATCAAGGATCAGCCGTTGTTTCGCTTCTTCCGCTCGACGGAGAACCAGCGCCTCGTCGCAAGGCTGCTCCGGGAATCGTTCCGGCAACACAGGGCCGGCTACGCCGCCGCCATCCTGTCGATGCTCGTGGTGGCCGGCATGACGGCCGCCAGTGCCTGGATCCTGCGTGAAATCACCAATGAATTCGTCATCGATAAACGGGTCGACCGCGTCAATATGATCGCCGTGGCGGTCGCCGGGATCTTCATCGTCAAGGGCATCGCCAATTTCGTCCAGGCCTATTTCATGAGCCGCGTCGGCAACGCCATCATCGCCGAACGGCAGCGCAAGATCTATGACCGCATCCTGGCGCAAGGCATCGAATTCTACCATTCGACCTCGTCGTCCGACCTGATCACCCGCATGACCAACAATGCCCAGGCGGCGCGCAACGTGCTCGACCTCATCGTCACTTCCTACGTGCGCGATCTGGTGACGCTGGCTGCCCTGATTGGGGTCATGGTCTGGCAGCAGCCGGCGCTGTCGCTGATCTGCTTCGTCGTCGGTCCGTTGGCCATCTATGGCGTCAACCGCATCCTGAAGCGCGTGCGCAAGTTCGCCGCCATGGAGTTCCGCTCGGTCGGCCAGATCGTGCAGGTGATGCAGGAAACCGCGATCGGCGTGCGCGTGGTCAAATCCTTCAACCTCGAGGGCCTGATGCGCAAACGCATGTACAGGGCGGTGGCGGACGTCGAGGAGCGGGCCAACAACATCGCCGCGCTGGAAGCGGTGACCAATCCGGTGATGGAAACGCTGGCCGGCCTGGCGATCGCCGGCGCGGTCATGGTCAGCGGCTTGCTGGTCCTGCAGGGCGGCCAGATGCCTGGCAATATCATGGCCTTCATCGCCGCGCTGCTGCTTGCCTATGAGCCGGCAAAGCGCCTCGCGCGGGTGCGCATATCGCTGGAAAGCGGCATTGTCGGCGTGCGCATGATGTTCGAGCTCGCCGACCAGCCGCTGACATTAGCCGAGAAGCCGGATGCGAAGCCGCTTCGGGCCGGACCGGGCGAGATCCGGTTCGATGCCGTCAGCTTCGCCTATCAGAACGGTCCGCCGGTGTTGGACCGGTTCGACCTGACCCTGGCGCCCGGCAAGATGACGGCGCTGGTCGGCCCCTCCGGCGGCGGCAAGTCGACGATCCTGAACCTCATCATGCGCATGTATGACCCGAAGAGCGGCAGGGTGCTGCTTGACGGCCAGGATATTTCCCATGCCACGCTCGCCTCGCTCAGGGAAAAGATCGCCTATGTCAGCCAGGATACGTTCCTGTTTGCCGGCACGATCATGCACAACATCCGGCTTGGGCGCGAGGACGCGACCGACGACGAGGTGATCGCCGCGGCCAGGGCTGCCAACGCCCATGACTTCATCGTCGCGCAGGCGAAAGGCTACGAGACGGATGTCGGTGAGAATGGCGGCCTCTTGTCGGGCGGCCAGCGCCAGCGCATCTCGATCGCGCGCGCCATGCTGCGCAATGCCGAAATCCTGCTGCTGGACGAGGCAACCAGTGCGCTCGACGCCGAGTCGGAAGCGCTGTTCCGCGACGCGCTGCAACAGCTGACGGAAGGGCGCACCACAATCGTCATCGCACACCGCCTCTCGACCGTGCACCAGGCCGACACGATCGTGGTGCTGGAAGCCGGCAAGGTGGTGGAAAGCGGGCCGCACAAGATGCTGCTCGGGCAAGGCGGGCTTTACCAGAAGCTGTATGAATATCAGCTGATGCCTTAATGTGGAGCGGCGCAAGTCGAGGACAGGTAGTCCTGCGGAGTTTGTGCCGCAGCGCCTGCCTGACGAGATTCGAACTTTACTCCGGCACGTGCCTCACCGCCCCCTTGTCGGCGCTGGTGGCGAAGGCGGCGTAGGCGCGCAGCGCCGTCGTCACCTTGCGCTTGCGCTTTTCCTGCGGCTTCCAGGCGTCCGCGCCCCTGGCCTCCATCGCCGCCCGGCGCGCATCGAGTTCCGCGTCATCGACGGCAAGGCGAATGGTGCGGTTCGGGATATCGATCTCGATCGTATCGCCCTCCTGCACCAGCCCGATCAGCCCGCCTTCCGCCGCTTCCGGCGAAGCATGGCCGATGGACAGGCCCGAGGTGCCGCCGGAGAAGCGCCCATCGGTGACCAGCGCGCAGGCCTTGCCGAGGCCTTTCGACTTCAGATAACTGGTGGGATAGAGCATCTCCTGCATGCCGGGGCCGCCGCGCGGACCCTCATAGCGGATGACGACGACGTCACCAGCCTTGATCTCATTGGCAAGGATCGCCTTGACCGAAGCGTCCTGGCTTTCGAAGACGCGAGCCGGTCCGGTGAATTTCAGGATCGATTCGTCGACGCCGGCTGTCTTCACGATACAGCCGTCGAGCGCCAGATTGCCTTTCAGGACGGCAAGGCCGCCGTCTTTCGAGAAAGGCGTATTGGCCGAGCGGATGACGCCTGTCTCGCGGTTCATGTCGAGCTCGTCCCAGCGGCGGTCCTGGCTGAAGGCGACCTGCGTCGGCACGCCGCCGGGCGCGGCGAGGAAGAAGTCGCGCACATTCTGGCTCGAGGTGCGCGAAATATCCCAATGGTCGAGCGCCTCGCCGAGGCTCGCCGTATGCACGGTCGGCAGGTCGCGGTTGAGCAACCCGGCATTGTCGAGCTGGCCAAGGATCGCCATGATGCCGCCGGCGCGGTGGACGTCTTCCATGTGGACGTCGGACTTGGCCGGCGCCACCTTGCACAGGACCGGCACCCGCCGCGACAGCCGGTCGATGTCTTCCATGGTGAAATCGACCTCGCCCTCATGCGCGGCGGCCAGAATGTGCAGCACGGTGTTGGTGGAGCCGCCCATGGCGATATCGAGCGTCATGGCATTCTCGAAGGCGCCCTTCGAGGCAATGCTGCGCGGCAATGCACTCTCGTCATCCTGCTCGTAATAGCGCTGGGCGAGATCGACGATGAGATGGCCGGCCTCGACGAACAGGCGCTTGCGGTCCGCATGCGTGGCCAGCGTCGAGCCGTTCCCGGGCAGCGACAGGCCCAGCGCCTCGGTCAGGCAGTTCATGGAATTGGCGGTGAACATGCCCGAACAGGAACCGCAGGTCGGGCAGGCCGAGCGCTCGATGACCTTGACGTCCTCGTCGGAGATCTTGTCGTCGGCGGCCGCAACCATGGCATCGACGAGGTCGAGCGCCTGCGTCTTGCCGGCCAGCACAACCTTGCCGGCTTCCATCGGGCCGCCGGAGACGAAGACGGTCGGGATGTTGAGGCGCAATGAGGCCATCAGCATGCCGGGCGTGATCTTGTCGCAATTGGAAATGCAGACCATGGCGTCGGCACAGTGCGCATTGACCATGTATTCAACGGAATCGGCGATCAGCTCGCGCGACGGCAGCGAATAGAGCATGCCGTCATGGCCCATGGCGATGCCGTCGTCGACGGCGATGGTGTTGAATTCCTTGGCGACACCGCCTGCCTTCTCGATCTCGCGCGCCACCAGTTGGCCGAGGTCCTTCAGATGGACATGGCCCGGCACGAATTGGGTGAAGGAGTTGACCACCGCAATGATTGGCTTGCCGAAATCGCTGTCCTTCATGCCAGTAGCGCGCCACAGGCCGCGGGCGCCGGCCATGTTGCGGCCATGGGTGGTGGTGCGGGAGCGATAGGCGGGCATGAATTTTCCTTGGCTGTCTGGCTGCGCTCGATGCGGAGCGTGGCGGCGCTGAATTTTGATCGCAGGGTTTATAGACCGCCAAGTATGGTCTGGCCACATTTTTGCAATGCGCCAGGTTCTCCTGAAAAAACGAGCGTCTCAGAAAAATTCGATGTCTATGTCGGGTCGGGCGTATCAGGGCCGTCCTTGGGCAGACGGCAAGAAATGGCACCATTCTCGGAGTCAGCCGTTTCACTTGTAACAGCAGGAAGCAACCTAGGAGCACGACATGCAAAAGATCACCACCTGCCTGTGGTTCGACGGCCGGGCAGAAGAGGCGATGAATTTCTACGTCTCCATCTTCAAGAATTCGAAGGTTACGAGCGTTCTGCGTTGGCCCGAGGGTCACGCCGATGCGGGCAAAGTGCTGATGACCACGTTCGAGCTCGACGGCGTGCCGTTCCAGGCGCTCAATGGCGGACCGCAATTCAAGTTCAACGAGGCGATGTCACAGTCGATCGACTGCAAGACGCAGGAAGAGGTCGACTACTTCTGGGAGAAGCTTATCGAAGGTGGCGGCGAACCTTCGCAATGCAGCTGGCTAAAGGACAAATTCGGTGTGTCTTGGCAGGTCGTGCCGGAGCAGCTGCCGCGCCTGCTTCTGGATCCGGACAGGGCCAAGGCCGGCCGGGTGATGTCGGCAATGATGCAGATGAGCAAGATCGATATCGCTGAGATCGAAGCGGCGGCCAAGGGGTGATCATAAGAGTAGAGTAGTGAGTAGTTGCTAGTGAGTAGTGCGATGGGAGAACGAGGCGTACCTACTCACTACTCACTACTCACTAGAATCACGCCGCCTTGTCTCGCACCTGATAATCCTTGATCGTGGCGAAGCGGATCGCCTTCCAGCGTTCGGCTTCGTAGTTCAGCGAGAAGGCATGCTGGGCGAGGAAGACCGGGTCGTTGTCGAGGTCGCGGGCGATGTCGCCGCGATGCGCCTCGATGAAGCGAAGCACCTCGCCCTTGTCGTCGGCCGATATCCAGCGGCAGATGGAAAAGCGCGACATCTCGAATTCGACCGGCAGCGTATATTCGAAGTTCAGCCGCTCTTTGAGCACATCGAGCTGGAGGGCGCCGACGACACCGACGATGGCCGGCGAGCCGTCTTCCGGCGAGAACAGCTGGACGACGCCCTCCTCTGCCATCTGGTGCAGCGCTTCCTTGAGCTTTTTCGCCTTCATCGCGTCGCCGAGACGGACGCGACGCAGGATTTCCGGGGCGAAGTTGGGCACGCCGCGAAACAGGATTTCCTCGCCTTCGGTCAACGTGTCGCCGATGCGCAGCGTGCCGTGGTTCGGAATGCCGACGACATCGCCGGCAAACGCCTCGTCGGCGGTGACGCGGGTGCGGGCAAAGAAGAATTGCGGCGCCGAGAGTGACATCGGCTTGCCGGTGCGCACCAGCTTGGCCTTCATGCCGCGCTCGAGCTTGCCCGAGCAGACGCGCACGAAGGCGATGCGGTCGCGGTGATTGGGATCCATGTTGGCCTGGATCTTGAAGACGAAGGAAGTCATTTTCTCCTCCGTCGCCTCGATAGTGCGGGTATCGGCCTCCTGCGCGCGCGGCGGCGGGCCAAAGGCGCCAAGCGCCTCGATCAGGTCGCGCACGCCATAATTGCGCAGCGCCGAGCCGAAATAGACCGGCGTCAGATGGCCCTCGCGAAAGGCCTCGATGTCGAGCGGACGGCAGGCTTCTCGCGCGAGCTCGAGTTCCTCGATGAAGGCCTCGCGCTCGTTTTCCGGCAGAAGGCCGGCAACGCGGTTGGAATCGGGACCGTTGACGGGGGTGCGTTCCTTCTCGTCATCGCCCTTGCGCACGGCGTTCAGCGCCAGGTGATAGGTACCGGAGAAGGTCTTGCCACGGCCGATCGGCCAGGTGATGGGCGCTGTGTCCAGCGCCAGCTTCTGCTCGATCTCGTCCAAAATCTCGAACGGATCGCGGCTTTCACGGTCCATCTTGTTGACGAAGGTGATGATCGGGATGTCGCGCAGCCGGCAGACCTCGAACAATTTCAGCGTGCGCGGCTCGATGCCCTTGGCGGCGTCGATGACCATGACGGCCGAGTCGACCGCCGACAGCGTGCGATAGGTATCGTCGGCGAAGTCCTCGTGGCCCGGCGTGTCGAGCAGGTTGAAGACGTTGTCCTCATATTCGAAGGTCATCACCGAGGTGACGACCGAAATGCCGCGCTCGCGCTCGATCTTCATCCAGTCGGACCGGGTCTGGATACGGTCCTTCTTGGCCTTCACCTCGCCGGCAAGCTGGATGGCGCCGCCGAACAAAAGCAGCTTTTCGGTCAGCGTCGTCTTGCCGGCGTCGGGGTGGGCGATGATCGCGAAAGTGCGGCGGCGCGCCACTTCCTCTGGGATAGTTTCGGGCATTCTCTTGGGATTTCCGTGTGACAGGCCGGGCTTCTAGCAGCGCAGCGCCGGGCTGTCGACCGGTCCGGCGGCGTGAACACCGCCGGTTGCGGGGCTTGCTTCAGGCTGGCTCGTTCAAGCGGCCTGCCTGAACGACCCCCGGAAGCCATCCGGCATGGCACTGCCGCGCCGCGAGATGAAAGGCAAGGGCCGTGCCCCAATCCTGGGCGACCAGCACCATGTCCTGGATGCCGAGCGCGTCGAGGAAGGCATCGAGATAGCGCACATGGTCGAAGAAGCGATGATGTCAAGATGCATAATTTTGCGCTGCCAATGTTGGCAACGGGCCGCCGGAATGGCACTGGGATGAACCGTCCCCCAATCACGAGGCAAAGGAGCGACCATGACCGAGGCGAAACAAGTGATCGTCATCGGCGCCGGCATCATCGGCGCTTCCATCGCCTGGCATCTGACCATTGCGGGCGCGCAGGTGACGGTCATTGCCGAAAGCGAACGCGGCGGCGTGGCGACCCCTAACTCGTTTGCCTGGATCAACGCAAGCTGGGGTAACCCGGAGCCGTATTTCCGGCTGCGCACCCGCGCCATGGCTGAGTGGGCTCGCCTAGCGCGGGACCTGCCCGGCCTGCCGCTCAATTGGTGCGGCGGCCTGTGCTGGGATCTGCCGGCGGCCGACATGGAGACCTATGCAGCGGAGCATTCTGAGTGGGGCTACGGAATCGAGCGCGTCGACCGCGGCGAGGTGGCGCTCATCGAACCCAATCTCACCGAGCTTCCCGATTTCGCCCTGCATGTCGCAGAAGAGGGTGTCGCCGAGCCTGTCGCGGCCACCAAGGCACTGCTGGCCGATGCCGAACGGCGCGGCGCGCGAATCCTCTTCAGCACGGTGACGGCGCTTGTCCAAAGCGTCGGCAAGGTCACCGGCGTGGACACATCGCATGGACTGTTTGCCGCCGACGAGGTGGTGATCGCGGCCGGCGTGGGTTCGCCAGACATTGCCGCGACCGCTGGCATCAACCTGCCGATCGAGACACCGCCCGGGTTGATCGTCCACTCGCGGCCTTACAAGAAACTGCTCAACGGGCTGGTGCTGGCCGAGCGCCTGCACATGCGTCAGACCGCCGAGGGTCGAATCATCGCCGGCTCGGATTTCGGCGGCGCCGATCCCGGCATGGACGCCGAAGCCACGGCGCGTGAATTGTTCGCGGCCATGAAGGCCATGCTGCGCGACAGCGACGGGCTGGAGCTGGATTTCCACACCGTTGGCTACCGGCCGACACCGATCGACGGCTTTCCGATCATCGGCCGCGCCAAAGGCAAGGAGGGTGTCTATATCGCGGTCATGCATTCCGGCATCACTCTGGCGCCAGCCATCGGTCTGTTCGCCACGCGCGAAATTCTTGATGGCAAGCGCGACACGCTGCTGGCGCCCTATGGATTGGATCGCTTCGCTCAATAGCCGGGCGGACGGCGAAAGCCGCTGGTCAAGGGCATCATCGCCCTGGCGATGCCGAGCAGCCGCGCCTCCGACCAGCGTTTGCCGACCATTGCAAGCCGATCATCACGCTGCACGCCATGATTGAGGTCGTCACTCTACGGCGCCCCCTTTGTCCTGCCGGACATCTCCCCCACGGGTGGGGAGATTGGCAGTTTTCGGCGCTTCGCTCTGTCCTGCAACGCTGGGGATTGGCGAAAGCCATTGAGGCATCCGATCTCCCCCTTGTCGGGGAGATGTCCGGCAGGACAGAGGGGGGCGCTGTCCCGCGACGTTACTCAATGCGACGAAAGCCTATCCAACCAGCGCCAGTTTTGCCGCGACCGGAGCGAATGGATGTATGTCGATGCCATCCCTGGTCATGGTGACGAAGCTCGATGGCGGAATCGCCTGCCAGTCGCCGCCCTCGCGATCGAAGGGTTCGGAGACGATGCAGCGGCCGGCCCCTTTGCGGAAAATGGACGTGTAAAGCGTCGGAGCCTGGCCATCGGTGGCATAGCGCACCGCATACAATGCCTGTCCGTCGCAGAAGGCGGCGGTCAGTTTCAGCGCCGGCTCGAGACCGGCACGACGCGAGGCTTCCAGCACCCGGCTGGTGGCGCGCGAGACGGCGCCTTGCGGGTCGGCCGAAAGACCCTCGTCGATCATGAGCAGAAAAAAGAGTTCGGAATCGGTGGTGCCTTCGCGCTGGTCGAAAACGGCGTCGGACAGCGAGTTCTCCAGCGCGCGGCGGATTTTTTCGAAACCGCCGATCTGGCCGTTATGCATGAACGACCAGCGTTCTGAGATGAACGGATGGCAGTTCATGCGGCTGGTGGCGCTGCCGGTCGAGGCCCTGACATGGGCGAGGAACAGGCTGGACTTGATCTGCCGGCACAGGCTTTTCAGATTGGGATCGGACCAGGCCGGCAGGATATCGCGGTAGAGGCCGGGTTCTGGCCTCTCGCCATACCAGGCAAGGCCGAAGCCGTCGCCATTGGTGGGCGATTTCGCTTCCTGGGCGCAATGGCTCTGGGCGATCAGCGAGTGACAGGGCGCCGTGAGGATGTCTTCGAGAAAGACCGCTTCACCGAGATAGGCCGCCCACCGGCACATCGCTTCTGTCTTCCTCTAGGCGCGATCCGGAAGAGCAGCGGGCTCGTTGATCGCGTGCGTGCCTCTGTTGTGCGTCCGCTCGTAGAGCTCGCGAATGATTCGGCTGGCGGTAGTCTCGAAGAGAAATGGCAAGAAAGCGTGAACAAAAGCTGCTCCCGCCGCCATCAGCAGGCGCGAGGAAAACCAGGCGGCGAAGGCCATATGGCTGAAATAGGTTTCGCCGACCTTGGCCGGATGAGAGGTGAAAATCCTTGCGACCGACATGCTGTTTCCCCTTCAGCGCTTTTCGTTTCGATATGAGTATCCTGACACGCCTCACCGGTTCATTGGTCCCAAAATATCCTTGTATTTTGCTATTCCATGGGACAAACATCCCACATGAGCTTTGGCATTGACGAAATTGATCGAAAACTGCTCGCCGAATTGCAACGTGACGGCACGCTGTCCGTCGACCAGCTGTCGGAGCGCGTGGCCTTGTCGCGCAATGCCTGCTGGCGTCGCGTCAAGCGGCTGGAGGAAGATGGCGTCATCACCGGCCGCGTGGCGCTGGTCGATGCCGAGAAGCTCGGGCTGGGCCTTTCGGTGTTCATCCTGATCCGCACATCCAATCACGACCCCGACTGGCTGCAGAAGTTCCGGGCGGCGGTGACCGGTCTTTCCGAGATCATCGGGGTCTACCGGATGTCCGGTGATCTCGACTATGTGCTGCGCGCCCGCGTCGCCGACGTGAAAGCCTATGACCGGCTCTACCAGCGGCTCATCGCCAAGGTGGCTTTATCCGATGTCTCCGCCTCCTTCGTCATGGAGGAGATCAAGGAGACGACGGTGGTTCCTATGGAACTCCGCTAGGCCACAGTGATGCCTGAAAGAAAGCCGTTGATAGCGCCGCGGTCGAGTTGACCGAATCGACATTCGCGCCGATAGGATCGATTTTATGCGCGCAGCCCTTCAAACACCTTCCGTCATCGGTCCCACCGTCGGCTTCGTCAGGTTGCCGCATGGCGAGGGACTTCCGCTTCCCGCCTATGAAAGCGCCGGCGCCGCCGGCATGGATTTGCGCGCGGCGGTGCCTGAAGACCGGCCGCTTCTGATCCTGCCGGGCAAGCGCGCCTTGGTAGCGACGGGGCTGATCCTGGAAATTCCCGAAGGCATGGAAGGCCAGGTGCGGCCCCGCTCGGGCCTTGCCTTCAAACACGGCCTTACCGTCCTCAATTCACCGGGCACGGTCGACAGCGATTATCGCGGCGAGGTGAAGGTGCTGCTGGTCAATCTCGGCGACGAGGATTTCGCGGTGACGCGCGGGATGCGCATTGCCCAGATCGTTTTCGCCGCGGTGACGCAGGTGGCGGTTGAAGAGCGTTCGCTGGCCGGCGGCACGGCGCGTGGCTCGGGCGGATTCGGATCGACCGGCACCGCCTGATGCCTGGGCTGTGTTTCGGCACAGTGAACCGTTTTGCCGGGTAGACTGATCTAACATGACTGAAACACGCCCCCTGCCAAAGCTCGTCATCTTCGACTGCGACGGGATCCTGGTCGATACCGAGAACCTCGCCAACCGGCGCCTGGCCGAATGGCTGAGCGACGCCGGTTTTCCAACGACCTTCGCACATAACGCTTGGCCAGACCGGTCTGTTGCCGCTGTTCGAACATGCCATGTTCAGCGCCACCATGGTGTCGCGCGGCAAGCCGTTCCCCGACCTGTTCCTGCATGCGGCCAAAACGATGGGCTTCCCGCCCGCCGACTGCATCGTCATCGAAGACAGCGTCGCCGGCACGCAGGCTGGCATCGCCGCCGGCATGCGCGTGTTCTCCTATCATGGCGACCCCCATTCGGACCGCGACGGCTTGATCCAGGCCGGCGGCATCCTGTTCGACGACATGCGCGAACTCGCCGGGCTGGTGCCGATCCACTGATCCGCTGCACTGGACGCCACGAAGCGCTGTGCTACCTTCCGCGCGCCCGACAATGGGGCGCCGCCATGCCAACGTACCTGCTTCGCTTCATCCTCACCTGGGGTGCTGCTGCGGCTTTGGGGATGGCGGCCTCTGCACAAGCCGTCAGCTTCCCTGACCTCGGCAGCGCGCTGCCCGTCACAAGGATGCCACCTCCGTGCCTGTCGAGATGCGCCACATCGACGCTTTCGAGAAATTGGCAGCAGAGAACGAGAAACGCTTCTGAACCAACCGCATTCGTTTGCCCGGCCGCAAACAGCGCGGTAGCATCCGCCCCAATACTCGTTATGGGGGAGCATTCATGGACAAGGGCAAGATTTTTCGCGACCTGCATGCCTCGACCTTCGTCATGCCCAATCCCTGGGATCCGGGCACGACGAAGCTGCTCGGATCCTTCGGCTTCAAGGCACTGGCCACCACCAGCGCCGGCTTTGCCTTTTCGCGCGGCCTGCCGGATGGGGCCGTGACCTTCGACCAGATGATCCATCATTGCCGCGAGGTGACGGGCGCGACCGACCTGCCGGTCTCGGCCGACCTCGAGAAGGGCAAGGGGGACAGCGCCGAGCAGGCCGCCGAAACCATTTTCGCGGCGGAAGCGGCCGGGCTTGCCGGCTGCTCGATCGAGGATCACACCGGCGATCCTGAAAAACCCATCTACCAGTTTTCGCACGCGGTCGAGCGCGTCGCCGCAGCGGTGGAGGCGGCGCGGGCGCTGAAGCGCGACTTTGTCTTCACGGCGCGGGCCGAGAATTTCCTCTGGGGCAAGTCCGATCTCGACGACACGATCAAGCGGCTGCAGGCGTTCGAAAAAGCCGGCGCCGACGTGCTCTATGCACCTGGTATCGGCGATGTCGAGATGGTGCGGACCTTGTGTTCGTCGGTCGGCAAGCCGGTCAATGTCATGGCGAGGCCCGGCTTCACCATCGCCGACCTCGCCATGGCCGGTGCCAAGCGGATTTCGCTTGGGCCATGGCTGACCAATTTCGCCTACGGCATGCTGGAGACGGCGGCGCGCGAGATCCAGCAGGACGGCACGTTCGGCTTCACCCGCGCCGCCATGCCGTTCGGCAAGCTGCAGGCGCTGTTCGGCAAATCCCAGGGCTAGGATGGGTTCGGCCGCATGAACCTTACCGTTGTCGACATGCATACGGGTGGCGAGCCGCTACGGATCGTCACGGGCGGTTATCCCGCTATCCCCAAGGGCACCATTCTTGAGAAGCGCGCCTATGTGCGGGACCATCTCGACCATTTGCGCAAGTTGCTGATCTTCGAGCCGCGCGGCCACTATGACATGTATGGCGCTTTGCTGGTCGAGCCCGATTTGCCCGGCGCCGACCTCGCGGTGCTGTTCATGCACAATGAGGGCTATTCGACCATGTGCGGCCACGCCATCGTTGCGCTCGGCCGCTACGCCGTCGATCAAGGGCTGGTTGCGAAGCAGGAGCCGTTCACCACCGTGAACATCGAGGCGCCGTGCGGCCTGGTCGTCGCCTCGGTCGCGGTCAGCGATGGCAAGGCCGGCGCGGTGTCGTTCGAGAGCGTGCCGGCCTTCCTGTTCGCCGGCGATCGACAGATCGAGCTGCCGGGCTATGGCAAGATCGGTTTCGACATCGCCTATGGCGGCGCCTTTTACGCGCTGGCCGACTGTCATCAATTCGGGCTGGAGTTCGGCCACGACCGCCTGCGCGATTTCGTCGATGCGGCAACCGCGCTGACGAACCGGCTGAAGGCCGAGTTTCCGCTGTCGCATCCCGATCATGATGACCTCGCCTTCCTCTATGGCACCATCCTGACGGATGGAAAGGACGCTTTTTCCGGAGAGGCCACCAGGAATGTCTGCGTCTTCGCCGAGGCGGAGGTCGACCGCTCGCCAACCGGTTCCGGCGTCACCGCCCGGCTGGCGGCCATGCATGCCAAGGGCGAGATCGCCGTGGGGCAGACGCGAACGTTCGAGAGCATCGCCGGCTCACGCTTTTCCGGTGCGGTGGCGCGAACAGCGCAGGCCGGCCCGCATGAAGCGATCGTCGCCCGCGTCGGCGGCCGTGCCTATTATTCCGGACGAGCCGAATTCATTGTCGAGCCGGACGACGAGTTGGGGCGGGGATTTCTGCTACGCTGAAGAGATTTGGCGCCGCGAGGCGCGCGCGACTTCCCGTGCCGAGATCGCCTTGTGTAGGTGCACCATCATGGCGGCGGCGAAGAGCGGCGTCAGCAGGTTGAGCAGCGGCACGGCGAGGAAGGCCGCGACAACCAGCCCGGAGAGAAACACCGTACCGGCATACTGCCTGCGCAGGGCCCGGGCCTCTTCTTCCCCGCGAAAGCGCATGGCGGCGAATTCGAAGAATTCGCGTCCGAGCAGGTAGCCGTTGACGATGAAGAAGGCGGCGATGTTGATGCCCGGCACCAGCAGGAGCATCAGCGCCACGACGTTGCCCAGGATGACGACGCCGAAGAATTTTATCGCCAGCACCAGCGAGCGCAATACCGGCATGGCGCGTCCGGCTGGGTCGCCGGGATAATCGGTGCGCTCGACCACTTCGGCCACATCGTCGAGGAACAGGCCGGCGATCACCGCCGTGACTGGCGCGATCAGAAGCGCCATGCCGAAGGCCAGCGCGATGGCCGCGACGATGCCGCCCAACCAGCCGGCCCAGGACGGCATGCCGGGCAACAATGTTTGCAGCCACGGCAGGGCAAGCCATTCGACAAGGCTGGTCAAGCCGAACCACAGGGCGACCAACGCCAGCAGGGTCAGGCCGAGCGTCTTGATGAACACGGCGCGAAACGGAGGCGAGAGCAGCTCAAGGGCCGCAGTGCGGGCAGCGTCGAAAATCACGTGCTTCACCCCCAGGTCAGCGGACACAGCCACAAGGCAGGACGCCTCCGAGATAGGCGGTGCGGCCCGCGAGCACAAGCGCGGGCCGTTGCTTGCCTTCGTATGTTCCCCAGATCTGCCTATCGGGCTAAGCCCGGCTTACGAACCGGTATGGTCATGGCCGCCACGCCGGCGACGACAAACCCCATGCCGAGCCAGGCCGTGGGCCCCAGGCTTTCGCCGAGGAAGACGGCGCCGATGCCGACGCCGATCGGCACCCGCAGATAGGCCTGAGACGTGGTGCCGACCGAACCCAGCGTGTGGATCAGGCGGAAATAGATGACGAAAGCCAGTGCCGTCGAAAACACGGACAGGCCGAGCAGGGCAAGGATGGAAGCCGTCGAAGGCGCCAGCGTCCATGGCTGGTCGACCGCCAGGCTGAGCGGTACCAGCATGACAGCGCCGCACAGCATCGAACCGGCGGCGGGAAGCATCGGATCGAGGCCCTTGAAGCCTCGGCCGAAAATGGCGGCCCCGGCATAGCAGATCGTCGCCGCGACGATGGCGATCTGTGCCCAGAGCTGGTGGCCGATGCCGCCAAGCGCCTGCGTGCCGACGATGAGGCAGATGCCGGCGATGCCGGCGCCAACGCCGACCAGCTTGCGCACGGTCACCGGCTCATGACGGGTGATAAGCGCCGTCAGCAGGAAGGTGAAGATCGGCGAGGTGGCGTTGAGGATGGTGGCAAGGCCGGCGTCGACCGAACGCTCGGCCGCGGCGATCAGCGTGAACGGGACGACGCTGTTGAGGCAGGCCTGGAAGGCGAAGCGGCGCCAGCTTGCCGCATCGCCCGGCATGGCAAGCCCGCGCCAGCGGATGATGGCGAACAGGATGGCGCCGGCGATCAGGGTGCGGGCCGCGATGAAGGTGATGGGCGGGATGGTCTCTACGCCGATCTTGATGAAGGTGTAGGAGGCTCCCCAAAGCACCGCCAGCACGCCGAGCAATGCCAGGTCGATGGTCGTGTTGCTTTTGGCAGGCATGGGCTCGCGCCTTCGGACCGTGATCGAACAGGCGCAGATGTAGGCGACATCGCGACGAAATGTTTCGGCCACGGTCGAATTGTCGTAGCGCCTGGCTGGCGCGGCAAGGACAGAAAATCGGTTGCCAGTTTTCAGGGTCATGCTGTAGACCCGCGCGGGCATGGCAAGAAGCCGGCCCGGGTTTTTGGCGGAGACATTGATGCCGGATTATGACGTGCTTTGCATCGGCAATGCGATTGTCGACATCATCGCCCAGTGCGAGGAGGAATTCCTCGAGACCAACGGCATCATCAAGGGCGCGATGAATCTCATCGACACGCAGCGCGCCGAATTGCTCTACAGCCGCATGGGCCCGGCGATCGAGGCCTCCGGCGGCAGCGCCGGCAACACGGCGGCCGGTGTTGCCTCGTTCGGCGGACGCGCCGCCTTCTTCGGCAAGGTCTCCAGCGATGCGCTGGGCGAAATCTACGCGCACGACATCCACGCGCAGGGTGTCGCCTTCGACACCAAGCCGCTCGAGGGCGAGCCGCCGACGGCGCGCTCGATGATCTTCGTCACGCCCGATGGCGAGCGTTCGATGAACACCTATCTCGGCGCCTGCGTCGAACTCGGGCCGGAAGATGTCGAAGCCGACAAGGCGTCCGGCGCCAAGGTGACCTATTTCGAGGGTTATCTGTGGGACCCGCCGCGCGCCAAGGAAGCCATCCGGCAGACGGCGAAACTGGCGCACGCGGCCGGCCGCGAAGTATCGATGACCTTGTCGGATTCGTTCTGCGTCGACCGTTACCGCGACGAGTTCCTAGACCTGATGCGTTCGGGCACGGTCGATATCGTTTTTGCCAACAGCCACGAGATCAAGTCGCTTTATCAGACGTCGTCGTTCGACGAAGCGCTGGCGCGGATCCGCAAGGATTGCAAGATCGCGGCGGTTACCCGCTCCGAAAAGGGCTCGGTTATCGTGCGTGGCGACGAGACCGTGGTCATCCAGGCGACCGCCATCAAGGAACTGGTCGACACGACGGGCGCCGGCGATCTCTACGCCGCCGGTTTCCTGCATGGCTACACACAGGGACGCGACCTCCAGACCTGCGGCGATCTTGGCTCACTGGCGGCCGGATTGGTGATCCAGCAGATCGGCCCCAGGCCAAGGCAGAACCTGCGCAAAGAGGCCGAGCGGGCGGGGTTGCTGTAACAACGCCCTTTCTCTTCGCTCGCTGTTGGGGAAAGGAGGCAAGCGCGGACAGCTTCTCATCGTCGCGCAGTTGTCACATACCGCTCCTACACGCAAATGCGAGCGTGCCGTGACTGACATTTCGACATGCTAATCGGGGTGTGAAGCAATGCAGGACAGCAACCTGTCGGGTCGCTGCATCCGTTGCCGTCGCACTTTCCACTTTCCGCCGTAACCGTTCAACAACCGGCCGCGGCCAAGGGAGGAGAGCGCGCGGCCCAGAAAACAGATGCATGACAAGATTTCAGACCAAGACGACATTTCAGACCAAGACAACCGGCATCACGCAGGACGATTTCGCCGACATGGTGGCGGAAAGGGTCGAGCGTGCGCTTGCCCACTATGACGAAGCCATCAACGGCCCCACAATGGTCTCGGTCGGCAAGATCGCCGGCTCGATAGCGTCCGCCGTCACCTTGCTGTCGCCCAAGCACCAGCGCGCCATCGACGCCATCCATGCCGACCTTCCGGGCCTGGCCCAGAAATTCGTGCGGGCGCTGGCGGCGGAAGCCGCACGCCGCGGCGAAGCCGGCGCCATGACCGCCACGACGCTGTCGGCAGAGGCTGAAACAGTTGCCGCGCTCCCCCAGTCCGACGACCTCGAATCGATGCTGATCGAGGACTGGGCCGGACGCGTCGCCGGCTCGACCTATCTGGAAGAGAACCTGCGCATCGCCCGCTCCACCCTGCACCGCTGGCAGAGGCGCGGCGACGTCATCGCTCTGCGCAAGGGCGGCCGCAAGCACGTCTTCCCGCTGGCGCAGTTCGTCGATGGCAGGCCGGTCGCGGGCATAAGCGACGTGCTGGAGCTGATCGGCAATCCGAGACTCGCATGGCTGTGGCTGACCCGTCCAGCGGCGCACCTTGATGGGCGTATTCCCATCGACCTGCTGCGGCAGGACCAGGCGGAGGAAGTCGTGGAGGCGGCGCGGGCGTTCGCGCCGGGGTGAAGTCGGCGCGGTCATCCCTTTCGTTCCGCGAGCAGGCCGAGATAGTGCTGCAGCACCGCCGCCCCGGCAAGCGACGTGACATCGGCGTGGTCATAGGCGGGCGCCACCTCGACAACGTCGGCGCCGACAATGAGTGCCCGTGCCGGGAGATAGGCCGGGTCGAGGCAATCGATGTCGAAGGTCAGACGCGAGCCCGATCTTCCACGACCCGGCGCTTGCTGTCCGTGAGGCCGTCAATTGCGGCGGCGTGGCGCTGGCCGACAACATCATGGTCGAGGACCTGCTGGCCAGCGGCCAGCTGGTCGCGCCCTTCACGATCCGCCACGCAATCCCACAGAGCTACTGCCTGTGGCAGAAGCCGGGCAACCGCATTTCAATCAGCGCCAGGCTGTTCCGGGATTGGCTGCTGTCCGAGATCGCCAGCCACAAGCAGGTGATGCGGCTGGCGTGAGGCGTCCAACACGGGGGGAAGCCCCTCAAGCCCCCGCCGTATAGGCGGCGATCGCCGCCATGTTGACGATATCGCTGTCCTTGGCATTCAGTGACACGATCTGCACCGGCTTGTTCAGGCCGACCAGCAGCGGGCCGATGACGGTCGAGCCGCCCAGTTCCTGCAGCATCTTGGTCGAGATGGAGGCCGAGTGGAAAGCCGGCATGATCAGGACGTTGGCCGGACCGGTCAGCCTTATGAACGGGTATTGCGCCATGGCGCGGGCGTTGAGCGCGACGTCGGCGGCCATTTCGCCATCGTATTCGAAATCGACGCGGCGCTTGTCGAGGATGCGCACGGCTTCCTGGACGCGCTCGGAACGTTCGCCCTGTGGATGGCCGAAAGTGGAATAGGCAAGCATGGCGAGCCTTGGCTCGTAGCCCATGCGGCGCGCGAAGCCCGCCGCTTCCTCGGCGATGTCGGCGATCTGCTCGGCGTTGGGCATGTCGTGCACGGCGGTGTCGGCGACGAGCACCGTCTTGCCGCGCGCGAGCACGATCGAGACGCCGATGACGCGGTGACCGGGCTTGGCGTCGATGACGCGCCTGATGTCGTCGAGCGCGGTCGAATAGTTGCGGGTCACGCCGGTGACGATGCCGTCGGCGTCGCCCAGCGCCACCATGCAGGCGGCGAAATGGTTGCGGTCGTTGTTGATCAGCCGCTGGCAGTCGCGGAACAGGAAGCCTTTGCGCTGCATGCGCTCGTAGAGATAGTCGGTGTAGATCGAATTGCGGCGCGACAGGCGCGCATTGATGATCTCGATGCCTTGCTTGTTCAGGTCGATGCCAGCGTGCCTGGCGTTCTCCTTGATGACGTCGTCGCGACCGAGCAGGATGGCGGTGCCGAGCCGCTGGTTCACGTAGGAGACGGCGGCGCGCATCACCTGCTCCTCCTCGCCCTCGGCGAAGACGATGCGCTTGGGCTGGCGGCGCACGCGGTCGTAGATGCGCTGCAGCGTCGAGGCGATCGGGTCGCGGCGGGCGGAAAGCTCCTGCGCGTAACGGTCGAGATCGAGGATCGGCTTGCGGGCGACGCCCGAATCCATTGCCGCCTTGGCCACGGCGATCGGGATGGCCGAGATCAGGCGCGGGTCGAACGGCACCGGAATGATGTAGTTGGGGCCGAATTTCGGCCGGTTGCCCTGATAGGCCGCGGCGACGTCGTCGGGCACGTCCTGGCGCGCCAGTTCGGCCAGCGCGCGGGCGGCGGCGATCTTCATGTCGTCATTGATGGTGGTGGCCCTGACATCCAGCGCGCCGCGGAAGATGTAGGGAAAGCCGAGCACGTTGTTGACCTGGTTGGCGTAATCCGACCGCCCGGTGGCCATGATGGCGTCGGTGCGGATCTCGGCCACTTCCTCCGGGGTGATCTCGGGATCGGGGTTAGCCATGGCGAAGATGATCGGGTTCTTGGCCATCGACTGCACCATGGCGGTGGTCAGCGCCCCCTTGGCCGAAAGGCCGAGGAAGACGTCGGCGCCGTCCAGCGCTTCGGCCAGGGAACGCGCCTCCGTCTTGACCGCATGCGCCGATTTCCACTGGTTCATGCCCTCGGTGCGGCCCTGGAAGACAACCCCCTTGGTGTCGCATAGGATGATGTTTTCTGGCGAAAAACCCATCGCCTTCATCAGCTCGATACAGGCGATGCCGGCCGCGCCCGCACCGTTGCAGACCAGCTTCGTGGTCTTCATGTCGCGGCCGGTTATTTCCAGCGCGTTGATCAGACCGGCGGCCGAGATGATGGCGGTGCCGTGCTGGTCGTCATGGAAGACCGGAATGTCCATCAGTTCGCGCAGGCGCTGTTCGATGATGAAGCACTCCGGCGCCTTGATGTCCTCCAGGTTGATGCCGCCGAAGGACGGACCGAGGAAGCGCACGCAGTTGATGAACTCGTCGGCATCCTCGGTGTCGACCTCGAGGTCGATGGAATCGACATCGGCGAAGCGCTTGAACAGCACCGCCTTGCCTTCCATCACCGGCTTGGAGGCCAGCGCGCCGAGATTGCCGAGGCCAAGAATGGCGGTGCCGTTTGAGATGACGGCGACCATGTTGCCGCGCGTCGTGTAATCGAAGGCCCTGGATGGGTCCTCGGCGATGGCGCGCACGGGCACTGCCACGCCTGGCGAATAGGCGAGGCTGAGATCGCGCTGCGTCGTCATCGGCTTGGTGGCGACGATCTCCAGCTTGCCGGGCCGGCCCATGGCGTGGAATTCGAGCGCTTCCTGCGCGCTGACGGACGGACCGTTGTTCTCGGTTTTCCTGGCCATGGTGCTTTTGATTTCCTCGCCGGTGCGGCACCTCCTTGAAGCGGGTACCTGTGTGCTTGCGAATTAAGACCACGGGCCGCCGCGTGTAAACCACGAAGCTGGGCAAGGCTGCTTCAAAGCGGATACGGCCGGTCAGAAGCCTTTCCGCGCCGTTCCCAATGTCGTGATTTCATCCGCATGCTGGCGGGCCGTTGCCCAGCGCCGCAGCGTCCTGGTTCCGGGAAACGGCCATTGCGTCAGCGGCGGTTGGCTGCTTCCCATCCTCTTCAACAGGTCGGACAGGAACACTGTGAGTTCCTCCCGTTGAGCCCGCACCCCGGCCAGCGTGCGGTCGCGTATCTCCTCGCGCGGAATGGCGCGGTCGCGCAACGTCTCGACAGCGCGCCGGATCGCCGCCGGATCGGGCTCGGCGATGATGCAATAGTCCGGATCGAAAAAGACATCCCGGCCGCCAAGGCTGGGCGTGCTCACCACCGGCAACCCGGCCATCAGATATTCCATGCTGGAGCACATCGCCCCTTCCGCCGCCGACAGACAGAGCCCAACCGCGGCCTGGTTGTAGACGCGGTTGACCTCCTGCGGCGCCAGCCAGCCAGTTAGGCCATTGACGATCGGGTTGGCGATACGATGCAGCGGCGATTGCGCCTGCAAGCGACGGATGAAGGCACGGTCGCCGGCCTGCGGCAGCTCGCCGATCGAAAAGGTAATGTGGGCGAGCCTTTCGATATCGAAGGCGAGGTGGTGGCGCTTGGTGTGCGAAATGCGGCCGTTATAGACCGCATCAAACTCGACAGGAATGTCCGGCAGTGGTCGAAATATGTCCTCGCTGACCATCAGATTGTGGTTGGAGAAGATCGCGGTTCCTCCGGCAGCAGTGACCAGACGACGCTCCTCTTGCGTGTTGCAAAGAAAGATCAGTTCGTGAAGCGAGAAGCTCTCACGGTACCAGGCGAGATCCCTGCCAAGCTTCGCGACGACATGGGGCCGCTCAAGCGTCCAACTCGGCATCAGCAGGAACACGGCGCGGCGCGAGGCCAGGCGACGGCCGATTGCCACCACTGAGTTGAGGGGGCGCTCGCCGCCGATCGGCGTGTAGATCAGCAGCGGATCGTGGCTGAGCACGTAAGCTGCAAGCCGAATGCCGCTATCCAGGTGGGACAACGGACCGCTGAGCGGCAGCGCGAAAGGAAGGCGCTTGGCTGCTACAAATTTAAGCCTGCCCAACCGTTGGCTGGCGTGCCGAGCTGTCATGAGCCAGAAGCGCTCGAGCGCCGAGTCGATCGGTCCCACCATCTCCTCGAACGTTTCGTGCCCGTCTTTGTCCATGACGTCCCCGCCATTATTGTCCAAGATGACAGATATTCGCGATCGCCGCGTCGGGCAATGCAGCTGAACAGCCGTTCCATGAAGACGGCTCGCGGTCTTCCCCTGCTTTTCGATGGCCTGGCATTAAACCCCGCCATCACATCTGCTAGCGTGCCGCGCCATGAACATGCACAGCCCGAACGAGCCCGACGCCGCCCCCGAGGCGATGACGCCGCCGCAGCCCGGCGTTGCCGCCGTCACGCCGATGATGGAGCAGTTCATCGAGATCAAGGCGGCTAACCCGGATTCGTTGCTGTTCTACCGCATGGGCGATTTCTACGAGCTGTTCTTCGACGATGCCGAGAAGGCGAGCCGGGCGCTGGGCATCGTGCTCACCAAACGCGGCAAGCATCAGGGCCACGACATTCCAATGTGCGGCGTGCCGGTGCACGCGGCCGACGACTATTTGCAGAAGCTGATCGGCCAGGGCTTCCGCGTTGCCGTCTGCGAGCAGATCGAGGATCCGGCCGAGGCCAAGAAGCGCGGCTCCAAATCGGTCGTGCGCCGCGACGTGGTGCGGCTGGTGACGCCGGGCACCATCACCGAGGACAAACTGCTGGCGCCGTCGGAATCGAGTTATCTGATGGCGTTGGGTCGGGTGAAGGGCGGCAGCGAGCACAGTTTTGCAATTGCCTGGATCGACATCTCGACCGGTGCTTTCCGCGTCGCCGAGACCACCGCCGACCGGCTGCTGGCCGACATCTTCCGTGTCGATCCGCGCGAACTCATCCTCGCCGAGCCGGTGTTTCATGATCCCGACCTGAAGCCGGTGTTCGACGTGCTCGGCCGTGTCGCCAGCCCACAGCCGCCGAGCCTGTTCGATTCGGCCTCGGCTACGGGGCGGATCGCGCGTTTCTTCGAGGTGGCGACCCCGGACAGTTTCGGCACGTTTTCGCGCGCCGAATTGTCGGCCATCTCGGGCGCCATCGCCTATGTCGAGAAAACGCAAAAGGCCGAGCGACCGCCGCTGTCGCGGCCCGAGCGCGAGGAGCAGGGCTCGACCCTGTTCATCGATCCGGCGACGCGTGGCAATCTCGAACTGTTGCGTACGCTGTCCGGCAGCCGCGACGGTTCGCTGTTCAAGGCGATCGACCGCACGGTGACCGGTGGCGGCGCAAGGTTGCTCGCCGACCGGCTGATGGCGCCGCTGACCGACCCGGCGGCCATCGGCGCGCGGCTGGACTCCGTCTCGTTCTTCCGCTCCGAGGTCAGGCTTTGCCAGGCCGTGCGGATGAGCCTGAAGAGCGTCGCCGACATGCCGCGCGCTCTGTCCAGGCTCGCGCTCAACCGGGGCGGGCCACGCGATCTCGGCGCGCTCCGCGCTGGGTTCGAGGCGGCCGGTACCATCGCCGGAACCTTTGCCGCGACCGCCTTGCCCCAGGAGTTGGCCGGCGCGATGGCCGCGATCAAGGCGCTGCCCAAGGCGCTTGCCCAACATCTCACCCAGGCGCTCGGCGACGAGCTGCCGCTGCTCAAACGCGACGGCGGCTTCGTTCGCGGCGGCTACCACCCGGACCTCGACGAGATGCGGGCGTTGCGCGACGAGTCGCGAAAAGTGATTGCCGGACTGGAGCGCTCGCTGATCGAGGAAACCGGCATCCGCTCCCTGAAGATCCGGCACAACAATGTGCTGGGTTACTACATCGAGGTGACGGCCAATCATCACGCCGTCATGACTGGCAGCGATGGCGCCAAGGCGCGCTTCATCCACCGCCAGACCATGGCCAACGCCATGCGTTTCACCACGACCGAACTCGCCGAACTCGAGACCAAGATCGCCAATGCCGCCGACCGGGCACTGAGCATCGAACTGGCCGCCTTCGATGCGCTGACGGCGGAGGCGGTCGGCGCGGCCGAGGCGATCCGCGCCGGCGCCGACGCGCTCGCCGTGCTCGACGTGTCGGCAGCGCTTGCGCTTCTGTCGGAAAGCGAGGCCTGGTGCCGGCCGGTGGTGGATTCCAGCCTCGCCTTCGAGATTTCAGGCGGGCGGCATCCGGTGGTCGAACAGGCGCTGCGCCGTTCGGGCGAAGGCCCATTCGTCGCCAACGATTGCGACCTCTCGCCGGAGGGCAATGCCAAGAACGGCGCGATCTGGCTGCTGACCGGCCCCAACATGGGTGGCAAATCGACGTTCCTGCGGCAGAACGCGCTGATCGCCATCCTGGCCCAGACCGGCTCCTTCGTGCCGGCGACATCGGCCCATATCGGCGTCGTCGACCGGCTGTTCTCACGCGTCGGCGCCTCGGACGACCTGGCGCGCGGCCGCTCGACCTTCATGGTCGAGATGGTGGAGACGGCGGCGATCCTCAACCAGGCCGGCGAACGGGCGCTGGTGATCCTCGACGAGATCGGCCGCGGCACCGCCACCTTCGACGGGCTGTCGATTGCCTGGGCGGCGGTGGAGTATCTGCACGAGAAGAACCGCTGCCGGGCGATCTTCGCCACCCACTTCCACGAAATGACGTCGCTCGCCGGCAAGCTGGCGCGGCTTTCCAACGTCACCATGCGGGTCAAGGAGTGGGAAGGCGACGTCGTTTTCCTGCACGAGGTCGGCAAGGGTGCCGCCGACCGCTCCTACGGCGTCCAGGTAGCCCGCCTTGCGGGCCTGCCGGAAGCGGTGGTCGACCGCGCCAAGGCGGTGCTGCACCAATTGGAGGAAGGCGAGGTCTCCGGCAAGACCAACCGGCTGGTCGATGACCTGCCGCTGTTTTCGGTGGCGATGAAGCGGGAAGCGCCAAAGCTGGTGAAGAGCGACGCTGTGGGCGCGGCACTCGGTGAGATCAATCCCGACGAGATGACCCCCAAGGAAGCGCTGGAGGCGCTTTACCGGCTGAAGGGGCTGGCGGAGAAATAGTCAGATCATTTCCAGTCCGCGCTTGCGCGTCGGTGGGGGGAATGCACAGTCGAGATCGGCGAGGTCATCGGCCGTAAGCTTTATGTCCAGCGCGGCAAAATTCTGGCGGACGTGCTCCTGGCTGCTGGCCTTGGGAATGGCGATAACGCCGTCCTGATGCATCACCCAGGCCAAGGCGATTTGCGCAGGGGTCGCATTGTGACGGGTGGCGATGGCCTCCAACCTGGCATTGCGCGCCAACGCGCCCTGCTCGACCGGCGAATAGGCCATCAGCGGAATGCCGCGCTGGCGGCTCCATGGTGCAAGGTCGAATTCGGGGCCGCGCCGCGACAGATTGTAGAGCACCTGATTGGTCTGGACATTGCCGCCCGAGCGCAAACCGGTGAGCTCTTCCATTTCATCGGTATCGAAATTGCTGACGCCCCAGTGGCGGATCTTGCCGGCCTTCTTCAGAGCCTCGAAAGCGTCGACGGTCTCGGCCAAAGGCACGCTGCCCGGCCAGTGCAGGAGATAAAGATCGATGCGGTCGGTGCGCAAGCGCTTCAGGCTTTTCTCGCAAGCCGCCGGCACGCCGGTGCGCGAAGCATTGGACGGCAGCACCTTGGAGACGAGAAAGAGTTCTTCGCGCCGGCCGGCGATGGCTTCGGCCACCACCTCCTCGGCGCCGCCGCTGGCATACATTTCGGCGGTGTCGATCAGCGTCATGCCGAGGTCCAGCCCAAGCTTCAAAGCATTGACCTCCCCGGCTCGACGGCGGGCATCCTCGCCCATTTTCCAGGTGCCCTGTCCCAGCACCTGGACGGCTTCGCCCGAAGGCAGCTTGGTGGTTCTTGTCGTCGTGGGCATGGGGGCTCCTGGGTAAGCGATCGAGGCGCATGGCATCACAAGCATACGGAGAAATCCAGGATGGAGCTCGGGTTCTCCGGTCGCCGCCGTTGATGCCTTACTTCACCGGATGGGCAGCGAGCCAGTCCTGCATCTGCTTGACTTCGGCTTCCTGCGCGGCGATGACGCGTTCGGCGAGTTTGCGGATTTCCGGATCCTTGCCGTTGGCCAGTTCGACCTTGGCCATGTCGATCGCCCCCTGATGATGCGGGATCATGCCGCGGACAAAATCGACATCGGCGTTGCCGGTATATTGGGAGGCCATCATGTCGGTATGCATCTTGTCCATCGCCGCCTTGTAGCCCGCCGTGGAAGGGCTTTCCGCCCCCATGGCCATGGCACCCATGTCGTGCTTCATCTCCTCGCTCCGCGCCGGCACGCTTTCGAGGAAGACGGCAAGCAGCATTCCGGCGCCCATCAGCAGCAGCACGAGTTTTTTAGCCAAGGTCATTCATGGTCTCCTGTCGGTTGGATTTCGTATCTGGGGGTTAATCTCACAGTTTCAACGTTCTCAGGCGCAATGCGTTTGCGATCACCGAGACCGAGGACAGGCTCATCGCCGCCGCCGCCAGCATCGGCGACAGTAGCGTGCCGGTGAGCGGATAAAGCACGCCGGCCGCGACCGGCACACCAAGCACATTGTAGAGGAAGGCGAAGAACAGGTTCTGCCGGATATTACCGATGGTCGCCTGGGCCAGCGTTCGGGCGCGGACGATGCCGTTGAGGTCGCCCTTGACCAAGGTGATGCCGGCGCTTTCGACCGCGACATCGGCGCCCGTTCCCATGGCGATGCCGACATCGGCGGCGGCAAGCGCGGGCGCATCGTTGACGCCGTCGCCGGCCATGGCGACGGCGGCACCCTTGCCGCGCAGTTCCTCGACCAGCGCTGCCTTCTGTTCCGGCAACAGACCTGCCCGAACCTCGTCTATGCCGAGATGTCCAGCGATCGCCCTGGCCGTGCGCTCATTGTCGCCGGTCGCCATGATGATCCGCAGCCCGCTGCCATGCAGCGCCTTGATCGCCTCGGCCGTGGTCGCCTTGACCGGATCGGCGACGGCGACGATGCCGGCCAGCTTGCCGTCGACAGCGACGAACATCACCGTCTTGCCATCGCCCTGCAAGGCTTCCACGCTGGCCAGGACCCCGGAAACGTCGATGGCGAGATCGGCCATCATCGCGGCATTGCCGAGCGCGACCTTCTTGTCCGACACCGTGCCGGAAACGCCTTTGCCGGTAACCGCCTCGAAGCTGCCGGCCTCGGCGATCTTCACGCCGCGCTGGCCGGCTCCGTCGACGATGGCCTCGGCCAGCGGATGCTCCGACCCTTTTTCCAGGGTCGCGGCGCATCTCAGCAATTCGTCCTCGGAAAAGCCGCTGGCAGCAACGACATCGGTCAATTTCGGCCGGCCCTCGGTCAGCGTGCCGGTCTTGTCGACGATCAGCGTGTCGACGGAGGCGAAGCGCTCGAGCGCGGCGGCTTCCTTGATCAGCACACCGGCATGCGCGCCGCGCCCGGTGGCGGTCATGATGGACATCGGTGTGGCGAGACCCAGCGCACAGGGACAGGCGATGATCAGCACCGAAACCGCCGAGACGATGGCGAAGATCAGGCTGGGCTCGGGGCCGAAGATCGCCCAGGCGACGAATGCGGCGATCGCGACCAGGACGACGGTCGGGACAAAGTAGAAGGAAACGCGGTCGGCCAGGCCTTGGATCGGGGCGCGCGAGCGCTGTGCCTTGGCGACGAGTTCGACGATGCGCGACAGCGTCGTCTCGGCGCCGATCCGTTCGGCGCGCATGATCAGCGAGCCATTCTTGTTGAGCGTGCCGCCGGTCAAGGCGTCGCCTTCGGCCTTCTCGACCGGCAAGGGCTCGCCCGTGATCATCGATTCATCGATGGAGGAGCGGCCTTCGAGCACCGTGCCGTCGACCGGGACGGCATCGCCGGGACGGATGCGCAGGCGATCGCCGGTCTTGACCTCGTCCAGCCCGACATCGATCTCGGCGCCGTCCTCGGCGACCCGCCGCGCGGTCTTCGGCGCGAGGTCGAGCAAAGCTCGGATCGCCGATCCGGTCTTCTCGCGGGCGCGCAGTTCCAGCACCTGGCCGAGGAAGACCAGCGCGACGATGACGGCAGCCGCCTCGAAATAAACCGGCACCGCACCGCCATGGCCGCGAGACTGATGCGGAAAGATGTCCGGGAAGAGCGTGGCGACGACGCTGTAGAGATAGGCGGCGCCGACACCCAGCGAAATCAGCGTCCACATGTTGGGGCTGCGGTTGAGCATCGAGTCCCAGCCGCGATGGAAAAACGGGAAAGCGGCCCACAGCACCACCGGGCTCGCCAGCACCAGTTCGATCCAGACCTTCGCGCGATCCTCGACCAGGCCCTCAAGCGGCAGGCCTACCATCGGCGCCATGGCTACGATCAGCAGCGGGACCGACAGCACCGCGCTCACCCAGAGGCGTCTGGTGAAGTCGACCAGTTCGGGATTTGGCCCTTCATCGCCCGTCGGCACGCCCATGGGCTCGAGCGCCATGCCGCAGATCGGGCAGGAGCCGGGCTTGTCGCGGAGAATCTGCGGATGCATGGGGCAAGTGTATTGCGTGCCCTTGGGCATCGGCGCCGGCGCCGGCCTGTCGCCGAGATAAGTTTGCGGCGCCGCCTCGAACTTCGCCTTGCAGCCGGCCGAACAGAAATAGAAGCCCTGGCCTTCATGGCGGACGAAATACCTGGCGTCGGCGCGGTCGACGATCATGCCGCAGACAGGGTCGACGGCGGTCAGGTAGCGGTCCGGCTCGGCCTGGAACTTCGAATGGCAGCGCTCGCTGCAAAAATGATAGAGGCGGCCGCCATGCTCGAATGTCGGCTTGCCGGCGGGCGGCTCCACCGTCATGCCGCAGACCGGATCGCGCAGAACCGCATCCGAATCTCCGCCCGTGCCCTTTGCCGCGCAGCAGCCGCCATGAGCGCCATGCGTGTGATGATCGTGATCTGAATGCGTCATTTCTAATGCCTCGATGCACCTACTTCGAAGCAGAGGTAGTGCTTCCAGTAACTGGAAGGTCAAGGGCTGTTTTGGATTCGGTTCTCCGATCCCAGCGGATTGACCAAATGGCGAAAACTGTACACAACCGCGCGCCCACACTAAAAAGCGCGCCGCTTCTAATATATCGTTCGCCGCCATCCCGCTGGACCTTTGTCGACAATGAAGTGCCTGGTCATAAACCTAGATCGGTCCCCGGACCGACTTGCACACATAAGTGCAGAGTTCGCCCGGATCGGCGTCGCGTTCCAACGCGTTGCGGCGGTCGATGCACGTAGCCACCCTGAACTCGGGCAGCAACCGCAACATCCGATTTATGCGTCCCGGCGTTTGTTGGGCAGCGAAGTCGCCTGCCTGCACAGCCACCGCGTCTGCTGGACGATGCTGGCGCAGGACGAGGCTCGCTACGGCGCCATCTTCGAGGACGACGTGGTTTTTTCAGCAAAGGCCGGTCCGTTGCTTGCTGACGACGGCTGGATTCCGCCAGATGCCGACATTGTCAAATTGGAAACGTACTTCAAGAAGACCCTCATTCACCGACGAAGGATCGCCACCGGTCATGGTTTTTCCGCGTTCAGGCTCTACAAGAACCATCCGGGGACCGGGGGTTACATCATCTCCAGACAGGCCGCGCGCGATCTCCTCGAAGCGACCGAAACGATCAATATCACCGCCGACGATCTACTTTTCACCCCGGCGTTCGGAGTTTCGTCCAGCAAGACGATCTACCAGCTCGTCCCTGCGCTGTGTGTGCAGGACCAGTTCGTCAGCGACCGACTGCCAAGCCTGCTTGGGGAGGAGCGGGATGCCGCAAGAACCGGTAATGAGCTTGCCGCGAAACGCAGAAGCCCGACGGCTGAAAGAATAATGAGGGAAGGCGGACGGACAGCGCGGTGGGTTCTCGGCTTCTGCAGAGGTCGGCGACACATCGTTGTCCCCTTCGAGACGACTGGGAAGCCGACTAATCTTGCCTGACGGCCGGCAAGTCCATATCCGGCGCCGCAGGAATGCGCTTGAGCTCCGCCGGAAGGCAAGCCCGACCGACATCTATGGCAGGAAGCTCCAAAGCCTGCCAAGATAAATATAGAGCTCCGCGTTGCTTCCACCTTGCCGTGTGGCGAGCGGACACAGAAATTGAATCCTGCTCTATCCAAAATATCGATAGTGATTCCAGCCATGAGATGGTAAACATCCGTGTTTCCCTGTTTATTTACAAAAAACCAAGTCCTTCTCATAAATAAAAACTCTGGTTCCGCATGTGCTATAGAGCGCCATAGGAAAAAAGTTTTGTTAAAGAAATGAAATGTCTGGTCATCAACCTCGATAGATCCCCCGACCGGCTTGCCCATATGACGGCGGAGTTTGCGCGCATCGGCCTCGGATTCGAGCGGGTTGCCGCAATCGATGCAAGGGACCGGCCAGACCTCGCGCTGCAGCGCCAGCATGCACGATATGCGGTGCGACGTCTGTCCGGCAGCGAGATCGCATGCTTGCACAGCCATCGCGCCTGCTGGGCCATCATCGCGCAAGACGACGCGCCGTACGGCGCCGTCTTCGAGGACGACATGGTGTTTTCCGCGAAAGCCGATAGGCTGCTTGCCGATACGAGCTGGATTCCCGCCGACGCAGATGTCGTCAAGCTCGAGACATTCTTCCACACTACCGTGATCCAGCGGGAGAGGTTTCCCGTCGGCGGCGGGTTTTCCCTGTTCAGGCTCCGCAAGAACCATATAGGGACGGGCGGATACCTGCTCTCCCGGCAGATGGCACGCGCCCTTCTCGAGACAACCGCCGATGTCAATGTGGCGGTGGACAATCTCATCTTCGATCCCACATTCGCGATCTCGACCGGCAAGACGATCTACCAGCTTGTTCCGGCGCTCTGTGCGCAGGACCAGTTCGTGGGCAACAGGTTACCGAGCCTGCTCGAACAGGGTCGGGAGGCCGAGTGGGTCGCGAGCGGGCTCGCCAATGGACACAGGATACGGGCACTCGCGCGTATCCGCAGGGAGGCCAGCCGGGCAGCGCGGCAGATCACCGATCTCTGCAGGCTACGGCGGCAGATTGTCGTCCCGCTCGCTCCAGTCGAGGCAAACGACTAGAGCGTTTGCGGGATTGACAGCAGGCCCATACCCAGCGCCGCGAAAACACGCTATAGACGCCGCCCAAAAGGCAAGGCCGACCGGTATCTATGGCAAAAATCTCCCTGAAGCTCGATGAACTGATCGACGGCGAAGCCTTGCGCCGCGAGATGACCGCGCTGACCACGGCCAGCGCCGGCGACGGTTCCAGCAAGGCCATCCGCTCGGCCGTCCTTCAGCTTCTCAAGGGGCGTCTCGCCGAGGGCCGCAAGACAGCCGAGGCCATGCTGAGACAAGATGGCGGCGGCAATGCCTGCGCCGAACGGCTGTCGCACCTGATGGACGAGCTGATCCGCTCGCTCTACGATTTTGCCGCAACCCATGTCTACCGGGTGAAGAACCGATCCTCGGCCGAACGCATGGCGGTCGTTGCCGTCGGCGGCTATGGCCGCGGCACGCTGGCGCCGGGATCCGACATCGACCTTCTGTTCCTGCTGCCTTACAAGCAGACCCCGTGGGGCGAACAGACGGTCGAATATATGCTCTACATGCTGTGGGACATGGGGCTGAAGGTCGGCCATGCCACCCGCAACATCGATGAGTGCCTCAGGCTGTCGCGCACCGACATCACCATCCGCACCTCGATCCTGGAAGCCCGTTTCCTGTGGGGCGAACGCAAGCTCTATGACGAGTTGATGCTGCGCTTCGACCATGAGGTGGTACGCACGACCGGCCCGGAATATGTGCAGGCCAAGCTTGCCGAACGCGACGAGCGCCATGCCAAGGCCGGCGAAAGCCGCTATCTGGTCGAGCCCAACGTCAAGGACGGCAAGGGCGGCCTGCGCGACCTGCAGACGCTGTTCTGGATCGGCAAATATTTTTACCGGGTGCGCACCGGCGAGGAACTGGTCGAAAAAGGCGTCTTCACCGAAGCCGAGTACCGCGAGTTCCAGAAGGCCGAGGATTTCCTGTGGGCGGTGCGCTGCCACATGCACTTCCTCACCGGCAAGGCCGAGGAGCGGCTGCATTTCGACATTCAGCGCGAGATCGCCGAACGGCTCGGCTATACGACCCATCCCGGCCTGTCGGCGGTCGAACGCTTCATGAAGCACTATTTCCTCGTCGCCAAGGATGTCGGCGACCTGACCCGCATTTTCTGCGCCGCGCTGGAGGAGGAGCAGGCCAAGCATGTTCCCGGCTTCAACCGCATCTTCCTCACCTTCCAGCGCCGCAAGCGCAAGCTTGCCGGCACGTCGGACTTCATCGTCGACAACCATCGCATCAACATCGCCGACGACGGCGTCTTCGAGCGCGACCCGGTCAATCTTCTCAGGCTGTTCTGGTTTGCCGACAAGCACGGGCTGGAATTCCATCCCGATGCGCTGAAACTCCTCACCCGTTCGCTCGGCCTGGTCAACAAGTCGCTCAGGCGCGACGAGGAAGCCAACCGGCTGTTCCTCGACATATTGACCTCGGACCGCAACGCCGAGCTCAACCTGCGGCGGATGAACGAGGCGGGATTGCTGGGCCGGCTGATCCCGGATTTCGGCAAGATCGTCGCCATGATGCAGTTCTCGATGTACCACCACTACACGGTCGACGAGCACCTGATCCGCTGCATCGGCGTGCTGGCCGAGATCGAGCGCGGCGACGGCGAGAAGGTGCATCCGCTGTCGCATGCGCTGATGCCCGGGCTGAAGAAAAGCCGCGAGGCGCTCTATGTCGCCGTCCTGCTGCACGACATCGCCAAGGGCAGACCAGAGGACCATTCCGAGGCCGGCGCCAGGATCGCAAGGCGGATCTGCCCGCATATGGGGCTTTCGCCGGCCGATACGGAAACTGTCGCCTGGCTGGTCGAGAACCACCTCGTCATGTCTATGACGGCGCAGACCCGCGACCTCAACGACCGCAAGACGATCGAGGACTTCGCCTCTATCGTGCAATCGGTAGAGCGGCTGAAGATGCTGTTGATCCTCACCGTTTGCGACATCAGGGGCGTCGGACCGGGCGTGTGGAACGGCTGGAAGGGCCAGTTGCTGCGTACGCTCTACTACGAGACCGAACTGCTGCTGACCGGCGGCTTTTCGGAGGTCTCGCGCGCCCAACGCACGGCGGCGGCGCGCGAACGCCTGGCCGAGGCGCTCGCCGACTGGCCCGACAAGGCGCGCAAGCGCTATGTCGGGCTGCATTATGAGAACTACCTCCTGACGGTGGACCTGCCGGACCAGCTTCGCCACGCCGAATTCATCCGCGAGGCGGACGCGGCGGGCAACAAGCTCGCCACCATGGTCAAGACCCACCAATTCGAGGCGGTGACCGAAATCACCGTGCTGGCGCAGGACCACCCCCGTCTTCTCTCGGTCATTGCCGGGGCATGCGCCGGCGCCGGCGGCAACATCGTCGACGCGCAGATCTTCACCACGTCGGACGGCCGCGCGCTGGACACGATCCTGATCTCGAGGGAATTCGACCGCGACGAGGACGAACGCCGGCGCGCCGAGCGTGTCGGCCGGCTGATCGAGGACGTGCTGTCGGGCAAGAGCTGGCTGCCGGAGATGATCGAGAAACGCACCAAGCCAAGGCGCGGATCCAAGGTTTTCAAGATCCCGCCACGCGCTGAAATCCGCAACGCGCTATCGAACCGGTTTTCGGTGATCGAGGTCGAGGGGCTCGACCGCCCCGGCCTGCTGTCGGAAATCACCGGAACACTGTCCGACCTGTCGCTCGACATCGCATCGGCGCATATCACCACCTTCGGCGAGAAGGTCATCGACACCTTCTATGTCACCGACCTGACCGGCCAGAAGATCGACAACCCGGCCCGCATCGCCACCATCCGCAACCGGCTGATTGCGACGCTCGAGGGTGTAGCGCTCGAACGCGGCGGCAAGGCCAAGGCAGCCACCGAGTGACGGCCATCATCCCGTTCTTCCGATCCCACAGGCAGTTTGCGAACGCATGAGTCTCGTCAAGAAATTCGCTACCGTCGCGTCCGGCACTCTGATGAGCCGTGCGCTCGGTTTCGGCCGCGAGATGCTGATGGCGGCCGCACTCGGCACCGGACCGGTCGCGGACGCCTTCAATGCCGCCTTCCAGTTCCCCAACACCTTTCGCCGGCTGTTCGCCGAGGGCGCGTTCAATGCCGCCTTCGTGCCGCTGTTCGCCAAGGAGATCGAGACGCACGGCACCGATGGTGCCAAGCGTTTTTCCGAAGAGGTGTTCGGGGTGCTGTTCACCGCGCTCCTGGCGCTGACCATCGCCATGGAACTGGCGATGCCGCTGATCGTGCGCTACCTGGTGGCGCCGGGCTTTGCCGACACGCCGGGCAAGTTCGAGACGACCGTCACGCTTGCGACGATCATGTTCCCTTATCTGATCTGCATGTCGCTCGCCGCCATGATGGCGGGCATGCTGAACTCCTTGCGGCGCTATTTCGCCGCGGCAATCGCGCCGGCTTTCCTCAACATCATCCTCATCTGCGTGCTTGGCTATGCCTGGTATCACGGACTGGATGCACACGCTGTCGGCTTCGGCCTGTCCTGGGGCGTGCTGGCGGCCGGCGTCGTGCAGCTCGCCATCGTCTGGGTGGCGGTGCGCAATGCGGGCATCTCGATCGGCTTCCGCCGGCCTCGGATGACGCCGAACGTGAAGCGGCTCCTGATCCTGGCGCTGCCGGCGGCGATCACCGGTGGCATCACCCAGATCAACCAGCTGATCGGAACGGCCATCGCCTCGGCGCAGGACAGTGCCGTGTCCTCGCTGGCTTATGCCGACCGCGTCTACCAGTTGCCGCTCGGTGTCGTCGGCGTCGCGGTGGCGATCGTGCTGTTGCCCGAACTGTCGCGGGCGCTGAAGTCAGGCAATCTGATCGAGGCAGCCAATCTGCAGAACCGCTCCGTCGAATTCACCCTGTTCATGACCTTGCCGGCGGCGGCGGCGCTCTGGGTAATGGCGGAGCCGATCGTGCGGCTGGTCTATGAGCGCGGCGCGTTCGCCGCCAACCATTCGACACCTGTCGTGGCGGCGATCCTGGCGATCTTCGGTCTCGGCCTGCCGGCCTTCGTGCTGATCAAGGCCTTCACCCCAGGCTATTTCGCCCGCGAGGATACGCGCACGCCGATGATCTTCGCCGCAATCTCCGTGGCGGTGAACGTCGCCACCGCGCTGACGCTGTTCCCGAGGATGGGTGCACCCGGCATCGCCGTGGCCTCCGCCGTCGCCGGCTGGGTCAACGCGCTGATGCTGCTTGCCGTGCTGATCCGGCGCGGCCATTGGGGCCGCGACGTGCCGCTGTTGAGGCGCATCCCACGGCTGGTGCTGTCGGCGGTGGTCATGGGTGTCGCCCTCTATTTCGCCGAACATTGGCTGGCGACAAGGATCGGCCCCGGCTCGCCGCTGGTCGTCAAGGCGACGACGGTGCTGGCATTGGTGGCCGGAGGGGCGCTGCTCTATTTCATCACTGCTTTCGCCACCGGCGGCGCCGATTTCGGCATGATCCGGCGAAATGTCGGGCGCAGGGGAACAGAAGCCGGCCCGTCCGTGGCAAAATCAGAACTCGACGAATAAATCGGCCGGCCATCCCGCCTGGCCGGTCTTGATCCCGCCGACGCTCTCGTCCATAAGCGCGCCGTCGCAAGACTTTCGCCGCGCGCGGTTTCCAGCCGCATGATTGGCTCCGAAAAGTCCGCAACTTTTCGGAATCACGCTTATACGGCCCTCCACAAGCCATGAGGAAAACCATGTCCGCCTTCAAGCCACTCGTCTTCTCCGGTGTCCAGCCGACCGGCAATCTGCATCTCGGCAACTATCTCGGCGCCATCAAGAAATTCGTCGCCCTGCAGGATACGTCCGACTGCATCTATTGCGTCGTCGACCTGCATTCGCTGACCGCCCAGCTCGTCCATGACGACCTTGCCGACCAGACGCGGTCGATCACCGCGGCGTTCCTCGCCTCCGGCATCGACCCGAAGAAGCACATCGTCTTCAACCAGTCGCGGGTGATGCAGCACGCGGAGCTCGCCTGGATCTTCAATTGCGTGGCGCGCATCGGCTGGATGAACAAGATGACGCAGTTCAAGGACAAGGCCGGCAAGGACCGCGAGAACGCCTCGCTGGGCCTGCTTGCCTATCCCTCGCTGATGGCGGCCGACATCCTGCTTTATCGCGCCACCCATGTGCCGGTGGGCGAGGACCAGAAGCAGCACCTGGAACTGACACGCGACATCGCGCAGAAATTCAACAACGATTTCTCCGACCGCATCGCCGGTCTTGGCGTCGGCGTCGAGATGAGGATAGGCGAGGAGACGGTGAACGGCTATTTCCCGCTGACCGAGCCGGTCATCGGCGGGCCGGCAGCGCGCATCATGTCGCTGCGTGACGGCTCCAAGAAGATGTCGAAGTCGGACCCGTCGGACCTGTCGCGCATCAACCTGACCGACGATGCCGACGCCATCTCGAAGAAGATCCGGAAGGCCAAGACCGACCCGGAGGCCTTGCCGAGCGAGGTCGACGGGCTGGAAAGCCGGCCCGAGGCGGAGAACCTGGTCGGCATCTATGCCGGTCTCGCCGAGATGTCGAAGGCCGATGTGCTTAAGGAATTCGGCGGCCAGCAGTTCTCTGTATTCAAGCCGGCGCTGGCCGATCTCGCGGTGGAGAGGCTGGCGCCGATCGCCACCGAGATGCGCCGTATCCAGGGCGACCGCGCCTATGTCGACGCCGTGCTGCGGGATGGCGGCGAACGCGCCGGCGTGCTCGCCGAAACGACGATGAAGACGGTGCGCGACATTATCGGGCTGCTGCAGGGCTGATCGCGGCGCCGTGCACTGCACAACACTGGCACAAGGCCGGCGGCTTGCCGCCGGTCAGCGGCGGTGGCAGATTGCGGCCGAAAAGACACCGAGTAGATAGACATGGTCTCCAAACGCCTCAGCCGCGAAGCCGGTCACCGCAGGAAATTCCTGACGATCATCGACGACACGCCGGAATGCGAGCGCGCCGTCGCCTACGCCTCGAAGCGGGCGCAGAGCACCAGCGGCACGCTGGTGCTGCTCTATGTCATCGTACCGGACGACTTCCAGCACTGGCTGGGGGTCGAGAAGATCATGCGCGAGGAGGCGAACGCCACGGCGCGCGCGGCGCTGGACGGCTACGCCAACAAGGTGCGGCAGAAGCTCGGCATCGAACCGGAGATGGTGGTGCGTGAGGGCAAACCGACGGAAGAGATCCACAAGCTGATCGAGGAAGACCAGGACATCGCCATCCTCGTGCTGGCGGCCGGCGCCGGCAAGGAAGGTCCAGGACCGCTGGTCGGCGCCGTGGCCGGCAAAGGCGCTGCCTTTCCGATCCCGGTGACCGTGGTGCCACAGAATTTGTCGGATGAGGAGATCGACAGCCTCGCCTGAAATGTATCGAGATTCGGGTGATGCCGGCCTGCAAATGGCGGCTTCCGGTGCTCACGTACTTCAAGTACGCTCCGCTCCGGTTCTCGGAAACCATCATTTTCGACTCGGCCTGACCCGAATCTCGACGCACTTCACAGTGCTTGGCATGAGTCGCAAAAACATTCCGCCAGCCAGCCGTTCCGGCGATGCGTTTCGCTTGAATGTCCCGCCGATAGAGCCTATTTAGAACTATTCCAAACTAGTTGCCCAAAACGGGCATGGAGACGGCCATGTTCATCCAGACCGAGTCGACGCCCAATCCGGCGACGCTGAAATTCCTGCCCGGCAAGGAAGTGCTCCTAGAAGGCACCGCCGATTTCCGCGATGCCGACAGTGCGGCCATTGCCTCGCCGCTGGCTGGGCGGCTGTTCGAAATTCCCGGCGTCACCGGCGTGTTCTTCGGCTACGATTTCATCACCGTGTCCAAGGACGGCCCGGACTGGCAGCACCTGAAGCCGGCGATCCTCGGTGCGATCATGGAGCATTTCATGTCCGGTGCGCCTGTCATGGCCAAGGCCGGCCCCGCCGCCGAGACCAGCCAGACCGGTGAATTCTATGACAAGGCCGACGAGGAACTCGTCATCACCATCAAGGAGCTGCTCGACACGCGGGTGCGCCCGGCGGTGGCGCAGGACGGCGGCGACATCACCTTCCGCGGGTTCGAGAACGGCACCGTGTTCCTGCACATGAAAGGCGCCTGCGCCGGTTGCCCGTCTTCGACGGCGACGCTGAAGCACGGCATCCAGAACCTGCTTCGCCATTTCGTGCCGGAAGTGCAGCAGGTCGAGCAGGTCTCTTAGACGGCAATTTCCTACCCACGGACAACAAAAAACCGGGCCGAATTGCCCGGTTTTCTGTTTGGGACGTCCGTTGTTGCCTAGACGGTCCGCGTATGAAAGGCGACTTCCAGTTTAACCACGATCTGCCGGAAAAGCGGACAGGCTTTCCGGGATCAGGGTCTAAAGAACGATGACCTTGGCGCCGACCTCGGCGCGATTGTAGAGGTCGATGACGTCCTGGTTCATCAGCCGGATGCAGCCCGACGACATGGCCTTGCCGATCGAGTTCCATTCCGGGCTGCCGTGCAGGCGGTAGCCCATGTCACCGCCCTTGTTGAACAGGTACATGGCGCGCGCGCCGAGCGGGTTCTTCAGGCCCGGATCCATGCCGCCGGCGAACTTGGCGAGTTCGGGCTGGCGCTTGATCATCTGCGAAGGCGGCGTCCAGGTCGGCCATTCGCGCTTGATGGCGATATGGGCCGTGCCGTGCCATTCGAAGCCCTCGCGGCCGACGCCGATCCCGTAGCGGATTGCCCGGCCATCGCCTTCGACGAAGTACAGGAACTTGTTCTGCGTATCGACGATGATGGTGCCGGGCTTTTCCTTGGAGTCGTAACTCACTTCCTGGCGATGGTACTTCGAGGGCACCTTCTCGATGGGGATACGTGGCAGCTGGTAACCGGCATCGGTCACCGCGCCATAGTCGTTGGAGAACATCTGCCCGCCGATCGTGCTGCAACCGGCAATAGCAGTGGACAGCGCCAGTGCGGCGATTATTGCAAGCGACTTCATGCGCATGTGGTGATCCGGTGCCCCGCCCAAACTAGAGCGGCACGAGTCGGCCGCTTTCTCGCCATCATTCATGCTGGCATTTGCTTTGCTTGCCAAGCACACGATGCCTATATGCGGGGACTTACGTGCTGGTATGCGTATCACTATGGCATTTCGGCAACATACTTCACCGGATTGTGAAGGAAATTCAATGGGCCTGAATCGCAGGCCCGCGAAACTCGAGGATCCGCCATGAATGTCGGCGACGCCGCCCACCGCTCAGGCCTGCCGGCCAAGACCATCCGCTACTATGAGGAGATCGGCCTGATCGCGCCCGCGCGCGCCGCCAATGGCTATCGCGATTATTCGGGCGACGATATCCACCGGCTGGCCTTCCTGCGCCGCGCGCGCAATCTCGGCTTTTCGATAGACGATTGTCGCCAGCTGATGGCGCTCTACAAGGATCGCGGCCGCGCCAGCCACGACGTGCGCGCAATCGCCGCCGCCCATGTCACCGCCATCGAGGAGAAGGTGCGCGAGCTGCAATCGATGCGCTCGACGCTGCAGAAGCTCGTTCACGCCTGCCATGGCGACGAGCGGCCGGACTGCCCGATTTTGGATGACATGGCGGGGGCGGCCTTAGGCAGCGGCAAACCCAACCGCGGAAGCGATAGACCACCTGTTGAAGAGGGCGGCCTGGGCGAAGGCGGCGTTAGCCGCCTTGCCACGCGCTCGTGAAGCCGCCAGCATGGGTTCGTGTGGTATATTGCGCGCTCTGATATCAGCGTAGGGTAAAAGTACGGCCGCTGGTCGCCGGCCGGTGACCCCAATGACCGGAGAGAGCGCATGACCCGCGACCAGATGCTCGCCACCTTCGCGCCGCCGATGCGGTCGCCCGCGAGGCTGCCGCGCACGGCCACCATCCGTTCGGCGCGGTGCTGGTCGGCCCCGACGACGCAATCCTCATGCGCCAAGGCAATACCGACACCCTGCATCACGCCGAGACCGAACTTGCGCGGCGCGCGGCGGCAGCCTATCCGCCGGAGTTTCTCTGGACATGCACGCTGGTCTCGACGGGCGAGCCCTGCGCGATGTGCACCGGAACGCTCTACTGGGCGAATATCGGCCAGCTGGTCTATGGCTTCGAGGAGACCGAGCTTCTCGCGCTGACAGGCGACCATCCCGAAAATCCGACGATGAGCCTGTCCGCGCGAATTGTGCTCGGCTCTGGACAGAAGAAGATCGAGGTCCACGGCCCCTTCCCCGAAATTGAGGATGAACTTGTATCGGTGCACCGTCGCTTCTGGCAGCGGTAGGGTTCTTCGACCCACGTCCCGCGAAAGGGCATAAAGAGCGAACCGAACATAGGCGCAATGCGGACCACTGCTACATCGACTCGCCCTTCGTTCGAATGACGCCAACCCGTCAACCCTGCGATATCCTGGTCAAAGCTGACGGCGAACTCCCAAATCCCCAAATTTGCCGCCGCCAGTCAGGCTCGGCGGTTTTGCCCGTATTGATGTCCCCCCAAACCGCCGAGCCGCCCCGGTCAGCCGGCAAACTCCCTCTGCTTGGGTCTATCAAATATATAATCGCCTCTAAAAACCGGGTTCAAACCGTGAACAAAGTCTGGCATGGTGCCTGCCATGCCAATCATCTCCCCGATTCTCCTGAACCCTCTGATCGACGGTCGCCAGTCCGAGCGCGCCATGCTGGTGCGGCGGGGCGTGCAGCGGTTGCTGATGCAGATGGGCGCGCATGTGCTGCCTGAGCTGTCGCTGGCCACCGGCCGGCGCGCCGATCTCGTGGCGCTGACGCGGCAGGGCGATATCTGGATCATCGAGATCAAATCCTCGATCGAGGATTTTCGCGTCGACCGCAAATGGCCTGATTACCGGCTGCATTCCGATCGCTTTTTTTTCGCCACACATCCCGGCGTGCCGGCCGAAATCTTTCCCGAGGAATGCGGCTTCATTCTCTCCGACGGCTATGGCGCCGAGATTTTACGAGATGCGCCCGAGCACCGCATGGCGGCGGCGACGCGCAAGGCGCTGATGCTGCGCATCGCGCGCGCCGGCGCGGCGCGGCTGCTGGCGGCGGAACTGGCGGGTGTCGCGGTGCCGGTGCTGGAGGGGGAGAGCGAGTAATCGCAGCCCTGAAATTGACGCCCGCCAGATGCTCCAGCCCGGAACGGCTACTCCGCTTCTTCCTCGCCACCCACAGCCGGCGCCATCAGCAGCACCGCGGCGCCAAGAAGCGCGGCGATGAAGGAACCGGCAAGGATGCCGACCTTGACCGCGTCCTGCAGCGCCACGTCGTTGGCGAAGGCGAGCAGGCCGATGAACAGGCTCATGGTGAAGCCGATGCCGCACAGGAGCGAAATGCCGATCATGTGCGGCCAGCCGGCGTTGGCCGGCAGGTCGGCGAGGCCGAAGCGGATGGCGAGCGCGGAGGAGCCGAAGACGCCGACCAGCTTGCCGACGACGAGACCGGCTGCGACGCCCAGCGTGAGCGGCTCGATCAGGGCGCTAAAACTCAGGCCGGTGAGCGAAACGCCGGCATTGGCAAAGCCGAAGATAGGGATGACGATAAACGCCACCAGCTTGTGCAGGCCGTGCTCGAGCCGGTGCAGCGGCGAATGGTCAAGGTCGTGGCCGATGCCGGCCGAGCGTTCGAGCGGAATGGTCAGCGCAAGTGCCACGCCGGCCAGCGTGGCATGGACGCCGGACTTCAGCACCAGTACCCACAGGATGGCGCCAAGCACGAGATAGGGCACAAGGTTCATCACCCGCATACGGTTGAGCAGGACGAGCACGGCAATCACGGCGAAGGCCGCGCCGAGATAGGCCAGCGACAGGCCGCTGGTGTAGAATATGGCGATGATGATGACGGCGCCGAGGTCGTCGATGATGGCAAGCGCGGTCAGGAAGACCTTCAGCGAGGCCGGCACGCGGCTGCCGAGCAGCGACAGGACGCCGAGCGCGAAGGCGATGTCGGTGGCGGTCGGGATCGCCCAGCCGGACAGTGCGGCCGAATTGTTGCTGTTGACGGCGACATAGACCAGCGCCGGCACCACCATGCCGCCGGCCGCCGCTATGCCGGGCAGCACCCGGCGTGGCCAGGTCGAGAGCTGGCCGTCCAGCATCTCGCGCTTGATCTCCAGCCCGACGAGCAGGAAGAACACCGCCATCAGCCCGTCATTGACCCAGTGCGAGACGCTGAGCGGGCCGAGATAGGCGTGGAGAACCGAGAAGTAGGTCCCGGCGAGCGGCGAATTGGCGACGATCAGGGCAAGGGCGGCGGCCACCATCAGGATGATGCCGCCGGCCGCCTCGCTGTCGAGGAACTCGCGGAAGACGGAAACCGGCCGTCGCTTCAAATCCTGCATGTCGCCTCCGTCATGCCGCCTGCCGGCGTGCGTCATTTGCAATGATGCGCAAAGTCCGGCCGCCGGGCAAGCATGGGACCCTTTTCAGCGCCTCGGAGACTGTTTCGAATTCGCTCTGACTGGTCATATGGTGGTTGAGAACCGTAGCGCAGCGGACATTCGTCCGTGAGCAAGGGAAGCGCAGAAAACGCCGCCAGATGGCCGCCAGAGCAGAATTTCCAAACAGTCTCTCAGCGGGGCGCGCGCTTGGCCAGGATCCGCTGCAGCGTGCGGCGATGCATGTTGAGTCGGCGTGCGGTCTCGGAGACGTTGCGCTCGCACATTTCGTAGACGCGCTGGATGTGCTCCCAGCGCACGCGGTCGGCCGACATCGGGTTTTCCGGCGGCGCGGCGCGCTCGCCGGTGGTGCGGGTCAACGCCGCAAAGACATCGTCGGCGTCGGCGGGTTTCGACAGATAGTCGACGGCGCCGAGCTTCACCGCCGTCACCGCGGTGGCGATGTTGCCGTAACCGGTCAGGATGATGGTGCGGGAGTCCTCACGCTTCTCGCGGATGGCGGCGACGACGTCGAGGCCGTTGCCGTCGCCCAGCCGCATGTCGACCACCGCATAGGCGGGCGGATTGGCGCGCGCCTTGCCCACGGCCTCCTCGACGCTCTCCGCCGTCTCGACCACGAAACCCCTGGTTTCCATGGCACGGGCCAGACGGGTCAGGAACGGCTTGTCGTCATCGACGATCAGAAGCGAGGTGTCCTCGCCTTCAACCATAGGCCCACTGTTCTCATCGCCTGTCATCGTCTCGAAAATTCCTGCTGCCTTATTTTTACGCAGATATAGTTTTGCGGGGCCATTGTCCAATTTACGCAGTGTCAAACATGGTGGCTGGGGCCGATTCCGGGTTCAGGAAGACGCTTCTCGGCCACGAAATCCGCACCACGGCCCCTTCGCCGAGGCCGCTCGAATTGCGAAAGTCGAGCGTGGCGCCCGAACGTTCGAGCAATGTCTTGGCGATAAACAGGCCGAGCCCGAGGCCGCCTCCGGCTTCCGTGCCCTGGCGTGTCGACATGTAGGGCTCACCGATGCGGTCGATGATCTCGGGCGGGAAACCCGGGCCGTCATCGGTGATCGAGAAGGAGACCGTCGCCTCGTCCCAGCTCCAGCGCACGGTGACGCTCTTGCGGGCGAAATCGACGGCGTTCTCGACCAGATTGCCGAGACCATAGATGACGCCGGGATTGCGGCGCCCGACCGGCTCCGGCCCGGTCCGCTCGCCAGGGCGAAGCTTGATCGAGATGCCGAAGTCGCGATGTGGCGCCGTCACCTCCTCGACCAGCGAGGTCAGCGGCAGGCGGGACAGATGCGCCTCGCCCTCCGACGACAGGCTGGTCAGGCGCTTAAGGATTTCACGGCAGCGCTCGCTCTGAGAGCGCAGCAGCTTCACGTCTTCCCCGTATTTCGGATCGCTGCCGAGCGCCTTTTCCATCTCCTTGGCGACGAGCGTGATGGTGGCGAGCGGGGTGCCGAGTTCGTGCGCCGCCGCCGCCGCCAGCCCGTCGAGCGCGGAAAGGTGCTGTTCGCGCTGCAGCACCAGTTCCGTGGCGGCGAGCGCGTTGGCCAATAGCCGCGCTTCGGCGGCCACCCGGAAGGCGTACATGGCGGTGAAGGCGATGGAGGACAGCACCGCCATCCACATGCCGGCGACATAGATGAAGGGCATCACCAGGGGCGCGCCTTCGTACCAGGGCAGCGGCAGATGGCGAAAGACCAGCAAGGTCGCCGCGATCATCACCAGCCCGCCGAGGATGGCGGTGAGGCGAAGGGGCAGCGACGTCGCCGAAATGACGACGGGCACGGTCATCAGCAGCGAGAACGGATTGGTCAGGCCGCCGGTCATGTAGAGCAGGCCGGCAAGCTGCAGGCTATCGAAGACCAGGATGCCGAAGGCGGCGAACGGGGTGAGCCGGTGCGCGGCCGGAAAGCGAAAGGCCAGAAACAGGTTCATCCAGGCCGAACAGGCGATGAGGGCAAAACACAGACTGACCGGCAGCGGGAATTTCAGGCCGTAGGCGACGACGAGCACGGTCACGCTCTGGCCGACAATGGCCAGCCAGCGCAGCCGGATCAGCGTGTTGAGGCGCAGTCGCTGGCTTTGCTGGAAGTCGGGCGTGTTCAGGATGTTGATCATGGCCATGGATTACAGCCGCAAACCAGCAAAGGCTAGGTCTCGCGCGGCTTGGCGCGGGCGGTGGCGGCGGCGAGCAATGGGTTTTCCGGCCAGACATGCTTGGGATAGCGGCCGCGCATGTCGGCGCGCACATCGGTCCAGGAGCCGCGCCAGAAGCCAGGCAGGTCTCGCGTGGTCTGGATCGGCCGGTGCGCCGGCGACAACAGTTCAAGCGTCAAGGGGACGGTGCCGTTGGCGATCGACGGATGGCGGTCGAGGCCGAACAATTCTTGCACGCGCACCGCCAGAACCGGCCATTCGCCGTCATAGCGGATCGGCACATGGCTGCCCGACGGGGCATCGAAATGAGTCGGCGCCAGGGCTTCGATCTTGCGTTGCAGGTCATGCGGCACGAGCGACGCCAGCCCGGCCGCGACAGTTCCGGGATCGATGGCGGCCAGGGAGGCCGCACCGGACAGAAAAGGCAGCAGCCAGTCGTCGAGACGCGCGATGAGCGCTTCATCCGACATGTCGGGCCAGGGCGCGCCCAAGCCCTTGTGCAGCCAGGACAGCCGGTGGCGCAGCGTCTGCGCCTCCTTGCTCCAGGTCAGGTGGGAAAGCCCATGCTCGCGCAGGGCCTCGATGATGGCGCGGTCGGCATCGGCGCCGGCCGGCGGCGGCAGCATGCGTTCGGCGAGCGTGATGGCGCCAAGCCGCACGGTTTCGCGCACCCGCACGGCGCGCCTGTCGCGATCGAAACTCGTCTGCCGGCGCGTTTCGATCCTGCCGCCAAGTACTGCCCGGATGTCCTCCTCACTGCTTGCCGCCGCCGCCGTAATGCGGGCATTCTGCGCCTTGCCCTGCAGGTCCGCGACGACCAGAAACGGTTCGCCCGCCAGCGGGTCGCCGGCGTCGAGCATGGCGCCGGAACCGTTGGCCAGCACGAAACGGCCGCGCTCGCCGCGCGCCTTGGCGACGCGGTCCGGCCAGGCGTGGATGAGCAGGGTTCCGGCTGGAACAGCTCCGCTGGTCTTCGTACCGCCTACCTGCCTGGCCAGGCGCTCGGCAAGCTGGCGCGCCGACGTGGCACGCGGCGATCTTTCCGCGCGAAAGCGCATCAATCGCCGTTCGAGGTCGGCACCGTCACCGCCAAGGCCACGCTCGGTCAGCAGCACGGCAAGCATGGCCGCCGCCTCACCACCATGACCGCTGCTGGCCGCCTCGGCGACCATGTGCGCCAGCCGGACCGGCAGAGCGAGCTTGCGCATCGCAGCGCCGGCGTCCGTCAGCCGCCCTGCTTCATCGATGGCCCCAAGCGCCCGCAACAGCGCCCGTGCCTCATTGAGCGCGGGAGCCGGCGGCGGATCGAGGAAAGCAAGACTGACTGGATCAGCGACACCGAAGGCGGCGCAGTCGACCAGCAGGCCCGACAGGTCCGCCTCGAGGATTTCCGGGGGTGTGAAGGCGGGAAGTGCCGCCGTCTGCTCGGCACGCCACAGCCGGATAGCGACGCCCGCCTGCGTGCGGCCGGCGCGGCCGGCGCGCTGATCGGCGGAGGCCTTGCTGACGCGCACGGTTTCCAATCTGGTCAGTCCGCTGGCCGGCTCATAGCGCGGCAGCCGCGACAGGCCGGAATCGATGACGACGCGCACGCCGTCGATGGTGATGGAGGTCTCGGCGATGGAGGTCGCCAGCACCACCTTGCGGCGGCCTGGCGGTGCCGGCTTGATCGCCGCGTCCTGCGCCTTGCCGTCGAGCAGGCCATAGAGCGGGACGATATCGGTGTCGGCGCCGACCTTGCCGGCCAGCCGCTCGGCGGTGCGCTCGATCTCGCGCTGGCCGGGCAGGAAGGCAAGCATGCTGCCGCTCTCCTCGGCAAGGGCGGCGCGGATCGCCTTGGCCATGGCGTCCTCGATCGGCACACCGGCCGGCCGCTCGTCGTATCTGACATCGACGGGGAAGGCGCGGCCCTCGCTTTCGATCACCGGCGCGCCCGACAGGAGTTTCGCGACCCGTGCGCCGTCGAGCGTTGCCGACATCACCAGCAGACGCAGATCCGGCCGCAGCGCGCCTTGCACATCGAGGGCGAGAGCGAGACCGAAATCGCCGTCGAGCGAGCGCTCGTGGAATTCGTCGAAAATGACCGCCGAAACGCCGGGCAGTTCAGGGTCGTCGAGGATCATGCGCGCCAGCACGCCCTCGGTGACGACCAGGATTTTCGTCCGCGCCGAGGTGCGGTTTTCCATGCGCATGGCGTAGCCGATGGTGGCGCCGGGCTCTTCCCCCAGCAACTCGGCCATGCGGCGCGCGGCGGCGCGGGCGGCGAGCCGGCGCGGTTCGAGCAAGACGATCTTGCCCGTGCCCAGCCAGGGCGCATCGAGCAGCGCCAACGGCACCAGCGTGGTCTTGCCGGCACCGGGTGGCGCGACCAGCACGGCGCTGCTGCCAGTGCCGAGCGCCTCGCTCAGCGCCGGCAGCACGGCGGACACCGGAAGTTCCGGCAAGGGTTTGGTCGTCATTACGCCCGCATATCAGCGGTCGCGGGCGCCGCGCAACTTTATCGCACCAAGGCCTGGTTAGAGCCGTGCGCGGGAAAACGGATTCCAGCGCACCGTGCCCAGCCGCACTTCCTCGCGCACCATGGTCAGCAGGCCCGATCCGCCGACGACGGCGAGGCCGACAAGCGACAGCCAGTCCGGATATTCCTGGAAGAACAGCGCGCCGAGGATGACCGCCCAGACGATCTGCGAATAATGCGTCGGCGCGATCCGGTTGGCCGGAGCGTATTTGGCGGCCAGCAACTGCAGCAATTGTCCACAGGCGGTGAAGGCGCCCGCCATCACCAGCCATGCCAGCTGTTTTCCATCCGGGACGGTGAAGGAGGTCGCGGCGGCACCGATGCCGTTGAACAGCAGCCCATAGCCGATCAGCACGCCGAGCATGGTCGTGCGTTTTTCCTGCTGCGCCAGCGACCGCATCAGGATGACGTTGGTGGCGGCGAGGAAAGCGATGGTGAAAGCGGCAAGGTGACCAAGGTGCAGCTCGCGAAAGCCTGGCCTGACAACCAGCATGACGCCGGCAAAGCCGGCGACCACCGCCAGCCAGCGCCAGGGCCCGACCTTTTCCTTGAGGATCACGGTGGACAGAATGGTGACGCAGAGCGGCGCCAGAAAGATGAGCGCATAGGTTTCGGCCAGCGGAATGGTGGTGAACGCATAGACGCTGAGCACGCCCGACGCGATGCCGGCCCAGGCCCGCGCCTGCACCGCCCAGGGACGTTTGGCACGCCAGAAATCACGCCAGCGCTCGTTGGCCGGCCGGCTGAAGAAGAGGAAGCAGCCAGCAAACAAAGTCGAGAAGAAGCCGATCTCGAACACCGTGAATTGGCCGCCCAGGCTCTTGATAACGGCATCGCTGCCCGAATAGCTTGCATAGGCGATCAGGGCGAGCAGGATTCCGTTCGGCACGTTTTTCATTTCCGGGAGAGAAAGTTGAAAATACTGGCGCTCGCTGCCCATCCAGACGACATCGAGATCTTCATGTTCGGTACGATGGCCGCCTATGCCGCGCAAGGCGCAGAACTCACTTTTGCCGTGGCTACCGATGGTGCCAGGGGCGGCAACAGCGATCCCGCTGTGCTGGCTCGTGTCCGACGCGAGGAGGCAATGGCCGCGGCCGCGCTGCTCGGGGCGGCAGCCCGCTTCCTCGACTTTCCCGATGGCGGGCTGGTGGCCGACGCCGCGCTGATCGATGCACTGAAAACACTGATCAGCGAGATCGGGCCGGACCTGGCGATCACGCACGCGCCCAACGACTATCATGCCGACCACCGCGCGCTGTCGGACGGCGTGCGCATCGCTGCTTCGTTCGGGGTTCCGGTGCTGCATGCCGATACGATGGGCGGCACCGGATTCTCGCCGACGCACTATGTCGATATTTCCGCCCATGCCGACATCAAGACCGAAGCGATCCGCATGCACCAGTCGCAGGACCCGGACCGCTTCGTCGACATTGCACTGACGCAGAACCTTTTTCGCTCGGGCCAGTGCAACGGCGCGCAAGGTTCGCTGGCCGAAGCCTTCCGCTTCGAGCCGACATTTCCCTTCGGCGACATCCGCGCGCTGCTGCCGCCGGCGCCACCGATCCGGACGGTGATGGTGAGCACCAAACGGGTCGACTGAACCCGCGGACGATCGGCCAGGGGTATCGCATTCCGCGCTCGTCCGCCTGATGCCCGGCGCTTTTCCCAACATTTTCAGAGACCGGCTTCAGCATGTTGCGGCGCAGCAACGAATTCGCTTGCCTTGTTTAGTAAAAATTGCATCACTAAACAAATTACTAAACATCCGCGACGCGACGACGTCGCCATGTTTGGGCCTCTGAGGAGAGAGGTTGAGGGATCTTGAGACCGTCATCCGGACGTGTTTCGCAAATGGGAGGAAGGCATGAAATCGAGCTTGAAACTGGCGTTGGGACTGACCTCGGCGATCGCAGCGTCGACAGCCGTCTCGAGCGCCGCGCACGCTGAAGACCTGACGCTATGCTGGGCCGCCTGGGACCCGGCCAACGCGCTGGTCGAACTGTCCAAGGATTTCACCAAGGAAACCGGCATCGGCATGAAATTCGAGTTCGTGCCGTGGACCAACTACGCCGATCGTTTCCTCAATGAGTTGAACTCGCATGGCAAGCTCTGCGACCTGATCATCGGCGACAGCCAATGGATCGGCGGCGCGGCCGAGAATGGCCATTACGTCAAGCTGAACGACTTCTTCGACAAGGAGAAGATCAGCATGGACGACTTCGTGCCGGCGACCGTCGTCGGCTATTCGGAATGGCCGAAGAACACGCCCAACTACTGGGCGCTGCCGGCCATGGGCGACGTCGTCGGCTGGACCTACCGCAAGGACTGGTTCTCCAAGCCCGAACTGCAGAAGGAATTCAAGGAGAAGTATGGCTGGGACCTCGGCCCGCCGGCCACTTTCGACCAGCTGAAGCAGATCGCCGAATTTTTCCAGAAGCGGCAGGTCGACGGCAAGACGGTCTATGGCGCCTCGATCTACACCGAGCGCGGCTCGGAAGGCATCACCATGGGCGCCATGGACGTGCTCTACAGCTACGGCTTCCAATACGAGAACCCGAAGAAGCCTTACGAGATGGAAGGCTTCGTCAATTCGCCAGACGCCGTCAAAGGCCTGGAATTCTACAAGGCGCTCTACGATTGCTGCACCCCTCCGGGCGCCTCGAACAGCTACATGGGCGAAGGCGTCGATGCCTTCAAATCCGGCCAGGTGGCGATGCACATGAACTTCGCCTTCACATGGCCGGGCCTGCAGAAGGACGAGAATGTCGGCGGCGACAAGATCGGCTATTTCGTCAATCCAAAGGGTCCCGGCGGCGCCCAATTCGCCCAGCTCGGCGGCCAGGGTATTTCGGTGGTCTCCTATTCCGACAAGCAGGAATCGGCGCTGAAATACATCAAGTGGTTCGCCAACAAGGACGTCCAGGCCAAATGGTGGTCGCTCGGCGGTTATTCCTGCCTCAACGCGGTGGTCAAGGACCCGAAATTCCCGGCCAGCCAGCCCTATGCGCAAACCTTCCTCGACTCGATGGCGATCGTGAAGGACTTCTGGGCCGAGCCGAGCTACGCACCACTGCTGCAAGCCTCGCAGAAGCGCTTCCATGACTATGTCGTCGCCGGCCAGGGTTCGGCCAAGGATGCTCTCGATGGCCTGGTCAAGGACTGGACGCAGGTCTTCCAGGACGACGGCAAGATGTAGCCGCGACAACCGCAAGGCTCCTCCCGAGCCATGACCCCGCGTCCCGTGCCGCCCTTGGCACGGGACGCTGTTCAGATAAATTCCATGACAGAGACGAACGAAGTGACCGAAGCAGGACTGACCATGCTCAATCGGACCGCGGAGACCGTTGCCCGGGCGACCCCGGAACCGTTGGCCCGCAAGGTCCGGGGCATCAGCGACAAGGGCCTCGCCTGGCTGTTCATCTCGCCGACGATCCTGTTGCTGCTCGCCATCAACATCTTCCCGCTGTTCTGGGCGATCTACCTGTCGTTCACCAATTTTCGCGCGAACCGGCCAAACGAGGTGGTGAAGAACCTCGGCTTCGCCAATTACCAGCGCATCCTTGGCGACCAGGACATCTGGATCGCCATGCAGACGACCGCGCATTTCGTGTTCTGGACCATCCTCTTGCAGACGCTGATCGGCTTCACGCTGGCCTGGCTGATCGACCGCAAGTTTCGCGGCCACGCTTTCTGGACGACGCTGATCCTGGTGCCGATGATGCTGTCGCCGGCGGTGGTCGGTAATTTCTGGCGCTTCCTCTACGAGCCGCAGATCGGCCTGTTTTCCTATGTCATCTCGTTCGTGTCGGGCATTCCGCCGACAAGCATCCAGATGCTTTCCAACGTCTCGCTGGCGCCGTGGTCGATCATCATCGTCGATACCTGGATGTGGACGCCCTACGTCATGCTGATCTGCCTCGCGGGCCTGCGCTCGATCCCCGAATATATTTATGAAGCGGCCGAGGTCGACCGCGCCTCCAACTGGCGGCAGTTCTGGTCGATCACGCTGCCGATGGCGCTGCCCTTCATCATGCTGGCGGTGCTGTTTCGCGGCATCGAGAACTTCAAGATGTTCGACATGGTCAACCTGCTCACCGGCGGCGGGCCGGGCTCGACCACCGAAGTCGCCTCGATCACGCTGAAACGGCAGGCCTTCGAGAGCTGGCGTACCGGCTATTCCTCTGCCTTCGCCATCATCCTGTTCGTCGCGGTGTTCGGTCTCGCCAACATCTACGTCAAGGCGCTCAACAAGGTGAAGCAGAGATGAGCCTGACCACAGCCCATTCGGTCGTCGCGCCCTCGTCGAATTCGAAGCGCATCGCCGGCGCCATCATCATCGCCTACGCGTTGATCTCGATCGTGCCGCTCTTGTGGATCTTCGCCACCAGCTTCAAGACGCCGCCGGATTCGATCGCCTACCCGCCCAAGATCGTGTTCCAGCCGAGCATCGAGGGCTACTGCAACCTGTTCACGACGCGCACCAGGCAGACGCCTGAATATATCAACTCGCTCGGACCGGCGACGGGCTTCTGCGACGAGACCGTGCGCAAGCGCAACATGGTGATCGCCGGACCATCCAACTTCCTGCCGCGCTTCATCAATTCGCTGATCATCGCCTTCGGCTCGACCTTCTGCGCCGTCTTTCTCGGCACATTGTCGGCCTACGGCTTCTCGCGCTTCAAGGTGCCGCTCGCCGACGACCTTCTGTTCTTCATCCTGTCGACACGCTTCATGCCGCCGATCGCGGTCGCCATTCCCATCTACCTGATGTACCGCGAGCTTGGCCTGTCGGACACCGCCCTCGGCATGATCCTGCTCTACACGGCGGTCAACGTGTCGCTCGCGGTGTGGCTGCTCAAGGGCTTCATCGACGAAATCCCGCGCGAATATGAGGAAGCGGCGATGATCGACGGTTACACGCGGCTGCAGGCCTTCTGGCGCACCGTGCTGCCGCAGGCGACCACCGGCATTGCCGCCACGGCGATCTTCTGCCTGATCTTCGCCTGGAACGAATATGCCTTCGCCGCACTGCTGACTTCCGGCACGGCACAAACAGCGCCGCCCTTCATCCCGACCATCATAGGCGAAGGCGGCCAGGACTGGCCGGCCGTGGCGGCCGGCACGACGATCTTCCTGGTTCCAATCCTGGTCTTCACCATCCTGCTCCGCAAGCAATTGCTGCGCGGCATCACCTTCGGTGCGGTGCGCAAATGATTAGTGTGGGAATAAGTCGCCCCCCACTCCGTCGAGCTTCGCTCGACACCTCTCCCCCGATCGACGGGGTAGAGGAAGGGCGCGAACTTGATTCAGCCAGGCTCCCTTCCTCTCCCTCCGGAGGGGGGAGAGGTGGCGCTGCGGAGCAGCGACGGAGTGGGGGAACCACCTGGCAACCATCTCTCCCTTTGAACGGGGAAAAGGGAGGAAGCTACGCATGAGGCGCCCCGCCATCTCCAGGAAATCGCGCTGGCCCCGCTGGGCCAGGCGCGGGTTGATGGAAAACATTGCCACCGCGCTGATCGCCATCGGCTTCCTGATGCTGTTCCAGCCCTTCGCGCTGTCGCTCTATACCTATTCCTTCATCACCATGCTCGCCGGCACGGTGATGTTCATCATCGTCTCGAAGTTCCCGGAATAATCATGGCCGAAATTCGCGTCCAACATCTGAGAAAGGCCTTCGGCGATTTCGTCGCCGTCCAGGATTCCAACTTCGTCGTCGAGGACGGCGAGTTCTTCGTCATGCTGGGGCCATCGGGCTGCGGCAAGACGACGACACTGAGAATGATCGCCGGGCTCGAACTGCCGACCGGTGGCCAGATCCTGCTCGGCGGCGACGACGTCACCATGCTCAGGGCCCGCGAGCGCGACATCGCATTCGTCTTCCAGCTGTTCGCGCTCTATCCGCACATGAATGTGCGCAAGAACATCGGTTTTCCGCTCTTGGCGCAAGGCATGCCCTCGGCCGAGATCCGCACCCGCGTCGAGGAGACGGCGAAGCTTCTGCGCATCGACCATCTGCTCAACAAATCCGTATCCGGTCTTGCCGGCGGCGACCGCCAGCGCGTCGCGCTCGGCCGCGCCATCGTGAGGCGGCCGAAATGCTTCCTGATGGACGAGCCACTCGGCACGCTCGACACTGAATTCCGTGACCTAATGGTCCATGAGCTGCGCGAACTGCACAACCGCATCCACGCGACGACCGTGTACGTCACGCATGACCAAATGGAAGCCATGTCGATGGCCGACAAGATCGCAGTGATGAACCATGGCGTCATCGAGCAGTTCGGCAGCCCCCGCGAAATCTACGACCGCCCCGCTACCATGTTCGTGGCCGACTTCATCGGCTCGCCGCCGATGAATTTTTTGAAGTTTGGCGGCGGACTCACAAAAGGCGCGAAGGAGGTGGTCGTCCAGGGGGCGACAGTGGCAGTGCCAGAGGTGCGCGAGGACGTAGCGCCTGCCGACATGGCTCTCGGCATTCGCCCCGAACATATCCGCTTCGACGATGCATCCAAGCTGCGCGGCGCCATATACGGCACCGAATATCTCGGCACCACCCAGATCGTCGCGGTGGAAACGGCGGACGGCATCATCAAGGCTCGGGTGCCGGCCGAAATCCGGCTCAATGCTGGCGACCATGTCGGCCTCACACTGAACGGCGCGCGGCTGTCGCTGTTCGAAAAAGGCTCCGGGCGCGCGGTGAGAACGGCAATCCACGACACAGCGTCGTTGGGGAGAGCGCAGCATGGCTGACGTGCACATCAAAGGCGTGACCAAAAGCTTCGGCGACCATGTCGCCGTCAGCGGGCTCGACCTGCATATATCGGACGGCGAATTCGTCGTGCTGCTGGGGCCGACCGGCGCCGGCAAGACGACCACACTGCGGCTGATCGCAGGGCTGGAACGGCCGGATGCAGGCACGATCGAGATCGGCGGCCACAATGCCACGACCCTGTCACCGGCCGAGCGCGACACAGCCTTCGTCTTCCAGCAATATTCGCTCTATCCGCATCTGTCGGTGTTCGACAACCTCGCCTTCCCACTGCGCTCGCCGGCGCGGAAAATACCGGAAGACCAAATCCGCCGCCGGGTCGAGGAGGTCGCGAAGATGGTGCGCATCCATCACAAGCTTGCCAACCGTTCGACCAAATTGTCGGGCGGCGAAATGCAGCGCGTCGCCATCGGCCGCGCGCTGGTGCGCAAGCCTTCCATCTACCTGATGGACGAGCCGCTGTCGTCGCTCGACGCCAAGCTGCGCGCGGATCTCAGGCTCGAATTGAAGCGCATCCAGTCCGAGCTCGGTGCCACCATGCTCTACGTCACGCACGACCAGATCGAGGCGATGACCATGGCCGATCGCATTGGCATCCTCGCCGACGGCGTGCTGGTGCAGATCGGTTCACCACGAACCATTTATTCGGAACCGGCAAATCTGCATGTCGCTGCAAGGCTCGGCCAGCCGGCGATCAATCTTTTGCCGACGGGGCTACTTCCCGATGGCGGCGCGCCGGCCGGCACCAGGACAATCGGCGCGCGCACCGAGCACCTGGCGATCGAGAAGGCCGTGAATGGCCATGCTGATGGCGTCGTCGACTGGGTCGAGCATCTCGGCGACCAGAACCATCTGCACGTGACGGTGGGGCCGAAGAAGCTGGTGACGCTGACCGATCCCGACACCGATCTGGCGCAAGGCGACAAGGTGGTGATCCGCTACCGCTCGCCGCTCTATTTCGGCGCCGACGGACAACGACTGATGTGAGCGGTTTCGGCGCCCCCGCCAAGGCGACGCCGGCTTCTGATTGAAGATTGCGAATACGGGACGAATTCGATGAAGCACTTTTTCAACCGCAGGGAAACGATCGTTACCGAGGCCCTGGACGGCCTGTTGCGCACCATTGGCTCAGGCGACCTCGCGCGCCTCGACGGGTATCCCGACATCAAGGTCGTGCTGCGCGCCGATTGGGACAAGTCCAAGGTTGCCGTCGTCTCCGGCGGCGGCGCCGGGCACGAGCCGTCGCATGCCGGCTTCGTCGGCAAGGGCATGCTGACGGCGGCGGTCTCGGGCGAGATCTTCGCCTCGCCGAGCGTCGAAGCGGTGCTGGCGGCCATTCGCGCGGTCACCGGACCAGCCGGTTGCCTGCTGATCGTCAAGAACTACACCGGCGACCGGCTCAATTTCGGCCTCGCTGCCGAGAAGGCGCGCGCCGAAGGTTTTGCCGTCGAGATGGTGATCATCGCCGACGACATTGCGCTCCCCGACATCGCCCAGCCGCGCGGCGTTGCCGGCACATTATTCGTGCACAAGATATCAGGCCACCTGTCGGAAGCCGGCAAGGACCTGGTATCCGTCGCGGCGGCCGCGCGTGCGGCGGCAAAGGATATCATCTCGCTCGGCATGTCGTTGTCGTCCTGCTCCATTCCCGGCCAGCCGCACGAGGACAGGTTTGGCGAAAACGATGGCGAGCTCGGCCTCGGCATCCACGGCGAGCCGGGCGTCGAGCGCATCGCGGTGCAGAGCGCAGACAAGTTGGTGGCTGTCATGGCGGAGCGCCTCGCGGAGCGGCTCGACGCGAAGGCCGGCCATGCCTTGCTGATCAACAATCTCGGCTCCGTGCCGTCGCTCGAAATGTCGCTGGTTGCCAATGCGGTGCTTGCCTCACCGCTGGCAAAGACAGTGAAGTTCACAATTGGCCCCGGACCGTTGATGACGGCACTCAACATGAACGGGTTCTCGTTGTCGCTGATCCGGCTCGATGCGGCACGCGAGGCCGCCTTGCTGGCGCCGGTCGGCCCGCACGCCTGGATGCCCGCCAAGCCGCTCGTTGCGCCCGCTGTCGTACCGATGGCGAAAGCAGCCGGACAAAGCGCGGCACACAGGGCCAGCCAGGATGCCGGCACCAGGCGCTTGATCGTCACGGTCTGCGAGAAGCTGATTTCGCTCGAAGCGGCATTGAACGGACTGGACGCCAAGGCGGGCGACGGCGACACCGGCTCGACGGTGGCGACGGGCGCACGAAGCGTTCTTGATCGGCTCGACACGCTGCCGCTTGCCGACCCCGCGGCGACCCTAGGTGCAGTGGGCGACATATTGAGCGCATCGATGGGCGGCTCCAGCGGGGTGCTGCTGTCGATCTTTTTCACGGCGGCCGGACGGGCCCTGGACGCTGGCGCCAGTGTGCCCAAGGCCCTGCTCGCCGGGCTTGAACGCATGACCTTCTACGGTGGCGCCAAACCCGGCGATCGCACCATGGTCGATGCGCTGGAGCCGGCCTTGAAGGCCTTCGACGGCAACGGCCTTGGCGACGCGGCGACAGCAGCCCGGCGCGGTGCGGAGGCCACCGCGGCCATGGAGAAGGCAAAAGCCGGGCGGTCCGCCTATGTCGGTGCCGGATTGCAGGGCGTGGTCGATCCGGGTGCTCATGCCGTGGCAGAGGTGTTCGCGGCGGCCGCCACACTGCTTGTCACGGCCTGACGCATGCACCAGTTGTCGAACGACCGCTCTTTCGCTACTGCCGGCAAGGTGCAAACCGGGAATTCGGGCGACATGACGGCGCTGGACCTTTCGAGGCTTATCACGGCCGCCGCGGATGCGATTGCCGCGCACGCCGAGGAACTGACCGCGCTCGACCAGGCGATCGGCGACGGCGACCACGGGCTGAACATGAAGCGCGGCTTCGACGCCGTACGGGCCGAGGCCGACGTGTTCGCCGCGAAGCCGTTGCCGGACGCCCTGAAGGCAATTGGCACCAAGCTGGTGATGACGGTGGGCGGCGCTTCCGGCCCGTTGTTCGGCACGCTGTTCATGGCGCTCGGCAAGGAGATTTCGGTTGAACCCGACCGCGCCGATCTGACGGCTGCCTTCGGCAAGGCGATCGAAGCGGTGGCCGCGCGCGGCAAGTCGCAGGTAGGACAAAAAACCATGCTCGATGTGCTGCGGCCGGTGCATGACGCCTTGGCCGGGGAAAGGACGGCGGCTGAAATAGCCAACGTCGCCGACGCCGCGGCCGAAGCCACCGTGCCTATGAAGGCACTGCGCGGCCGCGCCTCGTTCCTCGGAGACCGCTCGATCGGCCATATGGATGCCGGCGCGCGCTCGACCGCGCTGCTGGTGCGCACGCTGGCGCAAATCATCGGGGGCAAAGCATGAGCAATGTCGGGATTGTGATCGTGTCGCATTCGCCGCTGGTCGCCGAGGGCACGGCCGACATGGTACGCCAAATGGTCGGCGACGAGGTGCCGCTTGCGTGGTGCGGCGGAAACGGCCATGGCGGGCTCGGCACCAATGTCGAGGCGATCATGGGCGCCATCGACAAGGCCTGGTCGGACGCCGGCGTCGCCATTCTTGTCGATCTCGGCGGCGCCGAGACCAATTCGGAAATGGCGGTGGAATTGATCGGCGAGCCGCGTGCGCACAAAATCATCGTCTGCAACGCGCCGATCGTCGAGGGCGCGGTGATGGCGGCGACCGAGGCATCCGGCGGCGCCTCGCTCCGGGAAGTGGTGGCGACGGCGCACGAATTGTCGCCGTCGTGAGCGAATGGGATTTTTGAACACATGTCCGCAACCGCCGAAGCGACCGTCCTGATCACCCACGATGTGGGCCTGCACGCGCGTCCTTCGGTGAAGTTCACCAAGCTCGCCAAGAGCTTTGCCGCCGAGGTGGAGATTGCACTCGCCGCCAACGGCCCATGGTTCGATGCAAAAAGCATCGTCAAGGTGATGGCGGCCAAGGCGCCGAAGGGCACGGTGCTGCACATCAGGGCCAATGGCGATGGTGCCGATGATGCTATCCGGGCGCTGGTCGAACTGGTGCAGCGCGATTTCGACGAGGACGCCGGCCATGTCCGCTCGGCTTGAGGCCGATCCGCGCCTGCGCTCACCCGCTGGGAACGCGTGCCATGCGTATTGAGGGTGTTCCTGCCTCGGCCGGCTATGCCGAGGGACCTCTGTTCGACCTCGGCCAGCCCGCGGGCATTTACGTTAGCAAGGCAAGCTCCGTCGAGGAGAGGACGTCCCTGCAGGCCGCGATCGGCAAGGCGGTGAACCGGCTCGTGGCCATGGTCGGAACCGCCGAGAAAGATGCGGCCGACATACTCGAATTCCACATCGCCATGCTGGAAGACGACGCGCTGAGCGGGCCGGCCTTCGCATCGATCGCTTCCGGAACACCCGCCGACACGGCCTGGCGGCAGGCCCTCGATGCCGAGATCGCCGGCTACGAGGCTTCGGACCAGGATTATTTCCGCGCCCGCGCCACGGACCTTCGGGATATCAGGGACCAGGTGCTGCGTGCCCTGACCGAGGACAGTGACCAAGCCGCGCCGTCCGGCGCCATCCTCTACGGCGAGGACATCGCGCCGACGCGCTTTCTCGAAACCGACTGGAGCCATGGCGGCGGCATCGCTCTGAAGGCAGGCAGCACCGCCAGCCATGTCGCCATGCTGGCGCGCTCGCGTGGCGTGCCGATGGTCGTGGGCCTGCGCGAGCCGCTCACCGCCGTTGCCGACATGGCACTGCTCGACGCGGAGCACGGCAACATCGTCCTGGCGCCCTCGCCGGCCGAGATCGGCTCGTTCCGGCAGTCATCCTCTTCCTTCACCGCCGGCCAGGGTAAGGCACGGACTTTTCTGGCGCGGCCGGCCGTGACAAAAACCGGCACGGCGGTGCGCGTACAGGTCAATATCGCCGATCCTGGGGATGTCGATGCCATCGACATCGCGACCTGCGACGGTGTCGGCCTGATGCGCACCGAATTCCTGTTCGGCAAGACGCTGCCGGATGAGGAGACGCAGTATCGTGCCTATCGCAAGGTGCTGGAATGGGCCGGCGAAAAGCCGGTGACGGTCCGTACCGTCGATGCCGGCGGCGACAAGCCGGTGCCAGGCTTCACCGTCGAGGAAGGCAATCCATTCCTTGGCCTGCGCGGCATCAGGCTGTCGCTGGCCAGGCCCGACATATTCCGGATTCAAATCAGGGCATTGCTGCGCGCCGCGCCGCACGGCAATCTCAAAATCATGTTTCCGATGATCGCCACATCAGCAGAGTATGAGAGCGCCGCCGCCCTGTTCGCCGAGGAGCGGGTAGCCCTTGCCGCGCGCGGCATCGCGCAAAAAATGCCGCCGCTCGGCATCATGGTCGAAGTGCCCTCGGTGGCCATCGCGCCGGAGGCGTTTACCGGCGTCGCCTTCCTGTCGATCGGTTCCAACGATCTGACGCAATATGTGATGGCGGCCGCGCGCGACAATGCCGCTGTGGCACACCTGAATTCAGTCCGCCATCCTGCGGTGTTGAGGCTGATCGCCTCGGTCGCGGCCTTTGGACGGGAGACCGGGATTGCCGTCAGCCTGTGCGGCGATGCCGGCGGCGACCCGGCCTCTATTCCCTCGCTGCTGGAAGCCGGTCTGCGCGATCTTTCCGTGGCGCCGGCGCAACTCGCCATGGCCAAGGCGGCCATAGCCGACGTTCCGGTCTAGGCACGGCAGGCATGGCCGACATCAAACCCGAACCCGGTTCCGAAGAAGCGATCCGCGCCTACAAGACGATCCTGTCGCAAGTCATCGACCAGCGGCCGTCCGGCATGCGCCAGCGGCTCGCCGATGCGCTTGGCAAGCACCGCAGCTTCGTCACGCAGATTTCGAGCCCGAGCTACTCGATTCCCATTCCGTCGAAACATCTGCCGGCCATCTTTTCCGTCTGCCATTTCAGCCAGGTCGAGCGGGACCAGTTTCTTGCCGCCTACCACCAGGCACATCCCGGGAAGATCTCGGTCGCCGCGGGCGCGCGCAAGACAAGGCACGTTTCGCTCATCGTGCCGGATTTCGGCGACGACAAGCAGAATGCGGCGCTCGACCGAGCGATCAACGAATTCATCCAGAAGGTCACCAGCATCACCGGCAAGAGCGGCTGAACGACCCTTGATGCTGGCTATTTCGGGAGGAGACGGCCGTGAAGAAATTCATGAACTCGGTGGACACGGTACTGACCGAGAGCCTTGACGGTTTCGCGGCCGCCCATGCCGACATCCTTGTGCTTGGCGAGGAGCACAAATTCATCCGCCGCAAGATGCTCAAGCCGGGCAAGGTGGCGCTGATCTCCGGCGGCGGCTCCGGCCACGAGCCGCTGCATGGCGGCTTTGTCGGCCGTGGCATGCTGGACGCCGCCTGTCCCGGCCAGGTGTTCACCTCGCCGACACCGGATCAGATGCTGGCGGCCGCGCAAGCCGTCGACACCGGCGCCGGCTGCCTGTTCATCGTCAAGAACTACGAAGGCGACGTGATGAACTTCGAGATGGCGGCGGAGATGTCCGATGGCGTGCTGCAGGTCGTCACCAATGACGACGTCGCCGTCGAGAATTCGTCCTACACAACCGGGCGGCGCGGCGTGGCGGGTACGCTGGTGGTGGAAAAGATCGTTGGCGCCGCCGCCGAGCACGGGGTGGCGTTGCCGGCGTTGAAGGCGCTGGGTGACCGCGTCAACGACGCCACCCGCTCGATGGGCGTGGCATTGACCAGCGGCACCGTGCCGGCTGCCGGCAAACCGACCTTCGACATCGGCGAAGGCGAGATGGAATTCGGCGTCGGCATCCATGGCGAGCCCGGCCGCCGGCGCGACAGGCTGAAAAGCGCCGATGCAATTGTCGAAGAAATCTGCGCTGCGATCCTGGGCGATCTCGACGACAGGGCGAAAGGACCCGCGCTGCTGTTCGTCAACGGCTTCGGCGGCACGCCGCTGATGGAGCTCTATCTGATGTACAACAGCGCCCGCCGGATTTTCGAGCAACATGGCGTGACGGTTACCCGGTCGCTGGTCGGCACCTATGTCACCTCGCTCGACATGGCCGGCTGCTCGATCACGCTGAGCCTGCTCGACGACGAACTGACGGAATGGTGGGACGCACCTGTCCACACCGCCGCGCTGCGCTGGGGCCTATAAAGCTGGCTTCAGCCGCGCATTTCTGCAACCATTCCGGACAATCCACTTAACGATGGATTTGTCCGGATCGATGCTGCCGCCTCTTACTCCAGCTGAAGAAAAACTGCTGCTGCGCTTCGCCGATCCGGAAGCTGCGGCGGTCGGGGACAATTTATCGGCGAAGGCCCTGTCTGCCCTGCTCGACAATGCCGAATTCCACGGCGTCCTGCCGATCATGCTGCGCAAGCTCGGGGAGCCGTCGGATACTGGCCTGCGGGACAAACTCGACGACCTGCGCCAGAGGGCGACGATCGCCACCGGCCAGTCGATGCTGCTTCAGTACCATGGCGACCGCGTCATGAAGGGAATGGCGGCGGAAGGCATTCCGGCGCGGATCGTCAAAGGGCCGGTCTTCGCGCGAAAACTCTATCGCAATGTATCCGACCGGCCTTTCACCGACATCGACATCCTGGTCGAGCCCGCCAACCTTGCGCGGGCAAACCGGGTGATTGCGGCATGCGGCTTCGAGCTTGCCAGCAACGAGGCCGAATCCTACCGGTTGCAGGAATTCAAATGGCTGGAAAAGGAGAATTCCAGCCTGCTGGTCGAGTTGCATGGCGACCTTGTGCACGACACCGGCATGCGGCGACGCCTGTCGCTGGGTTTTCGCGAGCTTGGCATCATCGATGGCGACGCCACGGATACGCCGGCCGCCCTTCTGACGATCGCCATCGTGCATGCCGCCGGCGGCCACAAATTCCACCGTCTGCAGCTTTGCGTCGACGTGCTGCAAGGTGTGAGGGCGCTGCAATCCCCGGTCTCGGAAACCCGCCTGCTCGACGCCGCGCGCATGACCGGCATCGAGCTCGAACTGGCGATCGTGCTCAACGTGACCGGCCAGTTGTTCGACGAACCGCATGCGCTCGAACTCGCTGGGCGAATCAAGCCCGACCTGTCGATCCGGCTGGCCAAGAAGCTGATCACGACGAACACATTGCTCAGGGTCAATTCCCGGGAGAAGATCGGCTCGCGCCTACGCCGCGATGCCTTTCGCTGGATCCAGCGGCTGGCCAAGGCCCGGCCATACGCGGCTTGAGGGGAACCGTCAGTCCCGTGATGTCAACGTAGCGCTTATCAGAGCCGCCGCATCGGCCGGACGCACGCCTACTTCCAGGGTAAAGGTCGGCACCGACGACACCAGTCCGCGGATCGCCGCCAACCTGCGCTTCTGCAGCGGCAGCAGACCGGTCGCGCCAGTGCGGACATTGTCCATCGCCAGCGCCACCATCGCGTCGGTCCGGGCCATGGGCGCGAGCCGGGTCTCTTCGTCGCCGGATCGCGCAAGATGCAGGAGCGCTGCGACCGGACGGGCGGTCGGACTTTCGATTTTTACGATCCCACTCAGCTTTTCCAGCGAAACAGCCTGTTCGCCATTGCGGTCCCATGACAGACCGAGGCATGGCGCCACAAGCGGGATCATCCGCGCGGTCTTCTCATGGATCTTGACATGGCGCGGCAAACCCCAGGCGGCAGGCGTGGGGGAAGCGAGATTCAGGATCATGGCGTCGTCGGAGCACAGGCCGAATCCTTGCGTTGCCAAGGCCAGCGATGTGGTGGTCTTGCCGGTGCCGCTCGGGGCATGGACCAGCACGACGGCGTCGCGGCCCGGCAGCGTCAGCCCGGCCGTGTGCAGCATATGCTGGCCGCCTGCGTCGAGTGCTGCGTCCAACACCAGCATCGATGGCGTCCAGGCGGCCTTCGCACCGGGGCGAACCCGGAGTTCGGCCCAACCCTCCTCGTCATTGACGACAACGGCTTGGCGTTCGGGAAAGACGAGATGGACCGTGCCGCCATCCGCGATCATCCGGCAGTAGCCGTCCTCCGGTATCTCGCCCTCGAAGACGAGCGATCCGCCGGGCGCTTCGTCCAGAACGTCCGCCTCTGTGATCTCGAGACGAAAATGCGGCTCGACGGGACCTGTGACACGCAAGGTGCCCAGCATCCCGTCGAAATCCTGCCAGAGCCCGGGGCGCTCGGCCGATATGCCGAGGATCTGGCCATTGAGGTCATAGAATACTGAAGGTCTGGTCAAGCGGAGCGCACCTTCGTGGCGGCGGTGGCGGGGTGACGGTAGATCTCGACCATGCCGGGAAGGCTGTCACTGACCACCGGCTTGCCGTCCAGGCACACCCAGCAATGCGCCGCCAGCCGCGACGCTTGCAGCGACTTCGGATCGACGCCGAAACGCAGCTGCGGATCGAAACCGCCAAGGCGCAGGAAGCGATGGCCGAGCAAGCCCTCCCGCAAGCATCTGCGGTCGCGCATCAGCCAGGGATGACGCACGGCACGGTTGACGCGGGCGACAATGTAGGGGGCGGGCAGGCCGCGATAGGGCGCCGGCGAGGCGAGCGGCGCCCATTTCAGCACCTCCTCGAAGCTGCGATTGGCAATGAGAATTGGCATCAGCCGCGCGCTTGCCCAGAGATGGCAGCGGAACAGGGCGCGCAGGAGAGGACCGTCCACCATCAAGCGGTGCCTTCAGCCATCAAGCCTGGAGCAGCGAGAATGCCTTCCGAGACCAGATCGCTGGCCAGCGCCGCCATGTCCTCGTCAAGCGTGCCCTTGTCGATTTCGAACTCCTCGCAAAGCAGGCCGACGATCTGGCCGAGGCTGCGCACGCCATCCACCTTGTCGAGAAAGGCTTCGGTCGTCCCGTTGCAGGTATAAAGCTGGCCGCTGCGCGCCAAAAGCACCACCGCGCCGTCGCCGACATGCTGAACCGAGGCATCGTCCGCCAGTCGCAGAACCGTTCCAGAGGCAATTTCCATAACGAACCCCAAAAGCCATGCAAAAGCCGGAAATGAGATAGCGCGGTGGTGGGGCGCTGTCTATTGGCCGGCCGGGATGGCTCGCGTGGCTCTATGCTTGCAGCACGCTCTTGTCAGGCCGCAACATCCATCCAGCGTCGAAAATCGTCCCAGAAAATAGTCGTCGGAATGGCGCGCCAGGCAAGCATGCTGACCGGCAGGCCCGTTGCTTTTCTTCCCTCCAGTAAGGTAAGAACTCCCCGGGTCTTGGGGAGATAGCGTATGCGTTACAATTGGGAGCGGGCTCCGACGACTTTCGAACGTCATCGAAAAGCTCTGGCGACAGCCATTTTGATCTTCGGCGGCGTCGGCCTCATGCTGGTGGCCTTGCCGATCTAGCGCCGTCGACATTCGCCCAACGAATCCGGCTTGTTAGACGGCAATCGACAGATTGTTCAGCGGGGTTGTCCGGTCACCGCTATCAAGCGGCGATCGCACCCTTAAAACCCCGGCTGAAGCGCTGCACAGCCCGACGATTACCGCCGGCTTGCCTGCCGGTGTGTATTCACAGGATTCCGACAGGCTGTAGGAGGTCGGACGGTTCCTCGAGCCTGGTCCCGATCGACCATTGATGGCGCATGCGCTCACATCCTCCCGCTCGATATCGTCGGACAGCGGGCATCCCGGTCAGGACAAGACCGGTTCAAACGAAAATCAGGGAAGACAGCGCCGGAAAAAACAGCATAGGCTGTTTGCAAAGACGGCAAATGGTTTCCGGGAGGGTACGGATGGCTTCACGCTATCACGAGATCTATGACGGCTGGAAACGCGACCCGGAAAAATTCTGGGCCGACGCGGCCGGCGCCATCGACTGGTATTCGCCCTGGAACAGGGTGTTCGATGCCTCCGCCGGCGTCTACGGCCGCTGGTTCACTGGTGCGACCTGCAACACCTGCTACAATGCCCTTGACCGGCATGTCGCCGGCGGGCGGGCGGACCAGATCGCGCTGATTTACGACAGCGCCATCACCGGCACGGTGAAAAAGTTCACCTATACCGAACTGAAGCGCGAGGTGGTGGCGCTGACCTCGGTTTTAAAGAACCGCGGCGTCGGCAAGGGTGACCGCGTCATCATCTACATGCCGATGGTGGCGGAAGCGGCCATCGCCATGCTCGCCTGCGCCCGCATCGGCGCAGTGCATTCGGTCGTGTTCGGCGGCTTTGCCTCGCATGAGCTTGCCACCCGCATTGACGACGCAAAACCGAAACTGATCATCTCGGCCTCGTGCGGCCTGGAGCCGGGGCGGGTCGTCGCCTACAAGCCGCTGCTCGACAAGGCGATCGAGATGTCCCGGCACAAGCCGGACGCCTGCCTGATCCTGCAGCGCGATCAGCTGCGCTGCGATTTGAAGGACCATTTCGACATCGACTATGCCGACGCCGTCGCTCGTGAGCGCGCAGCCGGCGCCAATGTCGACTGCGTGCCGGTGCTGGCCACCGACCCACTCTACATCATCTACACGTCAGGCACGACGGGCCAGCCCAAGGGCATCGTGCGGGACAATGGCGGCCACATGGTAGCGCTGAAATGGACGATGGAAAACGAGTTCGGCGTGAAGCCCGGGGAAGTGTTCTGGGCGGCGTCCGATGTCGGTTGGGTGGTCGGCCATTCCTACATCGTCTACGGCCCGCTGCTGCATGGCTGCACCAGCATCCTGTTCGAAGGCAAGCCGATCGGCACGCCCGACGCCGGCACCTACTGGCGCGTTATCGCGGAACATGGCGTGGTTGCGTTGTTCACCGCGCCGACTGCCTTCCGCGCCATCAAGGGGCAGGATCCCAAAGGCGAGTTCGTGCCGAAATACGATCTGTCGAAATTCCGCACCCTGTTCCTGGCCGGCGAACGCGCCGACCCCGAAACCATCAAATGGGCGGAGCAGAAGCTGAACGTGCCGGTGGTCGATCATTGGTGGCAGACCGAGACCGGATCGCCGATGACGATCAACCCCGCTGGGCTCGGCCTGTTGCCGGTGAAGTACGGCTCGCCCGGGGTACCGATGCCCGGCTACGATATCCGCGTGCTCGACGATGCCGGCCATGAGGTGCCGCGCGGCACGCTCGGCAATGTCGTGGTCAAGCTGCCGCTGCCCGCGGGCTGCCTGCCGACCCTGTGGAACGCCGATGCCCGCTTCCGCCAGGCCTATCTCGATGAGTTCCCCGGCTTCTACAAGACGGCCGATGCCGGCATGATCGACGAGGACGGGTATCTCTACGTGATGGCCCGCACCGACGATATCATCAACGTTGCCGGCCACCGATTGTCGACGGGCGCCATGGAAGAGGTGCTGGCCGCCCATCCCGATGTCGCCGAATGCGCCGTCGTCGGCATCGCCGATGCGATGAAGGGCCAGATTCCGCTCGGCTTCGTGGTGCTGAACGCCGGTGTCGCGCGCGACGGCGCCGCCATCGAGAAGGAGGTCGTCGCGCTGGTGCGCGAGCGCATCGGCCCGGTGGCCGCCTTCAAGACCGTGGTGACGATCAAGCGCCTGCCCAAGACGCGCTCGGGCAAGATCCTGCGCGGCACCATGCAGAAGATCGCCGACAAGGAAGCGTGGATGATGCCTGCAACCATCGACGACCCCGCCATCCTCGATGAGATCACCGCTGCCCTGACGGAGCGCGGAATCGGCGTCTAAGGAGCACTGCCGGGACCTGACTGGAGCTACCGTTCCGCGATGTTGCGGCGCGGCGAATTTTGTGATGACCGCTGGGCGCAATCGTAGATTGTGCGATGCAACATTCCGCCCTACAGTTCCCGCGGGGGGCCATTCGATTGGATCGCATGGCTCAGAAAAAAATAACCTTTGGCGGTATCGACATCCTGCGGTTTCTCGCCGCCGTGCTGGTCATGGTCTATCACTACGGCTTCTGGGTGTGGGCCTATCCCGACGGCATCTCGGCGCAAGCGACTGGTGGCGTTCCGGCGCAGCCTGGGATCGGCGCCTGGGTCGGGTCTGGCTGGGTCGGCGTCGAGATCTTCTTCGTCATCAGCGGTTTCGTCATTGCCTTCAGCGCCGAGAATTCGACGCCGCTGCGGTTTTTCGAGGCAAGGGTCAAAAGGCTGGCGCCGGCGGTCTGGATTTGTGCCCCGATCACCACGGCGCTGTTGCTGCTGATCGGCTTGAGCTGGCCGACCGATGCGGTGGTTCGGCTCGTGCGCACCGGCCTGTTCGCGCCTTATGGTCCCTGGGTGGACAGCGTCTACTGGACGCTCGGCATCGAAATCGCCTTCTACGCCATCGTCTGGATCCTGCTGCGGCTCGGCCGTTTCAACCTGATGGAAAGGGTTGCCATCGTCATCGGCATGGTCAGCACGCTGTTCTGGTGCCTTTATTATCCGCTCGGCTGGTCCGCCTTCGCCGAGACGCGGTGGCTGCAGCTCGTGCTGGTGCATCATGGCTCATTCTTCGCGGTCGGCGTGCTCATCTGGCTGATGCGGTTCAAGGCGGTGACGGCGTCTCGCCTTGGCTTCTGCCTGCTGTTCCTCGGCGGTGGGGTGCTGCAGATCGCCAGCTCCGTCGACGTCCATAGCATCAAAGTCGGAGCCGTGATGCCGTACGGGCCGCCAATCTTGATCTTCCTCGCGGCCATCGCGCTGATGGCGTGGTCGCTCACGCTTGATCTCAGATGGAGCGGCTGGCGCCGGATCGGCCTGATGACCTATCCGCTCTATCTGATCCACGACGTCATCGGCGCGGCGATGCTCGGCGCCATGGTGCGCTCCGGGCTGCCTTATCTCCTGTCGATGGCAATGGTCGGCGCGACCATGATCGCGGCAAGCTGGCTGGTGGCAACCGAGGCCGAACCGCGCATCCGGCTGCTGCTCGACCACACGCTTTTCCGTTACCGGCTGAAGGCGGCATAGCCTCGAGCTATACGCCGCTCCGCCTCATGTCCGGCCGCATGAACGGCGGCCGGACGGTGCCGAAACTTTGTGCGATTTCGGAATGAGAACCGCTGCGCGGGTTCAAGACATGATGGCAACGGCCTTATCTCAGACCGCCGCCTTCGAACGCACTTCCGACTTGTCGAGATAATAGCTCGAGTACTTGTCGAAGAATTTCTCCGACGCGCCGAACGACCCGTATTTGGCGAGCTTCTTCAGGTCGACCTTGTTCAGCACCGCGCCGACGATCTTGTTGGCGACATAGGGCTCGGATTCCAGCATCGAGCGCACCATGGCGCGCGGCGTGCGGCCCCATTCGGTGACGAGCACGAAGCCGTCGACCAGCGGCGCGAAGGCCTTGGCGTCGACCACCGGGCCAAGCGGCGGCAGATCGACGACGATGTATTCGAAGGTCTCCTTGGCGTTTTCGATGAAACGACGCATGCCGGCCGAGGAGAGAAGCTCGCTGGTGTGCGAGAAATGGCCGCGCAGCACAGCCGGGATGATCGCCAGCTTGGTCTGCCTGTCGATCTTGCCGACGGACTGCCAGGTCTGGCCGCTCACCACCGCTTCCATCAAGCCTTGCTCGGCTTCCATGCCGAGGCTGCGGCTAAGGCCCGGATTGCGCAGATCGCCATCGATGAGCAGCGTCCTGGAGCCATTGGCGGCGAGCAGCCCGGCGAGATTGGCCGCGACCGTCGACTTGCCTTCGCCGGGCAGGACCGAGATCACGCCGATGACGCGGCTGCCTTGCCCTTCCATCACCACATCGAAGGCGATCTTGGCGCTGCGCAGCGTTTCGGAGAACATCGATGCCGGAGCGTCGATGCTCACCCGCATCCGTGCGCGCCTTTCGATCGCGGCCGGCGATCTGGCGACCTTGAGATCGGGTTCGGCTGGCTTGTCTTCCTTGCTCGGTTTGCTGCCGATGGTCGGCAGGTAACCGAGGAATTTGAGGCCGACGCGGTCGCGGACCTCTTCGCCGGTCCTGAAGAACCGCTCGTTGAACTCGTTGAGGCCGCCGAAGCCGGCGCCCATCAGAACCCCGAGCACCAGCGAAAGGCCGAGCACGATGACGGTGCGCGGGCTCGAGGCGGCAAGCGGCGTCGACGCATCCGAGATGATGCGGATCTTGCCGACCGGGAAGGATTGCTGCTGCGCGGCTTCCTCGTAGCGTCCGAGGAACGTCTGGTAGAGCGTGGAGAGTGCCGTCGCCTTCTGATCGAGATCACGCAATTGGACCTGCGACTGGTTGTCGATCGAACTCTTGCCCTGCGCGGCGGCGACATTGGCCCTGAGCGCGGTCTCGCGCGCCAACGCCACCTCATACTCGTTGCGGTAGCTTTCGGTGAGCTGCTTCAGTTCGCCGAAGATCTGCGTCGAGATGTCGGCCTTCTCCTTGGCGAGCGCCACCGCCTGCGGATGCTGCGGGCCGAAATTCGCCTCGACATCCTGCTGCCGTTTGGCGACCGTGAGGTAGCGGGTCTTCAACGCCGCAATGACCGAGCTGGCTGGCTGGTCGCTGGATATGGCGGCATCCTTGAAAGCGTTGTCCGAGCCGCTGTCGACGATCGACTTGTATTGCTGGTAACGGGCGCTGGCACGCGCGGTGTCGGCCTGCGCCACGATGAGCTGGGCGTTCAGGTCGGCGAGCTGCTTGTCGCTCATCAGCTGGCCGTCGCTGTTGGCGGACAGGCCGTGTTCGGCCCTGAATTTCTCGACCGCCAGCGATGCCTGCTGCGAGCTCTCGCGCAGCTCCGTCAATCGGCCCTGCAGCCAGACCGCCGCGCGCTCGGTGGCGTCGAAGCTGGCGTCGAGCTGGTCGGCGAGATAGGCGTCGGCATAGGCCTTGGTAATGGCCTTCGCCAATGCCGGATCCGTCGCCTGGTAGCCAAGCGCGATAACGTAGCTTCGCCCGACGCGATCCGCCCGGATCTCGTTCTGCAGTTTGAGGATGGCGTAGTCGCGGCGCGACGTGGCGATCAGCGCATCGCGCGCGGCGGGGTCGAGCTTGGTGATGTCGCCGACACCCGGCATGACCGGGCTGCTCGGACGAACATACTGGATCAGACCGCGGACCAGGCCAACGCCCTGGGCAAGGGCCGACTGGGGCGGGTTCATGAACGTGTCGTTCTGGTCGAGCTTGAGCTTGTCGACGACCACGGCGGCAAGCCGCGTCGAGGTCAGGATCTCGATCTGGCTCAGAATCGCGGAATCGGTCTGCATCGTCGTCGATGCCGCCGAGATGTCGTCGACGATCTTGTTCAGACCTTCATCGATCAACACGCTGGAAACCGACACGAATTTTGGCGGCGTGGTCTGCAGATAGAGCATGCCCAGGAAAAGGCCGATGATGGCGCACACGCCAACCACCTTGGCCTGCCGTGCGGCCATGCCAAGCAGCCGCTCGATGTCGATGAAGTCGTCGCCGTCTCCTGCTTCCGAATTCGGCAATGGCATCCTCTTGTCAAGAGGAAAATTGGCATAATTCATCTTCGGTCCAATTCTGGCTTGTCTCGCTCGCAGGCCCCGGAGAGATCGGGAGCATTGGCAGGCGCGACACACGCTTGGTGCCGGACAGCGCGGAGCCGGCCGGCGCCTCCGCCGTCAGCCACCCGGCAATACTCCCGAAAGATGGGCATTATGCGGCTTCTTCCTGGCGTTCATGCGTCCGGACGAACTCCCGGAGCATCTCGAAAACCGGACCCTTCATGTCGTCGCGCGCCAGCGCGAAGGCGATATTGGCCTGGATGAACCCTTCCTTGGACCCGCAGTCGAACATGCGCCCCTTGAAAGGCTGGGCAAAGAATGGCTGCTCCTGCGACAGGCGAACCATGGCGTCGGTCAGCTGGATCTCGTTGCCGGCGCCGCGCTGCTGGTTGCCCAGAAGCTGGAATATCTCGGGCTGCAGGATATAACGGCCATTGATGTAGAAATTCGACGGTGCGTTGGCCGGCGCCGGCTTTTCGACCATGGCCGTCACCTCGAAACCGCCGCCAATGTCGGCGCCACGGCCGACAATGCCATATTTGTTGGTCTCGGTGGGATCGCAACGCTCGACGGCGATGACGTTGCCGCCGGTCTGTGCATAGAGGTCGGTGATCTCGGCCAGGCATCCGCGCCCGCCGAAGGAGACCATGTCAGGCAAAAGCAGGGCAAAGGGCTCGTTGCCGATGACCTCGCGGGCGCACCAGACGGCATGGCCGAGGCCTTGCGGCGACTGCTGGCGGATGAAGGAGGTGGCGCCGGCCACCGGCAGCATGCTTTCGAGCGTCTCCAGCTGAGTCTTCTTGCCAGTTTGCTCCAGGGTTCCGATCAATTCCGGATGCAGGTCGAAATAGTCCTCTATGACCGCCTTGTTGCGGCCGGTGACGAAGACGATGTGCTCGATGCCGGCCTCGAAGGCCTCGTCCACCGCATATTGCACGACGGGCCTGTCGACGACGGGAAGCATTTCCTTCGGCATCGACTTGGTCGCCGGCAGGAACCGTGTTCCAAGCCCCGCCACCGGTATCACGGCCTTCCTGATTTTCTTCATCGCAAATTCCTTCTGAGGAGATCGACTACAGTCCATTCACAGGCCACGAAAAATCCCTCCATGTGCCTGCATCTTCACCTCCCCGCCCCGACGGCAAACTGTGCCGCTACTCTTCGCAACCGCACGGCGATCGGCATGCCCATATGCCTGACCGCCGCCGGGTCGCTGAGCGCCGTCCGGATCGCCTTGAGCGGGGACCGCGCCTTGATGTGCTGGACCATCGCCAGGAACGAGGCCGCCTTGCGCAGGCTGCGGCCGCGCCGGGCGAATGCCGCCTGCGCGGCCACGTCCATCGAATGGGTTTGAGCGAAAATCTCGTCGGCCTTGCGCATCGCCTCGACATGATGAGGCTCGAGCACGCGCGAGATGGAGCCGCTGCGGATATGATAGGCATAGCCGATTTCAGGCTCGACCACGCATCTGCCGCCCATGGCGAGGGCTTCGGCAAACAGGATGTAGTCCTCGCCGATCCTCAGCTTCTCGTCATAGCGAAGCCGGTTTTCGTCAAGGAACCGGCGCAGGAAGATCGGCTTGAGATAGCCGAGATTGAACTTCGATTCGAAGACGACGTTGCCGGCGATGTAGGTCGCCAGCGAAATCTCGCGCAGGCCTTCCAGATACTGGCGCGGGAACATCGCGTCCTCGACCACGCCGTCCTCACGGACGACCTGGAGATTGTCGACGGCGATCTCGGCGCCCGCCTTTTCGGCGCGGCCGATCATGGCGGCGACGCGTCCGGGAAAGACGGCGTCGTCGGCATCGAGAACCGCTATCCACCTGCCGCGGGCGGCGTCGAGCCCGGCATTCCTGGCCCCTCCGGGGCCCCTGTTCTTTTCCAGCGCCACGACACGCACGACATGCTCGGGATAGGCCCTCGCCACATCAAGCGTGGCATCACGCGACTTGTCGTCGACGACGATGATCTCGAGGCTGACGCCCTTCTGGGCGATGGCGCTGGCGACCGCCCTATCAAGGGTTGCCTCGGCATTGTAGGCGGCGATCACAAAGGAAACATCGGGCACGGACGAAATGTCAGGCTGCACGCTTGCCTCCTTCCCCTGGTGAAGGCTGGCCATAGAGGCGCAGTTCGCGGATACCGACAAGACCGCTGACAACGCCGACATGCATGATGCCGCGCAAGACACTGCGGTTCCTGCGGACCGGACTGGCTGCAACCGGAAGTGCCGCGGCGAAGCAAAAAGCGGCCTTTGCCGCGGCAAGGCCGGCCTGCTTTACTCGCGCGATGCCGCTGGCGCCGCGGCCCAGGAGATGGCCGTGCGTCTGGCCAACCCGGAAGCGGCGGCGGCTGAGCCAGTCGAATGCGGCCCTGGCCCTCGGCACCGCCTCGTCGACCCATGCCTCCGGCGCAAAGGCGATCCGGCCGCCTGCCTTGTGCATCTGGTCGAAGAATTCGGTGTCCTCGCCGCCGGTCTGGCCGCGCGCCAGGCTGAAGCGGCGGCCGCGCAAGCTGTCGGATGCCATGCGCAGCAGGACGTTGCAGGTGTAGCCGGTGCGGATTTCGCCGTGCACGCGGACCGGCAAGGTGGAATGGAAATCGCCGCGGCGCATCCATTCCGGCGCATCCGGACGATAGAGCGCGCGCACCGGGCCGAGAACCGCGGCGGCGCCGCTTTTTTCGGCCGTTGCCACCAGTTCGGCGAGCCAGTGGGCCGTAGCGGTCTCATCGTCGTCGATGAAGGCCAGGAAATCGGCCTCGCTGGCCTCGAGACAAGCGTTGCGAGCGATCGAGATGTTGCGGGCCGGGCAATGCCGGTAGCGGACCGGCAACTTCAATTCCTGCGACAGCACCGTCACCAGGTCCCTGGCGCTCGGCGTGTCGTCATTGTCGGCGACGATGACGCCGACCTCGAAGCCGTCAGGCATGGCCAGGGCGGCAAGCGAGCGCAGCGTGTCGGCCAGTTCCGGCCGCCGGAATGTGCACACGCCGATGTCGATGCTGCGATGCTTGACCTCAACCGCCATCACGCCGCCCTCCGCCGCGTGCCGAGGCCGAGAAGCTGCAGCCAGAAGCCGACGGACCAGCCGAAATGCATGACCATCGCCGAGACGCCGGCAAGCGCGATATCGGCATTGCGCTGGCTGATGGCCGCCACCAGGCCGTAGCCCAGGCAAACCGCCACCCACAGCACCAGAGGCAGCGCCGCGATCCAGTGCAGGAAGGAGAAGGCCGCCAGCAGAACCACCGGGAAGACCGCCAGCGGCACCATCTGCCTGACCTTCGGGATCACACGATGTTTCAGCACATTCTTGGCGCGGCCGCGGCCATAGCCGAGATACTGGACATAGAGGCCGCGCAGCGAGGTCCGCGGATAATAGACCATCTGCGTCCTGCCGCTCATCCAGATCCTGTAGCCTGCCTGCCTCAGCCGATAGTCGAGTTCCGCATCCTCATTGTGGCTGAACGTCTCGTCATAGCCGCCGACGGCCTGGAAGGCCGATATCCGCATCAGTGCGTGATGGCCGTGGTCGACCCACTCCCCGGCGGAGAGATGGCGATGCTTGGAGCCGCCGGTGCCGAGCTTGGAGTTCTGCGCCGCCGCCGCCGCTTTCTGCACGGTGCCGCTGCCGCTGGTCAGCATCGACACCACGACCGAATCCGCCCCGGTCGCCAACGCCTCCTCGACCAGTCGGTCGCAATAGTCGTCGGGATAGCCGCCATGGGCGTCGATGCGGATAAGATAGTGCGCACCCTCGCCGAATTTGGCCACCGCCAGGTTGATCGCGGCGCTCTGGATGCGCTTTTCGTTGTGAAGCAGGATGATGCGAGGATCGTTCCTCTGGCGCTCGCCGACAATGGCCAGCGTGCCGTCGGTGCTGCCGCCATCGGCAACCACGATCCGCGCGCCAAGCCGTTCCGCCGCCGGGCAAAGCTGGTCGAGCAGCGCGCCGATATGAGTCGCCTCGTCGAGACACGGGATCACGATCAGAGTGGAGGCAAGCGCTTGCGTCATCGGGCGATCTCCATCCTATGCCAGGGCCTCAGTCGCGAGCGGCCCGTGCACTGTGGTCAGGCGGCGCAGTTTTTCGACCAGCACGCCGCAGTCGCTGCGATCGTAGCTCCACATCCTCGGATTGTGGGCCAGCACGCGCGCCTTCAGCCTGCCGAAGCGGTGTTGTTCCATCCCGCCAAGCGCGGTTTCGAGCGCCTCGGGCGTGGCCTGCGGCAGCAAAACGCCGATATCGCGCTGCCGCAGGAACCGTCCGGTCTCGGTGTTGTCCATCGAGATCGGCACCGCGCCGAAGCGGCAGCCTTCATAAAGGCGGTTGGGCAGCAGCCATTCGGAGTTCTGTCCCTCCTCGAAGAAATCGATCGCCCAGGAGAAATGGACGTCGTGATAGATCGCCGCCATGTCCTCCGGGTTGCGGTACGGCCCGCGAAACGACATGTAAGGTTCTGCATCGATGAAGGCATGGAAATCCGGGAACTCGGAAAGTGCCGGGCGGCCGCGCAGCACGATTTCGAACCGGCCTTCCATGTGACGCGTGAAACCGGCCAGCAGTTCGAGCGAGCGGCGGCACCGAAGCGCCCCGAACCAGCCGATCCGCCACGGCGGGGCGAGAGGTCCTTCCACCGCCTCGCGCTCGGCGGGCAGAATCGCCGCCGCCTCGAAATATTTGTTCTCGACCAGTTCCACCGGCGCCGCGACCTGGCGGAAAGGCTTGAAATAATTGGCGATGAAGGCGGGCGAACTGGTCACCAGCAGCCGCACATCCCGCGCCAGATGACGCTCGGTGGCGCGCAGCGCCTTGCCCAGGACATCGTCGCGAAGCACCAGGCGGTGAATGTCGAGACATTCGTAGACGATCGGGACAGCGGCGCCGAAAGCCGACCGGGCGCGGCGGGCCAGCGCCAGCATCTCCAGGTTACGCGCGATGATGATGTCGGGCTTCGGCACGTCCCTGAGCTTCGAACCTATCGAAACCGCTGTTTTTGCCACCGCCACCAGGCGCTGGGCGAATCGCCCGTCGCGCGTCGCGCCAAGGTCGATTGGCCGCAAGCCTTCGATGTCGGCAATCGGAGTGGCGGCGCGGCGGAAGCCCGCCAGGGTAACCCGGGCGCCACCTGTCCTGAGCATCGTGATCCGCCGGCGAACCGCCGGGTCGGAAACATCATGTACCAGGTACAAGACATGCAGCATGAAAACTCGACCGCTGTTTGACCCACCCAGGGGAAGCCTAGTACAGCTCTTGCTGCATCGCAACATTTTTGGCGCACCGTTCCACGTTTTCTGTTGCACTGCAAAATTATTGCCGTAGTTTGTGGTCGGCGGCGGTTGTGGATTTCGGGGCTCCGAAATCCGCGCAAAGATCAGGAATCCTGAATTTGGAAGCCAATCCATTCGATCCGCCGGAAGGCTCACTGCGCAAATCGGTCGGCCGTGGTGCCGTCGTGACCGCAATGGCGCAATCGGTGCGGGTCGCTACGCAGATCATTTCCGTCATCGTGCTGTCGCGACTCCTGTCGCCGCAGGATTTCGGCGTGGTCGCCATGTGCGCTCCTGTGCTCGCCTTCATCGCCCTGTTCCAGGACTTCGGCCTGACCCAGGCGACCATCCAGAAATCGGGCATCCGGCATGAGGAGGTGAACTACCTCTTCTGGATCAATGTCGCCGTCAGCGCGGTCCTCGCCTGCGTGCTCGCGGGCGCGGCACCCCTGGTCGCCGCGTTCTATGGCGAGCCGCGCGTCGCCGGTCTGGTGGCGGCACTGGGATTGCAGATCCTGGCTTATGGCCTGGGCGCCCAGCATCTGGCTCTGCTGACGCGTCGCATGCAGTTCGGTCGCCTGGCGATCATCGACGTCGCCGGGGCCGTCGCGGGTCTGGCCGTCTCGATCGCCTGGACTTTCATCGACCGTTCCTACTGGGCGCTGTTTGCAGGCACGCTGACCGGCGCGGTGCTGCCGACGCTGTGCTACTGGGCCAGTTCGCGCTGGCGCCCAGGCATGCCGCGCAAGGTCGTCGGGATCAGCGAGCTGATCAATTTCGGTGCCGGGATCACCGGTTTCAATTTCGCCAATTTCTTCGCCCGCAATCTCGACAACGTGTTGATCGGCAAATACTGGGGCGAGGCCCAGCTCGGGCTCTACGACCGCGCCTACAAGCTGCTCCTGTTCCCGCTCAGCCAGATCACCAATCCGCTGTCGAAGGTGATGGTGCCGGCGCTGTCGCGACTGAAGGACGAGCCGGACCGCTATCGCAGCGCCTATTTGCGCGTGATGCCGCTGATCCTTCTGGTGGCGCTGCCCGGCGTCGCTTTCGCCACCGCGATGTCGGATGTGCTGATCCCCTTCGTGCTCGGCGAGCAGTGGCGCGCCAGCGCCTCGATCTTCCTGGCGCTCGGCTTTGCCGGCCTGCTGCAGCCGCTCAACAATCCGGCTGGTTGGCTTTTCGTCAGCCAGGGCCGCTCCGGCGACTTCATGCGCTGGGGCATCATCACGGCGGTGACCTCGGTGCTTGCCTTCGCACTCGGCCTGCCCTACGGCGCGCTCGGCGTGGCGGTCGCCTATGCGGTCAGCGAGTATCTGCGCACGCCCTTCCTATGGCTCTATGTCGGCAAGAGCGGACCGCTGCAAGCCAGCCATGTGCTGCGCACGGCAGCGCCGTTCGTGCTTGGCGCGCATCTGGCGCTTGGGGCGGTCTGGCTGGTCAAGCCGATGCTGCCGCAGCAGCATGTCGTCGCCTTGGCAAGCGGCGTCATCCTGGCCTACGCGATCACCATCGTCGTCGCGCTGACCTTCGCCGCCGGGCGCGAAGCCTTGCGGGAGGCCTTGAAAATGCTGCCTGCAAGGGCGCCGGCGGCGACGCCGCGCGAGGCGCAATAATTTCGGCGCCTTTGTCGTCTATTCCATATCCCACCCGAGCATCAGGCCTGATCCATGCATTACCGATCGATCTCCGACATGAACGACGCCATCGTGAGCAACCTTCATCGGCTGCCACGCGACATCGACCTGGTGGTCGGCGTTCCCAGAAGCGGCGTGCTGGCGGCGACGCTGGTCAGCCTTGCGGCCAACATTCCGATGACCGACCTGGACTCCTTCCTCGAAGGCAGGGTCTACACGTCAGGCATCACCAAGCGCCGCGCGGCCCTGGACCGCAAGGTTTCGGACATGCGCAAGGTGCTGGTGATCGACGACAGCATCGCCGGCGGCAATGCGATGCGCGACGCCCGTGCCCGCATCAAGAGCGGCGGTATCGAGGCTGACTACACCTTCGCCGCCGTCTTCGGCCTGGAGCCGGAGCATCAGGAGACCGATCTGGTGTTCGAGGTCGTGCCGCATCCGCGCATGTTCCAGTGGAACTTCATGCATCATAAATTCCTGGCGCGATGCTGTGTCGATATAGACGGGGTGCTGTGTCTCGATCCGACCGAGGCCGAGAACGACGACGGGCCGGCCTATGAAAAATTCCTCAGCGAGGCGCGGCCGCTTCATGCCGTGACCCACAAGATCGGCTGGCTGGTCACCAGCCGGCTCGAGAAATACCGTGCGTTGACGGAGGCGTGGCTCGCCAAGCACGAGATCAAGTACGACAAGCTGATCATGCTCGATCTGCCGAGCAAGGCGGAGCGCCAGCGGCTTGGCGCGCATGGCAGTTTCAAGGCCGATTTCTATCGCAAATCCGACGCCATCCTGTTCATCGAAAGCGAACATGCCCAGGCGCTGAGGATTGCCAAACTGTCGGGGAAACCGGTCCTGTGCGTCGAGACGCACATGGTCAGTTTTCCCGATGCGCTGTCGCTGCCAGCACTTGGCCAGGCCGCGCGAAACCTGCCGGCGAGGCTGCGCCAGGTCAACTCGCAGGAGGGCCGCAAGAGCGCCGCCAAGACCATTGCCCGCGCCCTGCTCGGTGCACGCGGCTATGAAACGCTGAAGAACAGGGTCAAGCGCCCAGCCTGATGCAGAACCGATCGGGTCGCTGCTTGGCTACGCGGCCTGGCGTGCGCGCTGCTGCACCGCCCTGTCCAGTATCGAGAAGAAGGTGCCGAACTGACGGTCGGGGTCGAGTTCCGGCCGGCCAGCGAAGCCGCGCGCGAGTGCCGAGACCCGCTGATATTCCTTGTTGTCGTTCCACAAGAGCCTGACGGCCGCGACCCAGTCGGCGAGCGGGGCATCATAGTCGAGCACCGTGCCGCCAGGGCCGACCGCTTCCGGCAGGCCACCGCGGCGCGAACCGACGACCGGAATGCCGCTGCAATGGGCCTCCGAGGCAACCCGCCCCCAGGCCTCTTCCCATTTGCTGGGCGCCAGCAGGATCCGTGTGCGGCCATAGACCGTCTTCATGTCACTGGTGCGGTTCTCCAGCGTGACATTGCCGAGCGGCGTGATCGTCTGTTCGATGCGTGCCCGGTGATCGTCCGCTAGCTTCCAGCTTTCGACGAACAGAAACGGGATTTCGGGGCACGCGGCGGCGATCCGCACCGCAAGCTCGAAGCCCTTTTCCTCATAAGGGTTGATCAGGGTGACGAACTGGCCTGAAGTCGGCGTGCTGTAGTGGGCCGGATTGATGGTCGGAGGGATCACCGCCGCCTCGATGCCGAACTCCCTGGCGTAGGTACGCGCGGTGAATTCGGAATTGGCGATGTAGAGCGCCGAGCGCAGGTCGCGCAGGTCGCCCCCAAGCTCGTGAAACTCGACGTTGCGGAGGTAGACGACCAGCGGCACGCCCTTGGCCTGCAACGCTTTGCCGAGTGGAACCGACTTGTGACACTGAACCACCGCCACATCCGGCTTGACCCTGTTGACGGCGAAGACCGCCGCCTCCCACGGAAACCACGCCCGGATCACTGGGTAGCCGGGAAAACTGTCGACGACCGCCGGCTGGCGCAGAAGCTTCATCTTGGCACGCGCCTTGAAGCCGAAGACACCATCGCCAAACAGCGCGGCGAGCACCGCGGCCTCATGCCCATGCTCGATCAACTGCTCGGCCAGATGATGAGTGCTCGACTGGACGCCGCCGCTGAACTCCGGTGGGTAGCCATTGCCGCCTGCAAAGAGAACTTTCATGGTCCTGGCTCCTCGTCTATCGCGTTTCAATGCCCACGGCCGATGAACGGCAGCGTCAAGTGCAGCCTCACGCAGTCTTTGGCGGATCAAGCGTCGCGAACGGATTTGTGCATGGCTGCCATCCGGTGAACCGGATGGGATCACTAGGCGAACTGCGCGAGGCGTAGTCCGTCAACATGTGAAATTCGGCCACGACCCAGCGGTCGAAATGCCGGAGGTCGCGCTGCTTCCGCTTGGGCAACAACTTGCGTGCCTGGCCGAGCTTCGCCGTCTCGAGCAAAGTGACGGCGTCGCCCAGTTTTTCGCTGGGAAACAGCCACGGATTGCGGTTGCGGAACTCCAGCACGAACTGCTGCAGGTGCTCGATGCGCATGTTCAACCCGCCGAGGTATTTTTCGAGCGTGACGCGAACCAGGTCCTCGTCCGAAAACGAAGACACCGCCGCGAAGGCCACGCCAGTCGATGCAACTCCACCAGCCATGATGGCCAAGACCGAGCGCCGTGAGATTTCCATCATCGGTTACCTCCTTCCCCCTCACGCCATCCGGCTCGCCGCGCGCAGGGACAAAGCTGCCGCGGTCAGGCTCGGGTTGGCGCAGGAGCAGCTTGGATAGGTGCTGGTGCCGACGACGACTAGGTTTCTCAGCCGGTGATGGATCATGTTGCTGTCGATCACCGAATCGGCCGGGCCGGTGCCCATCCGCAACGTGCCCTGGACATGCGATTCCGTTGGGCGGATGCCGCGGTCGAAGAGCCGTTCGACAGGCAACGGGGCAAGCAGTCCGGGCAATTTGTCCAGCGCCCGGGCCATGCCTTTGACGGCATAGTCCGACGGCGCCTTGAAGGAGACGAAGGCGTTGTCAGCCTCGTCGAGGGTGACGAAATTCTCGTGATCGAGCAGGTTCTCGGTGACCACGACCAGCGGCAGCGCCTGGCGCAGCCGGCCCTTCTCTGCGCGCATCCCGTGCTGCCAGCGGTTCTCGAAATAGACGAGGGCCGCCGCGTGCTCGGACCGGTGCGGACCGTCATAGAGGCCGAAATTCAGGCCGGTGGTGATGGTGCTGCCGTCGAAATTGTCGACGCCGTCGAGATAGACCTCGAAATTCCAGCCATAGGATTCATGCAGGCCGCGCCCGACGAATTCATCGCCCAGGCCCGAGCGCAGCATGATCGCCGCGCTCTGGATGGCATTGGCGCCGAGAACGAAGAGGTCGCCGCTGACCTGATATTCCCTGCCCTCATGCACGAAGGCGACCGAACGGACCGTGCCGCCGACATGGTCGAGCCGCCGCACTTCGGAGCCGAGGCAGACCGAAACGTCGGGATGCTCGAAGACATGCATCAGGCCGTTATTGGCGGTGAACTTGGCATCGACCGGGCACAGCCAGCAGCGCAGATTGGCGCAGCAGGAGCTGCGTTGCGCGGTCGGCACGCGCGCCCGTGCGGTCGGCATGACGAAATGCTGGTCGGGCTGGGCCGCCTTCATCATCCTGTCCGGCGTCGACATGCGATGCGGTGGCTGCGGAAAGGGCTTCGAGCGCGGCAGCATCGCCGCCATGTCGGGATCGCCGGAGATCGACATGATGTCTTCGGCGTCGCAATAGAACGGCTCGACATCGTCGTAGCTGATCGGCCAGTCATTGCCGACGCCGTAGGTGCTTTTCAGCCTGAAATCATTGGGGTGGAATCTTGGCGTCTGCGCGAACCAGCAATTGGTCCCGCCACCCAGCCCGATCGTGTAATTCCACGGCTTGTCGGAATTGGTGCTGTAGGTCGTCTCGTCGTCTATGTCGGTGTTGACGTTCTGGTCAAGCTGCCATTCATGCGTGTTGTGGCGACCCCACTCCAGAACCAGGATGCGCGCCTTACGCCGCCTGGCGAATTCATGCAGGAAGAAAGCCGAACCGAAGCCGGAACCGATCGCGACAACATCGAAATGATCTTTGGTGACTTGCTCGGGCTTTACGTCCAGCACCATCAGCTACAATTCCTTCTACGCCGGGCGTTTGGCCCGATCCTGCTTTCGGCTCTCCGCGCCCGATCTCATGCCGCCATTCTGCCGATCGAGTGATATTCGATGCCGTGGCGCGCCACGACCTTGGGATCGTAAAGGTTGCGGCCATCGAAGATGACCGGCGTGGTCAGCGCATCCTTCAGCGCATCGAAGGACGGTGCGCGAAAACTCTTCCATTCGGTGGCGATCAGCAGCGCATCGGCGCCGCGCAGAGCCGCCTCCTTGGTGCCGCACAACAGCAGGTCGTCGCGCAGCCCGTAGATGGCCTGGCATTCCTGCATGGCCTCGGGATCATAGGCCTGCACGGCCGCGCCGGCGTTCCAGAGCGCCTCCATCAGCACGCGCGCGGGCGCCTCGCGCATGTCGTCGGTGTTGGGCTTGAAGGCCAGGCCCCACAGCGCGAAGGTCTTGCCCTTGAGGTTACCCTTGAAATAGCGGTGCACCTTGTCGAACAGAACGGATTTCTGGTCATTGTTGCGCTCCTCGACGGCGCGCAGCAGCTTGGCGTCGTACTTGACGCCCTCGGCGGTCTTGATCAGGGCACGGACGTCCTTGGGAAAGCACGAGCCGCCATAGCCGAGACCCGGATAGATGAAGTGATAGCCGATGCGCGGGTCGCTGCCGATGCCCTGGCGCACTTCCTCGATGTCGGCGCCGAGTTGCTCGGCGAGGTTGGCCATCTCGTTCATGAAGCTGATCTTGGTCGCCAGCATGCAATTGGCGGCGTATTTCGTGAATTCGGCGCTGCGCACGTCCATCACGATCATCTTCTCGTGGTTGCGGTTGAAGGGCGCGTAGAGTTCGCGCATCACCGCCTCGGTTTCCTCGCTCGACGTGCCGACGATGATGCGGTCGGGCTTCATGCAGTCGGCGACCGCGGAGCCCTCCTTGAGGAATTCGGGATTGGAGGCGACGTCGAAGCTCAGATCCTCGCGGCCCCGCTTCTTCAGCGTCTCGGCGATCCTGGCCTTCACCTTTTCGCAGGTGCCGACCGGCACGGTCGACTTGCCGACGACGATCTTGGCGGTATCCATCTCGCGGCCGATGGTCTCGGCGACCGCCAGCACATATTTGAGGTCGGCCGAACCATCTTCGCCCGGCGGCGTGCCGACCGCGATCATCTGGATTTCGCCGTGCCTGACGGCTGCCGCCGCATCGGTGGTGAACTTGATGCGGCCGGCGGCGTGATTCTCCCTGACGATGGTTTCAAGACCCGGCTCGAAGATCGGAACGAGGCCCTGATTGAGCCGCTCCACCTTGTTTGCGTCGATATCGACGCAAACAACCTGGTGGCCAACCTCGGCAAGCACCGCCGCCTGCACCAAGCCGACATAGCCAATTCCAAACACCGTCAAGTTCATTCGGTTTCATTCCCATCCAGGGCAGCGGACCGCTTCTCGGCCCTGCCGGTTCAATTCGTCTTTCCCAGCTCTTTTACACTACACACCAGCGATTCCGGAAATTGGCAGGGCTGACCCAGCGCGGTGAACGCGACCCGTTCGACCTGCAGCGAAAGCGTGCGGCCCGGGTCCGCAAACGCTCCCATCCAGCCCTTCATGGTGTCGCTACCCCAAAGGCTGAAGAAGATCTTCTGCGCATGGCTGGGCAGCTTCGCGGGATCGGTGATGGTGTTCACCAGCTGGCCGTTGAGATACCAGCGCAGGCTATCCTTCTCCCAGACGAAGGCATAGTCGTTGAAGGCACTGTCGGTGCCGCCCGGCACGTCGACCAGCTTCTCGTTCTTGCCCTTGCCGGCGATATAGGCATTGACCTGCACCTTGGAGGTGTCCTTGGTCAGGATCTCGAAGTCGATCTCGTCCCAGGGCTGCTTGTCGGATGGGCCGATATAGGAGAAGAACGCCGCGTTGAGGCCAGGGCCTGTGTCAGTCTTCATCCGCGCCTCATAGGTACCATAGCCGAAACGCTGCTTGGTCTGGATCTCGCCGCAGGCAAACTCGCGATCCTTGGTCTTCTGCTTCGCGAATCCGAGCGAAAGAACGCCATCGGAAAGCTTGACCAAGCCTTTCGACCAGGTGCAATTCTGATGGCTGCCGTTCGTCCAGCCGTCTGAAACGTACCAGCGCTCGCGGTCGAAATTCTTGAAATCGTCGACGAAAGAGGGCGCGGACTGGATATCCTGCGCATGAGACGGGGTTGCCGGCAGGCTGCCAAGAGCGACCAGCAGCAAAGCGAAAGCCAGACCAGACCGCCGCCAGGAAAACAGGGCTGAAGGGGCGTCGATTGCTGTCGTGGACATGGTCTTTGGATCCGAATTCATGACTAACTCACCTTTGCGCTGTGTCCCCAACCCAAAGTCGACGTTCGAACCGCTTCCAAACGGGCCAACCTTGACCTTTTCAATCACCCTCCCGACGTCCAGCCTTGCATCACCTTCGCCGTAACGGTCCCCCGCCGCCGCCTTCAATTTCGGCCGGCTCCCGCCTGCCTGACCGGTTCGACCGTCGCCGCCGGATCGGTGGTCGTATTCTCGTCGAAGACCACGTCCAGCGAATGACGGAGCTCGCGCATCCTGCCGCCCTGGCGCGACAGCGCAGCGATGCGGCGCTCGCTGTTCAGGATCGACTGCGTCAACGCGCTGACTTCGGACGAGCGGCGATCGGAGGCGGAGCCGTTTTCCATGGCTTCGACCAGAAAGGCCGCGTTGGTCGCTTCCTTGCGGTAGCGGCTCTCCAAGCCGGTTTTCTCCGCCTCGATCTCGGCGGCGATCTGCTCGAACAGCTTCGCCAGCCGGTCCAGGCGCGCAACGTCGGTCTGCCTGTCGCGGGCCGGATCCCTTGATCTGAAGCCGAATATCGAGGCCATGAACTTAAATTCCCGTCATCGCCGGCTTCCTGGACCGGCTTTCAGGCCAGGCCACTGGCCGAGCCCCGCAACCGGGGCTGAAAACTCGTAACCGCGTCGCCCAACTCCTCTGACGAAGAGAGACTTCGCACCAGTCCGATCGGGGGCCAGTTCGGCTGGTCGTTTAATTTGTTGCACCGCAACATAGACTGCCATCCCCAGAGCCGCGAGGCAACCACCCAATTCATAAACTCATAAATCCGATGGAAATGGTTGCGTGGCGGCCTCGCGGTCGGCAGGTAACACCGCGCCTTACCGTCCTTTGCCGGTACTGGTTCCAGCCATCAGGAAACGGAGCGGCGGCACGTGCTTGTTCCTGGAGACCAGGCCAACACTGCGAAACAGCGCCTCGATCTTGTCGGACGCCACGCCCTGCACGATGGGGACGAGGTTGGATTGGCTTGCGAAGGCGTAGGCCGCGGCAGAAGCCAGGCCCCGCTCGGCCTTCACGTCGAGGAAATTGCGCAGCCGGTATTTGTCGCGCACATGCCGCTCGTGCCGCCGTAGCACTGCTTTCGACCCTTCCGGCAGGCTGTCGATCGCCAGCAGCGCCAGATCGGCATCGGCCAGCCGCTTCAGATCCTGCGTCTTGTGGCGGCCGCTGAGTGAATCGGCGCGGACGATGGCGCCGTAGCCGCAGGAACGGATGACCTTGAACCGTGCCCCGTGGGCGACCGCTCGCGCGTAAAGCTCGTAGTCCTCGCCTAGCCGCAGGCTCTCGTCGTAGCGCAACCCGTGGCGGTCGAGAAAGGCACGGCTGATCACCGGCTTCAAGAAGCCGAGTTCGCCTCTTTGGACGCGGCGCCTGGAGATGTTGCCTTCCACGAATCCTTCGAAATCGAGGAATTCCGGATCGGCGGCAAAATCCGGGGCGACGATTTTGGTTGCATCGCCAGCCGCGTCATCCCTGATGAGCATGATGTTGTCGGCGGCGAAATCCCAATCGGCGCCGACAAACAGGTTGCGAAACCGGCCCTCGAGGAAGAAATCGTCGGCGTCCAGAATGCTGATGAACGGGGCTCGTGAACCGGCGATCGCCGCATTGCGGGCAAAAGAAGGGCCGCGATTGACGTCGAGGCGCACCACCGCAAGCCGGCCGCTGCCATCGTCGGCGGAGCGTGCGACCTCGGCCGTATTGTCCGTGGAGCCATCGTCGACGACGACGACCTCCCCGACTTCCGGTTCGCGCAACGCGGACGCGATGGCGACGGCGATCGTTCGCGCCGCGTTTTTGGCCGCGATGATCACGCAGACTTGGGATTTCGTCATCGACATGGAATTGCCTCTTGCACAGGTTCCGATCTGCCCTCGCCCTGTACGCGTTCGATATTCGCCGCCTTCACGGGCCGGCTGGCCGTTCGAAGATGCGGCGGCTGATGTCCGCCGACGCCGCCCAACCGGCCTCGGAAAGGTAACGGACCGGAGCCCGGCCGCATAATTCCCACAACACCGTGCGTCGCTGCGGCCAGCGCAGCGACGACAGCCATGGCGCGATGACCATGTTGAGCAGGTCTTCATTGCCGATGCGCGACAGGATCGGCTTGGCCCGCTCCGACAGAAGCGTGCCGGTGCCGCCGAGCAGCACATCGGCGGAACGCAGGCCGAGCAGCAGCGTGTCCTCCAGCCCCTGGCTCACCGCCGCATCGAGCACACGCTGCTGATCGGCGTGGCCGAGACGGCTGGCGCTGGCCCTGATATCGCAGACGTAGCCGGCGCAAGGCTCCCGGTTGAACAGTGCCTTGGCGACGCTGATGCAGGCCAGCATCAGCGTGTCGGCAGCCGACGTGAACGGGACTTCGGCGCCGGTGATCTCGACCAGCCGCTTTCGCCGCAGGAACCCGTCGGCATCGCGCGGACTGGGCGAGCCGGGCTGCTGAAGCCGGTAATGAAGGTCGACAGTGGATGATTTCGACCCATTGCCACGGATCATGTGCTGTTCGCCGAGGAAGCGGACCCACCAGACCGAACGCGACTTGCCCGATACTTCGTAGCCAATCGAGCGTAACGCTTCGCGTGCCTTCAAGAACCCGGCAGGCGAAACCAGAATATCGATATCGCCCGAGGGTTTCATGAAATGATCGTCGTAAAGCAGATGCTGCTGGAACGGCCCTTTCAGGAACACGAAATCAATCCGCCTGTCGAGCAGCGCCTCGTGAATGGCGATCGAATCCATCAGGCAGGCGGCGTTCATCGACACCGTCCTCCTGCGATAGGTTTCGAGCCACTGGAACAGTTCGGCCGGCCTCTCATGCGCCGGCGTACGCGACAGCGCCTTCAAGACGAAGGTACCGACCTTGTTCAACCTGGCGATATCAGTGACGACAGCGTCGGAAAGGCCCGGCGTCCACGTTTCACCGGCCGAGGCGGCCGGCCCCGCGAAATATAACCGTAAGCAGGCCCGCACATAAGCGATCTCGTCGGCGCAGTCGGTGGCGCGCAGTCTTTCATAGGAGCTTTCCGGCAAGGCCATTGAGCGCACAGTCTCCAAAAAGCGGTTTGCGCGAAGCGTATGCTGCAGCTGCTAAGCAAAGCATCGTCAAAAACGGCGACGCCGTAAAGCCTTTCCTTTCGCAGTGCGAAATTTTACAACCATAGCGTTTGCCGGCTTCGCGGAAGGGGATGAGATGTATGGACGAATTCCTACCCTAGCGCAGCGCTTCGGCCGGGCCTTCGATGGGATCAGCTGAAAGTTGAGTATCTTTCGGCGTTGTCCAATGGCAATGGCCAAGCATTGGCTTCCTCTTGTATGCAAAATCAATGGTTTACGGAATCTCCTGTGACGAGGGGCAATCACACCCGGCTTCATCTCGAAAGAGGTGGACTTCTTACACGCGGGGTGACGTCCGCAACCCATAATTGATTAACGACCGGTAAATCAGGCTTGACTCATAAATGTTGCTGTGCAGCTATTGCGATGCAGCATGAAAGTGCTGACGGCAATCGACAGGCCGTTTCCAGTCCTTATGGAGAGTAAAATGGAACAGAATGTTGAAAAGCATGAGTACGAAACGCCAAACCTGACAGTACATGGTTCAATCGAAACCATTACCCAAGGCGGTGGTGGCAGCACGGCAATCGACGCGTCGTTTCCCGCGCACACCCCGATCGGCGACTTGACGTTCTCCTGAGACCAGCCTGATTCTGGAGGAATGACGTTGGGCCTCCGGGGTCGAAGACAATGAAATGGAGCCGGGGATGAAAATCCCCGACTTTCCATTGAACCTGATGACGCGTAGACCGTGTGTTGCAAACGAGGTTTTAGGATGAACTGGAACCCATCCGAGCACGATTGCGTAAAGGCCACCAAGGACGCCGTTGCTTGCGAATTCGGCGATGGCCTCGCGCTTCTCAACCTGAAGTCCAATATCTATTACAGCCTCAACGGTGTCGGCGCCTTCATCTGGGAATTGATCCAGGAACCCAAGCCGATCGCGGACATCCGCAGCGCCGTCCTCGCTCGCTACAATGTCGACGCCGAACGCTGCAAGGCCGACGTCGACGCATTGCTGAAAGGCCTGGCGGAAAACGGGCTTGCGAGGCTTGAGCATGAGGCACTCGTCTAGGCAGTGTTGCAGAAGGCCATGGTTGCGCGGCAAAGAGCTGTGACGCAGAGAAATCCCCGGCCGATGAAGCAGCGGCCTGGCAGGCGCGGCCTGGCCAGGATCTTGTCCTTGAGCGGCTCGGAAGCGCTTTTCCTGTGCCGCTGCCTGCTGGTGGTCACGACCGTCCGGCTCGGGCTGACATTGTTCTCCTACAACCGCGTGCGCGGGATGGTGACGCGGCTCAACGCGCACCAGTGTGCCAGCATGGGCGAGTTGCGGCTTGTCGCCTGGGGGGTTGCGGCCGCAGCACGGTTCGTTCCGGGCGCCACCTGCCTGACCCAGGCGCTGTCGGGCCAATACCTCCTCGCGCGCCAGGGCAATGCGTCGAACATCCGCATCGGCATCGAGCGCGGCACGGGCGAGCAATTGAAGGCGCATGCCTGGCTGGTCAGCGATGACCACATCGTGCTTGGCGGATCCGTCGATGGTTTCGCCCACCTGATCGACCACGGCAGCCGATGAGCGGCGTAGCCGGAATCCTGCTGCGACAAGGCCCCGCGCCGGCTGAAGCGGCGAGCGACATCCAGCAGATGCTGGCGCGCATGCGCCATCGTGGTCCCGACGGAACCTCGTGGTGGCAGGACAGCGGCGTCGCGCTTGGCCATGCCTGGCTCAACACCACCGACGAAACCGGCCCCGGCCCGCTGACCATGGCCGGCGGCAAGCTGGCCATCACCGCCGATTGCCGGCTCGATAACCGCGACGAGCTGCTCGCAAGGCTCGGCATCAGGGACAACTCAGTCGCCGATGCGGCGTTGCTGATGCGGGCCTATCTGCGCTGGGGTGAAACGTGCCCCGTGCATCTGCAAGGCGACTTCGCCTTTGCCATCTGGGATGCCGAGCGGCAGCTTTTGTTTTGCGCGCGAGACCATTTCGGGGTCAAGCCTTTCTATTACCACGCAGCGGAACGCCGCTTTGCCTTTGCCTCCGAGATCGGGCCAATGCTCGGCCTCGACGGGGTCGGTGCGCGCCTCAGCGAGCACCGGATTTCGGGCTTCCTGGCCGGGCTGCCCGATGACCCGCAGTCCACGCCCTACAGCGACATCTTCGCCCTGCCGGCGCGTCACAGCCTCACCGTCGCCGCGCAACGTCTGGTGCTGCGCCGGTACTGGCAGATCGAACCATCGCAGCGAGCACGGCGGCCTGATGCCGCGGAGGAATTCGCCCATCTGTTCGCGCAATCGGTCCGCAACCGCATGCGAGGAAGTCCGTCGATCGGCGCGATGCTGAGCGGCGGCCTCGATTCATCCTCGATCACCTGCGTGGCGGGAGTGCAAAATGCGGCCGAGCGCAAGCCGAGGCTACCGACCTTCTCGCTCGTGTTCGAAAAGGGTTCGTCGATGGACGAGCGCCCGTTCATCGATGCCGTGCTCGATCAGCAGAAGGCCGATCCCACGTTCATCCCAGTCGGCAATTATGCACCCTTCGCTGAATTCGAACGGGTGCTGGAGGAACAGGAAGGCACGTTCCTGGCGCCGGGCCTGACGCTGACCCGCGGTATCTATCGGACGGCTGGCGCCAAGGGCATCAAAGTGCTCCTCGACGGCCATGGCGGCGACGAGGTCGTTTCACAGGGACATGGCCATCTGCACGAGCTTGCCAATGGCGGCAGGTGGCTGGACCTTTGGCGCGAGGTCCGAAGCGCCTCCAACACCTATGGCGACAGCACGCTCGGCCTGTATTTCCAGTTCCTGACCATCTACGGGCCGGCCTGGCGGATCGCCAGGCTGAGACAGCTGGGGAACCGAGCCCTGAACAGGATGCGCAGGCCTGCCCGATCGAAGCGTGGCCGCAGCTGGCGCGACCTGATCAATCCGGACCTTGCCAGGCGAACCGAGCTCATCGACCGGTTCCATCGGGCTGGCTACATGCCGCCCGGCGTCCAAGCCAGCGACGCACTCAGCCACCGCTGGATCCTGTCCAACGGCTATGTTCCGCACTCTTTCGAAGTTTTGGACAAGGCCGCCGCCAATTTCGGCGTCGAGCCGCGGTATCCCTTCTGGGACAAGCCGCTGGTGGAATTCTGCCTGGGGCTGCCGGGCGAGGAGAAGCTCCGTCATGGGTTTGGCCGCTACGTGCTGCGCCGGGCCATGGAAGGCATCCTGCCGGCGGCGGTACAGTGGCGGCGCGACAAGATCGATTTCACCGCCAATCTGGTCAACGGCATGGTGCGCAACCATCGCGACCTGCTGGAGCAGTTGCTGGTCGGCGATGCGGGTCGCATCGCACCCTATGTCAACCTGCCGGAAGTAAACGCCGCCTATGCGCGGCTGCTGCGCCAGCCGGACCAGGCGGCACCGCTCGATGTCCAGTATGTCTGGCGCTCGGCGTCGCTGTCGCTGTGGCTGCGGCAGGTCCAGCATGGCGGGAGCCCCGCATGATGTCTCGCCATGAGCCGTTCGCCGGCGATCTCGACCGTCTTCCCAACCGCGACAGGACAGCGGGAGAACGAAGTTACTACCGCGCCTACGGCCTGCTCATCGCGTCCGACGTGTGGCTGCCCGAACTGGAGCCGGCGGACCCGGCAACGGCCGACATCGAGATCGTCATCGGCCCGATCGATATGCCCGAGCCTTCGGCGGAGGCAGCGACCGTCTTCCGTTTCGAGCCCGGCCGGCAGTATCTGGCCTGGGAGGCCGTCGGCGCATTCCTGATCAGCGACGCCCGCCGCATCGATGTCCAGCCGGCGCCCGGCGTCGACGACGCCTTGCTTGCCTTCCCGTTGCTGGGGCCGGTGCTGGCGCTGCTGCTGCACCAGCGCGGCCTGCTGGTGCTGCATGCCAGCGCGATCGCGGTGGCCGGCAGGGGCGCCATCTTCATGGGCGACAAGGGCGCCGGCAAGTCGACGACGGCAAGCGCGCTGATCCGGGCCGGACACGACCTGCTCACCGACGACGTCGTGGCGCTCGATCTCACCAACCCGGACGAACCGATGATCGTTCCGGGATTTCCGCAGATCAAGCTTGCCGCCGATGCCGCGGCGGCAATCTCGCTTGGGCAAGCGCAAGTGCGACCGCAAGTGCATCCGGCAATCGAGAAGATGCAGCATCGCCTGCACGGCGCCTTCTCCGGCAACAAGGTGCCGGCGGCCAGGATTTACATCCTCGAGCGCGGCGAAGGGGCGGGGATCACCCTCCTGCCTCAAATCGCCGCCTTGCCAGCCATCATCAAATTCTCCTACGTGACGCGGTTTGGCCGCGCGGCGCTCTCCGGCGATTTCGCGGCGATGCATCTTCGCCATTGTTCAGCGATCGCTAACCATGTCGGCGTGTGCCGGCTGGACGTTCCGACGGGCATCGACAGGATCGGCGAGGCTGTGGCGCTGATCGAAAAGGAATTGGCTGGCGATGCCTAGGTCATCGGTCTTCAGCCTGTCGCTGTTTCGCGATGTCGCGGCATTCGGCGCGGTCATTGCCCGGATCGGTGGACGACGAACCTGGACGGCGCTGCTGTTCCTGATCCTCGGCAGCCTGACGGAAGGCGTTTCCATCCTGCTGCTGGTGCCGCTGCTGCACCTGGTCGGCCGTGCCGACCAGGATTTCGCGGTAAGGCTGCCCAATATCGAGTTTGTGCGCTGGCTGGTGCCTGGCGGAACGCTGCAGCTGACGACGGTGCTTTGCGCGCTGGTCGGGCTTGTTGCCGTGCAGGCAGCCTTCAACCGCTTCAAGTCGGTGTACATGGCAAGGCTGCTCTTCGATTTCATCAACCGCTTGCGCATGAACCTGTTCGAGAGCATCGGCAAGGCGCGCTGGGGCGTGTTCACGCGCATGCGCGGCTCCGATCTCGACCATGCCCTGACCGGCGACATAGACCGTGTCCAGGGGGCGGCTTTTGCCCTGCTGATGCTGGTGCAGATCGCCGTGCTGCTGGCGGGCTATCTGGTGATTTCCATGTTCATCTCGCCGGTCATGACGGCGTTTGCCGTCGTCATCGGCATCGTCATGTTCATAGCGCTGCAGCCATTTCGCTCGCGAGCCACCGCCTTCGGCCGGATCCTGACGACCAATCGCCAGGACCAGTACCGCACGGTCTCGGAATTTCTCGGCGGCATCAAGGTGGCCAAGAGCCTGAACGTCGAGGCCAGCTATTTCGCGCAGCTGCAGGTCACGCTCGAAAAGATGAAGGCCGACAATATCGCCTATGTCCGCAACTCTTCGATCGGCACCGCCGTGTTCCAGGTGGCGAGCGTCGTGGGCTTGAGCGTCTTCATCTATGTGGCGTTGGTCCGCTTCCACCTGTCGCTGGCCGAGATCGTCGTGCTGCTCCTGGTCTTCATGCGCATCGCGCCGCGCTTCATGGACATGCAGACGCAGGCCCAGCAGGTGCTGATCAACCTGCCCGCCTATACGGCAATGCGCAACCTGCAGGCGCGTTTCGACGCCGAACGGGAGCCTGGCGCCCTCGAATCCACGGATGCCCGCAACCTGACCCTCGATACGGGGCTGAACATTCGCGACGTCTCCTTTGTCTATGACGACGGCGCCGGCAAGGCAGTGGTGAGCGACATCACCTTCGGCCTTCCGGCCGGCAAGGTCACGGCGCTCATCGGCCCGTCCGGGTCAGGCAAGAGCACGATCGCCGACATGCTGCTCGGGCTGCTCGAGCCGACCACCGGCAAGATCCTCGTCGACGGCGTCGAGCTCGATGCCGGCAATCGCCGCCGCTGGCGCGATCAGGTGGCCTATGTGCCGCAGGACGTGTTCCTGCTGCATGACACGATCGCAGCGAACCTGCGCCTTGCCGCGCCCCAGGCCAGCGAGGACGACTTGTGGAAGGCACTGCGCGCCGCTCACGCCGGCGACTTCGTGGACCGACTGGACCTGAGGCTGAATACCGTGGTCGGCGACCGCGGCGTGCGCCTCTCGGGTGGCGAGCGCCAGCGCATCGCGCTGGCACGCGCGTTGCTGCGCAAGCCGTCACTGCTCATCCTGGACGAGGCGACAAGCGCGCTCGACTGGCAGAACCAGTCGCTTATCGCCCGGTCGATCGACGGCCTGCGCGGCGCAATGACGATCCTGACCATCGCGCACCGGCCGTCGATGATCGCCTTCGCCGACTGGGTGGTGGCGATGGAGGATGGTCGTGTGGTGGAGGTCGGGCAATATCAGCGGTTGAAGGCGAAGCCGGGGAGCCGGTTGTCCCGGATGCTGTCGGGAGAACAGTCGGAAACCGAACCCGCCGATGTGGCCTGAGGACGATGATGTCCCCGTGGATCTAATGCAGCCCCCGCCGGACGCTGCCCAGCTTCTCGCCCTCGGGCACTTCGGTGGAGTTCTGCTTTCTCTCGGCTTCGCGCAGCCTGTCGGCCGGCGTTGGCGCGCTCCTGGCGATCATGGCATAGACGACCGCGAAATAACCGGCCTGGATGACCACCGCGCAGATGATGACACGCAGCAGTGTCGTGCCAAGCGAAGCTCCACCCAGCCAGGACCAGGCGACGACGATCGCGAGCGCGAACAGCATCCCAACGATGAATTTTGGAAGCGACATACCCAACAGCCCATAAACCGGCTCGGGTATATCCAACGATAGCCCCACCCGAGCGCCGTCCCTTGTGATGCGGGCTTGTTAAACCACCCGCTCTCGACCGGTTGCTTCCGGCCTTTCAACCTGTCGCCACCGTGACAGGTATAATTTGCAATTCTATTAAGGCGAGCAGAAGGCGGCAAGGGCAACCGCACATATTTTTGATTGAGCTTACGCGTTCGACTCTGCCATGCTGCAACGCACCCGGCCGCATTTCACGCAACCTGCAGCCATTGTAAATCTGGAGTACAACCCGTAATATTAGATGGTATTTTAGGTGAATAGTCCAGAATATAGCATCGTCATTAAGGACTCGTATGCTCCGGATCCCGACAATGCGAACGCGCCGCCCACAAAACGCCCCAAAAACGTCTGAATTTTTTTATGCTTGCCCATTTATTGTCACAAATGTGCTAAACATTTCGAAATTTGTGCAGCGCGAGCTTATTATTTAGTCAATTCATGACGCGACTATTTCAGCGGCGTGGGAAATTGTGTGTTGCGCTGCAGCATTTTTTTGGTATCGTGCGGTAAACCATTCGTTCAACGCATGGAGTTTCCGTATGAGGGATATTGCCAAGTCGGCCACGGCGGGGTTTTCGCAGGCCGACACCGACTTTCCGCCGCCGATCGGCGGCCTCATCAAGCGGAGTTTCGACATCGTCGGTTCGCTGGCTGGACTGATCGCGCTCAGCCCGCTGTTCATCATGATAGCGCTGCTCGTCAAATTCTCCGATGGCGGATCGGTTTTCTACGGTCACCGCCGAATCGGGCGCGGCGGACGGCTCTTCTCCTGCCTCAAGTTCCGCACCATGGTTCCGGACGGCGACAAGGTGCTGGCGGCCTATCTCGCGACCAATCCAGAGGCCAATGCGGAATGGATAGCGACCCGCAAGCTGAAGAACGATCCACGCGTCACCCGCGTCGGAACGGTGCTGCGCAAGCTGAGCCTCGATGAATTGCCGCAGATCATCAACATCCTCCAGGGCGACATGAGCCTTGTCGGGCCTCGCCCGGTGGTCCGGGACGAACTGGAAATCTATGGCAGCGCGGCTGTCTATTATCTGAAGTCCCGGCCCGGCCTGACCGGCCTGTGGCAGGTCAGCGGCCGCAACGACGTTTCCTATGACAGCCGCGTCGCGTTCGATCGCCACTATGTCGAGAACTGGTCGCTGTTCGAGGACGTTCGCATCATCATCAGAACAGTGCCGGCCGTCTGGATGTCGCGCGGCTCTTACTGATCGGCCGGCAGGATCAAGGCATCCGGCGGCAAGCTCATCGGGCGATGGGGCTAAAACGGATCGGAACGCTCAGTTGAAGATAGACATTTTCGAAGCCTTTGGCAGCGGCCCGTTTTCCGGCCGCTCGCGGCTCGTGGCGACCTGCCTTGCGATGTCGCTTGCTTTTCCCCAGATGGCCGCCGCCGACGATTACCGTCTGGGCTCCCAGGACAAGCTCACCATCCGCATCGCCGAATGGCAGACCGTCGAAAGCACGTTCCGCGACTGGTCGTCGGTCAATGGCCAATATACGATCGGCCCGGCAGGCACGCTGTCGGTGCCTTTCGTCGGCGAGTTGCCGGCGGCCGGCAAGACCACGGCGGAGGTCGCCGCGGCGATCGGCGAGGCGCTGCAGCACAAGCTCGCTTTATCGGACAAGCCTGAAGCCTCGGTCGAAATGGCACAGTTCCGCCCCTTCTACATTTCGGGCGAGGTGCAGAATCCCGGGCAATTTCCCTTTGTGCCCGATCTTACGGTGCTGAAAGCGATCAGCGTCGCCGGAGGCATCAGGCGCAACGCCGACTACGGTCCCCAGCTCGGCAAGGACCTGGTCACCGCCAAGGGCAATTTCGATATCTCCGACGACCAGCGCGTTCGGCTGATCGTCAAGCGCGCCCGCATCGACGCCGATATGGCCGGCAAGACGAGTTTTGAGGCACCCAAGGAGGTCGAAGGCGATCCGCGGCTGCCGACCATCGTCGCCGACGAGATGACAATCCTTACCGCCGACCAGAAGGCGCTGAAGCTCAAGCTCGAGGCGCTCGACGATCTCAAGGGTGTGCTGCAGGCCGAAATCGAATCGCTGCAGAAGAAGATCGTCAACCAGCAGAAGCAGGTCGACCTGGCCCAGCAACAGCTGGCCAGCATCGGTCCGCTGGCCCAGAAGGGCCTGGTGGCCAATGCCCGGCTTCTGGATTCGCAGCAGTCCGTCACCGACCTGCAGGGCAAGATCCTGGACTACGAGACAGCCATCCTGACCGCCAAGCAGGCGATCAGCAAGGCGACGCAGGACGCCATCGACGCCCAGAACACCTTGAGTTCGAGCCTTGCCGCCGATCGCCAGCAGACCGAAGCCGACCTGAACGAGGCCGCGCTGAAGGTGAATATGCAAAAAGGCCTGATAGCCCAGGCCACGGATCCGGCGACGACGGCCGCCATCACCAACGACCAGCAACCTACCTTGCTCTATTCGCTGGTGCGCAATGTCGACGGCAAGACCAGCGAAATCGCCGCCAAGGAAGACACACCGGTACTGCCTGGCGATGTGATCAAGATCAAGCTGGCGCCGCTGGCCAGCCAGTAGAAACGCGGAAGATCGCGGGCTCGCCGCGTTCTATCCACAGCGCAAGACTTTGAGCCTCAGCCAAGCCTGCTTGGCGGAGGTTTTTGCTGATAGATTTTCAGCACCGGAAAATCAGAATGGCTGTTGACGCAATCCCGAACGGAACCGCTACGCGGTTTTCCCGCGATGGCTTTAGACTAGCGGACTCTCATCATTACTCGGCTGCCGCGGGACGGTGAGGCCAGGCTGCCTGTCCGGCCTTGGCATCCGCCGGCTCGAAAGCCGGTGACCATCGCGTGCGGGTGACCGGCAGCCTCGCCAGCTTGAAGAAGCTGAAATACATCAGGAATGAACCCATGATGTAGGGGTTGAGTATCTCGACCTCGACGAAGGAGCGGATGAGCAGCAGCACCATCACGCCGATCAGAACCACCGATTCGGCCTGCCATGTCTTGAAGACCACCGCCGCGATGTGGCCGAGGAGCGTGCGCAGCATGATCAGCGATATCAGCACCGCCCCGGTGAAGCCGAGTTCGACAAGGGCTTCGACATAGGTGTTGTGGAAATGGAAGCCGGTGCGGGTGCTGATGTAGAATTCGTTCCACAGCCGCTCCGCCTCGGCAAAGCCCTGCACCCAATAGGCGGCATAGCCGACGCCAAGGATCGGCGATCGCATCGCGGCGTTCCAGCCCTGCTCCCACAGATAGGTCCGCCCGGTGAGCGTCGAATCCTTGCCGAAGATGCCAAGCACGAAGTCCATGAGCCCGAGATTGAGGGCGACGATGGCTACCACGACGATCATGCCGGCGCCGACCAAGAAGATCACCCGGCGGTAGCGTCGCGATAAAAGCTTGCTCATCGCAAGAAGCGCCACCAGCGCCAAAACCGCCGGTATCGAGGCCATCGAGGTGGCGGAATGCGAGACGACCAGCACATAGGCCGACAACAGCACGACCGGCACGGTCAGCATGAAACTCAGCCGGCCACGCCGAAGGAAAGCAAGGAACACGACCGAGAAATAGATGCCGAGCGAGCCGACGAAGCCGATCTGGTTCTTGGAGGCGAAGGCGCCGACGAAATTATAGGTGCCGTCGAGGACGTCCTCGGAATAGGCGCCGACTTTCAGCGAATAGAGCAGGACGAAGAATATGCCGACCAGGGCGCCTATTGTCAGGGTGCGCACGCTGACGGTGCGTGCGGCGACATAGGCGCAGGCGATATGGGACAAGTACTGGACCGCCGTTCTGGCGGTGACGCCGGGCGCCTGCGACCAGAATATGGAAAAGCAGACATAGGCCGCGAAGAGCAGCGGCAGCCAGGCGCTGGACAGTTGCCGCAGGAAACGCCGGTAGTCGACCAGGATAAGCGGAAGCCAGACGGCATAATAGGCCAGGATCAGCACCTGGCCGAAAATGACGGAATAGGAGAACGCCCAGATCGAAACGGCAACGGCAAAGCTGCCATAGACGGAATTCTTCTCGGGATCGACGAGCAGGGATTTGGGAATTTTCATCTCACGGTCCCGTCGACACGACCCAGGACCGGCAGGCCGCAAACCAGCCGGCATATCCGCGAACAAGGTCGTACAAGAAACGGCGCCTCCATTGTGCAGTGCAATATAACCTATCGCACCCCGTGCTCAATGGCAAATCCGGTCACCTTGTCTTACAGCGCGGCGATCGCCGAGAGATCTCGGCCGTGGACGGGCCAATCGGTCATGTGCTCCGACTGCCCATCAGGAACGAGGCGCGTCCCTTGAGGTTTCCTTAGTCCATGCGCATGCCTAAATCGGCCTCGCCGTGGTGGGTATGGTGGAAGCGCTGCGCGACCAACTCGAAGGAACCGCGCCATAATCCGGCCGATTGGCCCAGACGATCCGGCCGCATGCCGGCTTGAACTCGGTCGGCGGTCACCTCACAGTCCCAGGACCGGCCAGCACGCGGGCGGCTTCAGCCAACATGACCAGGGGGAACACATGCCAATGAATTTCGCGGGGCGCTTCTCAGGCCGGTCGGCGGTCATCACCGGGGGCGCCTCGGGCATCGGACTGGCGGTCGCGCAGAGGATCGTCGACGAAGGCGGGCGCGTCTGCGTCTGGGATCGCGATCCCGCACAGATCGAACAGGCGAAAGCCATTGTTCCCGGCCTGCGTGGAGTGACGTTGGACGTTGCGGATGCGGCAAGTGTGGAGGTCGCCGCACGATCGACGATCGACGCCTTCGGCGCGGTCGACATACTGGTCACCAGTGCGGCCATCACCGGCCCCAACATGACCACCTGGTCCTATTCGGTCGAGGACTGGCGTGGGGTCATCGACATCAACATCAACGGCGTCTTCTACTGCAACAAGGCGCTGGTGCCACACATGCTCGAGCGCAACTATGGCCGCATCGTCAACATTGCCTCGATCGCCGGCAAGGAAGGCAATCCCAACGCTTCCGCCTACAGCACCTCGAAGGCGGCGGTGATCGGCCTGACCAAGTCGCTCGGCAAGGAACTCGCCAAGACCAAGGTGACGGTCAATTGCGTGACGCCGGCCGCCGTTCGCACCGCGATCTTCAAGCAGATGAAACAGGAGCACATCGATTTCATGCTCTGCAAGATACCGATGGCGCGGTTCGGCGAGGTCGAGGAAGTGGCGGCGCTGATCTCATGGATCGCCTCGGAGGAATGCTCGTTCACCACGGCCGCTGTGTTCGACGTCTCGGGCGGCCGCGCCACCTACTGATGCACTACAAATCCGCGTGAGCAGGCAACGATATGCCATCGCCGACGTATAGTCGGTGATGGAAGGTGTAGAAACGGCAAACATTTCAGACAGTTCCACGGGTGTGACCTTCCGCTGCGACCTCTGCGTCCAGGGCGAGGAATTCCCCCACTTCTGGGAACATACGGTCGGCAGCGGCCACGCGACGCTCGCCCTGCGCGCGGACTGGCAGGCGCAGATGCGCCGGGCGCATGACGAACTCGGCTTTCGCCATGTCCGTTTTCACGGGCTGCTCGATGACGACATGGGCACGCTCATCGACCAGGACGACAAGCCGCTCTATTCGTTCTTCAATGCCGATCAGATCTTCGATTTCCTGCTGTCGATCGGCATGCGCCCCTTCGTCGAGCTGAGTTTCACGCCGACGATGCTGTCGTCGTCCGGAAAGATCGTCTTCCGTTATCGCGCCAATGTCAGCGCGCCGAAGGACTACGACCAGTGGTCGACGCTGATTTCGAAGCTCGTCGCTCACTGGGTTGATCGCTACGGCCTCGACGAGGTGCGGCAATGGTTCTTCGAGGTCTGGAATGAACCCAATCTCGAGGCGTTCGGCAGCGGCAAACAGGAGGACTATTTCAAGCTGTATGCCTACACGGCAAGAGCTATCAAATCCGTCGACACGCAGTTGAAGGTCGGCGGACCAGCCACAGCCGACAATGCCTGGGTCGATGAGTTCATCGCATACTGTGGCCAGAACGGTCTTCCCGCGGACTTCGTCAGCACGCACCATTATCCGACCGATGCCTTCGGCCAGCCTGGCGACGACACCGAAGCCCAGCTCTCGAAAAGCATGCGAAGCGTCCTGCGCGAGGAGGCGCGCACCGCGCGACGGCAGGCAGGCGACCGTCCGCTCTACTACACCGAATGGTGCACATCGTCGAACCCGCGCGATCCCATGCACGACGAGCCCTATGCCGCCGCCTTCATCGTCAAGACGGTCATGGAGGCGAGAGGGCTGGTTCAGGGCTACAGCTACTGGACCTTTTCGGATATTTTCGAAGAGAATTATTTTCCATCCCTGCCCTTTCATGGTGGTTTCGGCCTGATGAACCTTCACGGCGTAGCCAAACCGGCTTACCGTGCCTTCGAAATGCTGCATGGCCTTGGAACCGAAATCCTCTCGACTCAAGGCAATCATCCCACCGTCGACAGTTGGTGTGTGCGCGACGGAAATTCGTTGACCGTGCTGATTTCCAACTTCGCCTTGCCGCGGCATCCGATCGCGAACGAGACCGTGCAGATTCAACTTGAGAATGCACGGCGGCCCGACATGGTAACCATCCGACGCGTCGATGCGGTAAATGCCAACCCCAAGGCGCTATGGGTGACAATGGGAAGTCCCGATTACCTGAGCCGAGCAATGGTAGAGCATTTGCATGCGGCCTCGGCGATGCCGGAACAACCGCAAGCGATCGCCTTCAGCGATCATGCCGTTCTGTTCGATGTCACCGTACCTGCGCAGGGCGTTGCTGCCATCAGGCTGGAGTTTTTATCGATTGCTTAGAGCAGATCCCGCCGCGCTGGCCGATGACGAACTGCTGGACCGCTGTCAACGCGCCGCCTTCGGCTATTTCCTGGAGAACGTGAACCCCGACAATGGGCTGGTCGCCGACACGTCGCGGCCCAGTTCGCCGTGCAGCATCGCCGTCGTCGGTTTTGCCCTGTCCTGCTATCCGATCGGCGTCGAACGTGGCTGGATAACGCGCGACGCGGCTGCCCGCCTGACCCTTGCGGCGCTACGCTTTTTCCAGACCAGCACGCAAGGCAGCGGTCACGACGTCACCGGCCACAAGGGTTTTTACTACCACTTTCTCGACATGAGGAGCGGCTTGCGCGTTTGGCGCTGCGAACTGTCGATGGTGGATACCGCCCTGCTGATCGCCGGCATGCTGGTGGCGAGCGCGTATTTTTCCGACGACAACGACGACGAAGCCGAAATCCGCCTCCTGGCCGAGGCGCTCTACAGGCGCGTCGACTGGCGATGGGCGCAAGGCAGCAGCCCGACGCTCCGCCAGGGCTGGAAGCCGAGGAGCGGCTTTCTGCATTATGGCTGGGAAGGCTATAACGAGGCGACGATCCTCTATGTGCTGTCGATGGCTTCTCCGGACCGCCCGACCTCGGACGACAGCTACGAGGCCTGGACGGCGACCTATCAATGGGAAAACATCTACGGCCACGACGTGCTCTATGGCGGGCCGCTGTTCATGCACCAGTTCTCGCATGCCTGGATCGATTTCGCCGGCATCCGCGACGCTTTCATGCGGGAGAAGAATTCGGACTATTTCGAAAACAGCCGCCGCTCGACATACCTTCACCGCGACTACGCCCGGCACAACCCTTACGGCTTTGACGGCTATGGCGAGAATTTGTGGGGTCTTTCGGCCGGAGACGGACCGGGCGGCTTCCGCGCCAGCGTGGAGCGGCGGACCCACCGGTTTTCCGGCTATGCCGCGCGCGGCGCGCCTTTCGGACCGGATGACGGGACAATCGCACCATGGTCCTATCCGGCGTCGCTGCCTTTCGCGCCGGACATTTGCCTGGCGGCGCTGCGTCACCTCGTCGATCGTTACCCGGAGGTGCTCGAGAATTTCCGGCTGCCGAGCGGTTTCAATCCGACATTGGCCAACCGGCGCAAATTCGGCCGCAACGGCTGGGTGTCGGAAGGCCATTACGGGCTCGACCAGGGCATCGCGGTGATGATGATCGAAAACCACCGTTCCGGACTGATCTGGAAGCTGATGCGTTCCAATCCCCATATCCGTCGCGGCCTGGGCAAGGCGGGTTTCACCGGCGGATGGCTGTCGCGGCCGGTATCCGGAGGGCTCGATGTCGCGTGAACCGACGAGAGCCGCCATCTTCCCCGTCGACAACAACGACGTCGAACTGATCAGGCGCGCGCATCCCGCGCACTGGAAGAACCCGACCGCGAACGGCCCCTACAATCTCGTTGTCATCGGCGCCGGGCCGGCAGGGCTGACCGCCGCGCGTGACGCCGCGAGCCTTGGCGCGAAGGTCGCGCTGATCGAACGCGGGCTGATCGGTGGTGCCTGTGTCAATGTCGGCGGCATCCCGTCGAAGTCGATCATCCGCACGGCCAGGCTCTATGCCGATATGCGCGATGCCGAGAGCTTTGGCGGCGACCCGCCAGACCACCTTCGTGTCGACTTTCAACGGGCGATGACACGGATGCGGCAGATACGGCAGCGGATCAGCCGTGCCAATTCGGCCGTTTCCGTCGCAGCCGAGGGCATCGACCTCTATTTCGGCGAAGCGCGCTTCGCCGGACCGGACACCGTCGTGGTCGCGGACAGGACCCTGCATTTCAAGAAGGCATTGGTCGCGACGGGCGCGCATGCGAGCGGGCCCGCGATTCCGGGGCTTGCCGAGGCCGGTTATCTCGACAACGAGACCATGTACGACCTTACGCAATGCCCGCCGCGGCTCCTCGTCATCGGCGGCGGGCCGCTCGGCTGCGAGACGGCGCAGGCTTTCTGCCTGCTCGGCGCCAAGGTCATCCTGGCGCAGAGCGATCCGATGTTCCTGCCCGGCGAGGAGCGCGACGCCGCGCAGATCCTTTCGGATGCGCTGGCGCGCGAGGGGATCGAGGTGCGGCTGAACACCGAAGTGGTGGCGGTGCGGATGGAGGGCGAGAAGAAGGCCGCCGACCTGATGCGGGATGGCGACACGACGACGATTACGGTCGATGAGATCATCACTGGCGTCGGCCGTTCACCCAACGTCGATGGCCTGGGCCTCGATGAAGCCGGCGTGGCCTATGACGCCAGCGGCATCAAGGTCGACGATTATCTGCGATCCACCAACCCAAATGTCTACGCGGCGGGCGACGTCTGCCTCGAATACAAGTTCACCCACACCGCCGAGGCAACAGCGCGCATCGTCGTGCGCAATGCCCTGTTTCGCGGCCGCGAAAGGCTCAGCGAACTCGTTATCCCCTGGTGCACCTATACCGATCCGGAGATCGCCCATGTCGGTCTCTATCCCCTGGAGGCGCGGCGCAACGGCATTCCGGTCAAGACCTATACGGTCCTGATGCACGATGTCGCCCGCGCCGTGATGGACGGCGAAGAGGAAGGGTTCGTCAAGATCCACGTCAGGGAGGGATCCGACCGCATCCTGGGGGCGACGGTCGTCGCCAGCCATGCCGGCGAGATGATCAATGCCGTGACCCTCGCTATCCGTTCGGGCATGGGATTGCATGCGTTGGCCGATGTCATCCATCCCTTCCCGACACAGGCGCAAGGCATCAAGATGGCGGGCGACGCCTACCGACGGACACGGTTCACTTCATTGCGCAGGCGCCTGGCGGCCCGTTGGCTGGCCTGGTCCAGGCGATAGGCCTTTGCGCTCGGTCCCAGCCGGATCCGCATTGCGACCGATCCGCAAGGCAAGCGCGCCGGGCATCAGACTGTGATCCAGCGCTTGACGAAAGCACGGTTCGGCTAAACAAGTCGAAGCTGATTTCTGTGGCTGCGGGGGCCTCGTTAATGTCGTCCGAGAAAGAGCTTGCGCAACTCCTGGCGCGAAGCGTCGGGCGTCCGCCTTGAGCGCGCGGCCCAATGTCGACATGCCGGCGCGCGGCAGCGGGCGACGCGTGCTGATCGTGTGCCATGAGCCGGCGTTTCCGCCGACTTCCGGCGCGGATCTGCGCAACTATCGCAATGCCGTGGCGGCGGCCGCGTTCGGACCGGTCTGCCTGGCCTCGGTGCGGCCCAGGGCCATCGCCATGACCGCGCCCAATCCGCTGATCCGCACCGAGGCGCTGTCGATCGAGGGAGAGCCCCGGACGGCTTCCATCGGATGGTGGCGTATAAGGGAGGAGCATCGCATTTCGCGCGCGGCCCTGGCGCGGCTGGAAGCACTGATCCTCGAATTCCGCCCTGACACCGTGGTGGTCGAGAGCATCGGCCTGTTCAAGCTGCTGCGGCCTTTGCGATCGCTGGCAAAGCAGCTCATCCTCGACATGCACAATGTCGAGTCCGACTTGTCCGCGCAGATGAAACGCGCCGAAGCGACCGCATCGCGCCTTTCCGTTGCCGCATCGGTGCTTGGCATCAGGCATCTCGAAAGAAAGGCGCTCGCCCTTGTCGACAGGGTCTGGGTCTGCTCGAACGAGGATCGCGAGAAGCTGATGCGCTTTGGCGGGCGCGCGATGCCCATCGATGTCGTTCCCAATGGGATTCCCAACGTCGAGGCGATTCCCAATGTGCTGCCCCCGGAACCGTCGGCCAATAGCGGCTTTCCGGTGATCCTTTTCATCGGTCATCTCGGCTATCCTCCAAACGTCGACGCCGCCGTGCGATTGGCCCGGACCATATTGCCCCGCATCCGCCAGGCCTTGCCCGACGCGAAGCTGGTTCTCGCCGGACGCGGCCCGGAACCGGCCGTGCTGGCCCTGCGCGGGTTGCCCGATGTCGAGCTCGTTGAAGATCCCGAAAGCGTGGGGCCGCTCCTGTCCAGCGCGCATCTCAGCATCATCCCGCTCAGGGCGGGCGGGGGCACGCGCATCAAGATTCTGGAGGCGATGGCCTGGGGGGTGCCGGTGATCGCGACACCGCTCGCGGCCGAGGGCCTGGGCCTGGTCGAGAACGACGAGGTGCTGCTGTCGGCCAGCGACGAAGGCTTGGCCGCCATGGCCGTCCAACTTTCACGCGACGCCGGGCGCCGGGCAAGGCAGCGCGTGCGCGCCCACCAGGCCGTATGGGCAAGGTTTGGCCCGCAGGCGATCCGCGATGCCGTCCGTGCCGGGCTTGCCCTGGATAATGACGGCGATGACGACCAGCCGTCTCGGATCACCCCATGAGCCGCCGATTATCCCGCCGATCCTGCACCGGACGTGGAAGACGGACAGCGTTCCCGAACGCTTCCAGGCCTATGCCGAGAGATGGAAGGGCCTTGGGGCCGCAATGTCCTACCGGTCCGTTCGCACACGCCACGCGGAGCCCGGTTGCCAGGGTCAGTCGTGCAGATCCCGCGCAATCGGCGGACCGACCGAAAATCCGGAGAACGTGACTTCGAAACCTTCACGCTGCGGCGAACAGCACATCAACCCGACATCGACCATCTTCGAGGTCGGGAAATAGGCGAGCCGCACCGGCTTCCAATGGCCGTCGGAAGCATCCAAATACTGGACGCGGACCGCCTCGCCGTGGCGGGTCAGGCGGATCCTGACGCCGTCAGGGCCGGCAGCAATGGCCACCAGCGACCAGTCCGAGGTGTCGTTGGTGACGACGACGGAGAAATAGGCAAGGCCATCGGTGTATTCGATGCCGGCCTTGATCCAGTGCGTTTCGCTCAGCCGGACCATCAGGCCGGCCTGATCGTAAAGCACCTCGTAGTCGCCCTTGACGGTCACTTCGGCGGTGAAATCGCCCTCGACCCGCCGATACAGGAAGTGGCCGTTGTCGCGCCAGAATCCATAGAAGGTCTCACGCCAGAAATCGGTCTCCTTGCCGGTGCGCACGCGCACGCCATCACCTTCGATGGCATGATGCGGCGGCGGGTTGAGCCAGGTCAGGTCCTGCAATGTCATCCCTTTGCACCGGTCCGTTTCCAGAGGAGGTGACGGCCCGCCGGCGGTCGGCCGGCGCGCCAGATCATCCCGCGAACGTATAGGCGGTCTTTACCGTGGTGTAGAACTCCATGGCATAGCGGCCCTGTTCGCGCGGACCGAAGCTCGAACCCTTGCGGCCACCGAAAGGAACGTGGAAATCGACGCCCGCCGTCGGTAGGTTGACCATCACCATGCCGGCTTCGGAGTTGCGCTTGAAATGCGTGGCGTGCTTGAGGCTCGTGGTGCAGATGCCCGAGGTCAGGCCGAACGGCGTGTCGTTGGCAACGGCAAGCGCCTCGTCATAATCCTGGACGCGGATGACACTGGCGACGGGGCCGAAAATCTCCTCGCGCGAACTGCGCATGGCGTTGGTGGCCTCGGTCAGCAGCGCCGGCTTGAGATAGAAGCCCGGCGTCTTGCGGTCGAGCCGTTCGCCGCCGAAAGCGAGCGTGGCGCCTTCACGGACGCCGATGGCGATATAGTCCTCGTCCTGCTTGAGCTGGGTGGCGTCGACGACCGGGCCGATCTGTGTCTGCGCGTCGAGCGCGTCGCCGATCACCAGCTTCTCCATGCGCTCCTTGAGCGCGTCGACGAAACGGTCGTGGATGCCTTTGGTGACGATCAAACGCGACGAGGCCGTGCAGCGCTGGCCGGTCGAGAAGAAGGCGCCGTTCAGCGCGCAATCGACAGCCACCGCGAGATCGGCATCGTCGAGCACGACCAGCGGATTCTTGCCGCCCATTTCAAGCTGGAACTTGCGCATGTGCTCGACGCTTGCCGCCGCGACGCGCTTGCCGGTTCCCACCGAGCCTGTGAAGGAGATGGCGTTGACGTCGGGGCTGTCGAGCATCGCCTGGCCGACCACCGAGCCCTTGCCCATGACGAGGTTGAGCACGCCCTTGGGCAGGCCGGCGCGATGCAGGATGTCGACGATGGACCAGGCGCTTTCGGGAACGAGCTCGGCCGGTTTGAAGACGATGGTGTTGCCGTGGGCCAGCGCCGGAGCGATCTTCCAGGCGGGAATGGCAATAGGGAAATTCCACGGTGTGATGATGCCGACCACGCCGACCGCTTCGCGCGTGATCTCGACGCCGACGCCCGGCCGCACGCTTGGCACCACCTCTCCCGACAGGCGCAATGTTTCGCCGGCAAAGAAATCGAATATCTGGGCGGCGCGGATGGTCTCGCCAATGCCCTCGGCCAGCGTCTTGCCTTCCTCACGCGCCAGATTGCGGCCGAGTTCATCCTTGCGCGCCATGATCTCGTCGGCCGCCTTTTTCAGCACCGCATGGCGCGCCAGCGGACCGGAGCGGGACCACGCCGGAAACGCCGCCTTGGCCGCAGCTATCGCCTGGCCCGCCTGTTCGACCCCCGCCGAAGCATATTCGCCGACGACGTCGCCGGTATCAGAGGGGTTGATGTTGCGGGAGCCGGCATCGCCGATCCATTCACCATCGATGAGGTTTTTTCGAAACGCTGTCATGTCCTTGCCTTCCTGGCTGTTGGCCGCGCGGCGGCATCTGTCTGAAGTGGTATTTGCCAGACAATTGCCTTGCGGGAAAGCACGCACTGGGCCTGGAGACCGCGACAAAAGTCCCCGGGCTGCACCAACGCCTTCGCGGCGGCGACGGAGCCGCGTCGCCAAGCAATCCGGCTAACATGGGCGGGCAGCGCTCCGGGTCAAGGCCGGATCGCCTGTACAGGCATGTCCACAATCTTGATTTGCCTGGTGTGGCGTGTCATGCGTCGTCAAGATGGCAGCAATCGAAACGACGATCCAGCGCGCCGGCGCCACCGGCAACGTCAAGGCTACCCGCGAAGACTGGCTGAAGCTGGCGCTTGAAACCCTGATCTCGGACGGCGTCGAACGCGTCCGTGTGCTGACGCTTGGCCAGCAACTCGATGTCTCGCGCTCGAGCTTCTACTGGTATTTCAAGAGCCGGCAGGATCTGCTCGACCAATTGTTGGACCACTGGCGGCAGACCAATACCCGATTCATCGTCGAGCGTGCCGCACGCCCTTCCACGACTGTCATTCGCGGGGTGATGAGCATTTTCGAATGCTGGGTGGACGAAAAGCTGTTCGATCCCCGGCTGGATTTCGCCATCCGGGCATGGGCTCGCCGCTCCCCCACCATCCGGCGTGCGCTCGACGAGGCCGACGAAGAACGCGTCACTGCCATCCGCGGCATGTTCTTGCGTCATGGCTATGAGGAGGAAGACGCGTTCGTTCGCGCTCGCGTGCTCTATTTCATGCAGATCGGCTACTATTCGCTCGAACTCAACGAACCGATGAGCAGTCGCCTGCCGCATGTTGCCGCGTATCTGCGCAGCTTCACCGGCCAGGAGCCTTCGGCTGCGGATGTCGAGGATTTTTCGCGCTACGTCGCGAAAGCGGTCTCCGGCGGCCGGTAGCCCGAAGACTCCGAACTCGTGATCCCGATAGCGCTTCGCCATGGAACGAAGAACAGGCGGCGATAGGATGGTAGGTTCCGGCTAAAGCGTAAACGACCAGAACAGGCAGGCCAGCGTGGCGGCGGCAAAGATCACGAAAAACAAGCTGCGCAGCAGTACGTTGCGGCGCAACTCGTTCATGACGAAGTGGCAACCGACGACCGCCACGGCAAACAGGAACCGCCAGTTCAACAACGCCAGAAGAGCGCTGCCCTGACCGAAGGCCCATCGGGCGAGCAGGCCGCCGACGATGGTGGCGAACAGCACAATGACAGTCCAGAAGATCGCATCGGCGGCATGGAGGAGGACGATACTGGCCGCGCGGATCGGCAGGATCATCATCAACAGCGCGCTGAAGAAGAAAATTGCCGCAAGCGGAATGAACGTTCCGGCGTCGGCGATGCCGTCGAGACGCTTGACGCCGATCGCCCCATAGGGATAGCCGTGACGGGCCACCGCAAGGCTCAGCGCCATGAGCAAGGCGGTCAAGACGGAGACGAGTGCGAAGGTCGTGAGGGCTTTGCTCATGGGGTTCCTGTCCCGAACGAATCAGACAGGAACCGGTGTAACCGATGGTCGTAAATTGCGCGTAAGCTTTCACCCGCCGCCGGCATCCCGAAGGGGATAACCGTCAGGGCAAAGCCACTCGGCGACGACCAGGTCGACCGCAGCGCGCGCCGTCCGCCTCCGGCAGATCAGCTCCAGGCGTGCAGCGGCGGATTCTCGCCGTTGAGGAAATATTTGCCAAGGATCGAATATTTCCAGCGCACCGGATCGTGCAGCGTGTGCGTGCGGGCGTTGCGCCAATGGCGATCGAGATTGTGCTCGGCCAGCGTCGAGCGCGTGCCGGCCAGTTCGAACAGCTTGTTCGTTGCGGCGATGGCGATTTCGGTCGACAGGATTTTTGCTTCCGCGGTGACGATCTGGGCATGCGCGACCGTTTCGGCTGTCGGCTCGGCCACCGCCTTGTCGATGGCATGGCCGGCCTTTTCGAGCAGCGCCTGCGCCGCGTGCAGGCGCAGCGTGAGGTCGCCGACAGCCTGGATGGTGTAGGGATCGTCCCAGGCATTGTCGAAGCCGCTGTCGATCCAGGCGCGGCTCCTGGTCCTGACAAAGTGAACCGTCTCGTCGATCGCCGCCTGGGCGATCCCGGTGTCCACCGCCACCTGGATTATCTGGAAGATGGCGCCGTCGGCGGTCGGCTTGTCGTAGCCCTTGTAGCCCGGCACCAGATACGTCTTCGGCACCTTGACGTTGTCGATGATGACGGTGCCGGAGAGCGTCGTGCGCTGGCCGAAGCTCGACCAGTCGTCGATAACGGTCAGGCCGGGCGCACCACGGTCGGCGATGGCATACCAGGCGCGACCTTCGTCATCGAGCGCCACGATCGGCACCAGATGGGCAAGCAGCGCGCCGGACGAATAGAATTTGCGGCCGTTGACGACGACATGGTCGCCGGCGTCGGTGAAGCGGGTCTCGAAATCGGCGGCGCGCTTCGAACCGAACTCGGAAAAGGCGTTGCCGAACCGGGTGCCCTTCAGCGCCTCGGTGAACAGCAGCTTCTGCTGGTCCACATCCGACACGGTGCGGATGGCCGCGATGACGCCGAGATGGTTCTGCGCGACCTGGCCGATTGAGGAATCGGCCGCCGAGATGATCTCGATCACCTTGACCAGCGTCGCATAGGACAGTTCCGGCCCGCCGAATTCCTTCGGCACATTGATCGACCACAGGCCGCTTTGGGAGAAGGCGTCGAGCTCGGCAACCGGCCAGATACGCTCGCGGTCGCGCGTGGACGCCCCCTTGACGAATTCGGCGGCGAGCGCATGGGCGATGGCGATCGCCTCCGCATCGTCCCTGATGATGTGTGCTGGTGCCGAGGGCCTTGCGACCGGCGGTACGGCGGCGGAAGCATGGTCTGTCTTGACGGTCGAGACGGTCATTTCATTGCTCCTTCAAATTTCGGTTCAGGCAACGGCGTGGAGACGGGATGGCTTGGCGGCGGGCGACGGCTGCTGGCCGAGATAGAGCGCCCTGATATCCTCGCGCTGGCGAAGATCGGCGGCCGCGCCGGACAGGACCGAGACGCCGTTTTCGAGCACAGTGGCGTGGTCGGCATAGCGAAGCGCGACCGCCGAGTTCTGCTCGGCGACCAGGATCGACAGACCGGTCTCGCGGTTGAGTTTTTTCAGCGTCTGAAAGATGTCTTGCACGATGAGCGGGGCAAGCCCCATCGAGGGCTCGTCGAGAACCAGCAGGCGCGGCCGCGACATCAGCGCGCGGCCGATGGCAGTCATCTGCTGTTCGCCACCGGAGGTGAGGCCGGACAATGTCCGGCGCTTTTCCCTGAGACGCGGAAAATAGGAATAAACCCGTTCGAGATCCGCGTTGATTTCGGCTCGGCGGCCGCTGCGGCCGATGCCGCCGGCGACCAGGTTTTCCTCGACGGTGAGGCTCTTGAAACAGTGACGGCCTTCCAGCACCTGGACCAGCCCGGCGCGTACGAGATCGCCCGGCTTGCGGCGCGAGACATCCGAGCCATCATAGCGGATGGAGCCGGCGTTGACCTGGCCGCGCTCTGCCGGCAGCAGGTTGGAGACGGCCTTCAACGTCGTGGTCTTGCCGGCGCCGTTGGCACCGAGCAGCGCCAGAATCCCACCCCGCCTGATCTCGAAGCTGACGCCATGCAGCGCCGTGATGGCGTTGATATAGGTGGCGTGGACCGCGTCCACGGCCAGGATGATGTCGTCGTTCGGCATGGCTGTTTCCGTGCTTTGCGGATGGGCCGGGCGCCGCGGATGGTGTCCACGGCACCCGGCCCGGAGATCAGTTGGTGGTCACGGCGTTGGCATCGTCGGCGGTGCGCAGCTTGATGCCCTTCTCGGCGGCATAGGCCTCGGCCGACTTCTCGATGATCGGCCGCAGCAGCGCCCAATCCGGCGCGATCCAGTCGGAAACGACGTTCCACTTCTTGCCGTCCCACTGCTGGAAGGTCACGTAGCCCTCGCCCTCGTGGTTATCCCAGCTGACATTGATCGAGTGGAACAGGTCCTTGGCGCCGAGCGTCTCGACCTTGGCCGGGTCGAGCTTGAGGTGTTCGAAGCCCCAGCGGACTTCGTCGCCGGTCAGCGTGCGATGGCCGAACTTCTCCTGCGCGACGCGGATCGCCTCGACATTCAGGATGCCGTTGACGATGCCGAGATTGTGGTAGACAGAGCCGATGCGCGACTTGTCTTCGAGATTGCCCTTGCCGGCGCCGTAGACGGTCTTCACGATCTCCTGCACCACCGGATAGGTGTTGCCCGAGGCCTGGGTGGTGATGGCGGTGTAGCCCTTGGCGGCATCGCCGGCGGGGATGACGTCCTCTTCCGAATTCGACCAGACATTGCCGACGATGTGGTCGACGGGATAGCCGACCTTGACCGCCGTCTTCAGCGCCACCGGGTTCATCACGCCCCAGCCGCGCAGGACGACGAAATCAGGCTTGGCGCGGCGGATGGTCAGCCATTGCGACTGCTGTTCGTTGCCGGGATGCGGCACCTCGATCTGCTGCACGGTGAAGCCATATTTCTGCGCCAGCAAATCATATATCGGGATGGTCTCCTTGCCGTAGGGCGAGCCGTGATAGAGCACGACGATCTTCTTGCCCTTGAGCTTGTCGATGCCGCCTTCCTTGGCGGCGATATAGTTCACGATGCCTGACGTCTCGCTGTAGGGGTTGAGCAGCAGCGGGAAGACGTAAGGGAAGACGCGCCCGTCGGTGGAGTCGGTGCGGCCATGGTTGACCGTGATCAGCGGCACTTTGTCGGCGGTGATACGGTCGATCATCGCATAGGCGATGCCCACTGAGAGCGGGTTCCAGGCAGCGGCACCCGCATGGCTCTTCTGCCGCTCGTAGCATTCGACGCCGCGCTCGACCTCATACTGGGTCTCACACTCGTCCCAGGTCAGCTTGACGCCGTTGACGCCGCCGTCGCGGATGTTGATGAGGTTGAGATAATCGATGAAGCCGCCGAAGAAGCCGGTGCCGCCGGCCGCGTAGGGTCCGACGCGATAGCTCTGCAGCGGGAAATATTGTTCGTCGGCATGAGCTGATGGCAAGGCCACCGACACAATCATCGCCGCGGACAAAGCCGCCGCCTTGATGGTGCTGAGGAAGGTCATGGCTAGGTACTCCCGGTATGGGCCGTCTTTGGTCCGGCCTCTGGTTCATTTTCGAATAGGATTCTGGAGTGCGAGGGCTCAGGTCGGTTGCCAAGCGAACAGGAGCCGTCTTCGGATCCTGTCCCACAGGGCCACCAGCCCGTCGGGTTCGAGGATCAGAAACAGGATGATGAGGACGCCGAGCACGATGCGCTGGCTCATGTCGAGCACGCCCGAATCGAAGACATCGCCAAGCAGGAAGCCGCCGAGGCGCGACAGTGCGAGCGGAAAGACCACGATCAGGGCGGCGCCGAAGAATGCGCCGCGGATCGAGGCGAGGCCGCCGATGATGATGATGAACATTATCTGGAACGAGCGGTCGAGATCGAAGCCATCCGGCTCGACGGTCCTGAGATAAGCGAACGCCCAGATGACACCGGCGACGCCGATGACGAAGGACGAGATGGCAAAGGCCAGAAGCTTGGTCTTCAAGACCGGGATGCCGATGATGCGGGCGGCGGTCTCGTTGTCGCGGATGGCGATGAAGTTTCGTCCCGTCTGCGACGACACCAGCCGATAGGCGAAGAAGGTCAGGATGACGACGATGGTCAGCGCAAAGAAATAGCGGCCGACGGGGCCATCGAGTGTGAAGCCTGAAAACGACAGCCTGGGCGCGTCGATGACGCCGGATGCAGAGTTGTTGGAAAACCAGCTGAACTTGGTCAGCGCCCATTGCACGAAGAACTGCGCGGCAAGCGTCGAAACCGCCAGATAAAAACCTTTCAGCCGCAGGCTCGGCAAGCCGAAGACGATGCCGATCGCGGCGGCCACGATGCCGGCGAGGAAAATGCTGCCGATCAGTGGCAGGCCTTCGACGCGCAGGTTGAAATTATAGGCGGCAAAGACGCCTGCCGCCATGAAAGCGGCGCTACCCAGCGAAACCTGGCCGGCATAGCCGGTCAGGATGTTGAGGCCGACACCGGCGAGGCTGAGTGCCAGGAACGGCAGCAGGATGGCCTCGAACAGGTAGCTCGAGCCGATCAGCGGCACGACGCCATAGGCGAAGGCGAGCAGGAGTACGGGGGCCACCCATTTCGGCAGCACCGTCACGGCGGAAAAGTCGCTTGTAGTCGCGGCCATGGCTCAGACCCTTTCGACGAGCTTCTGGCCGAACAGGCCGGAAGGACGGATCAGGAGGAAGACAAGCGCGACGACATAGGCGAACCAGCTCTCGATGCCGCCGCCGAAATAATCGCCGATATAGACCTCGGCGAGCTTCTCGCTGGCGCCGATCAGGAGCCCGCCGACAATGGCGCCAAGAATGGAATCGAAGCCGCCAAGCACCAGCACCGGCAGCGCCTTGAGCACCACCAGCGACAGCGAGAACTGCACCCCTAGGCGGGCGCCCCAGAGCAGCCCGGCGACCAGCGCGACCAGGCCGGCCGCCGCCCAGACGGTGGCCCAGATCAGTGGCAGACGCAGGCCAACCGCGAGTGCGGCGAACTGGTCGTCCGCGACGGCGCGGAAGGCGAGGCCGATGCGGGTGTAGCGGAAGAACAGCGACAGCAGGAGAACCATGCCGGCCGCGACCACCGCCGCAAAAATATCGAACTGGCTGATCAGCACGCCGCCGACTTCCAGCGGCACATCCTCGATGCCGAGGTCAAGACCATGGACCTGCGTCCCCCAGATCAGTTGGGCGGCGCCCTCGATGATGTAGGACAGGCCAAGCGTCGCCATGAACAGGGTGATCGGCGGCTTGTTGGTCAGCGGCCTCAGCACCGTGCGCTCGATGGCGATGCCGATCGCCACCATGATGGCGAACGTTGCCACCAACGCCAGTGCAAACGGAACACCGCGTTCGACAAGGCTGACGAAGGTAAGGGCGGCGAACAGCAGCATCGCGCCTTGGGCGAAGTTGAGCACGCCCGAGGTCTTGTAGATCAGCACGAAGCCGATCGCGACCAGCGAATACATGACGCCGGAGAGCAGCCCGCCGACGAGCACCTCGATGAAGAACTGATAGTCGAAGTCGGCGATCATATGCCCGCCCCGTCCTCATTGTCTGAGGCGACGCCCAGATAGGCATCGATGACGCGCTGGTCGTTGCGGACCTCGTCGGGTGTGCCGTCGGCAATCTTGCGGCCATGGTCGAGAACGGCGACACGGTCGGACAGGCCCATGACGACGCCGACATCGTGTTCGATCAGGACGACGGTGGTGGCAAAGCGGTCACGCGCGGCGCGCACGAAAGCAGCCATTTCGCTTTTCTCACCTGATGTCATGCCGGCCATCGGTTCGTCGAGCAGCAGCAGGCGCGGCTCCACGACCAGCGCCCGGGCGAGTTCGACCCGCTTCCGCAGCCCGTAGGGCAGCGTGCCGGCAAGACGATCGCGCACGGCGGTGAGGTCGAGAAATTCGAGAATCTGATCGGCGCGGCTGCGTGTCTCACGTCGCTCGCCGCGCGATCGTCCGATGCCGAGCACCTGGCCGGCGAAGTTGGAACGGACCTTGTAGGCAAGGCCGGTGGCGACATTGTCGAGGACGCTCAGTCCCTTGAACAAAGCAAGGTTCTGGAAAGTCCGGGCGACGCCGAGATGCGCCAGCCGCTGCGTCGGCACCTGCGCATAGTCGATTCCGGCAAGCTGGACCTGGCCGCGATCCGGCCGGTAGACACCGCTGATGACATTGATCAGCGAGCTCTTGCCGGCGCCGTTCGGGCCGATAATGGCGCGGATTTCACCTGATCGAACAGACAGATCGATGTCGGCCAGCGCGACGACGCCGCCGAACGACAGGCCGATGGCCTGGAGTGAAAGCATCGGAGATGTGGCCACCGCAGTGCCTGTTACCGGTGCGGTATGACCTTCGGACGGCTGCAGCGCCGAGGGCAGGCCGCGCGCGAAAACTTCCGGCGCATAGACCGAGGCTTCCATCACGCCTATGGCATAGCTGGGCAACGGCATTCCAATCGTCCTCGATTTCGCCCGCAGGCGCACGAATTCTCGATGCCGCCCGAAAAGATCGAGCGCGCTTGAAAACCTTCATTCGGGTGCTGGCCGGATTACCCGGCCAGCCTTGGAGAGATGACTATTCCGCTGCCAGCGAAGCCGCCTGCCCGGCATCCTCCAGCTCGCGAACGAGCGGGATGACATGCTTGCCGAAATACTCGACCTCTTCCTGGAAATGCAGGAAGCCGAGCAGGATGAGATCAGCGCCGGCGCTCTTCAAATCGACGATGCGCTCGGCAACCTGTCTCGGCGTGCCGATCAGGTTGGAGCGAAAACCGTCATTGTACTGGACGAGGTCGTCGAAGGAGGACTTCGCCCAATTGCCCTCGCCTTCCGGCGAGGCCTTGCCGGCGTTCTTGACCTCGTGGCCGAAGGCGTTGACCGCTTCCGGATTGGCCCTGGCGATGATCTCTGCAAGCACCGCCTTGGCCTCGTGCTCGGTCTCGCGGACAATGGCGAAGGCGTTGACGCCGACCTTGACGGAATGATTGCTGGCCTTTGCCTTGGTCTTGAGATCATCGACCTGTTTGGCGATTTCGGCCGGCGTGTTGCCGTTGGTGAAATACCAGTCGGAGACGCGTGATGCCATGTCGCGTGCCGCGCGCGACGAGCCGCCCTGGAAGATCTCGGGCAGCGGCCGCGGCGGCTTCGGTTTCAGCGAGTATTCGTTGAAGCGGTAGAAGTCGCCTCGGAAGGTGAAGCTGTCTTCAGTCCATATGCCGCGCAGCGCACGGATGAATTCCTCGGAGCGACGGTAGCGCTCATCATGGTCAAGCCAATGCTCACCGATGGCGTGGAACTCGCCACGGAACCAGCCGGAGACGAGATTGATGGCGACACGGCCGTTGGTCAGGTAGCTGATGGTGGCAATCTGCTTGGCCGCCAGCGCGGGATTCCAAGGGCCGGGCAGGATCGCGGCGATCACCTTCAGCGTCGTGGTGGCGGCCAGCAGGTCATGGCTGAATGCCACCGATTCATGCTGCTCGTCGGCGCCGTAGCCGGCGGTGAAACGGATCTGGCTCAGCGCGTAGTCGAAACCGGCCTTTTCGGCGATCTGTGCCAGCTTGCGGTTGTACTCGGCTGAATGGCTGGTGCGCTGCTCGATGTCGGAGATCACCAGGCCGCCCGAAACATTGGGCACCCAGTAGGCGAATTTGACCGCGTCGGTTCCTGCATGTGCCATGAATTGTCTCCCAGTCAGGCTGTTGATCGGTCCAGCCGCAGCCGGTGTCGCTATATTTATTATGTTTAGGGAATTTATATACAAAGGAGGATTTTCCGTTTTTGGCGCACTTGCGGGACGGAAATACCAATTTTGCCCGGCCATGCCGGCTTGCGGTTGTCAGCCCGCGACCGCAACGCCCCCGGCATTGGGGCCAACCGCTCCGCCTGAAGAAGATGTGTCGAGCAGCCCCGCGATCTCGACTGCGACCCTTTGGGCATGGCGAGCAACCTCCGGCAGGCCCATGAGTTCGCCAAAGGTGCCTCGCGCCAGCGGACCGGCGACGAAAAGCCCGACAACCGCCTTGTCATCGCCACCGACGGCGCGACTATCGAAGCTCGTCTCGATACCGAGCCCGTATGCGTCCGCCCTGATCAGACTGGCCTCAGTCAGGGAACGCAGCGCCGGATTTGACTGGAGCGCCTGCCCGTGGGCCGGCCCCGTCGTGTTGATGACGGCATCAAAGCTTGCCGTCTCGATTCGCGTCTGTCCGCGCCGTTGGAAGCTGACCGCGAGGCTGTCGCCCTCGTCGTTCGACGCGACAAGCCGGGCGGCAATGGTGTCGAATGTGCCGGCGGTCTGGCGGCGGTCGAGGACGGAAGCCACCTGCGGTGCGATCCTGAAGCGATGCACGTCCCAGAACACGCGCAGCTGGCGGACCAGCCTTGCCTGCTCTTGCGGAGCGAGGGCGGACCACAGCACCGGCCCTTGCATGCGCAATTGGTCAAAGACCGACTGCCAGTTGACGTTGGCGGCTCGCGCCGCGGCCAGCGTGGCGCGAATGTTCTTCAGCAGGCCAAGTGCGGATGTGGCCGGCACCGACGCAAAGTCGCCGAAGGGCTCATGTCTGATATCCGGGTGGCCGCGCGAACGCAGTCCGCGGCGCGACAGCGCCAGGATGCGGCCGCGATGACCCCGGCGGTCAAGCTCGGCCACCATGTCGGCCGAGGTCAGTCCGGAGCCGACGATCAGGACCGACGCCTCCGGCCCGATCCCAGCGAGTGCCGACGGCGCGTAGGGATCGGCGATGAAGCTAGGTGCTTCAGCCAACAGGGCAAGTGCTGCCGGGATGGCCGGCAGAGGATGAGTCGCGGCGAGCACGACGATGTCGGCCGCGACAGGTCCGGCTAAGGTCTGTACGGTCCAGCCCGCGCCGTTGGCTCGAATTACCCGGGTGGCCTGAGCTTCGACATGACGGATAGCGCCCGAGTCGAGCCAAGGTGCGAGCTGCTCGGCGACATAGCGACCGAACACCCGCCGGCGCGGAAATACGTCGCCGTTCTTCCACAGCGCATCCGGGTCCCGCTCGATTTCGCCACTGCCCTCCAGCCAGCGCGCAAAATGCTGCTGGTCTTCGGGAACCATGCTCATCCGGACGGCCGGGACGTTGACGCGGTGCGACGGCTCATCGCTGGAATAGGCAAGACCGCCGCCGAGCGCGGAACGCGGTTCGATCACCGAGATCGACAGGCGCTCCGGCCCATGCGCCCGCGCAAGGTGCCAAGCGACCGCCGCGCCGGAAAAACCACCGCCGATTATGGCGACGCGCGATCGGCGGACCGGAGGCAGCGCGTTCACGAGGCGCTGGCGAGCGACTTCGGCCGATGGTCACCGGCAATGGTCTCGCCGAACGGCCCGGTATTGACCGACGACCCGGCCGACTTGACCGGATGATCGGTCGGCAGTTTCGGCAGCACCAGTTCGCCGAAGCGATAGGCTTCCTCCAGATGCGGGTAGCCGGACAGAATGAAGGTGTCGATGCCGAGGCGACGGTATTCATCGATGCGCTCGGCGATCGTATCCGGGTCGCCGACCAGTGCCGTTCCCGCACCGCCGCGCACCAGGCCGACGCCGGCCCATAGATTGGGCGCGATCTCGAGCTTGTCACGGTTGCCGCCATGCAGCGCGCTCATGCGCGCTTGGCCGACCGAATCCATGCGGCCGAACACTTTCTGCGCCGAAGCGATCGTCGCGTCGTCGAGCCGACTGATCAGGCTGGCGGCGGCGGCCCAGGCCCGTTCAGTGGTTTCACGGGCGATGACATGCAGACGAATGCCGAAGGAGAGTTTGCGGCCGGCCTTGTCGGCCAGTCCGCGCACGGCATCGAGCTTGCGTCCGACGTCGGCCGGGGGTTCGCCCCAGGTCAGATATTTGTCGATTTCCTGCGCCGCGACTGCCGATCCAGCATCCGATGAGCCACCGAAATAGAGCGGCGGATAGGGCGCCTGCACCGGCGGGAACAGCAACCTTCCGTCCTCGATGCGGAAATGCTTGCCCTGGTGCTCGACCGTCTCACCGCTCAGCACCCGTTTGTAGATCTGGAGGAATTCCTGCGTCACCTCATAGCGCTCGGCATGCGAGAGAAAGATCCCATCGCCCTTGTTTTCCAGCGGATCGCCGCCGGTGACGACATTGATCAACAGGCGGCCGTTGGAGATGCGGTCGAGCGTGGCTGTCATGCGCGCGGCAAGCGTCGGCGACTGCAAGCCGGGCCGTACGGCGACGAGGAAACGCAGCCGCTCTGTCAGTGGCGCCAGCGCCGAGGCAATCACCCAGGAATCCTCGCAGGCCCGGCCGGTCGGCAACAGCACGCCGTAATAGCCAAGCGTGTCGGCCGCTTTCGCCACTTGCGACAGATAGGGCAGATCGACGGCCCTGCCGCCCTCGGTCGTGCCGAGATAACGGCTGTCGCCATGCGTCGGCAGGAACCAGAGAACCTTGATGCGGTCGGGGACATCTCGGGTCATGCCTTGCCTCCTGTGGTTCGGCGGTAGCGGCCCGGCTCCGGCACGGTTGAGAGTAGACGCAAAAATGCTGGCATGGCGTGGTCCTGTGCAGGAAACAGATCGCCCATGCAGATTGCTTATTCTATAAAATCTGTAGAGTTAGTTTATTCTAAATCCGTGCACGCAATTGGAAATTCTTCCTCATGCCCGCCGCCTGCGAGCGGAGAGGGCCGGCTCGACCGCGTTGACGTTGTCCTTGCGCCGCCTTGGAAGGGTTGGCGGCCTCCTTCCAGGCGTCGAGTGACTTGGCCACCCCCTCCATTGTCGACAGGGACGCCTCCGCATTGGGTGCATTCCAATTTACGTTCCAATATAATCCGATCATTTCTGGTGAACGAACGCTACGGATTTGCCATGGACCTTGACCCTTCGACCCTCAATCGGGCTTTGCCGCTGCGCGATCAGATCTATCAGAAGATCCGCAACCTGATCGTCGTCGGACAGATGAAGCCGGGGGAAGTGATCAACGAGGTGGCCATCGCCGAAGCGCTCGGCGTTTCGCGCACCCCGGTGCGGGAAGCGGTGAAGCGCATCAGCGACGAAGGCCTGGTCAATATCCTGGCGCAGACCGGCACCTATGTCGCGCCGATCAGCCGCGCCGACCTCGAGGAGGCCTACGTCATCCGGCGGGCGCTGGAAATGGAGAGCGCCAGGCGCGCGGCCATCAAGCTCACGCCGGCATCCGCCGAATTGCTGGAGGACAATATGGCGGCGCACAAGCTCGCCATCGCGCGCGGCCGATATGCCACCGCGATCCAACTCGACGATGTCTTTCATCGCACCATCGCCGAAATCTGCGGCCTGCCGATGATCTGGCGAGCGGTCGACATCTCCAAGGCGCAGATGGACCGCGGCCGCTATCTCGCCATTCCAAAGCCCGGCTATGGCGAACAGACGATCGAGCAGCACGGGGCCATTCTCAAGGCCCTGAGGCGGCACGATGCCGAGGGCGCCGCACAAGCGATGGAACACCACCTCGAGACGTCGTTCCGCAACACGCTCGAAGTCGCCGCGGACCTTCTCGGCTGAAGCCTCCTCGGCGTCTAGCAGCGCTGCTGCTCCCGGAGATGCTTGACGGTCAATGCTCTTAGCTTTCCACGCAGGCGCAGTCGTTTGCCAAGCCCGCGCATGAAGCGTAAGATCAGCCATCGGCCGCCGTTTGTCCGGATGCAGCCGACAGTAAGAGGGTACATGCTCTTGCCCGATAGGGAGAAGAGCCATGCCTCAATCCACCTTTCGCAACCATGTTCTGAAAACCCTCACGCCTGAGGATTTCGGGCTTTTACGGCCGTCGATGCATCACGTCGAACTGGCCATCAAAGCCCGGCTGGAGATCGCGTACCAGCCGATCGAGCAGGTCTATTTTCCCGAGACGGGTATCGCGTCAGTGGTCGCCGCCATGACCGGGGGGCGGCAAAGCGAAGTCGGCATCATCGGCCGCGACGGCATGACGGGGGTAGCGGTCGTTCTCGGCCAGGACCGATCTCCCAATGAAACCTATATCCAGGTCGCCAGCGACGGCTGGTGCCTGCCGGTTGAACATCTGCGCATTGCGATTGCCGAGAGCCAGACCCTCCGCCCGTCGCTGCTTCGCTACGCCCACGCATTCCTGATCCAGTCGTCGCGAACGGCGCTGGTCAATGGCCATTCGAAAATCGAGGAACGGCTCGCCCGCTGGTTGCTGATGGTCAACGATCGCGCTGAAGGAGATATCATCTATCTGACGCATGAATTTCTGGCGACCATGCTTGGCTCCAGGCGCCCGGGCGTTACCACCGCCCTCCAAATGCTCGAATACCGGGGGCTGGTTCATGCCAAGCGCGGCGAGATCACGATCGTCGACCGCACCGGAATGATTAAACTCACGGATGGTGCCTATGGCGAGGAGGAGCAACATCACTTCAGCGCAGAGGTTGGCTGATTGTCTGGAACCGGACATAGGGTTGAAGACCACCAAAGTCCTGCCGTAAACCATGTTGGTCAGGATTCAGGGAGGAATTCTCGATGACCAACTCTTTTCACTCCATCACGGTTGAAAGAGCCGCCGAAGCCTATGTTCTTTCCAGGGGCAAGGCACGCTTTCTCTCCGTTGCGCAGGCAATACGCGCCATCCGAACACTCATGCCCGCATGCAGGGCTACCGACCGCGAGTTGGAGGAGTTGCTGGCGACCGCATCCCTCGTTCACGGCGTACCCGTGGCCTTCGACACAAACCTAGCCGATGGCGTAGCGCCGCAGCTCCATTCGTAGGGGCGGAGATGCCTGCGCTCGCGCAGACACCTACCCTGTCGGACGTTCGCCAAGCGATTGTCCGCTGCCTGATCGACACCGTCGACAGGCCGTGCATTTCGATATCCGAGGTGAGCCACGAGGTGAGGAGAATGTTCCCGCTTTGCGAACTCACGGATTGGGAACTTGGCGATCTCATTGCGCGAAGCGCGATCGACGCGGGATTTGCCGTCGAGTTCGGCGCTGACGCTCCGTGATCGCGCAAATCAGGCATCGCCAATGGTTGAACAGGTCGGAGATGTCCCGCCGAAACAAAGCGTTTCCTTGCCTGGAAGGTAACTGGTGGAGCCAATCGGGATCGAACCGACGACCTCTTGAATGCCATTCAAGCGCTCTCCCAACTGAGCTATGGCCCCACTCCCGGCGGTCAGCCGGCGCCGTTTCCGGCGAGAGATCGGCGCGGGTTGGAAGACCGCGCCGTTAGTGCAGGCGGCTTCTAACCCCGCCATTCCCAGATATCAAGCCTTCATCGGCGGCTTTTTCTTCACAGGGCGTGAAAGCCGGCAAACGCTTACGTTCGAGGCCTTTGTCAGACTTCGTCGTCGTCGTCGCCGACGCCGATCATGTCGGAAACGTCGTCGTCTTCTTCCTCTTCGTCGGCAAGGAAGGTGTCATCCTCGTCGTCGCCGAGGTCGACGTCATCCTCGTCGTCACCGAGATCGGGAAGATCGTCGCTCTTGGCGTCGTCTTCCGCCTCTTCGAGCGAGACGACCTCGACGCCCTCTTCCTCCTCGGCGTCCACTTCCTTCTCGGCCACTTCCTCTTCCTCCTCGACGGCGGCGATCTTGCCTTCTTCGAAATAGGAGCGCGGATAGGTCTTGCCCGTATAGGGCGAGACGATCGGGTCCTTGTTCAGGTCGTAGAATTTCCGGCCCGTTTCCGGGTCGATGCGTTTTGTGCCAAGTTCGGTTTTTGCCACGGCAAGCCTCGTCGATAAAAGAGTGGTCCCCTTAACCACAGTTTGCAGCGCTGTCAAAGCGAAAAGCCGGCGTCACAAAACCAAGCACTGAAAGGCCTCGCGCCAAGTGACGAGCATGGGGATGACCATTTCGTCCCGCCGTGATACGAGACCGCCGCAACAAATGAAAAGCGTCGGCACGCCGGCAATCCGTCCAGGGAAATTCCATGTCTCACGCCGCCGCTGCCAAGCCGGCCACTGCCCGCAAGTCACCAGCCCTTTCCGGCACGGCCCGCGTGCCGGGCGACAAGTCGATCTCGCACCGCTCGTTCATGTTCGGCGGGCTCGCCTCCGGCGAAACCCGCATCACCGGCCTGCTCGAGGGCGAGGATGTGATGCGCACGGGCGCGGCCATGAAGGCGATGGGCGCGCATATCGAGAAACGCGGCGCCGAGTGGGTGATCCGCGGCACCGGCAACGGCGCGCTGCTGCAGCCGGAAGGTCCGCTCGATTTCGGCAATGCCGGCACCGGCTCGCGGCTGACCATGGGCCTTGTCGGCACCTACGACATGGAGACGACTTTTATCGGCGATGCTTCGCTGTCGGGCCGGCCGATGGGTCGCGTGCTCGAACCGCTGCGCCAGATGGGCGTGCAGGTGCTCAAAGCCACGCCCGGCGACCGCATGCCGATCACGTTGCATGGGCCGAAGCACGCGGCCCCGATCACCTACCGCGTGCCGATGGCCTCGGCGCAGGTGAAGTCGGCGGTGCTGCTGGCCGGGTTGAACACGCCCGGCATCACCACCGTCATCGAACCTGTCATGACGCGCGACCACACGGAAAAGATGCTCAAGGGCTTTGGCGCCAACCTGTCGGTCGAGACCGACGAACGCGGCGTGCGCCACATCTTCATCGAAGGCCAGGGCAAGCTGACCGGCCAGACCATCGCCGTGCCGGGCGACCCGTCCTCGGCCGGCTTCCCGCTGGTGGCGGCGCTGATCGTGCCGGGTTCGGACATCACGATCGAAAACGTGCTGATGAACCCGACCCGCACCGGGTTGCTTCTCACGCTGCAGGAAATGGGCGGCCAGATCGACATCTTGAACCCGCGCAATGCCGGCGGCGAGGATGTCGCGGACCTGCGCGTTCGTTACTCCGAGCTGAAAGGCGTCGCCGTGCCGCCCGAGCGGGCGCCGTCGATGATCGACGAATACCCGGTGCTGGCCGTTGCCGCCAGCTTCGCCGAGGGCGAGACGCTGATGCAGGGGCTGGAGGAACTTCGGGTGAAGGAATCCGACCGGCTGTCGGCGGTCGCCAACGGGCTGAAGCTCAACGGCGTCGACTGCACCGAGGGCGAAGCTTCGCTTGCCGTGCGCGGCAAACCAGGCGGCAGGGGATTGGGCGGCCACCCCAACGGCCGGGATACGACGGTGCAGACCCATCTCGACCACCGCATCGCCATGAGCTTTCTGGTGATGGGCCTGGCGACGGAAAAGCCTGTCACCATCGATGACGCCGCCATGATCGCGACGAGCTTCCCCGAGTTCATGGATTTGATGACGGGGCTGGGCGCGGAGATCGAGCGATAGTGGCAATCGCAAACCTTGGGGATTGGCTGGCGACATCCCGTGCTTCGTCATCCTGGGGCGAAGCAAGGAGCGCAGCGACGCGGCGCAGACCCCAGGATGACGAAGTCGCGGGGGCCTGCTTCCATGCATAAGGCGTCTGCATGCCAATGACCCACCCCTTCACCATCGCCATCGACGGACCGGCCGGCGCGGGCAAAGGCACGCTCGCCCGCCGTCTCGCCGATCACTACCGCCTCAACCTGCTCGACACCGGCCTGACCTATCGCGCTGTCGCCCATGCGCTGCTGCGGCTGGGCCTACCGCTCGACAATGTCTCGGCGGCAGAAACCGCCGCCCGCCAGGTCGATCTGGCAAAGCTCGACCGCGCGGTGCTGTCGGCGCATGCGGTTGGCGAGGCCGCCTCGAAGGTCGCGGTTTTCCCTACCGTGCGGCGCATCCTGGTCGAAAAGCAGCGCGACTTCGCAAGGACGCCGCCGGGCGCGGTGCTGGACGGGCGCGACATCGGCACGGTCGTGTGCCCCGACGCCGACATCAAACTCTATGTGACGGCAAGTGCCGAGGTGCGCGCCAAGCGCCGGCTGGCTGAGATCGAAAGCATCGGCGGCACCGCCGATTTCGCCGAAATCCTTGCCGATATCCAGCGTCGCGACGAGCGCGACATGGGCCGGGCGGACTCGCCGCTGAAGCCGGCGGCCGACGCGCACTTGCTTGATACCAGCGAAATGGCTATAGAAGCCGCGTTTCTCGCGGCCATGTCCGTCATCGACGACGTGCTGGCCAAGAGAAACAAGGCCTGATCCGGGTTTCATGCTGCTTCCGGTTGCCGGAGGCGAAGAAAATACCCATATCGGGCACGAACCAGCCTGCCAGCATTCTTCATGCGCCGGAATTGCCGCTTGAAAAGCGGCCCAGGGCTTTTGCAGCCCGGAACGCCGGCAGGCCAACGCAACGCTAACCCACGGCGCCCACCCCGCGAAAAATGCGGGGTACTCCAGGAGAAACAATGTCTGCTGCAAATCCCACTCGCGATGATTTCGCGAGCCTGCTCGAAGAATCATTTACCACCGGTCATTCCGGCGAAGGCCAAGTCGTCAAGGGCACGATTCTGGCGATCGAAAAAGACATGGCCATCATCGATGTCGGCCTCAAGGTCGAAGGCCGTGTGCCGCTGAAGGAATTCGGCGTAAAGGGCAAGGACTCGACGCTCAAGGTCGGCGACACCGTCGAAGTCATGGTCGAGCGCATCGAAAATGCGCTGGGCGAGGCCGTGCTGTCGCGCGACAAGGCACGCCGCGAGGAGAGCTGGGTCAAGCTCGAAGAGAAGTTCACCAAGGGTGAGCGCGTCGAAGGCGTCATCTTCAACCAGGTCAAGGGCGGCTTCACCGTCGACCTCGACGGCGCCGTGGCCTTCCTGCCGCGCAGCCAGGTCGATATTCGCCCGATCCGCGACGTCTCCCCGCTGATGCACAACCCGCAGCCCTTCGAGATCCTCAAGATGGATCGCCGCCGCGGCAACATCGTCGTGTCGCGCCGTACCGTGCTTGAGGAGAGCCGCGCCGAACAGCGTTCGGAAATCGTGCAGAACCTCGAGGAAGGCCAGGTTGTCGAAGGCGTCGTCAAGAACATCACCGATTACGGTGCGTTCGTCGACCTCGGCGGCATCGACGGCCTGCTGCATGTCACCGACATGGCATGGCGCCGCGTCAACCATCCGACCGAAATCCTCAACATCGGTCAGACGGTCAAGGTGCAGATCATCCGCATCAACCAGGAAACCCACCGCATCTCGCTCGGCATGAAGCAGCTCGAGAGCGATCCGTGGTCCGAGATCGGCACCAAGTTCCCGATCGGCAAGAAGATCAAGGGCACCGTCACCAATATCACCGACTACGGCGCGTTCGTCGAGCTGGAGCCGGGCATCGAGGGCCTTATCCACGTTTCGGAAATGTCGTGGACCAAGAAGAACGTGCATCCCGGCAAGATCCTGTCGACAACGCAGGAAGTCGACGTGGTGGTGCTCGAAGTCGATCCGGCCAAGCGCCGCATCTCGCTCGGCCTCAAGCAGACGCTCGAGAACCCGTGGCAGGCTTTCGCCTCGAGCCATCCGGTCGGCAGCCAGGTCGAGGGCGAGGTCAAGAACAAGACCGAGTTCGGCCTGTTCATCGGCCTCGAAGGCGACGTGGACGGCATGGTGCACCTCTCCGATCTCGACTGGACCCGTCCGGGCGAGCAGGTCATCGAAGAGTACAATCGTGGTGACATGGTCAAGGCGCAGGTGCTCGACGTCGACATCGACAAGGAGCGCATCTCGCTCGGCATCAAGCAGCTGGCCAAGGACACGGTCGGCGAAGCCGCGACGTCAGGCGAACTGCGCAAGAACGCCGTCGTTACCTGCGAAGTCATCGGCGTCAAGGATGGCGGTCTGGAAGTGCGGCTGGTCGACAGCGGCATCGAGACCTTCATCAAGCGCTCCGACCTCAGCCGCGATCGCGACGAGCAGCGCCCCGAGCGCTTCACCGTCGGCCAGAAGGTCGACGCCCGTGTCATCGCCTTCGACAAGAAGACCCGCAAGCTGCAGGTCTCGATCAAGGCGCTGGAAATCGCCGAAGAGAAGGAAGCCGTCGCACAGTACGGCTCGACCGACTCCGGCGCTTCGCTGGGCGACATCCTGGGTGCCGCGCTGAAGAAGCAGGGCAACTAAGGATTAACCGCTTGCCGCACGATTTTCGTGCGGCTTGAACAAAGACCCCGCCGGAGCGATCCGGCGGGGTCTTTCTTTACGGCAAGATAAACTTCCTCGCGTATTTGGCAGTCGTCCCGGGGAAGCCTTCCATGAGCAATGACGACGACAGGGCCGCAGCGCAATCTTCGTGGCTGCCGCGTCTTTATATGAGCGCACCGGCCCTTTTCTGCTTCTGCGGCATGGTGACGGTGATGATCGTCCTCTGGTCCCTGGGCTTCCGGCTCAATGCCGATGCGGACGACCTTCTCAAAATACACGAGATCCGCACCTTGCTCGAGACCGGGAATATCTTCGACCGGACAATGCCCGGCATTGCCCAGCCCGAGCCCTACATCTCGCACTGGCCATGGATCGTGGACCTGCCCTATGCCGCTTTTGCGTGGCTGCTCGCGCCGTTCGCCGGCTTCGAGCCGGCGTTGATGGCAGCAAGCTTTGTCGTGCCGCTGCTCCTGTTTGTACCCGCGCTCTACTTCTACAACCGGCTGATTGTCGCGATGGGCTTTGCCTATCCGGCCATTGCATTGCCGTTGGCCTTGATCTTCGCCGCGCGCACCTTCTTCGAATACGCGCCGGGGCGGATCGACTATCACAATCTGCAGATATTGCTTCTGCTTGCGGCCCTGGTCCTGTTGCTGTCGCGGAATCGCCTTTCGCCCTTCGTCAACGGCTTGCTGACAGCCCTGGCAATCGCGATCAGCGCCGAGTTCGCACCGTTCTTCGCCCTGGTGATGGCCGTCTACGCCTTCGACTGGATCGCCGGCCGCGACGAGAGTGCGACAGGGATCACCGGCTTTGGAGTGGCCCTGGCGATCGGCGCGATCGGCCTGTTCGCCGCTACCGTCGCGCCCTCGGCCTATGCCGCGGTCAAATGCGATACCTATTCCGCGCCGCATGTGCTGGCGCTGACCGCCGCCGGGCTCTCATTCGCCGTCGTACCTCGGCTTGTCGGCACGCGTGGCGGCTGGGCAATGCGGGCCTCGCTTCTGCTGGTGTTCGCCGCCATCAGCCTGGTGGCGCTGGTGAAACTGTTTCCGCAATGCCTGGACGGCCCTTACGCGTCGATGGACGCCTATGTCCGCGACAACATGCTCAACAGAATTCTTCAGGAATTGAGCCTGTTTCGGCGCCCCGATTTCGTCCTGTCGTCCGGCTTTCCCAGCATGTTGCTGCTGTTCGCCGGCGCGCTCGCGCCGGTCGTCATCTGCACCGGGTCGCATGGCCGCAGCCGGCCTCTGGTCATACTGGCTCTGTTTTCGCTGCTCGGATTGGTGCTGGCGATCGACTATCTCCGCTACTTCCGCTATCTCCCGATTTTCTCCGGCATCGGCCTGATCTTCGTGCTGGAGAGCCTGCTGCCGCAAGGTTCGGGGCTGCGGCGCTACTTGAAATCTCCCGTGCCGGCGCCATCGCGCAAATACGCATTGATCCTGCCCGGTCTGGTTTTGTCCGGGGCCATGGCGCTGTACCATCTGGCGGTCAGACCCTCCCAAGCGGCGATACCCGCCGCTGAATTCGCCGACAGTTGCGACCTTGATCATTTCGGAGCGCAACGGGGTTGGCCATCGGGCGCCATCGTCTTTTCGCCACCGCTCATCGGATCGCATTTCGTCGCGCTGGCCGACGGCCCCAAGGTGGTGACGATCCCAAACCACCCTTCGGCCAAGGGCATCGAACGGAGCTACCGCTTTCTCGACCCCATGACCGCCGACCCGCGCGCAATTCTCGACACGTCGAAGGCGACACATGTCGCGATCTGTGCCTGGCGAGGCGCGCCGTCGCCGGGTCTCGAAGCCGCCTACCCGTTCGCGGCGGCCCTGATGGAAGGCAAGCCGCCGGCTTGGTTGAGGGAGTGTCCCACCGACGCTTCATCGCCGCTGCGTGTCTACAGCTACCGCAACGCCGACGGATCCGACGCCGGCTGCCCGGCTTCGACGCTCTCCGCTCAGGCCCTGCCGTAGAGCGGCACCAGCGTTCCGCTCATTGCCTGATTGGCCGGCGAGGCGAGATAGGCGATTGCCTCGGCCGCTGCTTCGAGGCTGACCCATTTGGTGAAATCGGCATCCGGCATGTCGGCGCGGTTGGCCGGCGTGTCGAGCGTCGATGGGGCCACCGCGTTGACCAGGATGCCCTGGGCCTTCAATTCTTCCGCCATCGCCACCGTCATGGCCGCGACCGCCGCCTTGCTGGCCGTATAGGCGACCATGCCGGCGCCGCGGCGCGGGTCGAGCCCGGCGCGTGCCGTGACATTGACGATGCGACCGGCAGTATCCGACGCCAGCATCGAGCGGATGGCGGCGCGGCTGCACAGGAAGGCGGTGCGGGCGTTGGTGTCCATCATCTCGGCAAACGACGCCGATTCGATCTTCTCCACCGGCGCCATGGCAAAGCCGCCGGCCAGATGGATCGATCCCCACAAGGCAGGAACCTGGCTGTAGAACGCCTCGACCTTGGCGGGGTCCGAGAGATCGACATTGTGCGCCAGTTTGACATTGTCGTGCGTGGTGAAGGGGAAGTGCTGAGGTGCCGCGGCATGCGCGTTCGGCACGTGGCAGATCGCGCCCTGTTCCAGCAGTCTGCCGACCACCGCCCCACCGAGCGCGCCGGTTCCACCGGTCACAACGATGTGCCTGCCTTCAAGTGTTTCCGTCATCCTGGACCGCTCCTGTCATTTTTATGACTTTTGTCGTTGGTTTGCCGCGCCGACGCGAAGCGTCGCCCCTTTCAGTCGCTCACTCAACCGATATCTCGACATGGCAGCCGTCACGTCTTTGCATGCGTCAGGGCATCGCCGAATAACGAAGCCGCCCGGAAGCGGATCAGGTCTTGCAAAAACCAAGCCGGCAAATGGTCCGCTTCCTGTCGGCAAGGACGGCCCGGATGTTTCAGACGACCGTGACTTCGATGACGCGCGGCAGCCCCGTTGCCCGGGCGTGCCTGAGCGCCTGTGGCAAGGCGTCGATGTCGGCCAGCCTTTCGGCACCAATGCCATAGGCTTCGGCAAGCTTGCAGAAATCCGGCGGCGCCGGCGACACGCCGACAGGTTCCACGCCGACATCGAGCATCGAGGTCTCGATCTCGCGATAGCCTCTGTTGTTCCAGACCACGAAGATGACGGGCGCTCCAGAATCGAGCGCCACCGCTATCTCCGGCAAGGTGAACTGGAAGCCCCCGTCGCCGGTCAGGCAGACAACCGGCGCATCGGGCACGGCAAGTGCCGCACCGATCGCCGCCGGCGGACCGTAGCCAAGCGCGCCAAAGCCGGTCGCGGCATTGAACCAGCCGCCGGGCCGGTCGTGGTCGTAATAGAGGTTGGCGGCGTAAATCGGCTGGGTCGAGTCGCCAACGATGATGGCACCGGGCAAAGCGTCGCGGATCATTTCCACGGCACACACCTGCGCCGCATAGGCCGGGCTCAACTCGGCAAAAGCGGCCTTTCGCGCCGCCGCGGCGCGGCCATGGCCATCTTCGCCAGCGCTGTGGGCGGGATCGATCGCCGCAAGCAGCGCCTCGATCGCCTCGGCGCAATCGGCCTGGATGGCGACCGTCACCGGACGCCGCGCAAGCTGGTCGGCGCCGATGTCGATACGGATCAGGTTCGAAGGCAGTACGAAGCCACCGTCGCCATAGCCGTCATAGTCGGTCGGGCCGAATTCGGTACCGGCGGCGATCACCAGATCGGCCCCGGCCATGAGCGCGCGAACCGCCTTGAGGCTTGGGCTTGCCGGCACGCAAAGCGGATGGCCATGCATGAGACCGCGCGCGTTGGTGGTCTCGACAATCGGCGCGCCCAGCCTTTCGGCAAGGCGCCGCAGCGCCGCATCGGCTTTCTTGGCGCCGCCGCCTGCAAGGATGAGCGGGCGGCGTGCGGTGGCGATGAGTTCGGCAGCCCTGGCAATGGTGGCACGCTCTGGCGCCGGCGGCCCGGCATTGCTCAAGGCTGCCGACAATCCGTCCGCCGGCTTGACCATGATATCGGTCGGGATCTCTATATGCACAGGGCCGGGCCGAGACGAGGAAAACAGGGCGAAAGCCCGCGCCAGCGCACCGGGCAATTCGCTGGCCCCGGCCACGCGTAGCGACAACAGCGCTACCTTCTCCATCATGCCGCGCTGATCGGGCAATTCGTGCAGGAAGCCGAGCCCCTTGCCGAGCGTGTCGGTGGCGTTGACGCCGGAGATCACCAGCATCGGCACCGAATCGGCGCGCGCCTGGCCCATGGCGGTGATGGTGTTGGTCAGCCCCGGCCCGGTGATGACGAAGGCGACGCCCGGCCTGCCGCCGGCGCGCGCATAGCCGTCGGCCATGAAGCCGGCGCCCTGTTCGTGGCGCGGCGTGATGTGGCGAATCTTCGAGCGCGCAAGACCGCGATAGAGTTCGACCGTGTGGACGCCGGGAATGCCGAACACGGTGTCGACGCCATGCGCCTCGAGCAGCGAAATGAGCGCTTCGCCCACAGTGGTCATTGGTTTTCTCCCCTATCTCTTTGTTTCTACGCAATTCCCAAGGGGGAAGCGCTGCGCGCTTTTCCCGGGAAAACCGCTTCTCATTTTTCCAGGAATTGCTCCAGCGGCGCGAGGCCGAGTTCGGACTCGACAGCCTTGATGCCAATCGCCGCCAATTCGCCGGGCGAGAACATCTCGCCGGCCAGGCAGCCTTCGATCCAGAGCCCGTCGATGATCGCATTGATCGCGATGGCATGGTGGCGCAACTGGGTTGCGTCCGGCTTGTGCTGTTCGGCGGCGAGCACGTCGGCCACAACTGCTTCCACCTCGTTGCGAAAGCCAAGGTAGCCTTCGCGGTGGGCACGGGCCAGGGCGGGATCCGCACTGGCGCGGCCGATGAAGGTTGCCCAGAGCGAAAACACCCGCGCGTCGATGATCGGCGCATTGAGATTGGCGGTGATGAAAGCCGCAAGACGCTGGCGCGGCGAGGCATCATCCATGACCAATGCCGCCTTCGCCTGCTCGGTCATGCGGTCGACCAGCGCCGTATAGGCTTCCTGCAGCAATTCTTCCTTGCCCGGGAAATAATGCCGGATCAGCCCGGCGGTGACGCCGGCACGCAATGCGATGGTGCGCAGGCTGGCGCCTTGCAGGCCATATTCCGCCACGCTGTCCAGAGTCGCTTCGATCAGATCCTGCCGCCGCCGCTCCTCGCCCTCGCGACGGAACTTACGGCGCCCATTCATTGGCGCAGGATCGGTCGCGTCAGGCATGTCGGCCCGCCTTCGCAGGCGATGCAGAGCGCGTCCGCCTCGAAGATTTCAACCGTGCATCCGGCGGCTTCCATGGCGGCCTTGGTCCTGGGAAAGCCCGCGACGGCAATGACCTTGAGCGGGCTGGTCGGCAGTACGTTGAGGCTGAGGCCGTTGGAAGCCGCGAACTCCTCGGCGTCGCCTTCGACCAGCCGGATGCCGCGTGCCTTCAGCGTCTGATAGAAAGGGGCCGGTAAAAGCGGCGAATAGACCAGCGCCAGGTCGTCGGCCAGCGGGCTGATAACCGACATCAGATGCAGGCACGCCTCTTCGCCCTGCCACAGCGGCAGATCAAAGCCGTAGACGGAAATCCCCAGCGGCGACAGCAGGTTGGAAACCTGCTGGATGCCTTCCTGGTTGGAACGGACACCGCGCCCGATCGCCAGCGTGCGGGCATCCACCCATACACAGTCGCCACCTTCGACCTGGCCAGGAGCCTCGACGCGACCAAGGATCGGAATGCCCAGCCTTCTGTAGGTTTCTTCATGCAGCGAAGGCTCCCTGGCGCGCAGCGGCTTGCCCATGGACAGGATCAGCGCACCGCGGTCGGTCATCAGCGAAGGGTCGTGCGTGAACACCGAATCCGAAAGTCCGTCGGCCTTGTCCTCGATCCATTCGATCTCGGCGCCGGACGCCGCCACCAGTTCAGCAAGGACTGCGTGCTGCGAGGCCGCTTTCGCCGGGTTGAATCCCGGACCATAGTGCCAGGCAGCCCGGTCGGCGTCGCGCATGGCGTTGGCCGCCGACCGCATCAGCACGCGCCGCAGCGGCGCCGCCATGGACTGGGATCCGAAAGCGCTCATCGATGCCCTTTTTTAAGCTGAAAAAAACCGAGAAAATTTCGTGAGAGGTTATTTATACACTTGCACAACAAGGCCGCAAGTGCCGTAATGAGCGGGATTGACGGGCTCGCTCTGTTGGGTCCATGCTTGAGGTCTGGAGCGAGGCAGTACAGCGTATGTTGATTAGCCGGATAGACGTTCGACGAACCGCCGGCGGCGATATGGAGGTCATTTGGTGAGCGCTGTGGCAGCTGCCAAAGTCCCATCCGGCGAGGCGCAGGACGGCGCCGCAGAAGCCATCCATGTCGAGAACCTGCACAAGAAATTCGGTCAACTGCATGTGCTGAAGGGCGTATCGCTGTCGGCGCGCGACGGCGAGGTCATCGCCATCATCGGCGGCTCGGGCTCAGGCAAATCGACGCTGCTGCGCTGCATCAACTGCCTGGAAAACCCGACCAGCGGCATCATCCGGGTCAATGGCGAGGAGATCAAGCTCAAGGCGGACAGCCATGGCCATACCATTCCGGCCGACCGCAGGCAGATCGAACGCATCCGCTCCAAGCTCGGCATGGTGTTCCAGAACTTCAACCTGTGGAGCCATATGACGCTGATCGAAAACGTCATCGAGGTTCCCGTTCATGTGCTGGGCGTCAAGCGCGACCAGGCTGTCGCCCAGGCCGAAAAGCTGCTGGTGCGCGTCGGTCTGGCCGAGAAGCGCGATGTCTATCCGGCCTATCTCTCCGGCGGCCAGCAGCAGCGCGCCGCGATCGCTCGCGCCTTGGCCATCAATCCGCGCGTCATGCTGTTCGACGAACCGACCTCGGCGCTCGATCCCGAACTGGTCGGCGAAGTGCTGAAGGTGATTGGCGATCTGGCGCGTGAAGGCCGCACCATGGTGCTGGTCACCCACGAAATGAAATTCGCCCGCGAGGTCGCGACCCACGTCGTCTACCTCTACAACGGGTTGGTCGAGGAGGAAGGCCCGCCGGAGCAGATCTTCGGCGCGCCCAAGTCCGAAAGGCTAAAGCAGTTCATCCGCAACATCGGCTAGGGACAGGCCGGGACGGAAGAAAACCGGGAACCAACAACAAACTGGGAGTTCTGAAATGAAGACTGTTCTGAAGACATTCGCCGCGGCGCTGCTGCTCGGCGTCGCCGCCATGGGCGTGGCCAAGGCCGATCCGGTCAAGATCGGCGTCGCCGCCGAACCCTACGCGCCCTTCACCTCGCCCGATGCTTCGGGCAAATGGGTCGGCTGGGAGATCGACTTCATCGACGCCGTGTGCGCCGAAGAGAAGCTCGACTGCGTCATCACCCCTGTCGCCTGGGACGGCATCATCCCGGCACTGACCACCAAGAAGATCGACCTCATCGTCTCGTCGATGTCGATCACCGACGAACGCAAGAAGACCATCGACTTCTCCGACAAATACTACAACACCCCGACCGCCATCATCGGCCCCAAGGACCAGAAGTTCGGCGCCACGCCCGACGATCTCAAGGGCAAGGTCCTCGGCGTCCAGGTGTCGACGGTGCATGCCGTCTACGCCAAGAAGCATTTCGGCCCCACCGCATCCGAGATCAAGGAATACCAGACGCAGGACGAAGCCAACAACGACCTCGCCGCGGGCCGCCTCGACGCGGTGCAGGCCGATTCCATCGCGCTCAAGGAGTTCCTCAAGACCGACCAGGGCAAGGCCTGCTGCGATCTCAAGGGCATGGTGGCCCCTGACGACGAGGTGCTCGGACCGGGCGTCGGCGCCGGCGTGCGCAAGGAAGACACCGCCCTGAAAGAGAAGATCAACGCCGGCATCAAGGCGATCCGCGCCAACGGCAAATATGACGAGATCTCGAAGAAATATTTCGATTTCGACATTTACGGCGGCGCCACGCAGTCGAACTGAGACCCTCGCATCGGCTGGAGGACAGGGCGCTGACGCCCTCGTCCTCCAGCCGGCCTGTCCACGCATGCTTGCCGCCGGCTGCTGGTGCCGGCGGACAGAGCCAGCAATCCGGGGGCGAAGCTGATCGAATCCTTTCTTCCGGCCTCCGCGGCCGGCATCGTCGAACTGCTCTCGCCGGCTCCCGTCGGCTGGGGCGGGACGCTCTTGCTCGGGCTCCTGCATTCGCTAGAGATCGCCGTCGGCGCGACCATCGTCGGCCTGCTGATTGGAACCTGCGGTGCCTATGGCAAGCTTTACGGCGGACCCGTGGTGCGCGACCTGTTCGCGGTCTACACCACCGTGGTGCGCGCCGTGCCGGAACTGGTGCTGATCCTGCTGCTCTACTATGCCGGCACCGACCTGATAAACCAGGTGCTGACGGCGATGGGTTACCAGCGTGTCGACATCAGCGGGCTGGTGGCCGGCATCGCCGTGCTCGGCTTCGTCCAGGGCGCCTATTCGACGGAAGTCATCCGCGGCGCGATCCTCGCTATCCCGCAGGGCCAGATCGAAGCCGCCCGCGCCTTCGGCATGTCTCCCGGCCTTCTGTTGCGGCGCATCACGCTGCCGGCGATGCTGCCTTTCGCCATTCCGGGCCTCGCCAATCTGTGGTTGATCGCCACCAAGGATACCGCGCTGCTGGCCGTCGTCGGCTTCTTCGAACTGACACTGGCGACACGACAGGCGGCGGGCGTCACCAAGGCATATCTGGTTTTCTTCCTCGCCGCCGGCGTGCTCTATCTCTGCGTGACACTGGTTTCGAACCTCCTGCTTGGCCGCGCGGAGAAATGGGCGCGGCGCGGCATGCCTTCGATCAAGGAGGCACGCTGATGACCAGCGAAACGGTCATCATCGACACGGCGGCGCGCGCATCGCTCTGGCTGCAGCCGCATCGCATCGTGCTGATCCTGATCGCGCTGGGGCTGGTGGCGTCGGCCGCCTTCTTCATGCGCTGGGACTGGCTGCCGCAATATTGGGAAATGGGCCTGATGGGCATCTGGCGTGCCCTGTGGATCCTGGCCGTCACCTGTACGCTCGGCTTCATGATCGCCGTGCCCGTCGGGCTGGCGCAGGCGGCCGGCTCGATCTGGGTCGCGGCACCTGCGAAAGTCTTCTGCACCATCATCCGCGGCACGCCGCTGCTTCTGCAGCTATGGCTGCTTTATTACGGGCTGGGCTCGCTTTTCCCGCAATATCCATGGATCCGCGAATCCTGGATGTGGCCCTATCTCAGGCAGGCCTGGCCGTACGGCGTGCTGGCGCTGACCTTGTCCTTCGCCGGCTACGAGGGCGAAGTGATGCGCGGCGCCTTTGCCGGCGTCCCCAAGGGGCAGTTGGAAGCCGCCCGCGCCTTCGGCATGAGCCGCTGGAAGATCTTCCGCCGCGTCTGGCTGCCGCAAGCTTTCTACCGGGCGCTGCCGACGCTGACCGGCGAGACCGTGCTGCAGCTGAAATCGACGCCGCTGGTGGCAACCATCAGCGTGATCGACATCTTCGCCGTCTCGTCCAAGGTGCGGCAGGACACCTATCTCACCTACGAGCCCTTGCTGCTCCTGGCGTTGATCTATATGGCGATCACCGGCATTCTGGTCTTCGCCTTCAGCCGGATCGAGGCACGAATCCCGGTCAAGATCGGTTAGATCCAAGTGAGTGGTGGGTAGGGATTGGTAAGTAGGAAGTGGCTGCCGCGCACTCCACAACTCACCACTCACCAACCCCTACTCACTACTCACTAAGGGCAATCGCCATGCAACTCAGTCTCGACCAGGCAAAAGGGCTGTGCCGGATGGCGGCACTTGGCGCCGGCGCCAACGAGGAAGCAGCGCAATCGCTCACCGCCTCGATCATCGCAGCCGAGGCAGAGGGACTTGCAGCCGTCGGGCTCACACATTTCATCGACTACCTCGAAGCACTCGAGGCCGGACGCATCGACGGCAATGCCGATCCTGTGATCACCCGGCCGGCGCTGGCCGTCTATCTCTCGGACGCACGCGGCGGGCTGGCGCATACCGGCTTCGACCGCACCATCGACGACCTCGCCAAGGCGGCAAGACTGTTCGGCGTCGCCATCTTCTCGCAGAAGAACGCCTACACCTGCGGGGCGCTCGGCTACTTCACCGGCCGGCTGGCCGCGCAGGGCCTGGTGTCCTTCGCCGCCACCAATGGTCCGGCCGTCCTGGCCGGCTCAGGCTCGGTCAAGCCGGTCTATTGCACCAACCCGATGTCTTTCGCCGCCCCCGCCGCCGACGGGGCGCCGCTGGTCATCGACCAGTCGTCGAGCGCCACCGCCTTCGTCAACATCCGCAAGGCCGCCGAGGAAGGCAAGAAGATCCCCGAAGGCTGGGCGCTGGACGCCAGCGGCAACCCGACCACCGATCCGGCGGCGGCCATGAAGGGCGCCATGCTCGCCTTCGGCGGCCAGCGCGGCGCCAACATCGCGCTGATGGTCGAAGTGCTGGCGGCCGGCCTGTCGGGCGCCAACTGGTCACTCGACGCGCCATGGTTCAGCGGCGGCCCGGACAGCCCCGGGACCGGCCTGTTCGTGCTTGCCGTCGAGCCCAAGCTGCTCGACCCGGGTTTCGAACAGCGCATGAAAGACCAGCTCGACCGGCTGCGGCGGCGCTTCGGCGTTCATGTGCCCGGCCGCGCCCGCGGCGAAGCGGCCGAAAAGGCGCAGGCGCGCGGCATCACCGCGCCCAAGGCAGTGATCCAGCGCATCTCCGAATTCGCCGAACGCTACTCGGCCTGATTTCTTCTCCTTTCTTTGCAGACAGTTACTTGGCCGCCCCCGCCTGACACGCGGTTGTGCGCGTTTTTTTTCGCGCGCGTCCTGAACCTTTTTGAGCGCCCGGGCGACCAACGTTTGTCCAGGGCAAGGTGAGCTTGCCCGATCCAGACCGGGAACAGCAAAATCAAATCGAAAGTCTACTCCGCGTGAAAGGCATCGCCCTTCGCGTCCCGGAAACCCAACCTCAAATCAAGGGAAATCATCATGACCAACACCAAGACCACCATGCTGACCGCCGTCCTCCTGCTCGGTTCCTTCATGGGCGCCACGCAGGCTGCCAATTTGAAGGCCGCACCGGTCAAGCCGGCCAACCCGGGCGTCATTACCGCGCCGGGTGCCGGCGCCACCGAGGACCACTACTGCAAGAACGGCCATGCGAAATTCGCCAACTGCAGCGCCGATTTCGTCGCCGCCTGCAAGAAGGTTGGTGGCACCATGTCGGATGTTCAGGGCTGGGGTGGGCGTACTTGCTTCACGCCCTCCTGATACCGTCTCAGGTCAGGCCGCTCGTCGGCCCCTGACACCTCATGGATGTCATCCGGGAAACCCCGCTTCGGCGGGGTTTCCTGCGTCTGTCGCTCGCAGGGCCAAGACATGATCGATGCGCTTGTCGCAGGAATACCGGGCCTTGCTTTTTCTTGGAATCGCGCGAAAAACAAGAATGACGCGACGACGCGTCACCCTTTGCCTTTGGCGCAAAACGGACTATGAAACGGCTCAGCCAAGCCATCTGGAACGCGCGCCGGAGCCCGCCATGACCGAAATCCTGCAGACCCCAAAGCTCGTCGTCGTCTTTGGCGGGTCAGGCTTTGTCGGCCGTCATGTCGTGCGGGCGCTGGCCAAGCGCGGTTATCGCATCAGGGTCGCCTGCCGGCGGCCCGACCTTGCCGGCCATTTGCAGCCGCTCGGCAATGTCGGCCAGATCCAGCCGGTGCAGGCCAATGTGCGCGTGCGCTGGTCGGTCGACCGCGCCGTGCAAGGTGCCGACCATGTCGTCAATCTCGTCGCCATCCTGCATGAGAACGGCCGGCAGAAATTCTCCGCCGTGCACGAATTCGGTGCTCGCGCCATCGCCGAGGCGGCGCGCTCCGTCGGCGCCGGGCTCACCCATATTTCGGCGCTCGGCGCCGATCCGGATTCCGAATCGGATTATGCGCGCACCAAGGCGCTCGGTGAAAAGGCCGTGCTGGAGACGATCGCCGATGCCGTGATCTTGCGGCCGTCGATCAATTTCGGGCCGGAGGACAGCTTCTTCAACCGGTTCGCGAACATGGCGCGTTATTCGCCGGTGCTGCCGCTGATCGGCGGCGGCCAGACCAAGTTCCAGCCGGTCTATGTCGGTGACGTGGCGGAGGCTGTCGCGCGTTCGGTCGACGGCAAGATCGATGGCGGCCAGGTTTACGAGCTCGGCGGCCCCAACGTGCTCACCTTCAAGGAGTGCATGCAGGAACTGCTCACGGTTATCGAGCGCAAGCGCCTGCTGGTGCCGGTGCCGTGGTGGATGGCAAACATCCAGGCCTCGATCCTCGGCCTGTTGCCCAATCCGCTGCTGACCAAGGACCAGGTGATGCAGTTGCGCGAGCACAACATCGTTTCGGACGAAGCCGCCAAGGCCAACCGGATACTGGCGGGGCTCGGCATCCAGCCGCAATCGATCGCGACGATCCTGCCGAGCTACCTCTGGCGCTTCCGCGCCGCCGGCCAGTTCCAGCAGCGTAAGCCCGCGGTATAAGAAGCGTCGGCCCTCAGCGAGGGCGAGGCGTGACCCGCATCGGCAGACCGCCTTGCGGCTGCGTGGTCAATTTCTGCACCGGCCAGGGCTTTGTTTCAGCGGTCGCGTCGAAGCGGAAGCGTGACAAGAGGATGGCGAGCGCGATGATCGCCTCCTGCATGGCGAAGCTGGCGCCGATGCAGACGCGCGGGCCGGCGCCGAAGGGCAGATATTGGAAGCGGTCGATCTTTTCACGGTTTCCCGGATGGAAGCGTTCGGGCAGGAAGGCGTCGGGCCGTTCCCACAGCTTCCTGTGGCGGTGAACGACCCATGGCATCACCAGCACGGCGGCGTGCTTGGGGATATAAAGATCCTTCCACATTTCCGGAACGATCGGCTCGCGATTGATCGATGGCGCCGGCGGGTAGAGCCGAAGCGCCTCGTCGAAAGCGGCGCGTGTCAGCGGCATGGCGTCGAGCCACTTCGCCGGATCGGGCTCGCGCGCCAGCACCCGGTCGATCTCCTGTTCGACCCGGTCGCGCTCCCACGGCGATTCGGCCAGGCAATAAAGTGTCCAGCCGAGCGCGCGCGCCGTGGTCTCGTGGCCGGCGCCGATGAAGGTGATGATGTTGTCCTCGACTTCCGGGCGCGTCAGTCCGTCGGGGCCTTCGGCCTTGAGCAGCAGCGTCAGGAAATCCTGCGGCACGGCATCGGGGTCGCGCCTGAACTTCTCTTCGCGCATCTTGACCGTGTCGGTCACGATCTTGCGGAAATAGGCCATGGTCTTGCGGCCGCGGATACGGGTCAGCCGCGGCAGCCAGTCGGGCGCGCGCAGCAGGTCGAGCGGATCCACGCGGCCCATGGTTTCGAACAGGCGGTCGATCTCGTTGGCGAAACTGCCGGGCTCGCCCGCGATCTCCCCGGAAAACAGCGTCTCGGCGAGGATGTCATAGGTGAGCAGCGTCATGTCATGGGCGATATCGGACGTGCCGCCGGTCTCGTAACGGGTGACGAACTCCAGCGTCCGTTTCAGCATCGGCTGGGCGAAGCCGAAAATGTGGCGTGGCGTGAACACCGGCGCCATTGCCTTGCGCGACCGCTTCCACACCTCGCCCTCGGCCGTCAGCAGGCCGTCGCGCAGGATCGGCCTCAGTATCTTCTGGCGCACCGTCGCCATCTTGTAGTTCTTGGCGTTGTCGACCAGCACATGGCGGATCAGGCCCGGATCATTGGCGATGACCAGCGGCCCACCAGCGCCCTTGGCAGAAATCCAGGGTTCGTTGTAGGTCGGCTCGCCCCAGAGTTCGAGCGGGTTGCGATAGACGATGCGGATCATTTCCAGCGTCGAAGGCGGCGACGTGCGCGGCTTCGGGGCGGGAGGAACGAATGGGGCGGGCTGCGTGTCCATGAAGTGCTCCGCTGTTCCCATCAATGTAGTGGCTGCCACCTCGGGCGTCCATGTCACCGAACGGCAAACCGGACCGATGACGGCGGGAACGCCAGGGCGGACAGTCTGTTCATCCGATCGTGACCGTTCCTTCAGGGATCCAACCTTGCCTGCTGGAACGCTCTGCCGTAGTGGCAGTCACCAACAGATACTGCCTGACAAAGGAGCCTGCCTTGAAGCACCAGTTGAACATCATCATCGGCAGCACGCGGCCCGGCCGCGCTGGCCCGGTTTTCGCCGAATGGCTGGAGACGTTCGTACGCGAACACGGAAAATTCGAGCCAGTGCTGACCGACATAGCCGCGTTCAACCTGCCGGTCCTGGATGAACCTCATCATCCAAGGCTCGGCAATTATCAGAACGACCACACCAAGGCCTGGTCGAAGGCGATGGATGCCGCTGACGCCTTCGTGTTCGTGGCGCCGGAATACAATTACTTCGCCGCACCCGCGATCATCAACGCGATCGACTATCTCGCCCGCGAATGGAAATACAAGCCCGCTGCGATCTTCAGCTATGGCGGTGTCTCCGGCGGCCTGCGTGCGGCGCAGGCGCTGAAGCCGCTGCTGACCTCGGTCGGGATCATGCCTATCCCGGAAGGTGTCGCGCTGCCGCTGTACCAGAAATCGCTCGACGAGAACGGCGCCTTCGATGCCAGCGAGCAAGTGCGGGGCGGGACCAAGACCATGCTGGACGAACTGTTGCGCTGGAGCGAGGCGTTGAAACCGATGCGCGCCGCCTGAGAGAGCCGCCTCAGCGCGGCTTGCTTGCGCCATAAAGAGGTGGAATGGTCGGCAAACGACTGAGCCGGGGGCGGTTCGACTGCGTTTGCTGTTTGCCATGCTGCTGATGCTTGCGACCACCGCTATCGCGGCCGAGCGGCGCGTGCATCGGCCAGGCCAATGACGACTACCGGCTGGTCCGGCCGCTTGCCACCTCCCATGACGGCGAAGCCATGGAAGCGGCGCTGAAGAAACTTGGTTTCGCTGGAGCTCGACCAGACGGGCCGGCTGGCGCCAGGGACAAATCCACGGTCAAATATTTGCGCGGCCTCCTGGCTAAATTCAGCGCCCGAAAAAAATAGCCGGCTGCCGGCTCGGCATTCGCGCCGGAAATGCCTGCAAACCTTGGAAAAACCGCCTTTAGCGCCTATATCTACCCCATATCAGAAGCGCGATTCGGGGCTGATTTTTCGCGCTGTAAAAGCGGCATCTAGACAACAGGTTTTCATGAGCGACCAGACCGAGAACACAAACGGCGCTGAAGCCGAATACGGCGCCGATTCCATCAAGGTTTTGAAGGGGTTGGACGCCGTCCGCAAGCGGCCGGGCATGTATATCGGCGATACCGATGACGGCTCGGGCCTGCATCACATGGTCTACGAAGTGGTCGACAACGCCATCGACGAGGCGCTGGCCGGCCATGCCGACCTGGTTTCGGTGACGCTCAATCCCGACGGTTCGGTGACGGTTATCGACAATGGCCGTGGCATTCCAACCGACATTCACCCCAGCGAAGGCATTTCGGCGGCCGAAGTGATCATGACGCAGCTGCATGCCGGCGGAAAGTTCGACCAGAACTCCTACAAGGTGTCTGGCGGTCTGCATGGCGTCGGCGTCTCGGTGGTCAACGCGCTGTCGGCCTGGTTGAAGCTCAAGATCCGCCGCAACGGCCAGGTCTTCGAGATGAGCTTTACCCACGGCAATGCCGATGCGCCGCTGAAGGCGATCGGCAGCTACGAGCAGGACAAGCGCCCAGGCACCAATGAGGGCCGCAGCGGCACCGAGGTCACCTTCTTTCCGTCGTCCGAGACCTTTACCATGGTCGAATTCGATTTCGGCACGCTGGAGCACCGGCTGCGCGAACTCGCCTTCCTGAACTCCGGCGTGCGCATCGTTCTGACAGACGCACGTCATGCCGACGTCGTGAAGCACGAACTGCACTATGATGGCGGCCTGGAAGAGTTCGTCAAATATCTCGACCGGGTCAAGAAACCGCTGATCGGGAAGCCCATCTCCATCAGGGCCGAGCGTGACGGCATCACCGTGGAAGTGGCGATGTGGTGGAACGACAGTTACCACGAGAATGTGCTGGCCTTCACCAACAACATCCCGCAGCGCGATGGCGGCACCCATCTGGCCGGTTTTCGCGGCGCACTGACCCGCCAGATCACCGGCTATGGCGAATCTTCGGGGCTGACCAAGAAGGAAAAGGTCTCGCTGATCGGCGACGATTGCCGCGAGGGCCTGACGGCGGTGCTGTCGGTTAAGGTTCCCGATCCGAAATTCTCGTCGCAGACCAAGGACAAGCTGGTCTCGTCGGAGGTTCGTCCCGTGGTCGAGGGACTGGTCAACGAAGCGCTCGGCACGTGGCTCGAAGAGCATCCGACCGAGGGCAAGGTGGTCGTCGACAAGGTGATCCAGGCCGCGGCGGCGCGTGAAGCGGCGCGCAAGGCTCGTGACATCACCCGCAAGACCTCGCTCGGCGTCACCTCGCTGCCCGGCAAGCTGGCCGATTGCCAGGAACGCGACCCGGCGAAGTCCGAAATCTTCATCGTCGAGGGTGACTCGGCCGGCGGCTCCGCCAAGGGCGGCCGTTCGCGCCAAAACCAGGCAATCCTTCCCCTGCGCGGCAAGATCCTCAATGTCGAGCGGGCCCGCTTCGACCGCATGCTCTCGTCCGACATGATCGGCACGCTGATCACCGCGCTCGGCACCTCGATCGGTAAGGACGAATTCAACGCCGACAAGCTGCGCTACCACAAGATCATCCTGATGACCGACGCGGACGTCGACGGCGCCCATATCAGGACCTTGCTGCTCACTTTCTTCTTCCGGCAGATGCCGGAGCTGATCGAGCGCGGCCACCTCTACATCGCCCAGCCGCCGCTCTATAAGGTGACGCGCGGCAAGAGCTCGCAATACATCAAGAATGAGAGCGCCTTCGAAGAATTCCTGATCGATTCGGGGTTGGAGGAAGCGTCCCTTACGCTCGGCTCAGGGGAAGTGCGGACCGGACAGGATCTGCACGGCGCCGTCGCCGATGCGCTTGCCGTGCGCCAGCTCATCAACGGCTTGCACACGCGCTATAACCGCGACGTCGTCGAGCAGGCTGCGATCGCCGGCGGGCTCAATCCCGAAATCTTCGCCGATCTTGGCCGCGCCAACGCGATGGCGGAGCGGATCGCGCAACGCCTCGACATCATCGCCGAGGACACCGAGCGCGGTTGGACCGGCCGCATGTCGACCTCGAACGAGGGCATCGGCGGCTATGTCTTCGAACGCACCGTGCGCAGCGTCAAGGAATACGCCCATCTCGACATGGCGTTGATCAATTCCGCCGACGCACGCCAGCTCGATCGCTACGCGCAGCGCCTCAGCGAAGTCTACGGGGCGCCGCCGGTGCTGCGCCGCAAGGAGGTGTCCGAAACAGTCTCGGGACCGCTGGCGCTGCTCAACGCGGTCTTTGCGACCGGCCGCAAGGGGCTGACCATGCAGCGCTACAAGGGTCTCGGCGAGATGAATGCCGAGCAGCTCTGGGAAACCACGCTCGATCCGAATGTGCGTTCGCTGCTGCAGGTCAAGGTCAACGATGCGACCGATGCCGACAGCCTGTTCTCGCGGCTGATGGGTGACGAGGTGGAGCCTCGGCGCGAATTCATCCAGGACAACGCACTGTCGGTCGCCAACCTGGATATTTGAGGTTTCGCCCAGCCTTTTGACAGATTGGCATGGCCCGTGCGCGCGCCAATAATGAGGATGCGCCGGAACAGAAGGCCTTCGAAGACATTGTGACAGTGTCCATCACAATTTCTTGCAGGAGGCTTTTTATGGGACGCGGCATTCTACTCTGGTTGCTCGGCATTCCGATTCCGATCATCATTCTCATCATGCTGTTCGTACGGTAGGGGGCGTCGATGCAGTCCACCCTATCGGCTGTCGACGTATCCGCTTCCACGGAATCGTCCTCCACCGCCGTCAGCTGGGGACCGATCATAGCCGGCGCTTTCGCGGCCTCGACGTTGACGTTCATCCTCATGTTGCTCGGCTCAGGTCTTGGGCTCAGCATGGTTTCACCATGGTCGGGCTCTGGCGCGTCGATCACCACCTTCGCGGTTTCCACCGCCGTCTGGCTGGTGATCGTGCAGTGGCTGTCCGCCGGTGTAGGCGGCTACCTTGCGGGCCGGTTGCGGACCAAATGGGTCGGCATCCACACCGACGAAGTCTATTTCCGTGACACCGCGCACGGCTTTCTCGCCTGGGCGCTGGCCACCTTGCTGGTCGCCGGCGTGCTTGGCTCGGCACTTTCCGCCGCGATTGGTTCAGGTGTGCAGGCCGCGTCCACCGTGGCCTCGGGAGCCGCCATGGGTGCGTCGGCCGGGGCCTCGGCGAATGCCAGCGGTGCATCGACCGACAATGCGACCTCCTATCTGGTGGATTCCCTGTTCCGCCCGGCCGATCCGGCCAAGCTCGCCACCGCCAATCCCGCCGACGAAGCCGCCGCGGCCGGGCAGGCCTCGCGGATCCTGATCGCCGGCGCCGTCGCCGGCGAGGTTTCGGCGGAAGACAAGACCTATCTTGCGCAATTGGTCGCCGCGCGCACCGGCCTTTCCGAGGCTGATGCCAAGACGCGTGTCGACACGGTGCTGGCGAAGGCGCAGGACGCAAAGGTCAAGGCGAAGCAGGCGGCCGACACGGCAAGGAAAGCAAGCGCCACCTTTGCGCTTCTCGGCGCCTTGTCGCTGGTCATCGGCGCCTTCATCGCCAGTGCGGCCGCGGCGCTCGGCGGCAGGCAGCGCGATGAAGAGGAAGCGGTGTTCCTGACCAACGGCTGAAGGCAGCATCACGCCAAAATTACAGAGCCCGGCATCGACCGGGCTCTTTCCATTCGACGGTCAAGACCTGCCGGTCAGTGATCCATCGCCTTGACGATTTCCTCGGTCATCTTCTTGGCGTCGCCGAGCAGCATCATGGTGCCGTCCTTGTAGAACAGCGTGTTGTCGATGCCGGCATAGCCGGAGCCGAGCGAGCGCTTGACGAACAGGCAGGTGCGGGCCTTGTCGACGTCGAGGATCGGCATGCCGTAGATGGGCGACGACTTGTCGTCGCGCGCGGACGGGTTGGTGACGTCGTTGGCGCCGATGACATAGGCGACGTCGGCCTGCGCGAATTCCGAGTTGATGTCCTCGAGCTCGAACACTTCGTCGTAAGGCACGTTGGCTTCGGCGAGCAGCACATTCATGTGGCCGGGCATGCGCCCGGCGACGGGGTGGATGGCGTATTTGACGTCGACGCCATTGGCCTTGAGCTTGTCGGCCATTTCACGCAGCGCGTGCTGCGCCTGGGCGACCGCCATGCCGTAACCCGGCACGATGATGACCTTCTGCGCGTTCATCATGAGGTAGGCGGCATCGTCGGCCGATCCTTGCTTGACGGTGCGCTCGATGCCGTCATCCGCCGCAGCGGCGGTCTCGCCGCCGAAGCCGCCGAGGATGACCGAGATGAAGCTCCGGTTCATGCCCTTGCACATGATGTAGGACAGGATCGCACCGGACGAGCCGACCAGCGCGCCGGTGATGATCAGCGCCAGATTGCCGAGCGTGAAGCCAAGGGCGGCCGCCGCCCAGCCGGAATAGGAATTCAGCATCGATACGACGACCGGCATGTCGGCGCCACCGATCGGGATGATCAGGAGCACGCCGAGCACCAGCGAGGCGGCAACGATCAGCCAGAACACCAGTTTCGATTCCGTGGTGACCAGCAGCACGATCAGCACGATCAGCGCCACGCCAAGGGCAGCGTTGATGACGTGACGGCCGCCGATCATGATCGGCTTGCCCGACATGCGGCCGTCGAGCTTCAGGAAGGCAATGACTGAGCCGGTGAAGGTGATGGCGCCGATGGCGACGCCAAGGCTCATCTCTATCAGGGCCTGGGCATGGATGTCGCCATCCGTGCCGATGCCGAAGCTTTCCGGCGCATAGATGGCCGCGGCCGCCACCATGACGGCGGCAAGGCCGACCAGCGAGTGGAAGGCGGCGACCAGTTGCGGCATCGAGGTCATGGCAATGCGCTTGGCCGTGACGGCGCCGACGCCACCGCCGATGGCGAGGCCAAGCACGATCAGGCCGAAGCGGCCGGCGGACGGGGTTGCCAGCGCCAGCGTGGTGGCAATGGCGATGCCCATGCCGACCATGCCGTAGAGATTGCCCTGCCGGCTGGTGGTCGGATGGGAGAGGCCGCGCAACGCCATGATGAACAGGACGCCGGATACCAGATAGAGGAAGGAGGCGAGATTGACGGTCACGTCACTTGTCCTTCTTCTTGTACATGGCCAGCATGCGCTGGGTGACGAGGAAGCCGCCGAAGATGTTGACCGAGACCAGCATCAGCGCGACGAAACCGAAGCCGGCGGCGACGCCGGAGGCCGCGATGCCGACGGCGAGCAGCGCACCGACGACGATGACGGACGAGATGGCGTTGGTGACGGCCATCAGCGGCGTGTGCAGTGCCGGGGTCACCGACCAGACGACGTAATAGCCGACGAAGATCGCCAGGATGAAGATGGCGAAACGGAAGACGAAGGGATCGATGGCCCCGCCCGAGAGCGCATGCGCGGCATCACCGGCCGCCTCTGCACCGCCTGGGGCATTGGCCAGGTTCTGCACCGCGAGCCGAACGGCAGCGCTTGCCTGGTCGAGCTGATCCAAGGCTTTCTGCAAGGTCTGGTCCATCACGCGGTCCCTTTCGGCTTCGGCGAGGGTGACTTGGATGCGGCGGTCTTCCCGGGCGCGGCCTTCCTGGGCGCGGCCGTGGCATCGGCGATCATGGTCGTGGCCGGGATCGCGGCCGGCTCGACATAAGGCTGCTGGTCGGCCTTGGCGAAGGCCGGATGAACGACCTTGCCGCCGTCGGTCAGCATGGTTGCCTTGACCAGATCGTCGTCGCGATTGATGGCAAGCGTCTTGGTCGTCTTGTCGACGAGCGTCTCGACGAAGGCGAACAGGTTCCTGGCATAAAGCAGCGAGGCGGATGCCGCGATGCGACCTGGCACGTTGAGATGACCGACGATCTTCACATTGTTGGCCGTGGTGACGATCTTGCCAGCCTCGGCGCCCTCGACATTGCCGCCACGCTCGACCGCGAGATCGACGAGCACCGAGCCCGGCTTCATCGAAGCGACCATCGCCGCCGACACCAGCTTCGGCGCCGGACGGCCGGGGATCAGCGCCGTGGTGATGACGATGTCCTGCTTGGCAATGTGTTCGGCGGTCAGCGCCGCCTGTTTGGCCTGGTACTCCTTAGACATTTCCTTGGCATAGCCGCCGGCCGTCTCGGCCGCCTTGAACTCCTCGTCCTCGACGGCGAGGAACTTTGCGCCGAGCGAGGCGACCTGTTCCTTGGCGGCGGGGCGAACGTCGGTAGCGGTGACGACGGCACCAAGACGGCGGGCGGTGGCGATCGCCTGCAGGCCGGCAACGCCGACGCCCATGATGAAGACCTTCGCCGCCGGCACCGTGCCAGCCGCCGTCATCATCATCGGCAGCGCCCGGTCGTATTCGGCGGCTCCGTCGATCACCGCCTGGTAGCCGGCAAGATTGGCCTGGCTGGACAGGACGTCCATCGATTGCGCGCGGGTGATGCGCGGCATGAACTCCATCGAGAAGGCGGTGACGCCGGCTTTGGCCAAGGCCGCGACAGCCGCATCGTTGCCGTAGGGATCCATGATGGCGATCACCGCAGCGCCGGATTTGTAACTCTTCAGCTCGGCATCCGTTGGCCGGCGAACCTTCAGCACGACATCGGCCTTGGCGACATCCGAGGCCTTGCCGATGACGGCACCTGTCTTGGCAAACTCTTCGTCGGGGATACGCGAGCGGGTGCCGGCACCGGCTTCGACGACCACGTCGAAACCCAGGGCCGTCAGCCGCTTCACCGTATCGGGCGAAGCCGCGACACGCGGTTCGTTCGCATCGAGCTCACGAGGGATGAAAACCGTCTGTCCCACCGCATGATCCTTTCGGCCGGAACCTGTCTGCGCGAAGTGTCGACCGGGGTGTCCGGCGACATCATTCGCAAGAACTTTTGGAAGGTTTATCGCAGAATGAAGGCGCCGACTGCCAGAATAAGCACGAACAGGATCAGCGCGGAGAAGAAGCCGCCCGCGAAGAAGCCGAAAGCCATCGCCAGGAGAAGCGCGCCGCAGAAGAGCGAGCCATATTTGGCCAGCGCCAGGAAGCCCGCATAGGTGCGGTCATGCTCGGCATAGTCCATCTTCGCGCCCAGTTCTACAGGACCGCTCGGCGTGTGCTCAGCCATAGGAATACCCCTTCGAAGACATCTTTCAGGCACATACCGAAAAGCTGGGCGCAGGGCAATGGCGCTATTGCCGCATCGCAGCCGACAACTGCCTCAAGGGAAACTTGAAACTGGCGGCCGATGCCCGCAGGGATGGCCTTGCGCGAGCCCTGCCCAGCGTCTCAGCCAGCAAGGTGAGGAAAAAGCCCGAGCAGCCCAACGACAATCAGATAGAGCGCGACGATGTAGTTCAGGAGCCGCGGCATGATCAGGATCAGCACGCCGGCGATCAGCGAGATCAGCGGTGTGAGCGCGAGCGAGTGGATGGTCATGACCGTATTCCTTCCCACGAACAATGCGGCAGAAGCCCGGGGCGAAATGCCCGTTGGGCAGGAGCGCGGCGACACTCGATGGCGATGCCGCTACCTATAACGGCGAAGCCGCGGGAAGGTTCAGATGCAAGGACGACGCCCGTTCAGGCAGCATCGCGGTAGTATTTCGCCGTCGGCACTATGGACAGCGGCGTCAGCCGGTTGATGGCCGGATTGGCGAACATCATTCGCTGTTCCACGGCTGTCGACTTAAAGAACGGGAACCGTTCGAGTGTCTGGCGCAAGTTTTCGCCGCACGGGATTTCGAACAGAGCGATCGGCGCGAGGACACCCGGAAACACCTTGCCCTCTGTCCTCTGAACGGCGTGGAAGATACGAGCATAGTAAGCGGAATGCTCGATCTTGATCGGCGTAAGCACTGCGGTGAGCCCAAAGTAAGAGGCGGCCACCATGCCAAGCCTGAGCGTCAGAAAAGGCAGAACTCCGGGCGCGGGCGCACTGTCGGCATCGGTTGCGAAACGAGTCCCGTCGATGAACGTCTCTCCGCGGGCAAGCCGCTCGGCCAATATTTCCGGATAGGCGTCGACGGACGGCGAATGAGGGTGCTCTCTCGAAATGTAGTGAAGCCGTAACGTGCTGACCAGGTGTCCATCGAAATAGACGCCAAAACGATAGGAATTCGGCAGATTGTCCCAGCGGTCCTCGAACATCCCGCTGGCGATCGGGCCGCACATGCCCGATTGCAGGTAGGATTGATAGCGAAGGCGGTAGATCGCCTCCAGATCCTCGCCTCCAGTGATGAGACGGTAGTCGACATGCTCCAGCAATTGCATGATCGACTGGTTCAGCGCCGACCCAGCATTGGAGCTGGCGCCAGCCCGCGCATCGTTTCTCGCAGCATCCATTCTCAAGTCCTCGTATCCGCCGTGAACAGGCTATTCGAGTTGAAATGAGACACAAGCCGAAAATTGGATCCCGTTGGTTTACCACTTGTTAACCTTAACAGCCGGAGGTTCTTGGCTGCGGAGTGGTTGCTGAAGGGGCAGCTTGGATGTTCTAGTCCAAGGCTTCATTCTCATGAAGGGCGCGCTGCAGACTCGGGCGCGAAAAGCACTGGAGCGTTCCGCTTCGACAGATGCGTCGATCCGGTCAAATCTTTCGCTTCTTCAAATTCGGCCAAAACTACTGCACGCTTTGCTTGGGTTTTTTCGCGACAACCGGATATTGTGGTTCGTACCTGCCGCACGATCCAAGCAACGCGTATTATCAACTCGGCGAGGACGAAAGTTAGCCGACTGTGCGCTTTGCGGCGAGACGCAGATCCGCGGCAAACGGCCAGGTGACGTTCGACATCGTCTCGATGCCCGACGCGCTGAGCGCCGCGCCGAACAGAAAGCCCTGGACAAGATCCGGCTTTACCGAATGCATGAGGACCTTAAGCTGCTCGAATGTTTCCACGCCTTCGATGGTGACGGTGAGTCCCAGGACGCGGGTCAGGTCGACGACACCCTTCAACAGCTCGAGCGAGCGCGGATTGTGGGTGACGTCCATAACGAACGACCGGTCGATCTTGATCTTGTCGAGTGGAAGCTTGTGCAGATAGCTCAGGCTTGAATAGCCGGTGCCGAAATCGTCGAGGGCGATGCGGACGCCAAGCTGCTTCAGTTCCTCGATATACTGGCGGGTCAGGGATTTGTCGTCGAGCAGCGCGGTTTCCGTGACTTCGATCTCCAGGCGGCTAGCGTCGAGGCCGGAGTTAGCCAACGCATCGCGCACCTTTTGGATGACGTCGCGGCTGCGGAAATCCCTCGCCGAGAGATTGACGGAGACGCTGGTCTGGTCAGGCCATTTGGCGCATTCGGTGCAAGCTGCATGCAGCACAAAGGTGCTGATCTCGGAGATGATGCCCATCTCCTCGGCCAGCGGAATGAAGATGCCGGGCGAAATCGGTCCGAGATCGGGATGGTCCCAACGGCAGAGCGCCTCGCAGCTGGCGATGCGCATGGTGTTCATCGCCACGATCGGCTGGTAGACGACCCGCAGTTCCCTGCCTTCCACGGCGCTGCGCAGATCCGCCTTCATCAGCTGGCGATTGCGGAATGCGGCATCCATTGCCGCCTCGAACAGCCGCCACCCGTTCTTGCCGAGTTCCTTGGCCTTGTAGAGCGCCAGGTCCGCCTTGACGATCATGGCGTCGACATCGGTTCCGCCGACCTTGGACAGTACCGCGCCGGCGCTGGCCTGGATCCGCAGCCCATGGCCCGCCACGTCGACCTCGCCCTGCAGCTCGGCGAAAATCTGGTCGAGCAGGCTCTCCAGATGGCTCTCGTCATCGATGCGGTCGAAGAACAGCATGAACTCGTCGCCACCGAAGCGGCTGACGGTAAGGCCTTGCCCGGCGATGGCCGCCAGCCGGTCGGCCACGGCGTAGATCAGCCCGTCGCCGACGGGATGGCCGAGCGTGTCGTTGACGCTCTTGAAATCGTCGAGGTCGATCACGGCGAGGCCGCACAGGCGATCGCGGTCGCCGGAGGCCATCAGCTCGCCGACCAGTTCATGGAAGTAGGCGCGGTTGGGGAGGCCGGTGAGATTGTCGTAGCGCGCCATGAAGCGGATCTTTTCCTCCGCTTCGACGCGCGCCGTGACATCCTCGAAGGTGATCACGCCGAGTTCCTGGCTGCCTTCGCGCGCGGAGAATTCGTAATGCTGGCCGTTGGCGAGCGAAACAAGAACCTTGCGGTCCCTGCCCTCGCGCAGCGCGCGCGTCAGCTGCGCCTCGACGTAGCGGCAGTCCTTCGGCGCCAGCATGCCGCCGGCGACGCCGCGCATCAGAAGCCCGTGGATGGAACGCCCGAGCAGCGCGTCGGCCGATTTCAGCGACATCAGGTGGGCGGCCTCGGCATTGGCGACCGCGACGCGCCCATCAGGGCCGAGCATGACTAGGCCGTGCGACATGGTGTTGAGCGCGCGGTCGAACTTGCGCGTTATGCTTTTCGCCTGCTTGTGGCCGATGACCGCCGAAAACAGCACATTGCGAACATGGTCGGCGCTGTTGATGGTAATGAACGTCATCGGGAAGATCATCAGACCGAGGACGACGGACGGGGCATCCAAACGCAGCAGGAGCGCTAGCGCCGCCGGACCGATGAAGGTTACAGAAAAAATCCGCACCATGCGCGGAGACCCGTAATTACGGGCGACAACCGTGACCAAGGTCGCCAGGGTCAGCGACATTGCCGCCAGTTCGGCGAATGGGTCGGGATACACATAGATCGACACGAAGCACAGCGCGCCCAATCCGAGGCCCTGCAAGCAGCCCTTGAGGATGTAACTGCGCTCCAATCGGTGTGCGTGTTCGACGTCGGCAATCACGCCCCCGGTCTTCAGGAAGCTGCGAATACCGAAATAACGCAGAAGGCTGATCGGCAGTAGAATAAAAGAAAAGGCCAGAAACAACGGATTTTGCGTGCGCAGATAAATCATGAATCCGAGGATCCAGTAGCACGCGCCACCGATCACCAACATGTGCGCGTTGTCGAACAACGACCGCACAAATTGGATATAGACATCCGCGGGGATGCTTTCGGTCTTTGTTTTGCCCATATGATCGGCCCAACGCTAAGCCTTGTCATGCCACAACCGCCTTAAGAAAGGCTTAGACAGAGGGGCTTAAGCTACGGCTTCGGCCGGCCCGCCTCGGCAAGAGGACCTTGCAGCAGGCTTCGGGCATGGGTGGAGAAATCACTCAGCGGCACTGAGAACCGGTACCGGCATGGTTTGGGTCAGTCGCTGGAGCAGTCTGGAGCGCTCGCCCGCCGCCTTTCCGGCGCTTGCCTGCCGGACATGGCCATAGCCGCGGATCAACGCCGGGACCGAGACCAGGGCTACCGCGGCCTCGATCTTGCCCGGCGCCAGCGAGCTGGCCACGAGCTGTAGATCGGCCTCGTACTGCGCGAGCAATTGCCGCTCCATGCGCCGCTCGGCGGTGTAGCCGAACAGGTCGAAGGCCGTGCCGCGCAGGCCCTTCATCGCGGCCAGCAGGCGAAAGCCTTTCATCATCCACGGGCCGAAGCTCGATTTCCTCGGTTTGCCGTCATTGCCGCGACGTCCCATGATCGGCGGGGCGAGATGGAATTCAAGTTTCTCGTAGCTCTGGAACTGCTTGCCAAGCGCGGCGGCGAAGGAGCCGTCGGTATAAAGCCGCGCAACCTCGTATTCGTCCTTGATCGCCATCAGCTTGAACAGGCTTTTGGCGGCGGCCTCGGTCACGGCGGTCGAACCCGGCACGGCCTTCGTTTCTGACCCTCGCAGCGTCGATATCCTGTCGGCGTAGCGCTTAGCGTAAGCAGCGTTCTGATAGGCCGTGAGGAAGGCGGCACGGCGGGCGATGATATCGTCGAGTGTCTCGGCGGCCGGAGCAGCCTTCCCGGCGATCGTCGGGCCGGGCTGGGCGATGAGGCCGCACACGAAATCCGGCTGATGCGCGGCGCGGCGGCCCCAGCGGAAAGCAGCGATGTTCATCGCCACCGCTTCGCCATTCAATTCAATGGCCTTTTCGACGGCTTCGGCCGAGAGCGGCAGACCGCCGTACTGGAAGGCAAAGCCGAGCATGAACATGTTGGCGCCCAGCGAATTGCCGAACAGGGCTGTGGCGGTGCGGGTGGCGTCGAAGAAATGCGCCTTGTCGTCACCGGCCGCTGAGCGGATCGCCTTCTTCAGGCGCTCGATCGGCAGCGAGAAATCGGCCGATCGAGCAAATTCGCCCGGCATGATCTCGGCGGTGTTGGCGAGGAAGATCGTATGCCCCTCGCGCACCGCCGTCAGCACTTTCTTGGCGCCCGACACGACGAGATCGCAGCCGAGCACGAGGTCGGCCTTTCCCGCCGAAACGCGAATGGCATTGATGTCCTCCGGCGTGCGGGCGATGCGGACATGGGTGAACACCGAACCGCCCTTCTGGGCCAGGCCGGCCATGTCGATCATGCCGCAACCCTTGTCCTCCAGATGCGCCGCCATGCCGAGCACGGCACCGACGGTGACGACGCCGGTGCCGCCGACGCCGTCGATGATCGCCGCCCAGCCCTCGACGCCGAGCGGGAATTCGGCTGGCATCGGCACGCCTTCAAGCGGGTCGGTCCCGCCGGCCAGGCCCTCGGCCTTGCGGATCTTGGCACCGTGCACGGTGACGAAGGACGGGCAGAAGCCGTTGACGCAGGAGAAATCCTTGTTGCAGCTCGACTGGTCGATCTTGCGCTTGCGGCCGAATTCGGTCTCGACCGGCTGGATCGAGACGCAGTTCGATTGCACGCCGCAATCGCCGCAGCCTTCGCAGACCAGTTCGTTGATGAACACCCGCTTGTCGGGATCGGGAAAGGTGCCGCGCTTGCGACGACGGCGCTTTTCGGCGGCGCAGGTCTGGTCGTAGAGCAGGATCGATACGCCCTTGACGTCGCGCAGCTCGCGCTGGACGAGGTCGAGGTCGTCGCGGTGGTGGATAGTGGCGCCGGCCGGGAATTCGGCCTTCCCGGCATATTTGTCGGGTTCGTCGGTGACGATGGCGATGCGGTCGACGCCCTCTGCCCGCACCTGTCTGGCAATCATGTCCACTGTCAGCCCGCCCTCATGCGGCTGGCCGCCGGTCATGGCGACGGCGTCGTTGTAGAGGATCTTGTAGGTGATGTTGGCCTCGCTCGACAGGGCGAAGCGGATCGCCAGCGTGCCGGAATGGTTGTAGGTGCCGTCGCCGAGATTCTGGAAGATGTGGTCGCGCCTGGAGAACGGCGCCTGGCCGACCCATTGCGCCCCCTCGCCACCCATGGCGGTAAAGCCAACGGTGTTGCGATCCATCCACAGCGCCATGAAGTGACAGCCGATGCCGGCGGCGGCGATCGAGCCGTCCGGCACCTTGGTCGAGGAATTGTGCGGACAGCCCGAACAGAAGAAGGGTGTGCGCGAGCCGATGTCGGTGGCATCGGCCAGCATCGCCTGGAACTGGCGTAGCTTGGCTACCCTGGCCGAAATCTCTTCGGATGGGCCGATGGTCTTGAGGATTCTCTCGCCGAGCGCAATGGCGATCTCGTTGGGGTCGAGCGCCCCCTTGGCCGGAAACAGCCAGTCGCCGCGCTCGTCCTTCTTGCCGACGATGGCCGGCTGCGAGGCCGTGCCATAAAGGCTTTCGCGCAGTTGCACCTCGATCAGCGAGCGTTTCTCCTCGACGACGACGATGGTGTCGAGACCGCGCGCGAAGTCGGCGATGTGCTGCAGGTCGAGCGGCCAGGGGCAGCCGACCTTGAACAGCCGCACGCCGATGCGGTTGGCGGCCGCCTCGTCGATGCCGATATCCTCCAGCGCCTGACGGACATCGAGATAGCTCTTGCCCAGCGTGATGATGCCGAGTTTCGGATTGTGGCCGCCCGAATAGACGATCCTGTTCAGCCCATTGGCATGGATGAAGGCGGAGGCAGCGGCACGCTTGTGCTCATGCAGCCGTTCTTCCTGGCCGAGCATGTCGATCTCGTGGCGGATGTTGAGGCCGCCCGGCGGCATGTCGAAATCTGGGACGACGATGTTCAACCGTTGGAGCGAGGCATCGACCGAAGCCGTCGATTCGATGTTGTCCTTGACGCATTTGATCGCCGCCCAGGTGCCGGCGAAGCGCGACATGGCAAAGCCGTACAGGCCGTAGTCGATGATCTCCTGGACACCGGCCGGGTTGAGGATCGGCACCATGGTGTCGACGAAGAGGAATTCCGTGGCGTGCGCATTGGTCGAGGATTCGGCCATGTGGTCGTCGCCCATGAGCGCAAGGACGCCGCCATGTCTGGACGAGCCGGCGAGATTGGCGTGGCGGAACACGTCGCCCGAACGATCGACGCCCGGCCCCTTGCCGTACCAGACCGAAAAGACGCCATCATGGGTGCCCTCGCCCGCCAGTTCCGTCTGCTGCGAGCCCCAGCAGGCGGTGGCGGCCAGCTCTTCGTTGAGGCCGGGCTGGAAAACGATGTCGGCCCCGGCGAGCTGCTTTTTCGCCTTCCACAGCTGCATGTCGAGGCCGCCGAGCGGCGACCCGCGATAGCCGGAGACGAAGCCTGCCGTGTTCAGGCCGGCGCGGCGGTCGCGCTCGCGCTGCATCAGGAGCATGCGGATGACCGCCTGCGCGCCGGACAGGAAGATGCGCTCCTTTCCAAGATCGAACTTGTCGTCGAGCGCGACATCGTGCAGCGTCATCAGGCATTTCCTCTGCGAAGGCCGCGCGGGGCAGCAGCCAACGTCGGGATCGGATGACGCATCCTTTCTCCCCTTGCAAGGCAGGTCAAACAAAATCGAAAGGACCAGCCAACGCGCGACAAGCAGTTCGGCGGGCGCTGGATCACGCATGAAACGGTGCGCCGACAGCGCGATGGCATACGAAAATTCCAGCCGAAATCGATGCCGTCGGAAGGTGTCAGCCGGCTTTCGAGCAGTCCGGCTTCGGCTCGCCCGGCAGCTTGCCGTCGGGATGGCCGGCGAGGTCGGGGTTGGCCGTGTAGAGTTGGTCGATGACCAGCGGCCGATCGGGCAGGATGGACTGGTCTTCCGTCGACATCAGCGTGGTGTCGATCTCCTGCAGGACCGCGCCATCGGCGCCCTTGATGCTGATGGCGATGGCATAGGGTTTGTTCTTGACAACGCAGGTCAGCGCCGGGCTTTCCAGGCTCACCTTGTCGAGCTTCGGCCAGATCTTCTGCTCGACCACGAAGGGATCACCACCGGCGGGGTTCTGGAAGCTGGCAACCGCCACCTGACCCTCGCCCATCGGCCGCAAGGGCCTCAGCGTCACGACATAGGTCGCCCTGGCGAGGCGGTAGTTGAAGACGAATATCTTGCCGGAAACTTCGAACAGCTTGCCTCCACCGCCAGTATCCCGGCAAGCGCCAAGCGTCATCGCCGCGATCAGCGCCGCGCCAGCAACCGTCGAGCGGGAAAGAATTCTAGGCATTCCTGACCTCATTGGCCGCCATGCGGCGGCGATAGTGACGGCTTGCCTTCTGCCTGTTGCCGCACACCGCCATGTCGCACCAAAGGCGGCTGGAATTGCGGCTTCTGTCGACGAACAGCCAGGTGCAATTGGGACAGATCCTGAGCCTCGCGACGGTGTCGTCACGCAGCAGGGAAAGCGCCGAAACCGCCAGTGCCGCCTCGAAGGCGATCGGCGTCGCCGGATCGCCGAACGGCCGTCCCTGCGCCCCAATCTCGGTCCCGCCGGCGGCCAGGCCGTCGGCGCAGGACCGCAGGAATTCGGGCAGATCGGCGGTGGCCACCGCGCCTTTCAACACAGCGCCTCGAAACAGCCTATCGGTCGTCTCGCGGATCGACAGCACGACGGGCGCGATTGCCGCCGGCGAGGACACCGCCAGCCGTCTGTCGCCAAGCTCGGCGGCGCGAAAGCCGCTAGCCGCGTCGGCGAAGCGGGCGATTTCGGCCGGATCGTCGAAGCGGTCGAATGTGCGCTCCGGATCGCCGCGCAGCACGACGGTGTTCGCCGTGTCGAGCGCGAGCAGGCCGCCGGTGAAGCGGTGAGAAGTCCAGGCAACTGTCATTCCCGAACATCTAACCGATAAATCGCGTTTGACAAGTTAGATTCGACGATGCAAACCTCGGATGCGCAGGGTACCGTCGCCTTTGTCCGCGCTTGTTCTATTCCCTCTTGGGCGGGATGCTTCTGGTGTTGTCGAGCATGCTTTACTTCTTCCAGCAGGTGCTGAACGGGCTGCATTCGGGTGCGCTCTATGCGTTGCTCGCCTTCGGCTACGTGCTGACCAACGGCATTCTGCACCGCACCAACCTTGCCTATGGGGCGCTGTTTGCCTTTTGCGGCCAGGCAATGATCCTGAGCGTCGCCTTCGGCTACCAAGTGCTGTGGCTGACGCTGCTGGCTTCGGTGCTGTTCGGCGTCCTCGCGGCGTTCCTCTATGCGGCGCTCATCAGCCATGTCCTGTCGCGCAGCGTCTTCGAGCCGTTGGCCGACCGCTCGCCCAACGCCATCGTGGTGACGACGCTCGGCATCCTGCTCGTCCTGTCGGAAGCAAGCCGCATCGCCGCCGACACACATGATCTGTGGCTGCCGCCGATGCTGGCCGAGCCCGTCGTTTTCGCCGAAGCCTCCGGATTCAAGGCGACGCTGACGCTGATCCAGGTGCTCGACTGCGCCGTGGTCGTGGCGGCGGTCGCCCTCGCCACCTGGGCATTTGCCCGCTCAAACTTCGGCCGGTGCTGGCGCGCCGTCTCCGACGACCCCAGGGCCGCCGCCCTATGCGGCGTCGACGTGCGCGGCGTGTTCCGGCGTGCCGTGCTGTTCGGCGGCTTCTGCGCCGCGCTGGCCGGGGTCATGGCCAGCCTCTACTACGGCAATGTCAGCTTCGGTTCCGGCCTTGTCTACGGCCTGAAGATCCTGTTCGTGACGGCGGTCGGCGGTTATCTCTCACCGCCAAGGGCAGCGCTGGGCGCGGCCGCTTTCGGCATGGCCGAATCACTGTGGGCCGGCTATTTCCCGGCCGAATGGCGCGATGCCTGGATGTATCTGTTCCTGGTTGCCATGCTGATCCTGATCGGCGCCGGCCGCGACACCGGCAAGGTCGTCTGATCCCGTCAGACTTTGGTTGCATGACGTCTCTTCAGGCCGCGGTTTTCCACCGTGCCGCGAGCGCCGATTGGCCTGCATCCTTCGTCCCCGTGTTGACCAACCGGACCACGCACTGCATACGGTTGGGCCAGGCGGCGCGACGAAAAGGGCGATCGCGCGTCACCGCATCAGGGAGGAATGCATGGCAGGGCTTCTCGCTCTATCCAGAACGATCGATCGTATGAACGAGTTCATCGGCAAATCGGTATCCTGGCTGATCCTGCTGGCGATCCTGGTGAGTGCGGCCAACGCGGTCATCCGCAAGGTGTTCGACACCTCGTCCAACGCCTGGCTGGAGCTGCAATGGTACCTGTTCGGAGCCGCCTTCATGCTGGCCGCCGCCTACACGCTGAAACAGAACGAGCATATCCGCATCGATATCGTCTACGGCCTGTTTTCACGCCGCGTGCAGCACTGGATCGACCTCTTCGGCCACGTCTTTTTCCTGATGCCGTTCGTGACGCTGATGGTGTTCTATTTCGTGCCCTACGTGTCGCTGTCGTTTCACAGCGGCGAAATGTCGACCAACGCCGGCGGCCTGATCGTGTGGCCGGCCAAGGCGATCCTGCTGGTCGGCTTTTTCCTGCTCGCGCTGCAGGGCATTTCCGAGATCATCAAGAAGATCGCCATCATGCGCGGCGTCATTGAGGATCCCAACCCATTCATTTCCGTGCACGAACAGGCTGAACTCGAAGCCAAGGCGCTCGCCGAAGAGGTGCGTTCGTGATGGAGTTCATCGCCCAGAACATGGCGCCGATCATGTTCGCCTCGCTGATCCTGTTCATGCTGATCGGCTATCCCGTCGCCTTTTCGCTCGCCGCCAACGGCTTGATGTTCTTCTTTATCGGCGTGCTTCTGACGCCCTATTCGGGCGGCGCGATCAATCTCGCATGGCCGCTGCTCTATGCGCTGCCGGACAATTTCTACGGCAGCCGGGTGATGTCGAACGACACGCTGCTGGCGATCCCGTTCTTCACCTTCATGGGCATCGTGCTCGAACGATCGGGCATGGCGGAAGACCTGCTCGACACGATCGGCCAGTTGTTCGGACCCGTCCGCGGAGGCCTCGCCTACGCGGTGATCTTCGTCGGCGCACTGTTGGCCGCGACCACAGGCGTGGTGGCGGCGTCCGTCATCGCCATGGGACTGATCTCGCTGCCGATCATGCTGCGCTATGGTTATGACCGCCGGGTGGCATCCGGCGTCATCGCTGCCTCGGGCACGCTCGCCCAGATCATTCCGCCGTCGCTGGTGCTGATCGTTCTCGCCGACCAGCTCGGCCGCTCTGTCGGCGACATGTATGCCGGCGCCCTGATCCCCGGCCTGGTGCTGACCGGCCTATACACGCTCTACATCGTGATCATGTCGATCGTCCGGCCAAAGTCGATGCCTGCCCTGCCGCTTGAGGCGCGGACGCTCGGCCATGGCGTGGTGTCGTTGCTGATCGCGTTGATAGCGGCCATTGCGATCGCCTATGCGGCCTACCGTTACCTGGTGCCCGCTCATGGCGACAACGCCGATATTCTCGGCGCGACGGTCGGCGTCATCTTCATCTACATCGTCGCGATCCTCGACCGCAGCCTGAACATCAACATGATGTCGCGGCTGGCGCAGCAGGTCGTGATCGTGCTGATCCCGCCGCTGGCGCTGATCTTCCTGGTGCTGGGCACCATCTTTCTCGGCATCGCCACCCCAACCGAGGGCGGCGCGATGGGCGCGGTCGGTGCGCTGGCTATGGCGGCAATGAAGGGCCGGCTGTCGATGGACGTGATCAAGCAGGCGCTGGCCTCGACGACGCGGCTGTCGTCCTTCGTGCTGTTCATCCTGATAGGCGCGCGGGTGTTCTCGCTGACCTTCTACGGCGTCAACGGCCAGATCTGGGTCGAGCATCTCTTGACCTCGCTGCCGGGCGGCGAAGTCGGTTTCCTGATCGGCGTCAACATGCTCGTCTTCTTCCTCGCCTTCTTCCTCGATTTCTTCGAACTGGCCTTCATCATCGTGCCGCTGCTGGCGCCGGCGGCCGACAAGCTCGGCATCGACCTGATCTGGTTCGGCGTGCTCCTGGGCGTCAACATGCAGACCAGCTTCATGCATCCACCATTCGGCTTCGCGCTGTTCTACCTGCGCTCGGTCGCTGCCCGCGTGCCCTATCTCGATCGCCTGACCGGCAAGCAGATCGCGCCGGTGACAACGGGCCAGATCTATTGGGGCGCGGTGCCATTCGTCTGCATCCAGGTGATCATGATCGGCCTGACCATCGCCTTCCCGCAAATGGTGATGCGCTACAAGGGCACGGCCGTCGATTCCGGCACGATCGACTACACGGTGCCCGGGGTGCCCAGCCTGTCGCCGCTCGGCGCGCCGGACGGTGGCGGCGTGCCTGCCAATGGCGGCGCCGCACCGACGGCGCCCGGCACGCCCGATCTGTCGCAGCCCCCGAATTTCGGCGATGCGCCGCCGGCCAAGCCGGCTGCACCCGCGCCGGACCTGTCGCAACCGCCGAGCTTCAATTGATGGAAACGATGCCATGAAAGCCGTGCGGTTGGAGGCAGTGGGCAGCATCTCGTTGCGCGAGATCGCCAAACCGGTCCCGGGCTCGGACGACCTCCTGGTGCGGATCGAAGCCTGCGGTGTCTGCGGCACCGACCGGCATCTTTTCCGCGGCGAGTTCCCCTGCAGGCCGCCAGTGACACCCGGGCACGAATTCTCCGGCATCGTCGAGGCAATCGGCACCGCCGTCTCCGGCTTTGCCGTCGGCGACCGCGTCACCGGCGACCCCAACATCGCCTGCGGGCGCTGCGGCCATTGCCATGCCGGCCGCGTCAATTTGTGCGGCAATCTCACCGCCATCGGCATCCACCGCGACGGCGGCTTTGCCGACTATGTGGTGATGCCGCAGAAACAGGCCTTTGTCCTTCCCGCGAATCTGAAGCCGACACATGGTGCTTTCTGCGAACCGCTCGGCTGCTGCCTGCACGGCGTCGACCTTGCCGAGATCAAGCCAGGCAGCTCGGTGGTGGTGCTCGGCGGCGGCGTCATCGGCCTGCTCACCGTGCAACTGGCACGGCTGGCCGGGGCCACCACTATCATCCTGTCGACACGGCAAGCCTCGCGGCGAGCGCTTGCCAGCGAACTCGGTGCGACGGCGACGGTCGATCCCGCCGCCACCGATGTGATCGAGGCCATCGCCGGTCCGGCCGGACTGATGCCTGGTGGTGCCGACGTGGTGTTCGAATGCGCCGGTGTGTGCGAGACCGTCGAGCAGTCGATGCGGCTGGCAAGGGCGGGCGGCACCGTCGTTATCGTCGGCGTGACGCCGCAAGGCATGAAGGTGGAATTCGAGCCCTTCGACCTGTTGTTCCGTGAACTCAAGGTAGTGGGCTCATTCCTCAATCCCTACACGCATCGCCGCGCCGCCGAGCTTATCGCGTCGGGCGTGATCGAGATCGATCGGTTGATATCTAGGCAAGTCACGCTCGAAGAGGCGCCAGGGGTGATCGCCAATCCGCCGGCTCCGGGTGAAGTGAAGGTGCTGGTGGTACCAGCGATGGGCTGAGGTTCAGGCTTCGCGGCATTTGGCGATTGCCGTCGCCGTCGAGCAAAGAAAAGCCCCGGGGAACAAAAATGCCCCGAGGCTTTCGAAAAGCAAAGTACGATCGCCTACAGCTTGCCGTTGCGCTGCTGGACCATCATGAAGGTGTCGTAATTGTATTCGGCCACCTGCGCCCAGAGATAGTGCTCCTTGCGGAAGCCCTTGATCGATTCCCAGATCTTCTTGAACGGCGCGTTCGAGGCTTCCATTTCGGCGTAGACCTCGTTGGCCTTCTCGAAGCAGGCGGCCATGATCTCCTGGCTGAATGGGCGCAGTTTGGCGCCGCCGGCCACCAGCCGCTTCACCGCCGGGGGGTTCACATAGTCATATTTCTGCAGCATGTTGGCGTCCGCGGCCTGGGCGCACGTGCGCAGCAGCGACTTGTAGGTCGGCGAAAGCTCGTCGTATTTCGCCTTGTTGAACATCAGGTGGACGGTCGGGCCGCCTTCCCACCAGCCGGGATAGTAATAATAGGGCGCGACCTTGTAGAAGCCGAGCTTCTCGTCGTCATAGGGGCCGACCCATTCGGCGGCGTCGATGGTGCCTTTTTCCAGCGCCGGGTAGATGTCGCCGCCGGCGATCTGCTGCGGCACCACGCCGAGCTTCTGCACCACTTTGCCGGCAAAGCCGCCAATGCGCATCTTGAGGCCGGAGAGGTCGGCGACGGTGTTGATCTCCTTGCGGAACCAGCCGCCCATCTGCACGCCGGTGTTGCCGCCCGGCAGGCCGAACAGACCTTGCGTGGCGAGAAACTCATTGAACAGGTCGATGCCGCCGCCATGGTAGTGCCATGCATTCATGCCGCGCGCGTTGAGCGAAAAGGGCACCGCCGCACCCAGCGCCCATGTCGGGTCCTTGCCCCAGTAATAATATGCCACCGTGTGGCAGGCCTCGACCGTGCCGGCCGTGGTGGCATCGGCGGCCTGCAGGCCGGGAACAAGCTCGCCGGCGGCAAAGACCTGGATCTGGAAATTGCCGTCGGTGGCTTCCGACAGCATCTTGGAGAACACTTCGGCCCCGCCATAGATGGTGTCGAGCGACTTCGGGAAGGACGACGCCAATCGCCATGTCACCTTGGGGTTGGACTGGGCGATTGCCGGTGCGGCGAGCGTGGCCGCCGCCGCGGCTGCGCCGACGCCGGTGACGCCGGCCTTGCGGATAAATGAACGACGATCCATGCAGTTCCTCCCTTTTGGACCAACAAACCGACGTTCGGGAAATCCTCGGCTCCCGCATCGGTTCGCTCGAAACAATACACGGGCAAGGAGTCGAGTCCAGCACGCCGGCCGGATTTGATGGCGAAGCCATGCGACCCTGCAACTATAGTCTAACAGGCGGTTTCGTGGCCCATGCGACACGCTGAGACTTGGCTGGAAAAATGGCCGGGGATCGCTTATTTTAAAGGCAGGATATCCCTTGCCAGATGGAAGACAGACCCAAAATGCAGCAGCCGCTCGTCGCCATATCGACCGACGTCCGTCAGTTCGACAACTACACCTGGCATGCCGCCCCTCAACAATATCTGGAAGCAGCAATCGTAGGTGCCGGCGTTTTCCCACTGCTCGTGCCATCGTTCGGCGACCGGCTGGACTTCGACGAACTTCTGTCGTCGGTCGACGGCGTCATGCTGACGGGCTCGAAATCCAACGTCGACCCCTCGCTCTATGGCGGCGATGCCAGCGAAGCGAACGGCCCCTATGACACCGCGCGCGACGCCACGACGCTGCCGCTGATCCGCAAGGCGATCGAGCGCGGCGTGCCGCTGCTTGCCATCTGCCGCGGCATCCAGGAATTGAACGTGGCGCTCGGCGGCACACTGGGCACCGAGATCCAGGAGCGCGAGGGGTCGCTGGACCACCGTGCGGCGGTGAGCGACAAACAGGATGAGCGCTTCGCTATTCACCAGACCATTTCGATCAAGGCAGGCAGTTGCCTGGCCGGCGTGTTCGGCGCCGGCGACATCAAGGTCAATTCCTTGCATCGCCAGGCGATTGACCGGCTGGGATCGAAGCTCGAGATCGAGGCTGTCGCCACCGACGGCACGGTCGAAGCGGTTTCGGTCAAGGGTGCCCGCGCCTTCGCCGTCGGCGTCCAGTGGCACCCCGAATACTGGGTCAAGTCGGACAGCAATTCCGCCAAGATTTTTCGCGCTTTCGGCGATGCGGTGCGCCTGCATGCCGCCGCGAAAGCCGGCGCGCGGGCGGCGGCGGAGTAGTCAGTCTCTAGGTTTCAAGCCACCGTCTGATGCCAGCGACAGCAACGGCAGGGCCGGCGCGTAGGATTCGTAGCCATCGCCATCAGCCACGGCAAAGGTGACGATCGGATCGATGCCGTTGGCGCTGAAGGCAACGGTTCCGTCGTTTTGCTCGCGCCAGAATTTAGCCCGCTCGAGGCCCGGCAGGAGCCGTCGGCAATTCGGCGCCACCGTCAGCAGCGACAGGCCATCCGAGACCGAGGCGCCGCGCGTGACCGCGCATGCGCCTTCGTCGCCATTGGCAATCAGTCTGTAGGCATTGGAAGGCGTGGCCTCATTGGCAATGCTTTCCCCGCTGCCGTCATGAAACAGCTGAACGCCGCCAAACAGCGCGGCTGCACCGATCAATGCGAAAAGCGTTTTCATCATTCCTCATCCAGCACACAGGATGAAGAATGATTTCAAAGGGTTAAGCGGACGTTAATAAGTGTGGCAGTGCCACCGCTCAAGGGCGAGCCTTCACATGCGCCGTCTCGGGCACTGGTGTCAGCGGCCTGCGGTCGCCGAACCACGACACCAGATTGTCGACGCATAGATCGGCCATGGCGCGGCGTGTGTGCTCCGAGGCCGAGCCGACATGCGGCAACAGAGAGGCGTTTGGTAAGTCGAGCAACGCCTTGGGGACATTCGGCTCGTCGGCGAAGACATCGAGCCCGGCGGCGGCGATGGTGCCGTCGGCGAGAGCGGCCGCAAGGGCCGCCTCGTCGACGGTACTGCCGCGGCCGATGTTGACGAAGACGCCGTTCGCGCCGAGCGCCGACAGGATCCCGGCATTGACCGCTTTCTGTGTCGAAGCACCGCCGGGCGCCACCGAAATCAGCGTGTCGACTTCCTCGGCCAAGCCCTTCAGCGTGTCATGGTATTGGTAGGACAGGCCTTCGACCCGGCGCCGGTTGTGATAGGCGATCGGCAGGCCGAAGGCCTCCAGCCGCCGTGCAATGGCCTGTCCGATGCGGCCCATGCCGAAAATACCGACGCGGCGCGCGCGCAAGGTCAGCCGGCTCAGCGGATAGTTGCCCTTCTTCGCCCAGCTGCCGTCACGCAGCCAGGTTTCGGCACGCGGCAGATCGCGCACCGTGTTGATCAGCAGCCCGATCGCGGTGTCGGCGACCTCTTCGGTCAGCACGTCGGGCGTGTTGGTGACCATGATGTTCTTCGCCGTCGCATGGCCGACATCGACCGAATCGTAGCCGACGCCGAACGAGGCGATGAGTTCGAGCTTCGGCAACGCGTCCATCATCGCCGCACTGATGCCGGCAAAGGATGCGATGCCGCGCACCGCGCGGCGCATCTCGTCGGTGACCAGCGCGGGATCGGCGCGCTCGATGCCGATGCGATTGAACGTCTGGTCGATACGCGCGACGGCGTGGTCGCTGAAATCGGCCGGCACCAGAATGGCAACGGCTCCCAATTGTTCGGCCTTGGTCATGCACGCTCCACCGGCTTGCCGGTCGACTGGCGCACATGCAGTTCCGGCTTGATCAATTCCTGCGAGGGCCGCACCGTCTGCCCGTTGAGTTTGTCGAGCAGCGCACTGGCGGCGCGGCGGCCGACCTCGCGCTGGCCGTTCCAGACGGTGGTCAGCGCCGGCGTGGCTATCGCCGCCTCTTCGAGGTCATCATAGCCGGTGACGGAGATGTCGACGCCCGGCACAAGGCCGGCACGCGCAATGCCGTTCATCAGGCCGATGGCGACGAGGTCGTTCCAGCAGCAGGCCGCGGTCGGCCTGTCCTTCAGCGCCAGAAACTGCCCGGCGGCCTCGAAACCGGCCTGCTTGGTGCGCGGGCCTGATATGCGCCAGGACGGCCTGACGTCGAGTCCGGCTGCCTCCATGGCGTTCACATAGCCCTGGTAGCGATCGCGGCCGGTCGAGGTCTGGTCGGTGCCGCCGATCATGGCGATGCGCTTGTGGCCGAGCGAGATCAGATGGTTGGTGGCGAGGCCCGTGCCATAGGCATCGTCGCCGCGAAACACCGGTACGTCGGCGCCCTCGACGGTGCGTGCGATCAGCACCGCCGGCAGCCCATTCTCCTCGGCCATGACGATATCGGACGCCGGCGTGCCGATAGCCGGCGACATGATGACGCCATCGGCGCCGAGCTGCAGCAATGTATCGATGAAGGTGCGCTGTTTTTCGAGCTGATCGTAGTGATTGGACAGGATGAAGGTCTGTCGGCTGCGGTCGAGCTCACTCTCGATCGAGCGCAGAATCTCGGCGAAGAACGGGTTCATGATGTCGTGGACGACGACACCGACAATGCCCGAGCGCGAGGTGCGCAGGCTGGCGGCGCGGCGGTTGTAGATATAGCCGATGGCGCGCGCATATTCCTTAATGCGGTCGCGCGTCGAGCCGGCAACCAGCGGGCTGTCGCGCAGTGCCAAGGATACGGTGGCCGTGGACACGCCGAGCGCATCCGCGATCGTCGACAGCTTGATCTTCTGTGCCAGCCTTTCGCTCCCCGTCGTTTTTTTAAACTGTTTAAGGGCGGCCTTATGCCATCGATCCGGGCCAAATCAAAGTTTTTTTGCCAGCGCCTCGGCCTCGACATCCGAGGCCGCACGGCTGCGCAGCCTGAGCCGATGTTCGCGATGGACGATGTAGAGGCCGCTGGCGACGATGATGGCGGCGCCGACCAGCGTCCAGCGGTCGGGGAACTGCTTGAAGACAAGCCAGCCCGAAATGATCATCCACACCATTTGCGAATAGGGATATGGCGCGAGCGCTGTGGTCGTCGCCAGCCGATAGGCTTGGACCAGCAACCAGTGGCCGACACCGCCGAACACGCCAAGCATGAGCAGCACGGACCAGTGCCAGCCATCATGCGGCAGGGAAAATGAAAACGGCAGCAAGGGCAGCAGCAGGACCGTCGGCGCCAACGCCGAGAACAAGATCAGGCTCTCCGGAGTCTCGGTCGCCGACATGCGGCGCGTCATGATGACATAGAAGCAGTTCGACAGCATCGAGCCGAGCGCGAAGAGATGTCCGATGCCGAAAACGCCGACACCGGGCCGCGTGATGATCAGGACCCCGGCGAAAGCGGCCAGGATAGCCAGCCAGCGCCGCCATCCGGCCCATTCGCCGAGCAGCGGCCCGGCAAGGGCGGTGATCACCATCGGCCCGAAGAAATAGATGGAGGTCGTCTCGGCCAGTTGCAGGGAGCGCAGCGCCAGGACATTGAACATGGTCGAGCCGAACAGGAACGCGCCGCGCATGACATGCGCCGGCAGGTTGACCGGCCGAAATCGCCTCGGTTCGCGCCAGCCACGCAGCAGCGCTCCAACCAGCACGACATGCACGGCAAAGCGCACCCAGGCGACGATCAGGACGGAGACGCCGGCCAGGACGAGATATTTGCTGCTGGTGTCGAGAAAGGTGAAGAAGACATAGGTGGTCAGCATGCACAGGATCGCCACCGGCGGCGTCGCGCTTTCGACATGTCTTTGGGAAGGATTCACGTGCAGGCCGGGGAAAAGCTGGGCTGGAACCCCACCTTTGCGGGAATTGCGGCTTGCCGGCAAGCCAATTGTCGCCCGCAGCCGCGCCTAAGCTCGCTGGTACAACAACAGTCGGCGTCAGGCTTAGCCTTCGGGCGCTACGCGTGCATGCGGGCGCCCTTGGTTATCTTGTCGACCACCTTCTTCTCGGCACGCAGCGCTATGCCGACCACCTTGGCATCTTCGGGCGCGAACTCGGCAAAGACGGCGCGGTTGGCGGCATCGAAGCCGGTCGAGAACATCTCCTCGACATAGAGCGAGGTGGTGACGCCGCGTTCCAGCGCACGCCGATGGATCGCACTCATCGTTGCCTGGTCGGTCGAGAGCACGATGACCGGCTGGATCGACAGGGGATTGTAGAGATTGCCGGCGCGGTCGCGATAGGGCTCGCCGATGATGTCGGGGAATTGGGCGACAATGCCGCTGGTCAGGAAGGCGGTGACGTTGAGTTTCTGCCAGACGGCCAGGTCTTGCCGCAGCACGATTGCAAATTTCGTATCGAACATGGGAAAGTGAGCCATTTCAAGGTTAGGCCCCGTGTAGCGAGGCTGAAGGAGACGATGTCGTTCGATCTAGACCGTCAGGCCTTCGAGGGTCTTGGACGTTTGTGCGCCGATGCCGCTGAAAACTGCATCATCTCCGCTCGCGACCCCGCGGGGATGGAGCGCATCGAGGCGCGGTTTCACGGCAGCGCCTTCGATCCGCATCGCCACGACACCTACGCGATCGGGGTGACGCTGCGCGGCGTGCAGACCTTCCGCTATCGCGGCGCGGCACGGCTGAGCCTGCCCGGCCAGGTCATCGTGCTGCATCCGGACGAGTTGCACGATGGCGGCGCCGGCACGGAAGAAGGCCTGCGCTACAGGATGCTCTATCTTGAGCCGTCACTGATGCTCGACTGTCTCGGCGGCACGGCGCTGCCCTTCGTCAGGGACGGCGTGGTGACGGACGAGGCCTTCTGCGCGACCCTGCTGTCGGCGCTCGGGCCGTTGGAGCAGGAACTCGACGAGCTGTTCGTCGACGACTTCCTGGCGCGACTGATGCAAAGTCTTAACCGGCATGCCGGCAAGCCGGCAAAGCCAATAGCCGGGACGGCCTGGCGGGCGGCGACACTGGCGGGTGAGTATCTCACGGGAAACCTCGACCGGCCCGTGCGTTCGGGTGAGTTGGAAGCCGTCACGGGTCTCGACCGCTATGCCCTGTCGAGACATTTCCGCGCGGCCTTCTCGACCAGCCCGCATCGTTTCCTGCTAATGCGCCGGCTTCAGCGCGCCCGCAGGATGATCGCCGCCGGCGTGCCCTTGGCACAGATCGCGATCGAGGCCGGCTTCAGCGACCAGAGCCACTTCAACAGGCAATTCAAGAAAGCGTTCGGCATGACGCCGGGCCGTTGGTCGTCCTTGATCCACGGAAATACCGCGGCCGCCTGACGGCCGGAGAGATCAGTCATCCGACTCGGCGTCGTCGTCGATCAGCACCAGTTCCTCGTTGGAGAGGTTGGCCTCGATGCGGGCGAGCAGCTTGAACAGCGCCTTCTGGTCCTTCTTGTCGAGGCCCTTAAGCGCCTGCTTTTCGGTCTTCTTCACCGACTTCTCAATGGCGCGGATGGTTTCACGGCCGGTATCGGTGAGGAAGATATGGGCCTGGCGGGCATCGGAGTCCGACGCGCGTTTCTCCAGAAAACCCTGCGCCTGCAGCCGGTTGATGGTCTTGGTGATGGTCGGCGGACGCACGCCGAGACGACCGGCGAGATTGCCCGGCGTCTGGCCGTCCTCACGGTCCAGCGCCAGCATGATCTGGTCCTGGCCGGCGTAAAAGCCATGCGCCAGGAGCCGTGCCGCCAGCGCGGTCCTTGCCAGCCTTGCCGCAGAATGCAGCCGGCTCATCGTTGCAGTCTTGTCCGCCTTGGCCATGGTCATCCCTCTTCGGCCGTACCGGTGCGCACAGCATAGACGCAGCCGGCCGGTTGGCAATCGACGATCGAAAAAGATTCCGGCATCCGAAACAGCTTTGCCGGCAAGCATTCGCGGTGTCCGCCGTGGTGATGCCAGATGTTTATTTCAGTTAGATGACAAACGAGTTTCGGGTGAAGGGAATTCGGAGCGACCACTGCGTGAATGCGATCCGAGGACCGGACAGCCCTGGCAAGAGGCCCGTTGATCATTCCGTCGCCGGGGACGGCGGCCGCTTCCGCGGCCATGATGCCGGGACAATCCCGGTCGGCAGCTTTGGCCCATGGTTTGCCCCGTGCAAAAGCCCGGCGCACATCCTATATGGAACCGACAATCCCTTTTCGCGGCCTGAATTTCAGGGCCTAGTCATTTCGAGGCAAGCCATGAGCGAAGCGCAGACACAGATCCCCGTAACCGTCCTCACCGGCTATCTCGGCGCCGGCAAGACGACGCTGCTCAACCGCATCCTGTCGGAAAACCACGGCAGGCGCTACGCCGTCATCGTCAACGAATTCGGCGAGATCGGCATCGACAACGACCTGATCGTGGAATCAGACGAGGAGATCTACGAGATGAACAATGGCTGCGTCTGCTGCACGGTGCGCGGCGACCTGATCCGTGTCGTCGAGGGCCTGATGCGGCGGCCCGGCCGCTTCGACGCCATCGTCGTCGAGACCACGGGTCTCGCCGATCCTGTGCCGGTGGCGCAGACCTTCTTCATGGACGACGACGTGCGCTCCAAGACCAAGCTCGATGCCGTGGTGGCCCTGGTCGACGCCAAGCACCTTCCGCTCAGGCTCAAGGATTCCAAGGAAGCCGAGGACCAGATCGCCTTCGCCGACGTCGTCGTGCTCAACAAGACCGACCTCGTCACCCCGGAAGAACTCGCCAAGGTCGAGGCGACGATCCGTGCCATCAACCCGGCCGCCAAAATTCACCGCACGACGCGCGCCGGCGTCGCCCTGTCGGAAGTGCTCGACCGCGGCGCCTTCGACCTGTCCAGGGCGCTGGAGAACGATCCGCATTTCCTCGAAGCGCATGATGAACATGATCACCATGACCACGATCATGATCATCATCACCACGATGGGCACGACCACCACCATCACGCTCATCCGTCCGACATCCATGATGTGACGGTGCAGTCGGTGTCGCTGCGCGGCGGCGAGATGGACCCGAAGAAATTCTTCCCGTGGATCGAGAAGGTCACCCAGATGGAAGGCCCCAACATCCTGCGGCTGAAAGGCATCATCGCGCTCAAGGGCGATGACGAGCGCTATGTCATCCAAGGCGTGCACATGATCATCGAGGGCGACCACCAGCGCGCCTGGAAGGACGGCGAAAAGCACGAAAGCCGGCTGGTGTTCATCGGCCGCGAACTCGACGCTGAACGGCTGAAGAAGAGCTTTGACGCCTGCCAAGCCTAGGTTCAGCCACACGATTCAAAGCTTGAATTGTGCGATACGTACACATATCATGTGTACGTATCGCGATGAGGAATGACCATGCCTAGACCTGCGGACAACAAGACCGAGCGCTACCAAATCCGCATTCCCCCTTCGGAGAAGGCGATGATCGCGCGCGCCGCTGCGCTCTCGCACAAAGACATGGCAGACTTCATCCTCGATAAGATCGTGCCTGCGGCGCAGGCGGTGATTGATGCGGCTGAAGTGACGAAGGTGTCCGACCGCGACTTTAAGCGCATCCTGGACCTGCTGGAACACCCGCCAAAACCCAACGCCAGACTCAAGGCGGCGATTGCGGCCTTGCCGGACACTTTGTGACTCTTCCGTCCTGGCACGAGGAGCCAATAGCAAAACGCCACGATCGAGCGTCCTTCGATTGTGGCGACCTGCAGATGAACGAATTTCTGCAGCGGTTCGCGCGACAGAGCCATGATCAGAATGCGGCCAAGACCTTCTGCGCGATCGGCGATACAGCTTCGGAACGTGTACTCGGTTTTTATACGATCGCGCCGTCCGCCGTCGCTCATGAAGCCGTTCCCGCAGCCCTGACGAGAGGCTTGGCACGACACGAAGTTTCCGGCTTCAAGCTTGGCCGTCTTGCCACCGATCGCACCGTCGCCGGGCAAGGCCTCGGAGGTCAGTTGCTTGCCGCGACGGCATTGCGCTGCCTGCGGCTTGCGGGAGAAGGGGGCGGCATTCTGCTCATCATCGACGCCAAGAGCGAGCGGGCGGCAAAGTGGTATGCAAGCTACGGCGCCGAGCGTCTCACAGGATCGGATTTGACTCTGGTGATGCCGTTGGCAGCATTCGCTGCGGATCTACGAGCCAAGGGGCTGCTTTGACGCCTGCCCCTTCATCACTTGCCAATCCCGATGGTTGTCGGAACCGCAAACGTCGAGTAAGCCGCCTCTACAATTCTAATCCAGTCGAACAAAGATAACCCATGCCCACAGTTGCCCCGCTTGACCTCGAAGGCCATTGCGTCGCCGCCGTCTTCCTCGGCGACGTGCCGCATTTCGCGCTGGCCGATGGTGCTGTCCATCGGCTCGACAATGGCCACAAGACGGTGCAGGCCAATGACGGGCTGCTTGCCGCCTTCCATGACGCGGCCAACGACCGGCTGATCACCGGCGGCGAGGACGGCAAGGTTTTTGCCGTGAAAGCCGGCGGCGAGACCCAGGAGGTGGCGAACGCGGGAAAAAAATGGATCACCAGCGTTGCCGCCGGGCCGCAAGGAGCCATCGCCTATGCCACGGGCAAGACCGCCTTCGTGCGCTTCGCCGATGGCAAGACCCGGGAATTTGCCCATCCGCGCTCGGTCGAGGGGCTGGCCTTCTCGCCCAAGGGCATGCGCTTCGGCGTCGCCCGCTACAATGGCGCGACGCTGCATTTCCCCGCCGCCGAGGGCAAGCCGGTGGAACTGGAATGGGCGGGCGCGCACACCGGCATCACCTTCTCGCCGGACGGCGCCTTTCTGGTCACCACCATGCAGGAAAACGCCCTGCATGGCTGGAAGCTGGCCGACGGCAAGCACATGCGCATGAGCGGCTATCCCGGCAAGGTCAAAAGCCTGTCATGGAGCGTGAAAGGCAAGTGGCTGGCCAGTTCCGGCGCGCCGGCGGCGATCGTCTGGCCGTTTTCGGGCAAGGACGGCCCGATGGGCAAGGCGCCGCTGGAGCTCGGCACGCGCGGCAATGCCATGGTGACGGCGGTCGCCTGCCATCCGAGCCAGGACGTCGTCGCAGTCGGTTACGACGACGGCATGGTGATGGCCGTGCGCTTTTCCGACGCCAAGGAGGTGCTTTTGCGGCGACCGGGCAAGGGCGCCATCACTGCCATGATGTGGGACAGGGAAGAACGCCGCGTCGCCTTCGGCAGCGCCGCCGGCGACTGTGGCGTCATCGACATCACGGCCTAGCCGGGATGGCCGATCACTCGGCCCCGCAGGAGACCTTGCCGGTCAGATCGACGGGCTTGCCGTCGCTTTCCTTGTCGGCGGTGCTGTCATAGACAGCGAGCTTGTAATGCCCGTCATAGACGCCCTCGTCGCTGGCCCTGGTCAGGATCGTCAATTCGACCGAACTGTAGACCTTGGCGACCTGCTGCTCGTGGTAGATGTTCAGCCGCAGTTCCTTGTCGTCGAGCCAATACTGGGTGAGGTTCGCATCCTCGAACACCGTCTTGCGCAATGGATCACCCGTGGGCCTTGCCTTGATTTCGAGGTCGCCGCGGAAATTGAAAGTCGGGCCGCCCATGCCCGTGGTGACGCCGGCATCGACCTGGAATTTGACCTGTGGATCATCGACGGTGCACCAGATACCGCCGGTCGCGAACGCCGTACCGGCCGACAGGAAGAGCATGGTCACGCAGATGATCGTCCGCATTCTTTCCCCCGCTTGTCGTTGCCGACAGCATTGGCGCCGACTTCGCAAGCGGGGTCAAGCGCCGCCGCTGGCGGCTGAGCCAATGCAGAACGGACGCACGGCCAATTGCCGTTGCGGAGGTGGATTGGGTAAGTAGGAATGAGCCAGAGGGATTTTCATGCACGGCAGCGACAGTTCAAAGACCATCGGCGGGATCAGTCGCGACCGCATCGCGCAATTGCGCGAGACGGAAGGGGCAGCCTTTCGCGAGGCGCGGCCGAGATCGCAAACCAAGGTCGGCAACGGCCTGCCCGGCTTCTTCGGCGGCGTGCCGATGCACTGGATGAACGATTGGCCGACCCCGTTTCCGATCCTGGTCGACAGCGCCCGAGGCGCCACGATCACCGACATGGACGGCAACAAGCTGGACGATTTCTGCCTCGGCGACACCGGTTCGATGTTCGGCCACTCGCCTCCGCCGGTGGCGCGCGCCATTCGCCGCCAGGCGGGGCGCGGCCTGACCTATATGCTGCCTTCCGAGGATGCGCTGGCCATCGGGCCGCTGCTGCAGCAGCGCTTCGGCCTGCCGTTCTGGCAGATCGCGACCACGGCGACCGACGCCAATCGCTTCGCGCTGCGCGTCGCCCGTGCCGTCACCTCCAGGGAGAAGATCCTGGTCTTCAACGGCTGCTATCACGGCTCGGTGGACGAGACGATGGTGCGGCTGATCGACGGCAAGCCCGTCAACCGGCCGGGACTGGCGGGCGAATTCCGCGACCTGACCCGCACGGCCAAGGTCATCGAGTTCAACGACGTTGCCGCACTGGAAGCCGCGCTCAAGGACAGGGACGTTGCCTGCGTCATCGCCGAGCCGGTGCTGACCAATTCCTGCATGGTACTTGCCGACCCTGGCTACCATGATGCGCTGCGAAAATTGACGCGTGAAGCCGGCACTCTGCTCTTGATCGACGAGACGCATACGATCTCGACCGGTCCCGGTGGTTACACCAGTAAATATGGGCTGGAGCCCGACTTGTTCGTGCTGGGCAAGCCGATTGCCGGCGGCGTGCCGGCGAGCGTCTGGGGCATGAGCGAGGAGGTCGCCTCGCGCTACGCTGACTATAACAGAACGAAAGAGCCGGGATATTCCGGCATGGGCACGACGCTGTCGGCCAACCCGCTGCAGTTCGCCGCCATGCGCGCCACGCTCGAGGAGGTGATGACGCAGGAGAATTACGACCGCATGGATCATCTGGCGCGGCGGCTCGATGCCGGGCTGACCGGCGTGATCGATCGTTACAATCTGCCCTGGCATGTCTCCCGCGTCGGGGCACGCGTCGAGTTCATCTGCGCGCCCGGCCCGCTGCGCAACGGTGCCGAGGCGGAAGTTGCGCATGCGCCGGAACTGGAGGCTGCCATCCATGTCGCATTGGTCAATCGCGGCGTGCTGATCGCACCGTTCCACAACATGATGCTGATCTCGCCGGCAACGTCAGGCACCCAGGTCAACCGGCTGATCGCCGCGTTCGGCGCGGTTGCGGCGAAGCTTGCGGCGTGAGACAAGCGCCCAAGCCAAACTTGAGTGCGATCATGACCTCACCTTCGGGCTCGACGCCCACCGAGGCGCAAGCCTTCCTCGACGCCCATCCCGAGATCGAGGCCTTCGATATCGTGCTGACCGACGCCAATGGTGTGGGGCGCGGCAAGATCGTGCGCCGGCATGAGCTGAAAAGCATTTTCGAGGGCGGCCGGCACATGCCGATCTCCATTCTCGGCCTCGACATCACCGGCGAGGATGTGCACGAAACCGGGCTGATCTGGGACAGCGGCGACGGCGATCTGAGGGCCTGGCCGATTCCGGGCACGCTGGTGCCGCTTTACGGCACGAAGCCACCGCGCGGCCAACTGCTGATGGCGATGTACCATCTCGACGGCCAGCCAATGTCTTCGGATCCGCGGCTGGCGCTTGCCCGGCAGGTCGACATATTGGCGGCCAAGGGACTCTATCCCGCCGGTGCCTTCGAGCTCGAGTTTTTTCTGCTGGCCAATGAGCGCGACGCCGACGGCAAGGTGCAGCCGGCGCGCGCGGTGCTCGATGGCCGCGTCTCGGGCAAGACCGAAGTTTATTCAGTCGACCATCTGCACGGCATGGAGCCGTTGTTCTCCGACATCTACGCCGCCGCCAAGGCGCAAGGCATTCCGGCCGAGACGGTGATTTCCGAATATGCGCCCGGCCAGTACGAACTGACGCTGAATTACCGCAAGGACGTGATGCGGGCGGCCGACGATCTGGTCATGCTGAAGCGGCTGGTGCGGGCGCAGGCGCGCCGCCATGGTGTCACCGCCTGCTTCATGGCCAAGCCGATCGAGAAATATGCCGGCTCCGGTATGCATTTCCATGTCTCGCTGCAGGACAAGGACGGCCGAAACGTCTTTGCGGAAGCCGCCGGCGAGAGCTGGTCGCTGCCGCTGCTGCGTGGCCTCGGCGGGCTGATCCAGACCATGGCGGAATCAATGCTGGTGTTTGCGCCGCATGCCAATTCCTGGCGGCGCTTCGTCTCGCAATCCTATGCGCCGGTGGCGCCGAGCTGGGGCGTCAACAACCGCTCGGTAGCGTTGCGCGTGCCGGCCGGCGATGCAAAGAACCGGCGCATCGAGCATCGTCCATCAGGCGTCGACGCCAATCCGTATCTGATTGCCGCGACGGTGCTTGCCGGCATCGTCAAGGGCCTCGACGAAGGGCTCGATCCCGGCCCCGAAACGACCGGCAATGGCTATGAAGCGGCAATCACCCGCACGACGATGCCGGCCGATTGGCGGGCCGCCATCGAAGCGGCCAAGGCGTCCAGCTTCCTGAAGGGCGCGCTCGGCGAGGACCTGCACCGCACCTTTGTGGCGATCAAGCAGTCCGAGTACCTGCGCGTGGCGCGCACGGTAAGCGAGCTGGACTATCATCTCTATCTGCACGAAGTCTGATGCGGGAGACCGGCGGCGATCACTTTTTCGCCGTCACCATCAAATGAGATGGCGCATTGGCCTACTAGAACATATCATGAACAAATGAGCGCACTCCCTGTTCGTGAGAAACTGGCAATCCTGTCCGACGCCGCCAAATACGACGCCTCCTGCGCCTCATCGGGCGCGGCGAAGAAGGATTCTTTGAAATCCGGCGGCATCGGCTCCACCGAAGGCATGGGCATCTGCCATTCCTACGCACCGGACGGCCGCTGCATCTCGCTGCTGAAAATCCTGCTGACCAATTTCTGCATCTACGACTGCAGCTATTGCATCAACCGCTCGTCCTCGAATGTGCGGCGCGCCCGCTTCGGCATCGACGAGGTGGTGAAGCTGACCATGGATTTCTACCGGCGCAATTATGTCGAAGGGCTTTTCCTGTCCTCGGGCGTCATCCGTTCGCCTGACGAGACCATGGGCGAGATGGTCGAGGTGGCGCGGCGGCTGCGGCTGGAGGAAAAATTCTCCGGCTATATCCATCTCAAAACCATCCCCGAGAGTTCGGCGGACCTGATCGAGAAGGCCGGGCTCTATGCCGACCGCCTGTCGATCAATGTCGAATTGCCCACCGACGAGGGCGTGAAGAAGCTGGCGCCGGAAAAGAGGCCGGAGACAATCCGGCTTTCCATGGCCAATTTGCGCCGGAAGATGGAGGAAAAAGCCGAGCCGACGTTGCGGACCAAAAAACGCGAACGCTTCGCCCCGGGTGGCCAGTCGACGCAGATGATCATTGGCGCGGACAACACCTCCGACGACGGCATCCTGCACGCCAGCGCCCGGCTGTATGGCAGCTACCATTTGCGGCGCGTCTATTACTCGGCCTTCAGTCCGATCCCCGATTCCTCGTCATCGCTCCCGCTCCGGAAGCCGCCGCTGATGCGCGAACACCGGCTCTACCAGGCCGACTGGCTGATGCGCTTCTACGGATTTTCGCAGCCTGAAATCCTGGCCGGCAGCAGCGATGGCATGCTCGATCTCGCCATCGATCCGAAACTTGCCTGGGCGCTGCGCAACCGGGGACGCTTCCCCGTCGACGTCAACCGCGCCGACCGCGAAGCGCTGCTGCGCGTGCCTGGCCTGGGAACCAAGGTTGTCGCGAAAATCCTCGAAACCCGCCGCTACCGGCGACTGCGGCTCGAGGATGTCGGCCGGCTCTGCCATTCGATCGCCAAGCTCAGGCCCTTCATCATCGCCGAAGGCTGGTCGCCAGGCGCGCTCACAGACAAGGCCGGACTGCGCGGCAAGATCGTGCAATCCTGCGAACAACTGGCGCTGTTTTGACGATGCCGCCAGCCGAGCTCGACCTCACCCGCCACACCGTTTGGCTTGAAAGCCAGACCGATTTCGCCGGCTGGCGCGACGCGGCTCGGCGGCTGGCGTTGAATGAGGTCAGCCCCGGGGACATCAGCTGGCATGTCGTAGCCGGTCTCGACCGGCCGCCAAGCGAATTGCCTGACGTGCCGCAGGGCGCTGAGCTCATTGTGCCACGCGATTTCATCGGCCACGCCGAGACCGCCTTCTGCCATTCCGATCCCGGACGTTTCGCCTTTCTCTACAGGCTGCTGTGGCGGCTGCGCACCGAGCCCAAATTGCTGGCGATCGCATCGGATCCCGACACCAAACGGCTTGAAACCATGGAAAAGGCGGTGCGGCGCGACAGCCACAAGATGCACGCCTTCGTCCGCTTCCGGAAGATCGGTGACGGCGAGGATGAACACTATGTCGCCTGGTTCGAACCCGACCATTTCATCGTCGAGCGCAATGCGGATTTCTTCATCAGGCGTTTTACCGGCATGCGCTGGACGATCCTGACGCCTTACGCGTCCGCCGATTGGGATGGCGAGAGGCTGGCGATCGGGCCGGGCGCGGCCAAGGGCGATGCGCCAGACAAGGACGACACCGAGACGCTGTGGAGGACTTATTTCGAGCACATCTTCAATCCGGCACGCCTCAAGGTGAAGGCCATGCAAAAGGAGATGCCGAAGAAATATTGGCGGAACCTTCCCGAGGCCTCGCTCATTCCTGACTTGATCGCAGGAGCGGACGAGGCCGCCAGGGATATGATTGCGAAGATGCCGACAACGCCCGCGCCGCACCACGCCAAGGTGCAGGCGAGGCACTGGCCTAAGCATGAGCCTACCGAAGCGCCTGATGACCGCGACGCGCACACGGTTTCCGAATTGCGCGAGGCCGCCAAGGGATGCCGCCGCTGTCCGCTTTGGCGCGATGCGACGCAGACCGTATTCGGCGAGGGGCCTGACAACGCCAAGGTGATTTTCGTCGGCGAACAGCCGGGCGACCAGGAAGACCTCGCCGGCCAGCCGTTCGTCGGCCCGGCGGGCAAGGTTTTCGATGCCATATTGGACGATGCCGGGGTCGACCGGCTGAAGGTCTACGTCACCAACGCGGTCAAGCACTTCAAATTCGAACCGCGCGGAAAACGCCGCATCCACTCCAAGCCGAATGTCGGCGAGGTTCAAGCCTGCCGCTGGTGGCTAGACCACGAGTTTGACCTGATCAAGCCGAATCTCGCCGTGGCGCTCGGCGCCACGGCGGCGCTATCCCTGCTTGGCAAGGCGGTCCCGGTGACCAAGATGCGGGGCCAGGTGATCGAACGCGAGGATGGCTTGCGTGTCTTCCTCACCATCCATCCGTCCTTCATCCTGCGCATTCGGGATCACGCCGACAAAGAAGCCGAACGCGAGCGGTTTTTGCAGGATATGAGGCAGGTGAAGAAGCTGATGGCAGCTTGATCTGCCGGTTTAGCGAACGAGAATTGCCCTGAGATCATTCACGTTCGTGCCGGTCGGGCCGGGCACGAAGAGATCGCCAACGGCATTGAAGGCCGTCCAGGCATTGTTTCCGGCCAGCATCGCCTTGGCATCCACACCCGCCGCGCGCATGCGCGAAACGGTCGAGCCGTCGGCGAAGGCGCCGGCATTGTCTTCCGAGCCGTCGATGCCGTCAGTGTCGGCCGCCAGGGCGTGAATGCCTTCGATGCCATTGATGCCAATGGCGAACGCAAGCAGGAATTCCGAATTGCGGCCACCCTTGCCTTTGGCCCGCAGCGTGACGGTGGTCTCCCCGCCCGAGAGGATCAGAACCGGCTTTTGGAAGGGCCGGTTGCGCGTTGCCACTTCGCGGGCGATTGCCGCGTGGACGCCGCCGACCTCGCGTGCTTCGCCTTCGATGGCATCGGAGAGGATGACGGCTTCGATGCCTTGCCGCCTCGCTTCCACCGCTGCCGCTTCCAGCGACACGCCGGCCGATGCGACCAGATGCACCTCGTTGCGCGCAAAGCGCTGATCGCCGGGATCTGGTGCGTCGGCCGCCGGCGACTGGAGATGCGCCATCACCGCATCCGGTAGTTTCATGCCATAGGCTGATATCGAAGCCAGGGCATTCTCACGGCTGCCGACATCGGGAACGGTTGGGCCGGACGCGACAAGGGCCGGATTGTCGCCGGGGATGTCGGAAACCACCAGCGACACCACCTTGGCCGGCCAGGCCGCGGCAGCCAGCCGGCCGCCTTTGATGGTGGAGAGGTGTTTGCGGATGGTATTCATCGCCGCGATCGGCGCGCCGGAGGCAAGCAGCGCCTCGTTGACGGCGATCTCGTCGGCCAGCGTCAGGCCGGCGGCCGGAGACGGCAGCAGCGCCGAACCGCCGCCGGAAATCAGCGCCACGACCAGATCGTCCGCTGTCAGCCCTTGCACCTTCTCCAGCAGGCGCCGCGAGGCCTCGAGCCCGGCGGCGTCCGGCACCGGGTGCGCGGCCTCGATAATCTCGATGCGCTCGCATTTGGCGCCATAGCCGTAGCGGGTAACGACCAGGCCTTCGATCGTCCCATCCCAGACCTTCTCGAAGGCCGCCGCCATCTGCGCCGAGCCCTTGCCGGCACCGATGACGATGGTGCGGCCCTTCGGCTTTGCCGGCAAATGATCGCGAATGGTCTTTTCCGGATCGGCGGCCGCGACGGCGGCGTCGAAGATGGAGATGAGGAAGGATTTGGGATCGAGCACGGTCATCCTTGGCTGCCATCGGCGATTTGCGAATAGCCGCAAGGCTGGCTCCGCCCCTCATCCGCCTGCCGGCACCTTCTCCCCGTATAGTGACGGGGAGAAGGGAAGCGCTCCAGCGTTGGTACGCCCCTCTCCCCGTCTCTATACGGGGAGAGGGTGAGGGTGAGGGTGAGGGGCAGCGCTGACGTCACGATTTTTCTTCCGGCGGCAGAGCAAGCTTGCCTGCATCGATGGCCAGGTAATCGCACAGCGCATCGACCACCACGCCATGATCCTGGCGCTCAGGCAGGCCAGAGACCGCGATCACGCCGATAACACCGACGCCCTTGACCGCAACCGGAAAGCCGCCGCCGGCCAACACATAGTCAGCAATATCGAGCCCCTCGCCGATCTTGAAGGTGCGGTCGGGGCGCTGCTGCTCCAGCACCAGCCGGTAAGTGCTTCTGAGATAGCGCTTCACGACATTGATTTTGCGCCGCGCCCAGTCGGGATTGGAAGCATTCGAACCAGGCATCGCCGCATAGAACAGGGGCCGGTCCCACAGCCTGATATCGACTATAATCGGCAGGTTCTCTGCTGTTGCACGACGACGGATGGCCGAACCGATCTCGAAGGCGACAGCCTCGTCGAAGGCCGTGAAGACAAGCGTCTCTTCCTGTCTCTTGATCAGAGCGATGTCGTCAGCAACGGCCATGTCGTTCCCCTGTCAACTTCGCCGCACGCTTTGACCGATGGCTGCCGCCGGGTCAAGCGGGGAACACGCCGCAGCGCTAAATTGCGATGTCGCTCTTGGCAGGCCGCCCCGCGACATAGACCTCGCGCACCGCGCGGTCGTCTCCCAGCGTCTGCAGCAGGAACAGTTCCTGCGCCAGCGTCTCGACCGTTTCCATCCTGAGCCGCATCGCCGGCGTCGCCCTGGCATCGAGCACGACGATATCGGCGTCGGTGCCATCCTCCAGCGTGCCGATCCTGTCCGCCACCGACAGCGCCTCGGCGTTGCCACGCGTGATCTGCCAGAATGACTGGAACGGGTTGAGCTTCTCACCATTGAGCGCGATCACCTTGTAGCCCTCGTCCATGGTACGCAGCATCGAATAGTTGGTGCCGCCGCCGACATCGGTGGCGGCCGCGATGCGCAATGGCTTGTCGCGGCGGCGAAAGCGCTGATAGTCGAACAGGCCCGAGCCGAGGAACAGGTTGGAGGTCGGGCAGAATACAGCCACCGAACCGCTGTCCGACAGCGCGTCCGCCTCACGCTCCGACAAATGAATGCAATGGCCGAACAGGCTCCTTTTGCCAAGCAGACCGTAATGTTCGTAAACATCGGTGTAGTCGCGCGACCAGGGGTAGAGCTGTTGCGTGAAGGCAATCTCGGCGTGGTTTTCCGACAGGTGCGTCTGCATGTGCAGGTCGGGATGTTCGCGGCACAGCGCGCCGGCCATCTCCATCTGCTCCGGTGAGGAGGTGATGGCAAAGCGTGGCGTGATGGCATAAAGCTGGCGGCCCTTGCCGTGCCACTCGGCGATCAGCGCCTTGGTGTCGTCATAGCCGGATTGCGGCGTGTCGAGCACGCCTTCGGGCGCGTTGCGGTCCATCATCACCTTGCCGGCGATGTTGAGCATGTCGCGCGCGTGCGACTCGGCGAAGAAGGCTTCCGCCGACGCCTTGTGCACCGAACAGTACGCGGCGACCGTCGTCGTGCCATGGCGCACCGTCTCATCAAGGAACAGGCGCGCGATGCGGCGGCCATGCTGCGCGTTGGCGAATTTTGCTTCTTCGGGAAAGGTGTAGGTGTTCAGCCAGTCTAGCAGTTCGGCGCCATAGGAAGCGATGATCTGCATCTGCGGGAAATGCACATGGGCATCGATGAAGCCCGGCAGCAACAGATGCGGCCGGTGATCGATCTTTTTCGTCCCCTCGCCAGCCTGTTTCTCGACATCGGCGTAGGCGCCCGACGCAACGATCCTGCCGTCGCTTATCAGCAGGCCGCCATCTTCCTCGTAGCGCCAGGCGGAGTGGTCGTCGATGGTTTGCGGCCAGCGCACGAAGGACAGCGTGCGGCCGCGCAGAAGTGTCGAGGTCATGCTTATTTCCCCGCGCCTTCGAACCAGGCGACCAGCAGCGCCCGCTCCTTGTCGGTGATCTCTGTGACATTGGCGGGCGGCATGGCGTGGCTGCGGCCTGCCTGCAGGTAAATCTCGCGGGCATGATCGGCAATGCCCGCGTCCGTATCCAGCATCACCCCCTTGGGCGCGTGGTAGATGCCCTCGTAGACCGGCTCTGCGGCATGGCACATCGAGCAGCGGCCAAGCACGGTGTCGCGCACCGCCGGGAAATGCGCCGAGGCGATATAGACTTGCGCCGAGGCGGAAACCTTGGGTTCACCGGTCAGCACCTTCGGCACGGTCGACAGCCAGATGATGATGAGGAACAGGACAAGGGCGCCCAGCCAGGTCCAGTGCGGGTTGCCGGCACGTTTGTGCACGCTGTTGAAATAGTGGCGGATCAAGACACCGATGATGAACACCAGCGAGGCGATGACCCAGTTGAACTGTGTCCCGAACGCCAGCGGATAGTGGTTCGACAGCATCAGGAACAGCACGGGGAGCGTCAGATAGTTGTTGTGGAGCGAACGCTGCTTGGCGATCTTGCCGTACTTCGGATCCGGCTTGCGTCCTGCGATGAGGTCGGCGACGACGATCTTCTGGTTCGGAATGATGACCATGAAGACATTGGCCGACATGATCGTCGCGGTGATGGCGCCAAGATGCAGGAAGGCGGCGCGGCCGGTGAACAGATGCGTCAGTCCCCAGGCGATGAACACCAGCACGCAATAGAGAACCAGCATCAGGCCGGTGTCGCTTTTGCCGAGCGGCGAGCGGCACAGGAGATCATAGACCACCCAGCCGACGCCGATCGTCGCCATCGACAGCAGGATGCCTATTGGCACCGACATCGGCAGCACATTGGGATCGATCAGGAACAGGTCCGCTCCGGCGTAATAAACCACGCACAGCATGGCGAAACCGGACAGCCAGGTGGCGTAGGATTCCCACTTGAACCAGGTCAGATGCTCGGGCATCTCGGCCGGCGCCACCAGATATTTCTGGATGTGGTAGAAGCCACCGCCATGCACCTGCCATTCCTCGCCGAAGGCGCCGACGGGCATGCCTGGTCGCTGGCGCAGGCCCAGATCGAGCGCGACGAAATAGAAGGACGAGCCGATCCAGGCGATGCCGGTGACGACGTGCAGCCAGCGCACGGCGAAGCTCAGCCAGTCCCAGAAAATCGCGAAATCCATCATTGAAGTCGTCCCTGCCGATGACGCGACTTTAAGGTGTGGCGCGTAAACGGAAAGAGGCGAGGTGTGCGATGACTTTCAAAAAAAATTGGAAAATACTAGGTTGATCCCTGCAAACCGGCGAAGGTGCTCCGCATGGCCTATCTCGACAACATCGCCGTCTTCGTCCGCGTCGTCGAGCTCGGCAATCTGTCGGCGGCCGGGCGCGACATGCGCATTTCGCCGGCGGTCGCCTCGAACCGTATCAAGGAACTGGAGAAGCATCTCGGCGTCCGGCTGTTCAACCGCACGACACGGCAGTTGATGCCGACCGAGCACGGCACCGTGTTCTACTCGGGCGCGAAGCAGGTTCTGGAGGCGATCACTGAAGCGGAGGCGGCCGTCTCGGCACTGTCCGGCCAGCCGCGCGGCACCATCAAGGTGACGGCGCCGCTTGGGCTCGGCCGGCGGCTGGTGGCCTCGGGCATTCCCGATTTTCACGACAAATACCCTGATATCGAGGTGCGGCTCAGGCTCTCGGACCACAATGTCGACATCATGAAAGAGGGCATCGATGTCGCCTTCCGGCTCGGCATCATCGAGGACTCCAGCCTTCGGATGCGCGGCATCATGGAATGCGAACGTGTGTTGGTCGCCGCACCCAAATATCTTGAGGCACGCGGCGAGCCCATGGATCCGCAGGAATTGATCGGCAGGAGACATGACTGCCTGATGCTGCGCTATTCCGGCGCACGCGAATATGTCTGGACCTTGCAAACGCCGGCCGGCCAGCAAAAATTCGAAGTGCACGGGCCCTACGACACCGATGACGGCGACGTGCTGACCGGTTGGGCTCTGTCGGGACGCGGTATCATCAACAAGCCGCGCTTCGAGGTCGAGCCGTTCATCCGCGACCGGCGGCTGAAGGTCATTCTCGCCAGCACCCCGCCTACGCCGGTGCAGTTCGCTGCCGTATATCCGCACAAGAAGCTGCAGGATCCCAAGGTGCGCCTGCTGCTCGACTTCATGGCGGAGCGCTGCCAGCGGCTGATCAAGGACATCCTGGCCGGCAAGTGACGGGCTCCTGGCCCATCGGATCCGGTTGCCTTGCCCGAAAGCCGGCCTAGGTTGGAGCCGGATGGCTGTGCGACGTCGCTGGCAGCCAGATGGGCCGCAAGATGCATCTCGCCGTTTCGCTCGACATTGCTTCTGCCACAGGGCAGGCCGGTCTGACATTCGGTGAGATCTCCGCCTTCGTGCGGAAGGCGGAGACGGCCGGTATCGAGATTGTCATGATCTCGGATTCCTTGCCGGACGGCGAGCGGTCGACCAGCCCGTTCGAAGCAACCACCCTCGTCGCCGCGCTGGCGACCGTGACCGAAAAGATCGGCCTTGTCGCCGCGGCCTCGACCGTTGCTCACCAGCCGTACAATCTGGCGCGCCGTTTTGCTTCGCTCGACATCATCAGCCATGGCCGCGCCGGCTGGAATGCGACCATGACGCAAGCGCCAGACGAAGCAGGCAATTTCAGCCGACCGGAAGAGTTCTCCGATGACGATTTTCGCCGCCGCGCCGAGGAATATATCGCCGTCGTCCAGCGCCTGTGGAACGGCTGGGATGCGGACGCGCTCCTGTTCGACAAGAGCGGCGGCCGCTTCCACGACCCCGAAAAGATGCACCTCCTCGACCACAAGGGCGAATTCTTCTCCGTGCGCGGCCCGCTGAACGTCGCACGCTCGCCGCAGGACACGCCGGTGCTGGTGCTGTCCGGTCTGTCGGAGGCCGACTTCGACATCGCCGCCCGCGCCGCGGACATCATCGTATGGGACGAATGGCCGGCGGTAGAGAGTAAGGCACGCTATGACGACTTCCGGCACCGCGTTTCCATGTGCGGGAGCGAACCGGATACCGTGAAGGTGCTGACCTGCATATCGCTTCCCAGCACAGGCATCATCGGGCTGGCCGACAGGCTGGAGGAACAATTTCGGGCGAAAAGTTGCGATGGGTTTAACATCTTGATGTCACCGGAGCCTGCGGTGCTCGATGATTTCGTCCATCACGTTTTGCCCGAACTGCGGCGACGCGGCTTGTTTCGAGAGAACCACGTCGGAACAACCATGCGCGCGCATCTCGGCCTTGCCGGCGGAGGTGACCGATGAGCGCGCGCATGAAGCTCGGTGTCTTCCTGTGGGCGACGGGCCATCACATCGCCGCCTGGCGCCATCCCAAGACGCATGTGACCGCTGGCATCGACATCGATCACTACATCGCACTGGCGCGCACGGCGGAAGCCGCCAAGTTCGACATGATCTTCTGCGAGGACGCCGCCGGCCTGCGCGAGGCCAATGTCGGCATCGCCAGCCAGACGTCGCGCTCGATCGGCTTCGAGCCGATCAGCCTGCTTTCGGCGCTGGCCGTCCAGACCAGCCGCATCGGCCTCGTGTCCACGGCATCGACCAGCTACAACGAGCCTTACGGCCTGGCGCGGACCTTCCTGTCCCTCGACCATCTGAGCGGCGGCCGGGCCGGCTGGAATCTGGTCACGTCGGCCAGCCCGATCGAAGCCGCCAATTTCGGTGCGACGGGCCTCAAGCCTCACGCCGACCGCTATGAGCGGGCGCGTGAGTTCGCCGAGGTTGTCACCGGGCTGTAGCACGGCAAAGCATCAGGCCATGTCGGCCAGAGTTTTTCGGTGCGCGACCCGCTCGATCTGCCGTCTTCGCCACAGGGCGCGCCTGTCATGGTCCAGGCCGGCGCCTCGGATGTCGGCCGTGACCTCGCCGCCCGCACCGCCGACGTGGTGTTCACGGCCGCACAGACCTTCGAGGAGGCGAAGGCCTTCTACGACGACCTCAAGGGGCGCATGGCGGCCCATGGGCGCGAGCCCGACGACATCAAAATCATGCCCGGCGTCGCGCCCGTGGTGGCGGAAACCGAGGCCGAAGCGCGCGAGAAATTCGAGGAACTGCAGGAACTTATCCCGGACGATGTCGGCGTAACGCTGCTGTCCAGCTATCTCAGCATCTCCGACCTCTGGCGCTATCCGATCGACGGACCGCTGCCCGAACTGCCCGAGAGCGAGGGCATGAAAAGCCGCCAGGCCCTGGTCGTCGAGCAATCGCGCCGCGACGGTCTTTCCATTCGCCAGCTAGCGCGGCATTTCGCCGGGGCGCGCGGTCATTGGCGCATCGTCGGGACAGCGGCCCAAGTCGCGGACGAGTTGCAGGCGCGGTTCGAAGGCGGTGCCGCCGACGGCTTCAACGTCATGCCCGCTTATTTCCCTGGCGAGCTCGATGCCTTTGCCGCGCTGGTGGTGCCGGAACTGCAGCGGCGTGGCCTATTCCGCATGGAGTATGAAGGCACCACGCTGCGTGCGCATCTGGGCTTGAAGCGACCGAGCTAGCCGGCCATCGCCTTGCCATGCGGAGCGTGATGCCCTGGGTTCGAGGCCGCCCCGTGCACGACTAGAGCCGTCATGATCTCGGCGGCCGCCAGTGCGGCGATCACCTGCGGGCGCTTGTCCTTGACGGCGTCGCCACCGATCGGCGAGACGAGCCGGCCAAATTCAGCCTCCGTGCCGTCCGCCGATTTCAGGAACCAGTTTCTGAATGTCGCCTTCTTGGTCTTCGAACCGATCATGCCGACATAGGCAGCGTCGCCGCGTCTCAGCGCCTCTGCGACGATCAGGAAATCGAGCGCGTGGTCATGGGTGAGGATGGCGAAGGCGGTGCCGGCCGGGGCGGCGCGAACCTCGGCTTCCGGCATCGGCGTCAGCCGCGTCTCGACGGTTTCCGGCATGCCTTCCAGCGCCTCGGCCCGCGTCTCGATGACGACACCGTGCACGGGAAGAAGCGCTACCGTAGACGCGAGCGCCTGGCCGACATGGCCGCCGCCGAAGATGTAGACGTGCGGCAGATGGGCTTCCTCGGCTTCCGCCGCCGCAACCAGTTCGGCGGCCAGCGCTGCATCGACCAGCCGGATCAGCACCTCGACCCGTCCACCACAGCACTGGCCAATTTCGGGGCCGAGCGGGACGTCAAGCGAGGCGCAGATTTCGTCGGCCTCGATGCGGGTTCCCCTCCCCCTCGAGGGGAGGGTGGCGGCGAAGCCGCCGGGTGGGGTCGTTGCGGCAGTGCTCGACCCCCTTGCGGTGCCTCCTGCGAGGCCCCCCTCTGGCCGCTTCGCGGCCATCTCCCCCTCGAGGGGGGAGATGAGCATCTGCCGCGCCTTGTCGATGGCCATGTATTCGAGCTGACCACCGCCGATCGTGCCAAAGATCGCCGCCGACGAAACAAGCATGAAGGCGCCCTTCTCGCGCGGCGTCGAGCCCTTGGTACCGGCCACTTCGACCAGGGCAAGTCGCGCGGCGCTGCCGAGAAAGGTTTTCAGGCTTTGCACGTTCGAGTTCATGGTTCACGGTTCCCGAATGCAAAATATAGGCTTTTTCGGCTGGAATTGCACGTTTGCCGGCCTTCAGGCGCCAGCCTTGACCTCTTTCTTCAACCGCTCGATCGCCATCAGCACGCGTTCGGGGGTCGCCGGCGCGTCGAGACGCGGGCAGATCTTGTGGTCGGCGACGCTGGCCACGGCATCCGACAGCGCGTGCAGCACTGCCATGCCATGCGGCAGCGGTGGCTCGCCGACCGCCTTGGAGCGATGGATGGTCGGCTCATAGGCCTGCGACCAGTCGGTCAGCGCGACGTTGAAGATCTTCGGCCGGTCCGAGGCCAGCGGGATCTTGTAAGTCGAGGGCGCATGGGTGCGCAGCCGGCCCTTGTCGTCCCACCACAGTTCCTCGGTGGTCAGCCAACCCATGCCCTGGATGAAGCCGCCCTCGACCTGGCCGAGGTCGATGACCCGATTCAGCGAACGGCCACAGTCGTGCAGGATATCGGCGCGCTCGACGACATACTCGCCGGTCAGCGTGTCGACCGACACTTCGGCGCAGGCCGCGCCATAGGCATAGTAGTAGAAGGCATGGCCCTGGCCCTTGCCGCGGTCCCAGTGAATCTTCGGCGTTTTGTAGAAGCCGGCGGCCGAGAGCTGCACACGCGCGATGTAGGCCTGCTTGACCAAATCGTTGAAGCTGACTTCCTGGTTGCCGACGCGCACCCGGTTGGGCAGGAACACCACCTGGTCGACAGGTATCTGATATCTCTCGGCGGCGAAGTCGGTCAGCCGCTGGCGGATCTGGCGCGCCGCGTTCTGCGCCGCCATGCCGTTGAGGTCGGCGCCCGAGGACGCCGCCGTCGGCGCGGTGTTGGGCACCTTGGCGGTTGTGGTGGCGGTGATCTTCACGCGGTCGAGGTCGATCTGGAACTCCTCGGCCACGACCTGCGCCACCTTGAGGTGCAGGCCCTGCCCCATTTCGGTGCCGCCATGGTTCATGTGCACCGAACCATCGGCATAGACATGGACCAGCGCCCCGGCCTGGTTGGACTCGGTCTTGGTGAAGGAGATGCCAAACTTGACCGGCGTCAGCGCCAGGCCGCGCTTGACGAAGCGGCTGTTGGCGTTGAACGCGGAAATCTCGCGGCGGCGGCGCGCATAGCTGGCGCTCTCTTCCAGTTCCGCCACGATGCGCTGGATGATGCAGTCCTCGACCTTCTGGTGATAGGGCGTGACGCAGCGCGCGCCGATCGCCTCCATCGAGTCATAGAAATTCAGCTTGCGGATTTCGAGCGAATCCTTGCCGACCGCGAAGGCGACCTCGTCGATGACCCGCTCGGCGCCGATCATGCCTTGCGGGCCGCCGAAGCCGCGGAAGGCGGTGTTGGAGACGGTGTTGGTGTAGAGCGGCGCCGACTTGGCCAACACCGCGGGATAGAAATACGCGTTGTCGCAGTGGAACAGCGCGCGGTCGCCGACCGGGCCGGACAGGTCGGCGGAAAAGCCGCAGCGCAAGGCATAGGTGAAATCGACGCCGAGGATGTTGCCCTCGTCGTCGAAGCCGACCTCGTAGTCGATGGCGAAATCGTGCCGCTTGCCGGTGGCGGTCATGTCCTCGTCGCGGTCGAGCCGGACCTTGACCGCCCGCTTCAGCTTCTTGGCGGCGATGGCGGCGATCGCGGCGCACTGGTTGGCCTGCGTTTCCTTGCCGCCGAAGCCGCCGCCCATGCGGCGCACCTCCACCGTCACCGCGTTGCTCGGCACGCCGAGCGTGTGGGCGACCAGATGCTGCGTCTCGCTCGGCCCTTGCGTCGAACAGTAGACGGTCACCTCGTCGTCCTCGCCGGGGATGGCGAGCGACACCTGGCCTTCGAGATAGAAATGGTCCTGGCCGCCAAGCCACATGCGGTTCTTGACGCGGCGGGGAGCGGCCTGGATTGCGGCGGCCGCGTCGCCACGCTTCAGGATCAGCGGCGTGGTGACCTGCTTGTCCTTGGTCGGATCGAGGTCCCATATGTCGACGACGGCGGGAAGCTCGTCATACTCGATCCCAGCCAGGCGCACGGCGCGACGCGCCGCCTCGCGGGTCTCGGCAATGACCGCGAAGATCGGCTGGCCGAAGAACTGCACCTTGCCTTCCGCCAGCACCGGATCGTCATGCATGTTGCTGGGCGAGACATCGTTTTCGCCCGGCACGTCGGCATAGGTCAGCACGTCGACGACGCCAGGGGCCGCGCGCACCGCCGAGAGATCGACGCTCTTCAGGACGCCATGCGCCACCTTGGACAGGCCAAGACCGACATGCAGCGTGCCGGCCGGCTCCGGCATGTCGTCGATATAGACCGCGCCGCCGCTGACATGCTTGTGGGCGGAATCGTGCCGCTGGTCGGTGGCGACGCCGCCGACGATCTTCTCGGCCTTGAGGTTTGATGATGCGTGCTTGTTCATCAGGCCGCCTCGCTGCGTGATACCTGGAACGGCGCCTTGGTGCCGGTGGTTTCCACGTAAAAGCGCAACAGAAGGTTCTTCGCCGCCAAAGCTCGGTATTCGGCGGTTGCGCGCATATCGGTCAGCGGGGTGAAATCGCTGGCATAGCAGGCCATAGCCGCTTCCACCGTCACTTCGGTCCAGGCCTTGCCGAGCAGCGCCTTTTCGACAGAGGACGCCCGCTTCGGCGTTGCCGCCATGCCGCCATAGGCGATGCGGATATCGGCTACCGTGCCGTCCTTGGCCAAGGCCAGATAAAAGGCGCCAAGGGTCGCGGTGATGTCCTCGTCGCGGCGTTTGGTGACCTTGTAGACGGCGAACTTTGTCCCCTTTGCCGGCACCGGCACATGCACGGCCTCGACGAACTCGCCTGGCTGGCGGTCCTGCTTGCCATAGGCGATGAAGAAATCCTGCAATGGGATCGTGCGCCGTGTCTTGCCCCTACGCAATGTCAGCCGCGCACCGAGTGCGATCAACGGTGGCGGCGTGTCGCCGATCGGCGAGCCGTTGGCGACGTTGCCGCCGATCGTGCCCATGTTGCGGACCTGTTCCCCGCCGATGCGGTCGAACAACGGCCCCAATGCCGGGATGCGTTTCGACAGTGTCGAAAAGGCTTCGGTGTAGGTGACGCCGGCGCCAATCGATATGACACCATTGTCTTCCGTGATGGTGCAAAGCCCCGGCAGATTGCCGATGAAGATCGCCGGCGAGATGTCGCGCATCTGCTTGGTCACCCACAGGCCAACGTCGGTCGAACCGGCTACGACGGTGGCGGTCGGCTCTTTTTCGAAGACAGCCGCGAAATCGTCGGCATCGGCCGGCACTACCAGCCGCGTCCCGCCGGCGCCGATCTCGACCCTGGCGCCATCCTGCAACGCCTGCAGCCGTGTGGTGACGTCCCGGCGCTCCACCGCCAGCACGTCCTTCGCCACCTTGCCGTAGCTCGATATGGCGTGCGCGGCGCGCATGATCGCCTCATAGCCGGTGCAGCGGCAGAGATTGCCTTGCAAGGCTTTTTCGATGGCGGCGTCCGAAGGCTCCGGTGACTTCATCCACAAGCCGTAGAGGGACATGACGAAACCCGGCGTGCAGAAGCCGCATTGCGAGCCATGGAAATCGACCATAGCCTGCTGGACCGGATGCAACTGGCCAGCTTCGCCGCGCAGGTGCTCGACCGTCACGACATGGGTGCCGTCGAGCGAGCCGAGAAAGCGAATGCAGGCATTGACGCTTTCATAGACCAGTCCGGTGGCCGAAAGTCTGCCGATCAGCACCGTGCAGGCGCCGCAATCGCCCTCGGCGCAGCCTTCCTTGGTGCCGCGCAGCGAACGGTCGAGCCGCAGCCAGTCGAGCAGGGTCGCGTCAGGCGCCACGGATGACAGCGCGACATCCCTGCCATTCAGAATGAAGCGGATTTCGTTGCGGATATTGCCCTTGGCCATGCCTCAGCTCCCCCTGTAGGTGGAATAGCCGTATGGCGAGATCAGCAATGGTACATGATAGTGCAGCGCCTGCGCCATGCCGAAGCGGATTGGCACGCTATCGAGGAAGGCAGGCTCGGGCAGCTTCGTTCCTTGGCCGCGCAGATAGTCGCCGGCCGCGAACACCAGTTCGTATTCGCCGATGCGGAAGTCGGCACCGGCCAGCAGCGGCGCATCGCAGCGGCCGTCGGCATTGGTGACGACCGTCTTCAGAAGCGTGCGGGCCAAACCCTCGAGACGGTACAGCGCGATGGACAATCCAGCCGCCGGCCTGCCGGTCGCGGTATCCAGGACATGGGTCGTCAGACGCCCGCCATCGGCTTTCGATGTCTCTGCCATTGGCCGCCTCCCATTTTCCAATACGAACAAATTGGCCGGTACAATCGAGCACTACTGATGAATTGTGCGCCAATTAAAGGCGATGCATAAGTCCCGGTCGAGCGGAGTGCGACAAAAACACTTTCAAAAATTTTGAGGGGAATGCGAGAAGCACCCTTTCGATATCCTGATCATACTTCCGGTGATGCCGGGCGCGGAGGGACGATGCGTTACAGCAGGGACATGCGTGGCTACGGAGCCAATCCGCCGGATCCGAAATGGCCTGGCGGCGCGCATGTCGCCGTGCAGTTCGTCGTCAACTACGAAGAGGGCGGCGAGAACTGCGTGCTCCACGGCGACAAAGCTTCTGAAGCCTTCCTGTCCGAGATCGTCGGCGCGGCGCCCTGGGTGGGCCAGCGCCACTGGAACATGGAATCGATCTACGAGTATGGGGCGCGGGCCGGCTTCTGGCGGCTGCTGCGCCTGTTCAGCGAAGAGCAAGTGCCTGTCACCTGCTATGGCGTCGCCACGGCGCTCGCGCGCTCGCCCGACCAGGTCACGGCGATGCAGGAAGCCGGCTGGGAAATCGCCTCGCACGGGTTGAGATGGATCGACTACCGCGACCACGACGCCGAGGACGAGCGCCGCGACCTCGAAGCGGCGATCAAGCTGCACTACGAGGTGACCGGCCAGCGCCCGACCGGCTGGTATACGGGCCGCACATCGATCAACACGGTGCGGCTGGTGGCAGAGGAAGGCGGCTTCGACTACGTCTCGGATACCTATGACGACGAACTGCCCTACTGGTTCGAGCATGAGGACGGCACGCAGCTCATCATTCCCTATACGCTCGACGCCAACGACATGCGCTTTGCCACACCGCAAGGCTTCAACTCGGGCGACCAGTTCTTTGCCTACTTGAAGGACAGTTTCGATACGCTCTATGCCGAGGGCAAGGCCGGCCGGCCGCGCATGATGAACATCGGCCTGCATTGCCGTCTGGTCGGACGGCCAGGCCGGGTGGCGGCGCTGAAGCGCTTCGTCGATTATGTCAAATCGCACGACAAGGTCTGGCTGGCGCGGCGTATCGACATCGCCAAGCACTGGCAGGAAAACCACCCCTATCAGCCGGCCGCGCTACGCCCCTCGAAGATGGAATTCGAGACGTTCGTTCACAGCTTCGGCGGCGTTTTCGAACATTCGCCCTGGATCGCCGAGCGGGCCTACGAGCTGGAGCTCGGCCCGGCGCACGACACGGCGGGCGGCCTCCACAATGCGCTTTGCCGCATCTTCCGTTCCGCCAGTGAGACCGAACGGCTCGGCGTGCTCAACGCCCATCCCGACCTCGCCGGCAAGCTGGCCAAGGCCAGGCGACTGACGGCGGAATCGACCAGGGAACAGGCTTCCGCCGGTCTCGACGCGCTGACAGACAAGGAACGCGAACTGTTCTCCAAGCTCAACGCCGCCTACGTCACCACCTTCGGCTTTCCCTTCATCATCGCGGTGAAAGGCAAGACAAAGGAGGAAATCCTCGCCGAATTCGAAGCCCGCATCGGCAACGGCCGTGGCGTCGAATTCGAAACCGCCTGCAAACAGGTCGAGCGCATCGCGCTGCTGCGCCTCAAGGACATGCTTCCACAATAGGTTTGAACCCATGGATACGATCAGGATGCCCGAGCGAACCTATTATGCCCCAAAGGGCGGCCATTCCGGCCAGAGCGAACTTCTGACCGGCCGCGCCGTCTTTACCGAGGCCTATGCAGTCATCCCCAAGGGCGTGATGCAGGACATCGTCACCAGCGCCCTGCCGTTCTGGGACAAGACCCGTGTCTGGATCCTGTCGCGGCCGCTGTCCGGCTTCGCCGAGACGTTTTCGCAATACATCGTCGAGGTCGCGCCAGGCGGCGGCAGCGAGCGGCCGGAGCCCGATGCCAGCGCCGAAGGCGCCCTGTTCGTGGTCGAGGGCGAACTGACGGTTCTGCTCGACGGCATGAAACATGTGTTGCGCCCCGGCGGTTTTGCCTTCCTGCCGCCGGCCAGCGGCTGGACAGTCCGCAACGAAGGCAAGGCGGCTGTCCGCTTCCACTGGATACGCAAGGCTTATGAGGTCGTCGATGGCCTCGAGATTCCGCAAGCCTTCTTCACCAACGAACAGGAGATCGCGCCGACGCCGATGCCCGGCACCGAGGGCCGCTGGGCAACGACGCGGTTCGTCGATCCCGCCGATCTGCGCCATGACATGCACATGACCATCGTCACGCTCGAGCCGGGCGCGGTCATTCCGTTCGCCGAGACGCATGTCATGGAACACGGGCTCTATGTGCTCGAAGGCAAGGCTGTCTATCGGCTCAACCAGGACTGGGTCGAGGTCGAGGCCGGCGACTATATGTGGCTGCGCGCCTTCTGCCCGCAGGCCTGCTATGCCGGCGGCCCCGGCAAATTCCGCTATCTGCTCTACAAGGACGTCAATCGGCACGCCAAGCTCGGCGGGGCCGGCATCGCGAAGCGGACGTCATGAGCCGCATTGTCGCGCGGCCGCTGACCCGTGGGGCCTTCGCCGAATTCGGCGATGTCATCGACATGGGCGGCGACAACCACTATCCGATCAATGGCGGCAAGGCAGAGCGCTACCATGACCTCGCCACCGCGCAAGCCACGGGGCCGAATGCGCGCGTGCTGATCTCGATGGTGCGCGGCACGCCCTATGACATGCCGCTGAAGCTGACCATGGTGGAGCGCCACCCCTTGGGCAGCCAGGCTTTCATACCGCTGTCGCCGCGTCCGTTCCTGGTCGTCGTCTGCCCTGACGGCAAGGACGGGCCTGGCGAGCCGCATGCCTTCGTCACCGCACCGGGGCAAGGCATCAACTATTTCCGCAATCTCTGGCACGGCGTGCTGACGCCGCTCGGAGAGCCTCAGGACTTTTTGATCGTCGACCGTGGCGGCGACGGCTCCAACCTCGAGGAATTCCATTTCTCGCACGCCTACGAAATCCACCTCCCCGACGAGAGCTTGTGATGACCGACATCTCGCTGATCGACCGCCTGCTCGACGTCATCGAGCACGACATCGTGCCGAAGACGGCAGAAGGCGTCGCCCACGGCAACAAGCTGTTCGGCGCGGCGATCCTGCGCAAGGACAACCATTCGCTGGTACTGGCCGAGACCAACAACGAGATGGAAAACCCGCTCTGGCATGGCGAGGTGCATTGCCTGAAGCGCTTTTACGAGATGCCCAGGGCCGAGCGCGTCGACACCAAGGACGCCATCTTTCTCGCCACACACGAGCCCTGCTCGCTCTGCCTGTCGGCGATCACCTGGGCCGGCTTTGACAACTTCTACTATTTGTTCAGCCACAAGGATTCGCGTGACAGTTTTGCCATCCCGCATGATCTCAAAATTCTGAAAGAAGTCTTCACCCTCGACCCCGGCGGCTACAATGCCGAGAACGCCTATTGGAAAAGTTTTTCGATCCGCAGGTTGGTGCGGGCGCTGGCCGGGGCCGAACGCCAGCGGCTGGAGGAGCGGATCGGGAAAATCTCGGCGCGCTACGACGAATTGTCGGGCGACTACCAGGCGAGCAAGGCTGAGAACTACATTCCGCTGAACTGAGCTTCCGTCTCAACAATCGCCGCTTGTGTTACCCCCTTTATGGGGGCATACTGGATTATGGATAAACGCTGACCCACTTACGATCTTGATGCAATCAAGACGACATTTGGGTCTGTCGACACGCTGGCGATCACAACGTCCGCACTGCGGGATGCTGTTGGGCTGGGCTTCGATCGCGCCGGTTTGATCGAGGTGATCGACAGCATGAGGCGGAAGATGTTTGTGAAGTCGATGACGACTTTCGCGGATCATCGAGTGTGGCAGGATGTCTATCACGTGCCAGCGCGTGACATGCTTCTCTATGTGAAATTCCAGGCGGATGTCGTGACCGAATTCACGATCATGTCATTCAAGGAGACATGACCATGGCGACAAGGGAGAGCAGTGAAACGAATAGGATGGTCTCCCCCGAAACCGGAGAAACGTTGATGCGCGGAGTCCGTCCATTCACCGTGACCTATAAGGGCGAGAGCATGATCGTCGACCTGCCCGGCTACTATCCGCCATCGGATGGCGAGGGTGTGCATGTCGGCGACGATATGGCCGCCGTTGATGCCGCGCTGCGCGCGCTCAAGGAGAAGATCGACGGCGTGCCGGCCCCGTCAACCATCCGCCGCATGCGCAGGAAGCTCAAGCTGTCGCAGCGCGAGGCCGGATCCTTGTTCAAGGTCGGCGAGAACGCCTTCGACAAGTATGAAAGAGGCTTGATCGAACCGAGTGGCCCGACCATTCAATTGATGGCATTGCTGGAGACACATCCCGAACTGCTCGACGAGTTGCGGTAGCGGCACAGGTCGCATATTTCGCTGCTCCAGTCGCGAATGGCGATTGAAAGTTCTCATGCCGCGGAGCGTTATGCCTGCCATGAAAATCATCACCGAATTTCCCCGCAAGGTTGTCGAATTTCCCGATATGGGCATCGTCATGCCCGATGGCTGCCGGCTGTCGGCTCGGGTGTGGATGCCGGAGGACGCGGGCGACGATCCGGTGCCTGCCATCCTCGAACACCTGCCCTACCGCAAGCGCGACGGCACGATCTTTCGCGATCAGCTTACCCATCCCTATTTCGCCGGCCACGGCTATGCCTCGATCCGCGTAGACATGCGCGGCAATGGCGATTCCGAAGGGCTGATGGATGACGAATATTCCGAGCAGGAACTGCAGGACGCCTGCGATGTCATCGCCTGGGCGGCGGCACAGCTCTGGTGCAACGGCAATGTCGGCATGATGGGTATTTCCTGGGGCGGCTTCAACTGCCTGCAGGTGGCGGCCAAACAGCCGCCGGCGCTCAAGGCGGTGATCAGCCTGTGCTCGACCGTCGACCGCTATGCCGACGACATCCACTACAAGGGCGGCTGCCTTTTGAACGAAAATTTCGGCTGGGCCTCGACCATGCTGTCCTATTCGTCGCGGCCGCCGGATCCGCTGATTGCCGGCGACAACAGATGGCGCGACCTCTGGATGACCCGGCTGGAGAACCTGGCCTTCATGGCGCCGCTGTGGCTCAGCCACCAGCATCGCGACGCCTATTGGAAGCGCGGTTCGATTTGCGAGGATTTTTCGGCCGTGAAGGCGGCTGTGCTGTCGATCGGCGGCTGGCACGACGGCTACCGCAACACGATCTCGCACCTCGTCACCAACATCGAGGCACCGGTCAAGGGCATCGTCGGACCGTGGATCCACAAATACCCGCACTATGCCGGCCCCAAGCCAGCCATCGGCTTCCTCCAGGAAGCGCTGCGCTGGTGGGACCGCTGGCTGAAGGGCGCCGAGACCGGCGTCGAGGCCGATCCCGACTACCGCGCCTATGTGATGGACAGCGTGCGTCCCGCGCGCTGGCATCCGGAGCGGCCCGGCCGCTGGATAGCCGAGCAGGAGTGGCCATCGTCCAACATAACGATTGAAGCGCTCGAGCTCATGGCTCCGGGTGCAGGGCCTTCAACCGTCGCTTCGCCGCAAACCTGTGGGCTTGCCGGCGGCGAATACTTTCCGTTCACCTTCGGACCGGAACTGCCGGGCGATCAGCGTCCTGATGATGGGCTGTCGGCCTGTTTCGACCAGCCTGAGCTCACCAAACCGATCGAGATCGTCGGCGCGCCGGAGCTTGAGGTCCAGCTTGCCTCGGATCGGCCCCAGGCCAACATCGCTGTCCGGCTCTGCGACGTGCATCCCGACGGCGCCTCGGAACTGATCTCCTATGGCGTGCTCAATCTGACGCACCGCAGCTCGCATGAATTCCCCGAGGCGCTGGTCCCCGGGGAGACGGTTTCGGTCCGTGTCGTGCTCGATCAATGCGCCTACCGTGTGCCGGCCGGCCATCGTCTGCGCGTCGCCGTTTCGACCGCCTACTGGCCCGCTATCTGGCCCTCGCCCGAGCCGGTACGACTGACCGTGTCGGCGGCCACGCTATCGGTGCCGTTGCGCCTGCTGGCAACAGGCGACGAAGCCGTTTTCGCCGAGCCGGAAGGTGCTACGCCGTGGGCGACCGAGACGGTTCGGCCCGCCAATTCCGAACGCCATGTCGACCGCGACGAAAAGACCGGGATTGTCACGCTGTCGATAACGGACGACTTCGGCGAAGTGCGCGATCTCGACCACGGACTGGTCAACGGCAGCATCGCCCGCGAAACCTGGACCATCCAACCTGACGATCCCCTGTCAGCCTCGGGAAAAACACACTGGACGCAGACCCTGTCGCGAAATGGATGGTCGGTCCGTACCGAGACATGGGCGCAGATGCGGTCGGACACGCAAAACTTCATCGTCAGCGCCCGAATCGAAGCCTATGAGGGCGAAAAACTCGTCTTCGAGCGCGATTTCGACGAAAAGGTCCCGCGTGCGCTTGTTTGAGCGTTGAAATCATTGATCCAAATGCGACGTGCGATTTACGCCACGGCATGTCGCATTCGGTCTTGCTTACCGCTTTCCCTTGCGGTCATTATTCCCTTTAACAAGAAGCAAGAAAATCGACCGCAGAGTCGAACCAACAGAGTGAGGAACTCAAATGTCAAATGAACTAGAATTCCTTAGCCGGCGCGTTGCGTCTGGCAAACTGAGCCGTCGTGATTTTCTCGGCCGGGCGGCAGCGCTCGGCATCGCCGCACCCTTCGCCAACGCGCTGCTTTCGAGCGCGGCGCGCGCAGCGGGTCCGGTCAAGGGCGGTACGCTGAAGGCCGGCCTGGTCGGCGGTGAATCCACCAACAGCCTCGACCCGGCGCTGATGATGACGCAGGTGCCGTTCGCCTTCGGCAAGTGCTGGGGCGAAATGATCGTCGAGCTGTCGCCGGAAGGCAAGCTCGAGAACCGCATCGCTGAAGACATCGGCTCGTCCAAGGACGCCAAGACCTGGACGCTGAAGATCCGCGACGGCGTCGAATTCCACAACGGCAAGACCGTGACCGCGGAGGACGTGGCCGCCACGCTGGAGCGCCATTCGGACGAGAAGTCGAAATCCGGCGCGCTCGGCTACATGAAGGGCATCGACACCATCAAGGCCAGCGGCAAGGAAGTGGTGCTGACGCTGAAGGAGGCCAATGCCGACCTTCCCTATTTGCTCAGCGACTATCACCTGATCGTTCAGCCCAATGGCGGCAAGGACAAGCCAGATGCCGGCATCTCGGCAGGGCCATACATGGTCAAGACCAACGAGCCTGGCGTGCGCCATGGCGGCGAGCGCTTCGCCAATTACTGGCAGGGCGACAAGATGGGCCATGCCGACCAGATCGAGGTCATCGTCATCAATGACGCGACCGCCCGCACGGCAGCGCTGCAGGGCGGCCAGGTCAACATGATCAACCGCGTCGAGCCGAAGATCGTCGACCTGATCAAGCGCGTGCCGGGCGTGACCATCCGCAACCACGCCGGTCCCGGCCACTACGTGTTCATCATGCATTGCAACACGGCGCCGTTCGACAACAACGACCTCAGGATGGCGCTGAAGCTGGCGATCGACCGCGAGGAGATGCTGACCAAGGTGCTGCGCGGCTACGGCTCGCTCGGCAACGACTTCCCGATCAACGCGTCCTATCCGCTGTTCAGCGAGATCGAGCAGCGCAAGTACGATCCCGACAAGGCCAAGTTCCACTACAAGAAATCAGGCCATGACGGCACCGTGCTGCTCAGGACCTCGGACGTGGCTTTCCCCGGCGCCGTGGATGCGTCCCAGCTGTTCCAGCAGAGCGCGGCCAAGGCCGGCATCAAGATCGAGCTCAAGCGAGAGCCCGGCGACGGCTACTGGAACGAGGTCTGGAACAAGCAGCCCTTCTGCGCCTCCTATTGGGGCGGCCGCTCGACGCAGGACCAGATGTACTCGACCGCCTACCTGTCGACGGCAGACTGGAACGACACGCGTTTCAAGCGCCCGGACTTCGACAAGATGGTGCTGGCGGCGCGCGCCGAACTCGACGAGGCCAAGCGCAAGCAGATGTACCATGACATGGCTGTCATGGTCCGCGACGATGGCGGCCTGATCCTGCCGATGTTCAACCAGTTCATCGACGCCACCGGCGCCAAGGTCGATGGCTGGGTGGATGATCCGCACCAGGAACTGATGAACGGCTACGCCCTGGCGAAGTGCTGGCTGCAGGCCTGAGTCCGGCTTTGCAGAGATGTCTTCACCCATCCTGAAACTCATTGCCCAGCGCATTGCGCTGGGCATCCTCCTTCTGTTGGCCATCTCGGTCCTGATCTTCGCCGGCACGCAGATTCTGCCAGGCGATGTCGCGCAAGCAATTCTGGGACAATCCGCGACGCCGGAATCGCTCGCCAATCTGCGCGAGCAGCTCGGGCTGAACGACCCCGCCTATGTCAGGTATTTCCACTGGCTCGGCGGCGTCTTGACCGGCGACCTCGGCACGGCGATGTCGAGCGGGCAGGATATCGCAACCTCGATCAAGTCGCGCCTGTGGAACACACTGTTCCTCGCCTTCTGGGCGGCGATCGTGGCCGTACCGCTGGCCATCATCCTGGGCCTGATCGCGGTGCGCTACCGCAATGGCTGGGTCGACAAGCTGATCTCCGGGCTGGCACTGGCCTCGACCTCCTTCCCCGAATTCTTCATCGGCTATGTGCTGGTCTATTTCTTCGCCGTGAAGTGGCAGATCTTTCCCGGCATCTCGACTGTCTACGAAGGCATGCCCTTCGGTGAGCGGATGCAGGCGATCGCGCTGCCGGCGACGGCGCTGACGCTGGTGGTGCTCGCCCACATGATGCGCATGACGCGAGCGGCGATCCTCAATGTCATGCAGTCGGCCTATGTCGAGACGGCGGAACTGAAAGGCCTGTCGGCGTTCAACGTCATCCGCAAGCACGCCTTCCCCAATGCCATCGCGCCGATCATCAACGTCGTCATGCTCAACCTCGCCTATCTCATCGTCGGGGTCGTCGTGGTCGAGGTGATTTTCGTCTATCCCGGCATGGGACAATATCTCGTCGATCACGTCACCAAGCGTGACGTACCGGTGGTACAGGCCGTCGGCCTGATCTTCGCCGCCGTCTACATCAGTCTCAACATCATCGCGGACATAGCGGCGATCGTCGCCAATCCGCGTCTCCGCCATCCGAAATAGGGGGGCTGATATGCTCGATATCAAACGCATCCCCATCCCCGCGCTGATCGGCATCGTCCTGACGGCACTGTTCGTGCTGGCGGCGATCTTCGCGCCCTGGATCTCACCGCATGACAACGCCGAAATTGTCGGCGATGTCTGGGAGCCGATATCGGCGGCGCATTGGCTGGGCACCGACAATCTCGGCCGCGATTTGCTGTCCCGGATGATCTATGGCGCCCGCATCACCTTGTTTATCGCGGTGCTGGCCACCGCGCTGTCGTTCTCGCTCGGTGCCATACTTGGCTTTTCGGCGGCCGTGTTCGGCGGCTGGTTCGATACGATCCTGTCGCGCCTCGTCGACCTCCTGATGTCAATCCCGACATTGATCATGGGCCTGGTGGTGCTCTCGGTGCTGCCAACCAACCTGGTGACGCTGATCCTGGTGATGGGCATTCTCGACTCGACGCGCGTCTATCGCCTGTCGCGCGCGGTCGCCGTCGACATCAACGTCATGGACTATGTCGAGGCCGCCAAGCTGCGCGGCGAAGGCAGCGCCTGGATCATTTTCCGCGAAATCCTGCCCAACGCGCTGTCGCCGCTGATCTCCGAGCTCGGCCTGCGCTTCATCTATGCGGTGCTGTTCCTGTCGACGTTGTCCTTTCTCGGCCTCGGCGTGCAGCCGCCGGACGCCGACTGGGGCGGCATGGTGAAGGAGAACAAGGACGGCATCGTGTTCGGCATAGGCGCCGCGCTCATTCCCGCGGCCGCGATCGCAGCACTGGCGATCTCGGTCAATCTTGTGGCCGACTGGGTGCTGAACCGCACGACAAGCCTGAAGGGAGGACGCGGATGACGGCCGACGTGAAGGCAAAGTCCACCCCTCTGCTCGATATCCGCAATTTGCGCATCGAGGCGACGGTCTATCCGCCAGGTGAGGCGCCGAAGAATATCGTGCTCGTGCACGACGTCTCGCTGACGCTGGAGAAGGGCAAGGTGCTCGGCCTGATCGGCGAATCCGGAGCCGGCAAGTCGACCATCGGCCTGTCGTCCATGGGCTATGGCCGTGGCGGCGTGCGCATCACCGGTGGCGAGGTGCTGCTCAACGGCCGCGACATCCTGAAGGGCGGCAAGGAAGGTTTCCGCAAGCTGCGTGGCCGCGAGGTCTGCTATGTCGCGCAGTCGGCGGCGGCCGCTTTCAACCCGGCGCACAGGCTGATGGACCAGGTGGTGGAAGCCACGCTGCTGCACGGGACGGCGACACGGGCGGAGGCCGAGAAACGCGCGATCGCGCTGTTCAAGAAGCTCAGCCTGCCGAACCCGGAAGCCATCGGCGAACGCTTTCCGCACCAGGTGTCAGGCGGCCAGCTGCAGCGCGTCATGACGGCTATGGCGCTGTGCTCGGAGCCTGACCTGATCGTCTTCGACGAACCGACGACGGCACTCGACGTGACGACGCAGATCGACGTGCTGGCGGCGATCAAGGACGCCATCCGCGACACCCATGTGGCGGCGCTCTATATCACGCACGATTTGGCCGTCGTTGCCCAAGTCTCGGACGAGATCATGGTGCTGCGCCACGGCCGGCTGGTCGAATGGGGCGGCACCCGCCAGATCATCAAGGAACCGCGCCAGGAATACACCAACGCCCTGGTTTCGGTGCACGAGATCGAACATGCCGAGCAGAACCCCGGCACCACGCCGTTCCTGTCGGTCAAGAACGTCACCGCTGCCTATGGCGGCGGCCAGGTCAAGGTGCTGAAGAACGTCTCGGTCGATATCTACCCCGGCCAGACATTGGCCGTGGTTGGCGAATCCGGCTCCGGAAAATCGACGCTGGCGCGCGCCATAACCGGACTTTTGCCACCCGAGCAGGGCACCGTCACGTTCGACGGACGCCCGTTGGCCAACCGGCTTGCCGACCGGCCGAAGGAGGATTTGCGCCAGCTGCAGATGATCTATCAGATGGCCGACGTGGCGATGAACCCGCGCCAGACCGTCGGCACCATCATCGGCCGGCCGCTCGAATTCTATTTCGGCATGCGCGGCAAACAGCGCGATGCCCGCGTCGCCGAACTGCTCGACAAGATCGAAATGGGCAAGGGCTTTGTCGACCGTTACCCGGCCGAGCTTTCCGGCGGCCAGAAACAGCGTGTTTGCATCGCCCGCTCGCTCGCGGCAAAACCCAAGCTGATCATTTGTGACGAGGTGACCTCGGCGCTTGACCCCTTGGTGGCGCACGGCATCCTGAAGCTTCTGCTTGAACTGCAGAAGGAGGAGAACGTCGCCTATCTGTTCATCACCCACGATCTGGCGACGGTGAAGTCGATCGCCGATTCGATCGCTGTGATGTATCGCGGCGAGGTGGTGCGCTATGGTTCGAAAAGCAAGGTGCTGACGCCCCCCTTCGACGACTACACCGACCTTCTCTTGTCATCGGTCCCGGAGATGGAGATCGGCTGGCTGGAAAAGGCGATCAAGGGGCGGCGCATGGCCAGCGCGGGGAACTAGCGCAGTTCACCGTTTCACGGAAACGGTGAACTGCTCTATCTCTTTGTTTTTACGCAATTTCGGAAGGAAGACCGTTCATACTTTCCTCGAATTGCTCCCGCCAGCCAGCGATCCGCAAGCCAGGGGAGATGGCGATCGTCATCCGCATGCAACACTAGGGCGCCACACGTCCTTTGGACGGGCGCCACTGGTGGGACGTTGTTTTCAACAAGGGGTAGGACATGAAGACTGAACTCGATCATCTCGCCGATCTCGCTGGCCAGGGCCGGATATCGCGTCGCGACTTTCTTGGCCGCACCGCGGCGCTTGGCGTGTCCGCCGCGCTGGCAACGACGCTGGCGGGGAGGGCCTTCGCGCAGAGTCCGGTCAAGGGCGGCATCATCAAGGCCGGCCTGCAGGGCGGTGAATCGACCAACAGCCTAGACCCTGCCCTGAACCTCAGCCAGGTCACCTACAGTTTCAGCAAGCAGTGGGGCGAGTATCTTGCCCGGCTAAGCCCAGACAACAAGCTGGTAAACCTGATCGCCGAAGACATCGGCGCTTCCAAGGACGCCAAGACGTGGACGATCAAGGTCCGTGACGGCATCGAATTCCACAATGGCAAGACGGTAAACGCCGAAGACGTTGCCGCCACCATCGAGCGCCATGCCGACGAGAAGTCGAAGTCGGGCGCACTCGGCATCCTCAAGAACATCAAGGGCGTCAAGGCGAGCGGCAAGGAAGTGATCGTCACGCTCGGCGATGCAGACGCCGACTTCCCCTATCTGATGGCCGACTACCATCTCGTCATCCAGCCGAATGGCGGCAAGGACAACCCGAATGCCGGCATCAGCGCCGGTCCGTACAAGGTCACCGTCAACCAGCCGGGCGTGCGTCACGGCGGCGAACGCTTTGCCAACTACTGGCAGGGCGACAAGGCCGGCCATGCCGACCAGGTCGAGATCGTCGTCATCAACGACGCGACGGCGCGTCTCGCTGCCCTCCAGGGCGGTCAGGTCCACATGATCAACCGCGTCGAGCCGAAGGTTGTCGATCTGGTCAAGCGCATTGCCGGCGTAAGTATCGAGAACGTGTCTGGCAAGGGCTACTACCCGTTCAACATGTTCTGCGACACCGCACCCTTCGACAGCAACGATCTGCGTATGGCGCTCAAGCTCGCCATGGACCGCGAGGAAATGCTGGAGAAGATTCTGCGCGGCTACGGCTCGGTGGGCAACGACTTCCCCATCAACGAAGCCTACCCGCTGTTTACCGCCATCGAGCAGCGCAAATTCGATCCCGAAAAGGCCGCCGCCCTCTACAAGAAGTCGGGCCATAGCGGCTCGGTCCTGCTGCGTACCTCCGATGTCGCCTTCCCCGGCGCCGTCGACGCCGCCCAGCTCTATCAGCAGAGTGCGGCCAAAGCCGGGATCAAGATCGAGATCAAGCGCGAGCCCGGCGATGGCTACTGGTCCGAGGTGTGGAACAAGAAGCCCTTCTCGCTCTCCTATTGGGGCGGCCGCGCCACGCAGGATCAGATGTATTCCACCGGTTACGTCTCGACAGCCGACTGGAACGACACGCGCTTCAAGCGGCCGGAATTCGACAAGATGCTGTTCACCGCGCGCGGCGAGCTCGACCAGGACAAGCGTAAGGCGATCTACCACGACATGGCGGTCATGATGCGCGACGAAGGCGGCCTGATCGTGCCCTTCTTCAACCAGTTCATCGACGCGGCCGCCACCAACAAGATCAGCGGATGGGTCAAGAACCCGATCGGCGAAATGATGGATGGGTACGCGCTGGGAGAATGCTGGCTGAACGCCTGACATCTGTCTCATATTGAAAAGCGCCGCGTGTCCCAACGACACGCGGCGCACTCGTTTCAACAGACAATCGCGTGGAGTAACCGGTGGCGATCCAATCCAAGCTTCTGCTGATCATCCTCGATGGCGTTCCCTACCGCAACTGGCGCCGGCTGATGGGCAATCTCGAGGGTTGGGTGCAATCGGGCGAGGCGCGGGTGTGGAAGATGCGCTCGGTGCTGCCGTCGACCTCGGCCTGCTGCTATGCCTCGATCCACACCGGCGTTTCGCCGCAGGTGCACGGGATCCTGTCCAACGAAAACCGGTTTCGCGTCGGACAGCCCGATATCTTCTCGGAAGTCAGCAAGGCCGGCGGCAGGACCGGCGCGGTTACCCATTCCTACTGGTCTGAATTCTTCCGTTCCTACCCCTTCGACCTCGTCGAAGACATGGAATATGACAAGCCCGGCGGACCGATCACGCATGGCCGCTTCCACACGATGACCGGCTACAATCTCAAGAACCAGATGACGCCGAGCGATGTCGACCTGTTCGCGACGCTGACCATGCTCACCCGGCGCCATGACATCGACTACGGCATCCTGCACACCTGCACGCTGGACTCGATGGGCCATCGCTTCGGTCACGACTGCCACGAGATGGACCATGCCTGCTACGCCATGGACGGCATGCTGGCGGCCTTCCTGCCGGGCTGGATCGAAGCCGGCTACGAGGTCATGGTCACCGCCGACCATGGCCAGACCGACCGCGGTCACCATGGCGGCCATGACGACGAGATGCAGGATTTCGCACTGTATTATTTCGGACAAGGCAAAGGGCCGGAAGCCGACACGCTGCTCGACCAGCTGCAACTGGCGCCAACGGTGTTGAGCCGGCTCGGCGTGCCGGTGCCGGCGACGATGAAGGCGAAGGCTTTTCTCACCTGATCGAGCGGCTGGCGCCTCCCGCATCCGCCTGCCGGCACCTTCTCCCCCTAAACGGGGCGAAGGGATGCTCTGGCAACCGCCCCGCTCTTCGGTTAGCCTCCCGAAATTCCTTGGCGGAGGATGAACCTTTTTGGACCGATCGGCGACAGAGCAAACAGGAGCCAGGCGGCTCGACCGGCCATGACAGCGGCGACGGCGACCGATCGCGCGCTTGTCGACCGGGTCGCGAAGGGCGACCGGGCCGCCGTGCGGCTCCTGTTCATGCGTCACCACGCGCGGGTCTACCGCTTCGTGGCGCGCCAGACGGGATCGGAAATGATGGCTGACGATATCGCCAACGAGGTGTTTCTCGAACTGTGGCGCCAGGCGCCGGGTTTCGAAGGGCGCTCCGAAGTCTCGACGTGGCTGCTCGGCATCGCCCGCTTCAAGGCGCTGTCGCTGCTGCGCAAGAAGAAGGAAGACTGGATCGACGACGAGGCCGCCGCCGCGGTGCCCGACAGCGCCGACACGCCCGAGGTCGTCACCATGAAGGAGGATAAGGCCGCCGCCTTGCGCCGCCTGATTGACGCCCTGCCCGAGGAGCACCGCACGGTGATCGACCTCGCCTATTATCAGGGCCAGTCGGTGACCGAGATCGCCGAGGTGCTCGATATTCCGGTCGCGACCGTCAAAACCCGTATGTTCTACGCCCGCAAGAAACTCGGCGAAGCCCTGAAAGCCGCCGGTTACGACAGGGGGTGGCCATGAGCGCCGCTGAAAAGATGTCGCGCCGCGACGAAATGGAGACGCTGCTGCCGTTCTATCTGAACGGTTCGCTGGAAGGTTCGGATCTGGAAGCCGTCGAAGAATGGCTGGCCAACGATCCCTCGGCACTTGCCGCGCTTGGCGAGGCGGAAGCCGAGTTCTCCGGTACGGCGGCGGCCAATGAGGCGATCCGCCCGCCGGCCGATGCGCTCAGCCGCTTCGCCAAGGCGCTGGACGCGGAGGCCGGGCCTGCACGCAGGCCGGCCGGATCGTCCTGGCTGGCGCAGGCGTGGGGCCGTTTCATGGCGGTGCCGGTCGGCGTCGCCTGGGCGGCGGCCGCGGTTCTGCTGGCCTTGATCGCGGTGCAGTCGCTGGTGCAGCCCGGCGGCAGGGGCGGCAATTTCGAGATCGCCGGCGCACAAGACGATCTGGCCAAATTGCCGTTTGCGCTGGTCAAGTTCAAGCCGGACGCCAGGATGGCCGACATTGCCGTCTTCCTCGACGCCAACAAGCTCAAGATCATCGGCGGACCGACCGCCGATGGCATCTTCAGGCTCGCCATTCCGGCGACGACAGCCGCCGACTACGAGAAGGCGCGCAGCCTTATTGCCGCCCAGCCTTTCGCCGAGACTGTGATCGAGGGAAGGAAACCTGTTGATGGCGGCTGAGGCGGTCATTCGATTTGCGGCTGTCCTTGCGGCGGCGATGACAATCGCCGCCGTGCCTGTGTCGGCGCAGACCAACGACGGCAATCCCGAGCGGGCCAAAATCGATTGCAGCAACGACGCCAATGCAATGGCGGCCGACTGCGTCAAGGACGGCGGCGCCACCAAAGGCGGGTCGGGTGCGGCCCAGGCCAGCGCCGTTTTTCTGCCCGCCTTGATCGTCGACCTTTTCCCCAATCCGGCCGCCCCTCCTACACCGGTGCCGGCACCACGGCCGGAGCCCGCGACTTCCCCCGGGGGCAACCAGGCCGGCCCGCCAGCCAGTGGACCGATCGTCTCGCCGACCGATCTCATCACCGTCCAGTCGCGGCGCGCCGTGACCGGGGAGTTCGTGCCGGACGAGGTGCTGGTGACGGTCGATGGCGATGCCGGTGCCGTGCAGCAGATCGCCGCTTCCTTCGGCCTAGAAGTACGCTCGCAGCGCCAGTCCCGGCTGCTTGGCGCCACTTTGGTGCGTTTCGGCATTCCCGATGGCCGCCCTGTCGGCGTGGTGCTGGCGCAGCTTGCCGCCGACGGCCGCACGCGGCGCCGCGAGCCCAACCACATCTACTCGCTGCAGCAGGCGGCCGGCATCGTCAACTATGCCTTCGACCGCATCGCGCTCGACGCCAAACAGGCCAGCGGCGAGAACGTGCGCGTCGCCGTCATCGATACCGGCATCGACGACAGCAATCCGGCGCTTGCCGGCGTCATCGCCGCGCAGTTCGACGCCATGCCCGACGTGCCGATCGAAAAGCGCGACCACGGCACTTCGATCGACGGTCTGATTGCCGGCGTCGGCCCGCTGGAAGGCATGGCGCCGGGCGCCAGGATCTACCATGCGCGCGCCTTCGAGGGCGGCAAGTCGACCATGGACGTCATTCTGTCGGCGCTCGACTGGGCGGCGGACCAGAATGTCAGCATCATCAATATGAGCTTCGTCGGACCGAAAAACGACCTGCTCGGCACCGCCTGCCGCAATGCACGGGCGCTTGGCATGGTGCTGGTGGCGGCGGCCGGCAATAACGGGCCGAAGGCGCCCTACGGCTATCCGGCCGCCTTTGACGGCGTCATCGCCGTGACGGCCACCGACGCCAAGGATGCGCTGATGCCGCAGGCCAATCGCGGCGCCTATGTGTTCATTTCCGCGCCCGGCGTCGAGATGGTGGCGCCGAGCGGCGCCGGCTCGGATGTCGTTACCGGCACGTCGTTCGCGGCCGCGATCGTCAGCGGCGCCATCGCCAACCTCATCCATGCCACGCCCGACCGCTCGGCCGACGACATCGAGAAGGCGCTTGCGGCGACCGCGAAGGATCTCGGGCTTAAGGGGCGCGACAATGATTTCGGCTACGGCCTGCTGGACATCAAGGCTGCAGGGACTGCGAAGGAATAGCCAGCGACGGCTCACGCGGCGCTTTGCCGGGACGAAGCAGGAACCAGAACGCGGCGATGTGCGTGATCATCAGCAGCGGCACGTAGATGATGGGGATCGCGTAGGTGGCTCCCAACTGTTCCGCGTGCTCGGGAAGGCCTTCCTGAACCGCGTGGTAATAGTCGACGACGAGGTCGGCCATTCCGACGAGATTAAAGGCGACGACGAACGACCAGAAGAGCAAGCGAACTCTGACCGTCAGCAATGCCAGCATGGCCAGCACCCCGGTGGCGAAGTCGCCATAGGCAGCGAACATGGCGAAGCCGGCAGGCAGATTGGGGCCGACGACGCCCGGAAGCAGGAACACGAGACCGAAGAAGCGGAAACTGTGCAGCGTGGCAATGGCGCGTTGCGCCGCCATCCGATCCATCGAGACCAGCCATGGCAGGCCATATGCACCGAAGCAAAGCAGCCATGCGACATAGCCCAGGACGAGTTGGATCTGGAACAGCATCGGCGTTGACATCGGTTTCCTCGCAACAGGTGGCCATGCGGTCCCGCACACTTCGATCGTTAGCTAAGACTGCTTTCATAGTTCGGCCATCCGCTGTAATCAGAACAGCCTATGAAGCAGAGATACACAATCCGACACGGTGCGTTGGACGGGGTCGAGGTGTTCCTGGCCGTCGCGCGGCATCGTAACTTCCGCCGTGCCGCGGCCGAACTGGCGGTAACGCCGTCCGCGGTGAGCCAGGCGGTGCGCGCGCTGGAAGCCCGCATCGGTGCGGCCCTGTTTGCCCGCACGACCCGAAGCGTCGGCCTGACCGAGGCTGGCCAGCGGTTCCTCGACCGCGCCGGACCTGCCTTCGAAGAGATCATGGCCGCGGGCGAGGTCGCCCGCGATGTCGGCCAGCGGCCGACCGGGCTTTTGCGACTGTCCGTGCCCCGCGCGGTCGTGCCGCTGATCCTGGAGCCTATGATCGCGTCGTTCTGCCGGGCCTATCCCGAGATCGAACTGGAGATCGCCGCCAGCGACGAGATGGTCGATCTCGCCGCCGGCGGATTCGATGCCGGCATCCGGCTGGGCCAGTTCATCGCGCCCGACATGATCGCGGTGCGGCTGACGCCGCCCTTCTCCTTCGTGGTCGTCGGCAGCCCGGACTATCTCGAGCGCCACGGCCAGCCAGAACAGATCACCGATCTGCGCCACCACGCCTGCCTGCGCCTGCGCCGCGCGAACGGCGCCATCGCACCCTGGTCCTTCGCCGACGGCAACGGGGCGATCGAGGCGGTCGTCTCGGGCCCGCTGATCGCGCATGACTATCCAACCTTGCTGGGGGCCGCGATCCAAGGCGTCGGCCTGGCGCAGACGCCTCGGCCTGTCGCCGACGGCGCAATAGAACAGGGGAAACTCAAACCGGTGCTGGAACACTTTGCCGGCGCGACACCTGGCGTCTTCCTCTATCATCCTGGCAAGCGTCAGGTCCTGCCGAAGCTGCGCGCCTTCATCGATCATCTTAAATCCGCGGGCTGAGACAACGGGCAGAGGCAGCGCAGAAGTCGTTCCAGCAATTGACCCCGCTGGCGAGTGGTCAGGCCGGCGCGCCGGCGACCGATCCCCTGACCACCAGGTCGACCGGCCAGACCTCGCCGCGCGCGCCCTCCTCCAGTCCCGATATCCGCGCCGCCAGCCGCTCGGCGATGCGTGCGCCGGCCAGCCGGATCGACGAGCGCGTCGTGGACAGCGGCACGGAAAAATTCTCCGGCTTCAGCCAGGGAAAAACGTCGTCATGGGCAATCAGCGAGACGTCGCCGGGAATGCTGAGGCCAAGGTCGCGCACCGCGCGCACGACACCGAGCGCCATGATCAGGCTGGAACAGGCGATTGCCGTCGGCGCGCCTTCCTGTTCGAGCAGGCGCCGGGCGGCGCGATAGCCGTTCTCCTCGGTCATGACGAGCGAGCAGACATGGCGATCGTCCAATGCCAGGCCACTGGCGGCCAGCGCCCGGCGCAGGCCGCGCTCGCGGTGGATGGCAAAGGTCTCGCGGTCGTCGCCATTGATCAGCGCCAGCCGCCGGTGGCCGAGTTGGACGAGCAGCCGCGCGGCTTCGTGGAAGGCGCCTTCATTGTCGATGTCGAGAAAGGGATAGTCGAAATTCAGGCCCTCGCTGCGGCCATGGACGATGAAAGGAATGCCGAGCGTGTTGACCAGCGCCACGCGCCTGTCCTGCGGCCTCGGCGAAGAGATGTAGACGGCATCGACCTGCCGGTTGGCGACGATGCGGCGGTAGGTCGTTTCCTGGTCATCGGCATCGGTCGGTGACAGGACAAGGTCGAGCTCGTGCGAGCGGGCATAGTCGCCAAGACCGGACAGGAATTCGACGAAATGGGGATCGATGTCGACGGCTGCACCCGTCGGCAGGACATAGCCGATCATTCCGGACTTACCCGTGGCCAGCCGGCGCGCACTCGGATTGGGGCGATAGCCGTGGCGCTTGGCTGCGTCCATGACACGCCTGCGGGTTTCCTCGTTGACTTCGGGATAGCCGTTCAGCGCCCGGCTTACCGTGGTCTGGGAAAGCGCCAGCATATGCGCGAGTTGCTTGAGGTTCACGAGAGGCCTCCCTGCCTCAAAGCGCTTTTAAATTGAATCGACCCAAACGCCACAAGGGCGTGGCCAACTCCACATGGACCATAAGCGTGCCGGGGCCCGGTTTGAAACGAAAATTGCTGCTGCAGTGCCGAAAAAGCATGTTGCGGTGCAAATTTTTGGACCCTGGCAGACGGCGACTAAATCGATTAGTTCCTGCTCCCCCTTGACACCCGTCCGATTCAGTGGCGAGATCAACAAAGCCAAAGCGCTTTGGAAGACTGTTCGAAAGGTTGCGGTTCCCTTGCGACTGAGTCACAGTCCTGCGGCGTCGGCGGGCGGAATGGAGGTTCCGTCCGGTGTGTATGACCCACTGGGAGGAATACCGATGAAGAAAATGCTTTTGCTGGGTGTTGCGTCTGCCGCATTCGCCCTGAGCGCGCCCGCGCATGCCGAACTGAAGTTCAAGCCGGGCGAGGACAAGCGCTTCAACTGGGCGAATTACGAGGACCTCAAGAAAGTCGACCTCAAGGGCGAGACCCTGACCATCTTCGGACCGTGGCGTGGCGAGGACGAGACGCTTGTCCGGTCAGTACTCGATTATTTCTCCGAAGCCACCGGCGCAGAGGTCAAATATTCCTCGTCCGAGAACTACGAGCAGCAGATCGTCATCGACACCCAGGCCGGCAGCCCGCCCAACATCGCCGTCCTGCCGCAGCCGGGCCTCATCCAGGACCTCGCTTCCAAGGGCGTGCTGACCCCGCTCGGCGACGACGTCGCAGCCTGGGTCAAGGAGAATTACGCCGCCGGCGACTCCTGGGCCAAGCTCGGAACTTACAACGGCAAGGACGGCAAGCCGGGCTTCTATGCCTTTCCCTACAAGATCGACGTGAAGGGGCTGGTCTGGTACTCGCCCGACAATTTCGAGGAAGCTGGCTACAAGGTGCCGAAGACGCAGGAAGAACTTGCCGAACTCGAGAAGAAGATCATCGCCGATGGCGGCAAGCCGTGGTGTATCGGGCTTGGTTCGGGCGGCGCGACGGGCTGGCCGGCGACCGACTGGGTCGAGGACATCATGCTGCGCACGCAGACTCCCGAAGTCTACGACAAGTGGGTGAAGAACGAGATTCCGTTCAACGACCCGGCCGTGGTCAACGCTATCGACATCTTCGGCAAGATCGCCACCGACGACAAGATGGTCGACGGCGGCGCCAAGGCGGTCGCGGCGACCGACTTCCGCGACAGCCCGAAGGGCCTCTTTACCGTACCGCCGAAGTGCTACATGCACCATCAGGCATCGTTCATCCCCTCCTTCTTCCCGGAGGGCGTGAAGCTTGGCCAGGATGCGGACTTCTTCCCCTACCCGCCCTACGGCTCCAAGCCGGAGCTCGGGACGCCGCTGGAAGTCGCCGGAACGCTGGTGATGATCACCAAGGATTCCAAGGCATCGCGCGAATTCATCAAGTTCCTGCAAATGCCGCTCGCGCATGAATTGTGGATGGCACAGAAGAGCTTCGTCACACCCTTCAAGGGGGCCAACAAGGACGCCTATGGCAGCGATGCGCTGAAGAAGCAGGGCGAGATCCTGGTCGGCGCCACGACGGTGCGCTTCGACGGCTCCGACCTCATGCCCGGCAAGGTCGGCGCCGGCTCGTTCTGGACTGGCATGATCGATCTGGTCGGCGGCAAGTCCGCCCAGGACGTCGCCACCGACATCCAGAAGAGCTGGGACGCCATCAAATAGGCCGCTCCGGCGCGACCTGATCTTTCCTCATCTTGCTACTGGATTCGGGCTACGGCCCGGATCCGACCGGCGGGGCACGCCGGAAGCTTCGCGTTTCGATTGTTCCGAATAACTGAAAGTCGGCGCATTGGTCGCCAGCATCGCTGGCCGGTCACGCGCAGGGAGAGGGACCCATGGCGGCTCAGATTTTCTCGGCAATATTCGTCATCATCATCGGCGTCGGCGGCTGCGTCGCCTATTTCTGGGGCGCCAACAAACTGCTTGACCTGATCTTCCCCGCGCGCGGGGTGTCCGGAACGGCCGCCGTCAACAATCTGCGCCGGCAGGGATTGGTGCGGCCCTGGTTGTTCGTGGGTCCGGCGCTGATCATCCTGACCATCTATCTGGTCTATCCGGTGATCGCGACGCTGTGGCTGTCCTTCTTCGATCGCGGCGGCACGAGTTTCGTGGGATTCGCCAACTATGAATGGGCGCTGCGCGATCCGGATCTGCGAAACGCCATCCGCAACAACATATTGTGGCTGGCGGTGGTGCCGGCGGCCTGCACCTTCCTCGGCCTGATCATCGCCGTGCTCACCGACAAAATATGGTGGGGAACGATCGCCAAGAGCCTGATCTTCCTGCCGCTGGCCATCTCCTTCGTCGGCGCCAGCGTGATCTGGAAGTTCATCTACGAGTATCGTGGCCAGGGCCAGATCCAGATCGGCCTGCTCAACGCCATCATCCAGTATTTCGGCGGCCAGCCGCAGGTCTGGATATCGCTGCCGTTCTGGAACAACTTCTTCCTGATGGTCATCCTGATCTGGATCCAGACCGGCTTCGCCATGGTCATCCTGTCCTCGGCGCTGCGCGGCATCCCCGAAGAAACACTGGAAGCCGCGGTCATAGACGGCGCCAATCCGTTCCAGATCTTCTGGAAGATCATGGTGCCACAGATCTGGGGCACCATCGCGGTGGTATGGACCACCATCACCATCCTGGTGCTGAAAGTGTTCGACATCGTCCTGACCATGACCAACGGTCAATGGAACAGCCAGGTGCTGGCCAATCTGATGTTCGACTGGATGTTCCGCGGCGGCGGCGATTTCGGCCGCGGCGCGACCATAGCCATCATCATCATGATTGCCGTCATTCCGATCATGGTCTGGAACATCCGCCAGGCCAACAAAGAGACGGGAGGGCACTGAGATGGCCGTCGCGACCGGAAATTCCTTCGCCAGCCGTTTCGGCGTCCATATCGCAGTGCTCGTCTTCGTGGTGATCTGGACCATCCCGACGCTCGGCATCCTCGTCTCGTCGCTGCGCGACAAGGACCAGATCATCGCCTCGGGTTGGTGGAATTCCTTCGCCAGTTCCAGCCAGACGGAAGCCGGGCGACTGCCGGCCGCCTCCACACAAATAGAAAAGGACGGCAAGTTCGTTCTCCAGGGCAACATCTTCGGCGACGGGGCCAAGCGCGCGATAAGCGCCTTCGGCGTCAAGGCGGCGGCACCGACGCAGTATCCTGCCGGCACATCAGCCGATCTCGGTGACGGCGTGACCCTCCAGATCAACGCCGACGGCAGCTTCGTCATGGCCTCGCCAAAGGCGTTCGAGGGCGACAGGGGCCAGCGCATCTACTACGCTTCGTCGGCGCCGCCGAAATTCACCACCGACAATTATCAGACCGTGCTGTTTTCCGAAGGCATCGGCCGCTCCTTCATGAATTCGCTAACGGTCACCATCCCGGCGACCGTCATCCCGATCCTGATCGCGGCCTTTGCGGCTTACGCACTGGCCTGGATGCGCTTTCCAGGCCGCGCGCTCCTGATCGCCGTCGTCATCGGCTTGCTGGTGGTGCCGCTGCAGATGTCGCTCATTCCACTGCTGAAGCTCTACAATGGCGTCGGCACGTTCTTCGGCGTGCCGTCCAAGACCTACCTCGGCATCTGGCTGGCGCATACCGGCTTCGGACTGCCCTTCGCCATCTACCTCTTGCGAAGCTATATTGCCGGCCTGCCGCGCGAGATCATGGAATCGGCGCGCATCGACGGCGCCAGCGATTTCGAGATCTTCGTCAAGATCGTGCTGCCGCTGTCCTTCCCGGTGCTTGCCTCCTTCGCCATCTTCCAATTCCTGTGGGTATGGAACGATCTCCTGGTGGCAATGGTTTTCCTCGGAACGGCGCCCGATCAGATCGTGCTGACGGCCAAGCTCAATGCTCTGCTTGGCTCGCGTGGCGGTAACTGGGAGATCCTGACGACATCGGCCTTCATCACCATCATCGTGCCGCTGATCGTCTTCTTCTCGCTGCAGCGTTATTTCGTCCGCGGGCTGCTGGCCGGCTCGGTGAAAGGAGGTTGAGACCATGCAATCGGCTTTGAAGGCGACTTCGAAACCAGACCCCGCCATCGACCGCGACTGGTGGCGGGGCGCGGTGATCTACCAGATCTATCCGCGCAGCTATCAGGATTCCAATGGCGACGGCATCGGCGACCTCAAGGGCATCATCGGCAGGCTGCCCTACATTGCCGCCCTTGGCGCGGACGCCATCTGGATCTCGCCTTTCTTCAAATCGCCAATGAAGGATTTCGGCTATGACGTCTCGGATTATTGTGACGTCGACCCGATGTTCGGTACGCTGGCGGATTTCGATGCGCTGACGGCGGAGGCGCACCGACTGGGCCTCAAGGTGATGATCGACGAGGTGCTGTCGCATACCGCCGACATCCACCCCTGGTTCAAGGAAAGCCGCTCGAGCCGCACCAATCCCAAGGCCGACTGGTATGTCTGGGCGGATGCGAGACCCGATGGCACGCCGCCCAACAACTGGCTGTCGATCTTTGGCGGCTCGGCCTGGCAATGGGACACCAGCCGCCAGCAATACTACCTGCACAATTTCCTGGCCGAGCAGCCCGACCTCAATTTCCACAACCGCGAAGTCCAGGACGCGCTGCTCGACGTCACCCGCTTCTGGCTGGAACGCGGCGTCGACGGCTTTCGCCTCGACACCATCAATTTTTACTTCCACAGCCAGGGGCTGGAAAACAACCCGCCGCTGCCGCCGGAACAGCGCAACGACCAGACGGCGCCGGCGGTCAATCCCTACAACTACCAGGACCATATCTACGACAAAAGCCGACCGGAAAACCTCGCCTTCCTCGAGCGCTTCCGCGCGCTGCTCGACGAGTACACGGCGACCGCAGCGGTCGGCGAAGTCGGCGATTCGCAACGCGGGCTGGACGTGGTCGCCGCCTATACCGCCGGCGGCAAGCGCGTGCACATGTGCTATTCCTTCGACTTCCTGGCGCCGGAAAAGATCAGTGCCGCCAAGGTCCGCTCGGTGCTGGAAGCTTTTGGCCGGGTGGCCAGCGATGGCTGGTCGTGCTGGGCATTTTCCAACCATGACGTGATGCGACCGGCCTCGCGCTGGGCCGCCGACGAGGCGGACCCGTCGGCCTATCTCAAGGTCATCTCGGCATTGCTGATGTCGCTGCGCGGTTCGGTCTGCATCTACCAGGGCGAAGAACTCGGCCTCGGCGAGGCCGACCTGCGCTTCGAGGATCTGCAGGATCCCTACGGCATCCGTTTCTGGCCTGAATTCAAGGGCCGCGACGGCTGCCGCACGCCCATGGTGTGGGATGGCAATGCAAGGAATGGCGGCTTCTCCCAGGCAAAACCCTGGTTGCCGGTACCGGCCGAGCATCTGCCGCAGGCGGTCAACGTGCAGCAAGGCGACGAAACCTCCCTGCTTGAGCATTACCGGCGCTTTCTTTCTTTCCGCCGCGCCCATCCGGCGCTGGCCAAGGGGGACATCGCCTTCATCGAAAGCCAGGGCGACACCGTCGCCTTCACCCGCCGGTCGGGCAATGAGGAGATCGTCTGCGTCTTCAATCTGGGCGCAAGGCCGGCGAAGGTTGACCTCGGCAACCGAACCCTGCAACCTTTGCCGGGACACGGGTTCTCCGGGCAGGCGAGCACCGGGTCGGTCGAGCTCGGCGGCTATGGCGCCTGGTTCGGACGCATAGGCTGAAACATCCGAGGAATCACTGGAGGAAACCAATGGCCGATGTCAATTTGAGACAAGTGAAGAAGTCCTATGGCAATCTTAACATTCTCCACGGCATCGACCTCGACATCAAATCGGGCGAGTTCATAGTCTTCGTCGGCCCGTCGGGCTGCGGCAAGTCGACCTTGCTGCGCTCGATCGCCGGGCTCGAGGAAATCACGTCGGGTGAACTCAAGATCGACGGCCACGTGGTCAACGACGTGCCACCCTCGAAGCGCGGCATCGCCATGGTGTTCCAGTCCTATGCCCTCTACCCGCACATGACCGTCTACGACAACATGGCCTTCTCGATGAAGATCGGTGGGGAAAGCAAGGCCGAGATCGACAAAAGGGTTCGGCAAGCCGCCGAGATCCTGCAGCTGACCAAATATCTCGACCGTCTGCCCAAGGCGATGTCGGGCGGCCAGCGGCAGCGCGTCGCCATCGGCCGCGCCATCGTGCGCAATCCGAAGGTGTTCCTGTTCGACGAACCGCTGTCGAACCTTGACGCCGCATTGCGCGTTGCGACGCGCATCGAGATCGCCAAGCTCAAGGAATCGATGCCCAACACGACCATGATCTACGTCACGCACGACCAGGTCGAGGCGATGACGCTGGCCGACCGCATCGTCGTGCTGAAGGACGGGCACATCGAGCAGGTCGGCACGCCCATGGAACTCTACAAGAACCCCGGCAACCTCTTCGTCGCCCAGTTCATCGGCTCGCCGGCCATGAACATCCTGCCGGCGACGGTCGACAAGACGGGCAATCCGACCATCGTCAGCCATGTCGGCGGCCGCAAGGCGACGGTGCCGATCGCGACACCTGCTTCGGCAAAGGGAGCGGCGGTCAGCTTCGGCGTACGGCCGGAAGATCTCGCGATCGCCAGCGGTGCGGATTATCTGTTCGAGGGGACCGTCGATTATCTCGAACAGCTTGGCGAGGTCCAGCTGGTCTATGTCGATATCGGCCGGGCCGACCTGCCGCTGGTGACCAAGCTGCCGGGCAATGTCGAGGTCAAGCGCGGCTCGACGCTGCGGCTGACCGCCAATGCCGGCGATCTCCATATCTTCGATGCGGATGGTCGCTCCTTTGCCCTCCACGAAGCGGAAGCAAAGGCGGCCTGAAGACGGCCGTCCGGTAATGCAAAGAACAAAAGCGGCGGGCCTGGCCCGCCGCTCTTGTTGTCTGCACAGGCTGGTTAGTTGTTGCCGAAGAGATTGCGATCGGCACCCTGATGGGCCGGCTTCTGCACGTCGCCGGACGAGTTGAGCAGCTTGTAGACAGGCGAATCGCTGTTGCGGATCGCACCTGTATGCGACGTATCGACATTGACAGTCGACGAAGCGGTGGGCTGGTTGACGCCGTTGGAGCCATAATTGTCGCTGCCGGCGAAGGCGCTGCCGGAGACGGCCAGAACGGCGGCGGCGGCAATGAGGATCTTGTTCATTTTAGGTACTCCTGAATTTTGGAAGTCCCGCAGACCGGCGGACAAAAGCCTACCGGCCGTGGGATGGCCATTAGTGGCCGAAGAGGTTGCGGTCGCTGCCCTGCTGGACAGGCGCCGAGGTGGCCGGAGCCGACTTGCCGATCGACGCGGTATTCGAATTGTCGGTCGAAGCGGCAGCAGCCTGATTGGCGCCGTTGGAGCCATAGTTGTCGCTGCCGGCGAAAGCGCTGCCAGAAAGGGCCAGAACGGCGGCGGCAGCAATAAGGATCTTGTTCATGTTAGGTACTCCTGAATTTTGGAAGTCCGGCTGCCGGCGGGCCAGAGCCCACCGGCCGTGGGATGGCCGTTAATGGCCGAAGAGGTTGCGGTCGCTGCCCTGCTGGACAGGCGCCGAGGTGGCCGGAGCCGACTTGCCGATCGACGCGGTGTTCGAATTGTCGGTCGAAGCGGCAGCAGCCTGGTTGGCGCCGTTGGAACCATAGTTGTCGCTGCCGGCGAAAGCGCTGCCGGAGAGAGCCAGAACGGCAGCGGCAGCAATGAGGATCTTGTTCATTTTAATACTCCTGAATTTGTAGGGTCCACCAGCGCGGCAGGGTCACCCGCCGCGTGCCGGGGATGGCTATTAATTGTTGCCGAAGAGGTTGTGGTCGGCGCCCGTCACAGGCGTCTGGGCAGCCGGCTCCGACTTCTTGGTCGAAGCGGTGTAGGAGCTGTCGACAGTAGCCGTGGGGGTCGCGGCGTTCGAACCATAATGGTCGCTGCTAGCGAAGGCGCTGCCGGAAATAGCCAGAAGGGCGGCGGCAGTGAGAATGATCTTTTTCATTTTTGTACTCCAGTATTTTTCCCGTCCGTCTAGCGGCGTGTCTTGGGATTAAAATCGCGTCGTTCGGACAGCCCCGATGTGGGAGAGCCCCCTTGCCGTTTCCAATCACGAAGTTGTTCAGCGTGGACCATGACTCCACCACTTGAAATTGTACCAACGCCTTCTACATGTCTCATTTTTCCATTTGATATCAAATAGTTGTCTAAGATCACGACCCGATCACCAACTGTGTCGGAAGGCTGGGCGTTCACACCGTCCTGCACGCACCGTCAACAGAAACGAACCGTTCGGTTCGATTTTAGACTCTGCTAATAGTCACTTTTCGAAACCATTAACCCTTTTCCGGCCCGGCTGAGGGTCGAAAACGGTGCCCGCGCGCCTGGCGAGAAAAGGCGATTCCCCCGCTGCAACCGCGCCGGGACGATCCCGCGTATGTGTCGCGCCGCATGGATGCGATGTCGCTTTCGTGCCGATGTCGCAAACCCTGTCGTGATTAGATCGAGCGATCTCAGGTGCCGCTGCGTGACGACGGAGCGGAGAATTGGGAAGCCGGTCAGATTCCGGCGCTGCCCCCGCAACGGTGGTGGAGTTCAAGTCGCAACGGGAGACCACTGGGCGAAAGCTTGGGAAGGTGTCGCGATGGTCCGCCAGGACAACTCCAGAGCCCGGAAACCAGCCCGAGATCGCTAGAACTCGACTGATCGCGGTGGGCGGTCAAGGGGCGGATGGTGTTGTCCGGCTTTCGCCGGCTTGCGCCCAGTCCTTCCTCCATCACCACCAGTTCAGTCCTTGAAAATGAGGACAGGACATGGACGCGCGCAACGACATGCTGAGGCTTTTGAACGGCCGCAGACAGGGCCTTTCGCTGGAACAGCCCTTCTATACCGACCCGGACTACTTCAAGCTTGACATGGAACTGATCTGGTATCGCGACTGGCTGTTCATCGGCCATGATTGCGAGTTGCCCAAGCCGGGCAGCTTCATCACCGTGCAGATCGGCGACTATCCGGTCGTGCTGGTGCGCGATCAGCAGGGCAAGATCAACGCTTTCCACAATTCCTGCCGCCATCGCGGCAGCCGCGTCTGCAACACCGACAAGGGCATGGCCGCCAAACTGGTGTGTCCCTATCACCAGTGGACCTACGAACTCGACGGCCGGCTGCTGTTCGCCCGCCAGATGGCCGATGGGTTCGACAAGAGCCAGTTCGGGCTCAAGCCGGTCGCCTGCGAAAGCGTCGCCGGCTATGTCTTCATCTGCCTGGCCAAGGAGCCCGCCGACTTCGCGCCGATGCGGGCGATGATCGAGCCCTATCTCCAGCCGCACCGGCTGAGCGAGGCCAAGATCGCCTTCGAGAGCACGATCATCGAGAAGGGCAACTGGAAGCTGGTCTGGGAAAACAACCGCGAATGCTACCATTGCGCGGGCAACCATCCTGAGCTGTGCAAGACCTTCCCGGAAGCGCCGACCGTGACCGGCGTGCAAGGCGCCGACAGCGATCCGGAGATGCTGGCCCACTGGGCGAAGTGCGAAGCTGTTGGCCTGCCCAGCAAGTTTCGCATCGACCCGGCCGGACAATACCGCGCCACCCGCGCGCCGCTGCTGCGCGATGCCCAGAGCTACACGATGACCGGCAAGCGGGCGGTGAAGAAGAACCTGTCCGACAGCGTCTCGGCCGACCGGATCGGCACGCTGATGCACTATCACTACCCGACAACCTGGAACCATATCCTCGTGGATCATGCGGTGACGTTCCGCGTGCTGCCGGTCAGCGCCACGGAAACAGCGGTTACGACCAAATGGCTGGTCCACAAGGATGCCGTGGAAGGCGTCGACTACGATCTCGCCGAACTCACCCATGTCTGGACCGAGACCAACGACCAGGACCGCCGCATCGTCGAGGAAAACGCCTTCGGCATCCTGTCGCCGGCCTACGAGCCCGGTCCCTATTCGGAGCTGCACGAGGGCGGCGTCATCCAGTTCGTCGACTGGTACGCGCGCTTTATCGGCCCACGGCTTTCCGAAGACGGCCGGCCCGCTCTGCGCAGTGTCGCCTAGCGCATGTCGGCCAAAACTGTGCAGCGGCTTTGGGATCACGACATGCCCAAAATGAAAGGTATGCAGGGATGAACGCCATGACTGATCTTGGCCTCTATCGCCATCTCGACCAGATGGCGCCGTGGAACGACAGGCTGCAGGTGCTGGAGGTGACCGGCGTCAGCGACGAGGCGCCCGACGTTAAGACCTTCACCTTCCGCTCCGACAACCAGACCTGGTTCCGCTACAAGCCGGGCCAGTTCGTGACGCTGGAATTGCCGACACCGGACGGCCCGCTGATGCGCACCTACACGCTGTCATCATCGCCGTCACGGCCATTCTCGATCGCGGTGACGGTGAAGGCGCAGGCGGGCAGCGTCGGCACACGCTGGATGTTCGATCACCTGACGCCCGGCTCGCACGTCAAGGCCTATGGACCGGGCGGCGACTTTTCGCTGCACAGCCACCCGGCGGCGAAATACCTGTTCATCTCGGCCGGGTCGGGCGTGACGCCGATGATGTCGATGCTGCGCTGGCTGAACGACTGCGCGCCATGGACCGATGTCGGCTTCGTCAATTGCGCGCGGCGCCCGGAAGAGATCATCTTTCGCAAGGAACTCGAACTGCTCGGCGGCCATATGCCGGGGCTGTCGCTCGGCTTCATGATTGAGGAGCGGTCGAGCCGCGAGGGCTGGTACGGCCATATGGGCCGCATCGACGCCATCCGGCTGCCGCTCCTGACGCCCGATTTCCGCGAACGCGAAATCTTCTGCTGCGGCCCCGACCCCTTCATGCGCGCCGTGCGCGGCATGCTGGAGGCAGCCGGGTTCGACATGGCAAAGTACCATCAGGAGAGCTTTGCCGCGCCGGCGGTGGAGGAAATCCCGGCGCCGTTTGCCTCGCCGGCTGAAGACGGCGCGGCGATTTGCGTCGAAGCCGCGACGCCGATCCGCTTCGCGCTTTCGGACGTCGACGCCGACTGTGTCGCCGGCCAGACGGTGCTGCAGACGGCGCGCGCCTCGGGCGTGCGAATACCGGCCGCCTGCGAATTCGGCCTGTGCGGAACTTGCAAAGTGAAGAAAGTCTCCGGCAGCGTCGAGATGAGCCACAATGGCGGCATCCTCGATCATGAGATCGATGATGGCTTCATCCTGGCCTGTTGTTCCAAGCCATTGTCGCCGCTTGAAATCGAGGCTTGATCCGCCCGGCTTTCGACTGAACCCGGAAATGGTCCCGCGTTGCCGGCAAAGGTTACCTTGCCAAGGAAGACCTGAAAGTTTACAGGCGTTGTTGGTGGAAGCGGTCCTGCTGGCGGGCAGGAAATGCAGGACGGGGCAACAATGACGCATGACTCCCACGCCTATGCGGTAGCGAGCCGGGATATCGTTTTCGAATCTTTCGATGGCGAGGCCGTGGTGCTCAATCTTGCCAATGGCAAATATTTCGGCTTTTCCGATTCCGGCAGCAAGGTATGGCAGGCGCTTTCATCCGGCGCGGACGCCCAGGCTCTGGTCGGGCTGAGCGCCGGCGGCTCGACAATAGGCCAGGCCGAACTCGAACGCTTCATATCGCAATTGCTCGAATTGGGTTTGCTGGTGCGCTTGGACGCGGCGGCGCAGCCTTTGCCGGGCGATTTGCCTGCCGAGCTTGCCGCCACGAACGAGCCGCTCAATGTGAGCATTCACGACGACCTCGCCGACCTGATCGTCGTTGATCCCATCCACGAGGTCGAGGAACCTCTCGGCTGGCCGGCGGTCAAGCAGGCTTCCTGACGGGGCGGCCGCAGCGTGATGGAAGGCGATTGATGCCGCGCGTCACGCTCGAAACCTTGCCGGATTACGCCAGGTATCTCATCGCCGCCGCTGAAGGCGCGGCCGCGTGCTATCCGACCATGCGAAAGGTTCGCCTGCCCTGGCTTGAACTGACCGTGCATCTCGGTCACGGCGTGCTTGCCGATGCATTGGGCCATGCTTTTGTCGAGCCCGGGCATGACCAGCCGGCACCGTCCACGGGTCGCATCTTCATCGCGCATCCCGGCATTGACGGCATCCCGGAGCCGGCGCACTGGGGCGATGCCCATTTCACCGAGCACGGTTTTGCCAAACGGCTCGCCGAAGCCGGTTTGCGCGGGCACCATTTCCACGACCTGGATTTCTGGCAGGTCTACGATCCGCACCGCCGCGTCGGCGTGCAGCTGATGGCCTCGGCCGATGCCTTTCCGCCCTGGGAGCCGGGAGCACCGCTGCGCGCCTTCCTGCACTGGGAATATGCCGCGCGCGGCATGCGGCTGACGCATGCCGGCACGCTTGGCATCGACGGCAACGGTATTCTGCTTGCCGGCTCGGGCGGGGCCGGGAAATCGGGGACTGTCGCCGCCGGCCTGCTTAACGGGCTCGACAGTGTCGGCGACGACTATGTGCTGATCGATCTCACCGACGGCGTGACCGCGCGCCCCCTTTTTTCGACGTTGAAGCAGGACACGGAAGGTTTCGCCCGGCTGGGCCTGCGGCAGCGGCTAACGGCGCAAGGCCCGCTGAACTGGCAAGGCAAGCACACGTTCCATATTCATGATATCGCGCCTCGGCCGGTGCCCGCCATGCTGGACATCGTCGCGCTGGTGGTGCCACATATCAGCGGAGGCGGAGCAAGTTCGATTATGCCGGTGTCGCGCAGGGATGCCATGATTGCCTTGGCGCCGTCCGGCATCGCCCAGATGCCGGGCGAGCGCGAAAGCGGCTTTCGCTTCTTCAGCGAATTGACGCGCCACCTGCCGTGCTTCCGTTTGTCCCTCGGCATCGACCCGGCAGAGATCGCCCGCACGATCGAGGATTTCCTGACACGAGGCGCCCGGTGAAGCTCAGCGTGATCATGCCTGTGTACAATCGCGAGCGCTATGTCGTCTCGGCGCTGCGCTCGCTCGTGCGGCAGCAAGATGCCGCCGATCTCGACATCATCGTGATCGACGACGGCTCGACCGACGGGTCGCCGGAGGCCGTGCGTTCGATGATGGCCGAGAACCCCTGCATTCGTCTTTTCCGGCAAGAGAACATGGGCGTGACCCGGGCTCGCAACGCTGGTCTCAGACTGCTCACGCCGGAAACGGAGCTCGTGTCGTTCCTCGATTCGGATGATGTCTCGCCTGCGGGACGATTCAAGGCCGATATCGCATGCTTTGACGCCGACCCCGCTCTGGAGCTTACCTATTCCCTGATGATGATGGTCGAACACATCGACGACGATCTGCTGGAACCCTGCCCCGGCAGCCATTTCATGACCGTGCGGGGAATTCATCTGTCGTCGGGCATTTTCTCGCGTAAGCTCATCGAACGGATCGGCGGCTTCGACGAGGCCTTCGGCCAGGCCGAAGACACAGACTACCTGCTGCGCACCTTTGAAAGCGGCCCCAGATTCGTCCTGCCGGATACCGTGTCGCTTTACTACCGACGTCATCCCGGCAACATGACGAAGCAGGTCGACACATCCCTTCGGGAATTCTTGCGGGCCATCCACAAATCGATGAAGCGGCGCAAGGCCGACCCTTCACTGCGCGGGATCGAAGGCATCTTCGATGTCAAAGAACTCGCCAACTGGCGCTTCATGTAGCATGCGGAGCTATGGCGTCGTCATACCGGCCTTCAACGCCAGCGGCACCATCGCCGAGACGCTCCGATCGGTCGCGGCGCAGACAGTGCGGCCTGAGCTGGTGGTGATCGTCGACGACGGATCCAGCGACGATCTCGCGGCGGCGATCGGCGGAACGGACCTGCCGCTGCAATTGCTGCGCCAGGCAAATGCCGGACCTGGCAGCGCCACGACAAGGGGCATCGCCGCCTTGTCGACGCCGCTCATTGCAACGCTCGATGCCGACGATCTGTGGCTGCCGAGCAAGGCCGAAACACAGCTCGCGCATCTCGAAAGGCATCCCGCAACGTCGGGCGTTTTTTGCCATTTGCGAAACTTCCGCAATGACCGGCCCGATGCACCCGAGGACGCGATCGTACCCGGTTGGTCGCGGACCACGATGCTGATCCGGCGCGAGGCCGCCGAGACCGTCGGACCAATCGTCGATCCGCCGGGCGGCCGCGGCGAAATGATCGACTGGATCGCGCGGGCACGCGAGACGGGCCTTGCCCTCGACATGGTGGAGGAGGTGCTGGCGCTGCGCCGCATCAGGCCCGGCAGCCTGTCCTATGGCCGCGATGCGGCGCGCGACCGCGGCTATCTCGAAGTGGCGCGGCTCGCCATGCTGCGACGGGCCCGGAACAAGGCCGGCGCGGGCTGATGGCGGGCATTCGCCGCATCAGCCGACGTTTCCCGGACTATGGCTGGTCCTGGCCGACGGGCGGGCTCGACCAACTGCTCAAGGCTGCCCTTCTTGTCGATGAGGACGCGGCCGCCGGTTGCGCCATGCAGTGGCTAAACGCGAACGACATCGACCTTGTCTCCTTCAGGGAACACCGGCTGCTGGCCGCGATCTGCGATCGGTTCGGCCGGAAATTGGCCGGCCAATCCGCCTATCCGCGCCTTGTCGGCCTGCAAAAGATGCTGTGGACCAAGTCGCGCATGGCGATGCGCGAGGCCGAACCGGCGCTGCAGGCGATGACGGATTCCGGCTGCCTGGTGATGCTGATCAAGGGTGCCAGCCGCATTGCCTTGAACGCCTCGGCGCAGCGTGGCCGGGTGGCGCACGACATCGACATATTGGTGCGGCCGCAGGACATGCCGGCGGCATTCGGCGTGCTGCGCGACGGCGACTGGCAGATCGCCACCGGGGTGAGTCCCCAATATCTGAGGACAAGGCTGGCGTCGCTGCGCTCGATGAATTTTTTCAAGGGCAGTTATGGCGATATCGATCTGCACCAGCTTGCCTATGACGGCTCGCAGCAAAGCGACGAGGATGACCAGGCGATCTGGCAGCGCGCGGCGACGGCCGAATTCAGCGGTGTCGGCGTGCTGGTGCCGTCGCCCGCGGATCGCATCGCGCTCGCCATCGCGCATGGCGGGCTCGATGCCCATACCCACAGCGATTGGCTGGTCGATTGCGCGGTGGCCATTCGCACCGGCGGCGTCGACTGGGACGTGTTCCTCGATGTCGTCGCCAGGCGTGGCCTTGCCGTTGCCGCAGCGGTGGCGCTTTCCTACCTTGCGCTCGATGTTGGCGTGACGGTGCCTGACAAGGTGCTGGCGCGCGTGCTGGACATGGCCGACCGCACCGGCCTTGCACGCTGGTCGGCGGTGCTGCAGGCCAAGCCGCGAACCGACTTCGGCAGGCTGACCTGGCTGTCGCGCGGCTTCGCCAAGCAGTTGCGGCTGAGACGCAAGAGCGGTCGGCTGCGGCAGGAGCCGCCCGCCAGGGCATGGCGCGGCAGAGCATGGCGCGGCAGGCAGGCACCTCGCGAGCCGCTGGAAGGACAGTCGCCCCTGGCCTTCTCGCAGACCATACCGTGCCCTGCGACGGCGGGGGAGATGATGCTGGACATCACGATCAGGATCAGCGTCCCGCCGGTCCGGCGCCGCATCGAAATGGAGATCAATGTGGGCGACGACCACGTCGCGCGTCTGCGTGCGATGGCCATCAGCCGGTCTGGTGGAGAGCGGGTGCTGCGCTTTCGCGGCAAGGTTACATTCGATGGCCGACAGCATGCCCTGACGCTGGAGGCGCGGCCGTCCCGGCAGTTCCGCCAATGGGACGATCAGGCGACGGTCGCCGCCTACGGCGCTTTGCCTTTCCATCTGGTCTCGGCGATTTTTTCACCGCTGCGCTGAACTGAACTATCGCTGGTCGCCCAAAGGTCGGCGGCGCCGTGCGGGGCGCGAACCCTCGCCTATACGGCGCCCTCGTCGGGCTTCGTCACCCGCCGCAACGTCAGATTGATCCTGCCGCCGTTCTTGAGCAGCGCCGAGGTCGAAGGGTAGATGCGGTCGACGCCATGGAAGGCAAGACGGCCCTCGCCGCCAAGCACGACGACATCGCCGCTTTTGAGCCTGAACGATTTGGTGGCGCCATCGCGGGTTGTCTGGCCGACCCTGAACAGGCAATCGTCACCCAGCGAGACGGAGACGACGGGTGCCGAGAAATCGGCCTCGTCGCGATCCTGATGCAGGCCCATCTTCGCTTCCGGCGTGTAGAAATTGATCAGGCAGGCCTGCGGTGGATTGGGATAGCCCGACACCTGACGCCACAGGTCTAGCAGACTGTCGGGGATAGGCGGCCACGGCTCTCCGGTCATCGGATGCGTCGGCTGGTAGCGATAGCCGCGTTCCTTGTCGGTGACCCAGCCGAGAGGACCGCAATTGGTCATGCGCACGCTCATCTCCTTGCCGGTCCGAGGCATGGCCGGCACGAACAGCGGCGCCTGCTGGACAATGCTTCTCACCTCCTCGACCAGCGTCTCCTGGACGGCGCGGGACAGATGGGCCGGCATGTGACGGATGCCTTTGGGCAGAACGAGCATGGGTTGGCTCATGTGAATGGTTCGGAGCCTTAGCATGCCACCGCCAGACGAAAACGGCGACCCGAAAGCGGTCGTGGTTCTTACGAGCGATCGCCGCAGCGAATTCGTCTTGGCCAAATGGCGGTTGACGAACAAAGATTACTAACATAGTCAAGATTTAGAAACCGGACCGGTGACACAAGAATTTTCAGCTTCCGCGTCCAGCGAAGCCGCAGGCAGCCAACGAGAGCGAGGGACATGGAAGTGACATTTCTTCAAGGCTTCAACGCGATCGAACGGGGCTGCATCTGGTCGCGGCGAGGACTGCTTGCCACGACATGCCTGGCGACGCTGGCTGGTGCCTACCAAGCCTCCGCCCAGCAGGCAGGCACCCAGGCATCGGGCGGCGCCACCGTGCTCGAGCCCATTACGGTCAGCGGCGAGGCCGGCGGCGACACGTCCCGTGAGGACGACAGGACGGTGGCTGCCAAGCGCAGCTCCGGTGCGACCAAGACGGACACGCCCCTCATCGAAACGCCCCGCTCCGTCTCGGTGGTGACACGCAAGGAACTCGAGGAGCGCGGCGCGCAGGACATTATCGAGGCGGTGCGCTATTCCTCAGGCGTCAGCACCGGCGCTTATGGATTCGACCCGCGATTCGACCAGATCTATATCAGGGGCTACGACGCAACCACGCTCGGCGACTACAAGGACGGCCTGCGCCAGCCCTATATCAACTACGGCACGTTCCGCACCGACCCCTATTCGCTCGAACGCGTCGAGGTGATCAAGGGACCGGTATCGGTGCTTTACGGCGCGGGAACGCCGGCAGGCATCGTCAACAAGGTGCCCAAGCTGCCGACCGAGGACAGGATCAGGGAAGTCGAACTGCTTTATGGCACGAAGGACAGGGCGCAGGCCGCCTTCGATTTCGGCGGCCCGGTCACCAAGGGCAGTGACGATTTCCTCTACAGGATCGTCGGCCTGGCGCGAAACGGCGACACCAATTTCGACATCGCCGACGACCGCTATTTGCTGCAGCCGTCGTTCACCTGGAATCCGGACGCCGCGACGTCCTTCACCATCTATGGGCTGGTGCAGGCGGACGAGACCGATTCCAATGTCGGCGTGATCACCGATCCGTCGGGAAAGGTCCACACCCTGCGCGAGAGCGACCCCGACTATGACCATCAGAAGATCCGGCAGCAGCAGGTCGGCTACAAGTTCGAGCACGATTTCGGCGGCGGCATCACGGTGCGCCAGAATGTACGATACTCCCATCTCGACCTGAGGTCGCGCTATCTCGCGGTCTCCGGTTGGACAGGTACGGTCGCGCATCGTTATGCGACCGCAATTCGCGACGAAATGAACGTCTTCCAGGCCGACAATCAGGTCGAGGCCAGGTTCGACACCGGGGCGCTCGCCCACACGTTGCTTCTCGGCCTCGACTACACGAACCTGACCTCTTCCTTCGGCTATGGGTTCGATCCGACCGATCCGGCTTACGATTTCGACATTGCCAACCCGACCTACGGTTTCTCCGGCCCGACCCCGGACACCACGTTCTCTGCGTCCGACGCGGATCTGAGCCAGACCGGCGTCTATGCGCTGGATCAGGTCGAACTGGACAAATGGCGTTTCACGCTCGGTGGCCGCCAGACCTGGGTCGAGCAGACGCGCGACTATTTTGGGGGCGGTTCCGAAGCGGTGGACAAGAACGCCTTCAGCATGCAGGCCGGCGCCCTCTATCTGTTCGATAGCGGCGTCGCGCCCTTCGCCAGCTACGCGACGTCATTCGAACCGATCTCGAACCGCTCGGCCGATGGCGGCGGCATTCTTCAGCCTACGAAGGGCGAACAGTTCGAAGTGGGGGTCAAGTACCAGCCACCGGGAACGGATATCCTGCTGTCCGCGGTCGCTTACCATCTGGTCGAGAAGAACAAGCCGGTAGTCGTCGATCCCAATGCGGGCACCTATCGTTCACTGGGCGAGGTCACCAGCAATGGTTTTGAACTGGAAGCCCGCGCGGCCGTCATGGACGGGCTCGACGTGATCGCGGCCTATAACTACAACCATGCCGAGATCACGGGCGCCGGCCCTGACTCGACGGAGTTGGACAAGGTCCCCGCCGTCACCCCCGAACATGTCGCGAGCCTCTGGGCGAACTACAAATTCGACCAGGGCAGTGCGGCACCCGGCCTTTCGGTGGGAGCCGGCGTGCGGCTGCAGAGCGCGACCTATACCGACACGTCAAACACCGCCAAGAACGATGCCGCCGTCTATCTCGATGCCTCGGCGTCCTACGATTTCGGCGCCATCGACAAGAGGTATGAAGGTGTCTCGGCCGCTTTCGCCGTCCGCAACATTGCCGATGACCGCGCGACGGTGTGCAATTCCGGTTATTGCTACATGGGCCAGGGCCGCAACATCACGGCTTCGCTGAAGCGCCGCTGGTAAGGCAACGCCGCGCGCCTTTCGGACGCGCGGCGCACTGATTTCAGCGTTTTGATACAACCATGCCCGGCGATTAGCCAAGTTCTGGAATACGCAGAACCTGGCCCGGATAGATCTTGTCGGGATGGGTCAGCATCGGCTTGTTCGCCTCGAAGATGACCGTGTTCTTGGCGCCCTGGCCCTTGCCATAGCTCTTTTCGGCGATCTTCCAGAGATTGTCGCCCTTCTGGACCGTATAGAAGGTCGGCTCCTTGGCCGCGGTCGCCGTGCCGGAAGCCGGCGCGACCTGCAACTCGTCAGCCTGCACCTTGGAAACGCCCAGCGTGTTGCCGACGGCGATGACCGCCTTTTCGAAGATCGACTGGTCCTTGACGACGCCCTTCAGCACCGCCGTATCGCCTTGGACGACAACCTGCACGCCATCGGTACCGAGCTTGTGTGAATCGAGCTCTTTCTTGAGCGTGTCGGCGGTGGGTGCGGCTTCCTCGTCGCCGCCGATGCCGAGCTTCTTGCCGACGTTCTTGACGAAATCGAACATACCCATCTCTAGGTCTCCCTTGCTGTGGCAATAAGGGAAACCTCGCATCCGCAACGCAAAATTGAAAGTGGTTTTGCGGGCACGATTTGCGTGTTGCTTAATCGCTCTCCACGCGACCGCGCAGCTTCTTGATCGTACCGCGCCCGGCCTTGCTCTTCAGCCGACGCTCGACCGCGCCTTTCGACGGCCGTGTCTTCTTGCGCGGCGGCGGCGGCGGTTCTGCGGCCTTGGCCACCAGTGCCGCCAGCCTGGTCCGTGCGTCGGCGCGGTTTTGCTCCTGTGTGCGAAAGCGTCCGGCCTCGATGACGATGACACCATCCTTGGTGGCGCGCTGGCCGGCAAGTTTTATGGTCCGCTCGCGTACGCGGTCCGACAGGCCCTCGGCGTTCCGCGCGTCGAAGCGAAGCTGCACCGCCGTCGCCACCTTGTTGACGTTCTGGCCGCCGGGACCGGACGAGCGGATGAAATCCTCGTGCAGGTCGCCCGGGTGAATCACGGCTTCGCCCGATATGATGATGTCGTCGTCGATCGGCATGCCGCAGTCATGGCGCGGCGGACCGAAAAAGAAAAGGCCCGATCGAAAGCGCAGCCCCTAACTGGCATATACGATCCTGATCACGACGCCCAGGCGAGTTCGCCAAGATGGCGACGAAGCCATTTCGTCTCTTCCGACGCCGTGCGCCCGAAATGCCGTTTGAAGTCGCGGCTGAATTGGGACGGGCTCGCATAGCCTACCAAAGCCGCGACCTCTGCGATCGTCCTGTTCTGGCGTGCTATCATCAATCGTGCTTCGTGGAGCCGTATCGCCTTCACGTACTGCATTGGACTGTTGCCGGTCAGGCTCTTGAAATGGACATGGTAGGAAGGAACGCTCATGCCCACGTCTTTTGCCAGATCGCCGATCGAAATTTCAGAACCGTAGTTCTCTCGCAACCAGGCCAGGCTCTGGACAATCCTTCCAGACGTGCCTTTCTGCTGCAGCGCCGCGAGCATTGCACCGCCCTGCGGGCCGACCAGCACCCGGTAATGCAGTTCGCGCAGAATGCCGTCACCAAGGACGAGAGCTTCAACGGGGCTGCGAAGTGCCACAAGGAGGCGCAGCAGGACATCCTCTATTTCGGGGGCCATCCTGCTTGACACGAGACCTCGCGGCTTGCCGCGCGCCGGTTCGGCATGCATCTGAGCTTGTATGGCGAGCTCGGCTGCCATCTGCATATCGAACTCAACATAGACCGCAAGCAATGGTCGCTCCGAGCTGGCCATCGATTTCATGCGGAATGGAACGGGCACCGAAACCGCCAGATAGTGCTCCTCGTCGTAGAGGTAGATCTCCCTTTCGAGGATACCCTGCTTGCTTCCCTGTAATACGAACACCGCGCCTGGCTTATAGAGGACCGGGATGTCGTGAAGCACGGCTTCCGTCCGGAGTATGCGGACGCGGTTGAACGCGGTCGGATTGTAGCCGCAACGAGGGGCGAGAGCTCCGGCCAACTCGACCAGCTTGGATCGTCCGTGTTTGGGAGGAATAGGATTTGGCAACAAATTCAGAGAATCCGCGATCGAAACGCTCGGTTCCTCATAATATTTGTCAACTCATCACCAATCAAGGAAAGCTTGCGATCATGTCACAGAAGACCTTCTTTATCACCGGCGCGAATTCCGGCTTCGGCTTGGCCATAGCTTCCGCGGCTATCCAGATCGGCCATAAGGTGATTGGCGCCGTTCGCTCGGAGACATCACGCGCAGCGCTCGCCGACGTTCTTCCCGCAGCTCGACCGGTACTGTGCGACGTAACGGAATTCGACGCCATACCCGACGTCGTCAGGCAGGCGGAGAACGAACATGGACCGGTTGACGTGCTGATCAACAATGCCGGCTACGGCCACGAGGGAGTGCTTGAAGAGTCGCCGATCGAAGAGATGCGGCGTCAGTTTGACGTGAATGTCTTCGGCGCTGTCGCCGTCGCTAAGGCTTTTCTTCCCCGGTTCCGGGAGCGACGTCGTGGATTCATCGTCAATGTCACGTCGATGGGCGGCATGATTACCATGCCCGGCATTGCTTACTATTGCGGCAGCAAGTTTGCGCTCCAGGGCATATCGGAGGTGATGCGTTCGGAAATGGCCCCGTTCGGTGTCCGCGTGACCGCGGTCTGCCCCGGCTCGTTCCGGACGGATTGGGCTGGGCGATCAATGGTCCGCACAGAGAGATCAATCACTGACTACGACGCGCTTTTTGATCCGATACGTGAGGCGCGACAGGTAAAGAGCGGCAAGCAGCTCGGTGATCCCGATAAACTGGCAGCCGCCGTTTTAGGCTTGGTCGACGCCAGTGATCCGCCGCCGCAGCTTCTGCTTGGCAGCGATGCTCTCAAGCTCGTGTCGGACAGAATCGAACGTCTCCGGCAGGAAATCGAGGTGTGGAAGTCTGTCACTGTCTCGACCGACGGCTGACGGCACCGACGTCCTGCCTGCGCCTATTCCGCCGCTTCCTGCATGTGCGGCGCCGCGCCGAGGACGGAGGCGTCGACATGGCTTTCGAACTTCTCGAAATTGACGGCGAACATGCCGACCAGCCTTGCCGCTTGCCGGTCATAGGCCGATTTGTCGGCCCAGGTCGATCGCGGGTCGAGGATGGCGCCGTCGATGCCCGGGACCGCCACCGGCACCTCGAAGCCGAAATTGGCGTCGGTGCGGAAAACGCCTGCCTTCAGCGAGCCGTCGAGGGCGGCGGCGAGCAAGGCGCGCGTCGCCTTGATCGGCATGCGCTTGCCGGTGCCATGGGCACCGCCGGTCCAGCCGGTGTTGACCAGCCAGCAATCGGCGCCGTGGCGAGCAATGAGCTCGCGCAGAAGATTGCCGTATTCCGACGGATGGCGCGGCATGAACGGCGCGCCGAAACAGGTCGAGAAAGTCGCTTCCGGCTCGGTCACGCCCCTTTCCGTTCCGGCCACCTTGGCCGTGTAGCCGGAAAGGAAATGATACATCGCCTGCGCCGGCGTCAGCCGGGCGATCGGCGGCATCACGCCGAAAGCGTCGGCGGTCAGCATGATGATGTTCTTCGGGTGACTGGCGCGCCCGGTTTTCGAGGCATTGGGGATGAAGTCGAGCGGATAAGCGCAGCGTGTGTTTTCGGTGAGCCTGCCATCATTGAAATCCGGCATGCCATCGGCGTCGAGTACGACGTTTTCCAGCACGGTGCCGAAGCGCTGCGTGGTGGCGAAGATCTCCGGCTCGGCTTCCGCCGACAGCTTGATCGTCTTGGCGTAGCAGCCGCCTTCGAAATTGAAGATGCCGTGCGGACCCCAGCCGTGCTCGTCATCGCCGATCAAGGTGCGCGACGGATCGGCCGACAGCGTGGTCTTGCCGGTTCCCGACAGGCCGAAGAAAATAGCGGCATCGCCGGCCGGTCCCTCATTGGCCGAGCAGTGCATAGGCATCACGCCTTTCTCCGGCAGGAGGTAGTTGAGCATGGTGAACACCGACTTCTTCATCTCGCCGGCATAGGAGGTGCCACCGATCAGCACGATCTTGCGCGTCAGGTCGACGGCGATCACCGTTTCGGTGCGGCTGCCGTGGCGGCCGGGATCGGCGCGGAAGGACGGCAGGTCGATGATCGTCATCCCGGGCACGAAGTGTTCGAGTTCGGCCGCCTCGGGACGGATGAGCAGGTTGCGGATGAACAACGAGTGCCAGGCAAGTTCGGTGATCACCCTGGTGGGCAGCTTGAGCTCCGCGTCGGCACCGCCGACCAGATCCTGCACATAAAGGTCCTTGTCCCCGGCAAGGGCCTGGAAATCGGCGAGCAAGGCGTCGAACTGTGCCGGCGAGATCGCCTTGTTGTTGTCCCACCAGACTTGCGGCTCGGTGGCGGCGTCGCGGACGATGAACTTGTCCTTGGGCGAGCGACCGGTGTGCTGGCCGGTCTCGGCGAGCAGCGCGCCATGCGCGGTCAGCCGGGCTTCACCGCGCCGGATCGCTTCCTCGTAGAGCGCGGCCGCGCCGAAATTGTAGCGCACCGTGCCAGAGGTTTTCAGACCGACACGATCGATCGCGCAGGCAGGATTGCGTTTGCCGACTTCCGACATTGGTGACCCTTTTCAAGATTTGCCGCATCTTTGCCGGCGTATTTCCGGCACACCCACCAAGCAGGCTAGGATGGTCAGAACCAGAAAAGCCAAATGATATCAAATCATTAATCGATTTAAATATTTTGAAAGTTGTTTAAATCGTTTATATATGCGAAAAGTTTCACGGTTGCCCAAAGGATTGGCGAGGTTCGTTCGTCCAATCCATGTCGAGGTCGGATTGTGGCCGGCGGCACCCCGCGCGTGACAGCGGTTAAGGCCTATGCCACATTTTGTACCTAATTTGTCCTGCAAAAGCCCCTTCTCTACGACAGAAGGGACAGCTCATGAGGGAGCCGCTTGAAATGGCAACAATCGCGCTTGTCGATGACGACCGCAACATTCTGACGTCGGTGTCGATCGCCCTCGAATCCGAGGGATATCGTGTCGAGACCTACACGGATGGTGCGTCCGCGCTGGAAGGCCTGGCGGCCAGGCCGCCTAATCTCGCCATCCTCGACATCAAGATGCCGCGCATGGACGGCATGGAGCTGCTGCGCCGGATGCGCCAGAAATCCGACCTGCCGGTGATCTTCCTGACCTCCAAGGACGACGAGATCGATGAATTGTTCGGTCTCAAGATGGGCGCCGACGACTTTATCCGCAAACCGTTCTCGCAGCGCCTGCTGGTGGAGCGGGTGCGCGCCGTGCTGCGCCGTGCCAGTGCCCGCGAGGCCGCGGCAAAAGCGCCGAGTCAGCAGGCCCGCTCGCTCGAACGTGGCCAGCTCGTCATGGACCAGGAACGCCATACCTGCACCTGGAAGGGTGAGCCGGTGACGCTTACCGTCACGGAGTTCCTGATCCTGCATTCGCTGGCGCAGCGTCCCGGCGTGGTAAAAAGCCGTGATGCGCTGATGGATTCGGCCTATGATGAGCAGGTCTATGTCGATGACCGCACGATCGACAGCCACATCAAGCGGCTGCGCAAGAAGTTCAAGGCTGTCGACGACGACTTCGAGATGATCGAAACCCTTTACGGAGTCGGATATCGGTTCCGCGAAGCGTAATTTGATGTATGTCGAGCAAAAGCGGTCCCCAGTGTGGGGCTGCGACATACATCAAACCTGGGACTAGCGGGAGCTGCTGTTCGATGGCAGTGGAAGCACAGCGAACAAGACCGGCGGGCGCCGCCAGGCGGCCGTCGCGCATCATGCCTTCCTTCGTGTCGAAAATCACGGTGCCGATGCGCCGCTTCCTCGGCCACCATATCTTTTCCAGCCTGACGCGGCGTATTCTTTTCCTCAATCTCGCCGGGCTGGCGGTGCTCGTCACCGGCATCCTCTATCTCAACACCTTCCGCGACGGGCTGATCGACGCGCGCGTCGAAAGCCTGATGACGCAGGGCGAAATCATCGCCGGCGCGATTGCGGCGTCGGCGACGGTCGAGACGGATTCGATCAGCATCGACCCGGAAAAGCTGCTTGAGCTGCAGGCCGGCGAAAGCCTGGGGCCTGGCTCGGACCAACTCGACAATCTGGATTTTCCGATCAATCCCGAACGCGTGGCGCCGGTCCTGCGGCGGCTGATCTCGCCGACCCGCACCCGAGCCCGCATCTATGACCGCGACGCCAATTTGCTGCTCGATTCGCGCCATCTCTATTCGCGCGGTCAGATCCTGCGCTACGACCTGCCGCCGGTCGAGGAGGAGGAGCCCGACCTTGTAGAGCGCGTCCAGAAATTCATCTTCGACTTCTTCCGCAACACCGACCTGCCGGTCTATCACGAACAGCCCGGCGGCAACGGCGCCGCCTTCCCGGAAGTGGTCAAGGCATTGACGGGCAGTCCGTCGACCATCGTGCGCGTCTCGGAACAGGGCGAGCAGATCGTCTCGGTGGCGGTGCCGATCCAGCGTTTTCGCGCCGTGCTCGGCGTGCTGATGCTGTCGACCGAAGGCGGTGATATCGACAAGATCGTCGCCGCCGAACGCAAGGCGATCCTGCGCGTCTTCGGCATCGCGGCGCTCGTCACAGCCATCCTGTCGATGCTTTTGGCGTCCACCATCGCCAACCCGCTGCGCCGGCTGTCGGCGGCGGCCGTACGGGTGCGTCGCGGCGTCAAGAGCCGCGAGGAAATCCCAGACTTTTCCGACCGCCAGGACGAGATCGGCAATCTGTCGATTGCCGTGCGCGACATGACCAACGCACTCTATGCGCGCATCGAGGCGATCGAAAGCTTCGCGGCCGATGTCTCGCATGAGTTGAAGAACCCGCTGACGTCGTTGCGCAGTGCTGTCGAAACATTGCCGCTGGCGAAGAATGACACCTCCCGTGCGCGCCTGATGGAGATCATCCAGCATGACGTGAAACGGCTGGACCGCCTCATCACCGACATTTCCGACGCCTCGCGCCTCGATGCGGAATTGGCGCGCGAAGATGCCGGCACCGTCGACCTGAAGAAATTCGTCACCGACCTCGTCGCTGTTTCGCGTGAAACCACGCGCAACAAGAAGGCGGTCGAGATCGAGCTCAAGGTCGCCAAGCTGCCGCAGGGCGCCAAGGGCTATGTCGTCGTCGGTCACGATCTGCGCATCGGCCAGGTCATCACCAATCTGATCGAGAACGCCCGTTCCTTCGTCCCCGAGGACCATGGCCATATCAGCCTGTCGCTGGCGCGCGCCGGCAAGTTCAACATCCTGACCGTCGACGACAACGGTCCCGGCATCCGCGCCGACGCCATCGACCGCATCTTCGAACGTTTTTACACCGACCGGCCCGCCGGCGAGGCGTTCGGCCAGAATTCCGGCCTTGGCCTGTCCATCTCCAGGCAGATCGTCGAGGCCCATGGCGGTACGTTGACCGCCGAAAACATACCAGGCACCAAGCCCGGCGAGATCAAGGGCGCACGCTTCGTCGTGACGCTCCCGGCCGAGGGATGACCGCCAATTGCCAGGAATCGCGACGTGCGGCCTGACAACATACACGCCACGGCGCTGCTGATCGGCGAGAGCGGCATTCTCATCAGCGGCTCATCCGGGTCGGGCAAGACAACGCTGGCTCTGACGCTGATCAGCCATTGCCTGCAACGCGGATTGTTCTCACGGCTCGTCGGCGACGATCAGCTCTTCGTCGAAGCCCATGCCGGGCGGCTGGTGTGCCGTGCGCCCGGCACCATCGAAGGCCTTGCCGAGGTGCCGGGACATGGGCCACGGTCCCTGCCGTTCGAACCGGCCTGCGTCGTCGATCTGCATGTGCGCCTGTTGCCGGCCGGCGAAATCGCACGCTTCCAGGAGGATGCAAGCGACGACATCGCCGGCTGCGCGGTGGCGCGCATCGATCTGGCCGAGCGCAATGTCGCGGCCGCCTTGCTCGCCGTGATGGCGCGGCTGTCGATCCCGCCTTTTCTATGATCCGCGCTGGGTTTTTTGCTGCAATGCGTCAAAATGGCGTGGGCCGGCGCAATTTTGGGCTTGTCAACGGGCCGCGCGTCGACAAGATAGCGCTCCCGCCGCCTGGATTGGCTGGCGAGCATAAAATGCGCCTGTGAAGCGGCGATGACGGGAGCCACCAAAGAATGATCGGACTCGTGCTTGTAACGCACGGTCAACTGGCCACCGAGTTCAGACATGCCGTCGAACATGTCGTCGGGCCACAAGACAATTTCGAAACCGTGGCGATCGGTGCCGACGACGATATGGAACAGCGTCGCCGCGACATCGTCGACGCCGTCGCCCGTGTCGATACGGGGGCGGGTGTAATCGTGTTGACGGACATGTTCGGCGGCACGCCGTCCAACCTTGCCATCTCGGTAATGGAGTCCGGCCGCACCGAGGTGATCGCCGGCATGAACCTGCCGATGCTGATCAAGCTGTCGTCGATCCGCAAGGGCGACAACATGGCGGCCGCGCTCGATGAAGCGCAAGCCGCGGGGCGCAAATATATCAACGTCGCCAGCCAGCTTTTGAGCAGCAAATGAGTACGCTGTCGCCTGACAAGGACCAGATCGTCAGGGAGTTTCCGATCGTCAACCAGCGCGGCCTGCATGCGCGCGCCTCGGCGAAATTCGTCCAGCTTGCCAGCGGTTTCAACGCTTCGGTCCATGTCGAGAAGGACGGCGTCAAGGTCGGCGGCACCTCGATCATGGGCCTGATGATGCTGGCGGCCAGCCCTGGATACTCGATCCGCGTCACCGCCAGCGGCCCGGAGGCGCTCGAGGTCATGGACGCGCTGGAGCAGCTCGTCGCCTCCCGTTTCGGCGAGGAGTGCTGACCCGGAAGTCAGCCATCCGAGACATGCACGAATAAAGATTTCTTTATATCCCATTGTCGTGCGAAGCCCGATCTGCTAGTCAGGCCGGCAATTCGCGCCCTTCGACGCGCCGACCGGCGCGGGCGCATCCGCAACCAATTCGCAAGCCAAACGATCAATTCACAGCAAGACAATTCGCATCGGAGCACTGCCATGACGGGTAGCAAGGACTATGTGGTCGCCGACATCTCTCTTGCCGGCTGGGGCCGCAAGGAACTCGATATCGCCGAAACCGAAATGCCGGGCCTGATGGCCTGCCGCGAGGAATTCGGCGCCAAGAAGCCGCTCAAGGGCGCGCGCATCACCGGCTCGCTGCACATGACGATCCAGACGGCGGTGCTGATCGAGACGCTGAAGGCGCTCGGCGCCGACATCCGCTGGGCTTCCTGCAACATCTTCTCGACCCAGGACCATGCCGCCGCGGCCATCGCCGAGACCGGCATTCCGGTCTTCGCCGTCAAGGGCGAGAGCCTCGAACAGTACTGGGACTACACCGACAGGATCTTCCAGTGGGCCGATGGCGGCCTCTCCAACATGATCCTCGATGACGGCGGCGACGCCACCATGTACATCCTGATCGGCGCCCGCGCCGAAGCCGGCGAGGACGTGCTGTCCAATCCGCAGAGCGAGGAAGAGGAATATTTCTACGCCCAGGTCAAGAAGCGCCTGAAGGCTTCGCCGGGTTTCTTCACCAAGCAGAAGGAAGCGATCCGCGGCGTCACCGAAGAGACGACGACCGGCGTCAACCGGCTCTACCAGTTGCAGAAGAAGGGCCTGCTGCCCTTCCCGGCCATCAACGTCAACGATTCGGTCACCAAGTCGAAATTCGACAACAAATATGGCTGCAAGGAATCGCTGGTCGACGGTATCCGCCGCGGCACCGACACGATGATGGCCGGCAAGGTCGCGGTCGTCTGCGGTTATGGCGACGTCGGCAAGGGTTCGTCCGCCTCGCTCAAGGGCGCGGGCGCCCGCGTCAAGGTCACCGAGGTCGATCCGATCTGCGCACTGCAGGCGGCGATGGACGGCTTTGAAGTGGTCACGCTGGAAGATGCGGCGCCGACCGCCGACATCGTCATCACCACCACCGGCAACAAGGATGTGGTTACCCTCGACCACATGCGCTCGATGAAGGACATGGTGATCGTCGGCAACATCGGCCATTTCGACAACGAGATCCAGGTTGCGTCGCTGCGCAATCTGAAGTGGACCAACGTCAAGCCGCAGGTCGACATGATCACCTTCCCGGACGGCAAGCGCATGATCCTCCTGTCGGAAGGCCGCCTGCTCAATCTCGGCAACGCCACCGGCCACCCGAGCTTCGTCATGTCGGCCTCCTTCACCAACCAGGTGCTGGCGCAGATCGAGTTGTTCACCAAGGGCGAGCAGTACCAGAACCAGGTCTATGTGCTGCCCAAGCATCTCGACGAGAAGGTCGCACGCCTGCATCTCGACAAGCTCGGCGCCCGCCTGACCGAGCTGTCGGGCGAGCAGGCCGCCTATATCGGCGTCACGCCGCAGGGGCCGTTCAAGCCGGAACACTACCGCTATTAACCAAAGCCGAATTTGCTACAAGATATTGATGCCGGGCGATTGACTTTTCGCCCGGCATTATTTTTGCGCCGAATGATTCTTCACGCCGATTCCAGCAGGCGCTATTGTTGTGATTCGCGGGTCCAGGGGCGAGGACCGGCGCACGCGTCAGGGCGGTCTTGCATTCAGGCGGCGAAGAGGACCAAGACATGCCGGGGGAAAACCCGCTTCACGCGGGACAGGCCGTTTCCGGCGGCCATCAGGATTCGGAGACCACTGGCTCGCGGCGCCCTTCGTGGCGTGGCCGCGCGGGGCTGCTGCTTGCCGGCTCCACACTTGCCGGTCCGCTGCTTGGTGGGGTTGCATGCGCCCAAGGCGCCGAAGTGGCGGCCAGCCTTTCGGTCAGCACGATCGAGGTCATGCAGCTAGCCGTCTTTGCCGGAGTGATGGGAGCGGCATTCCTGTCGGCCATCGTTCTCATTCGCGAACGCGCGCGCACCTCGGCGGAAAATGTCGAGCTGAGAAGCCGCGTCGCCGATATCAGCGCGGCGTTGCGACGTTCGGAAGCGCTGCTCAATCTGCGCGACCAGCGTGTGGTGGTCTGGGCCTCGGAAAACAAGAAACCCGAGCTCATCGGCACATTGCCGACCGAAAGCGGAGCGCCGGAGGAACGGGCCGCATTCCTAGCCTTTGGGCGCTGGCTGATGCCGCGCTCGGCGGCGGCACTCGAACATGCCGTGACGGGTTTGCGGGAAAAAGGCAGGGCGTTCGACCTGGTGGTGGAATCGCAGGCCGGCGCTCCGTTGGAAGTGCATGGCCGAAAGAGCGCGGCCCATGTGCTGGTGCGGTTTGTCTCGCTGTCCGAGACACAGCGCAGCCAGGCCCGGCTCAAGATCGACAACCAGCGGCTGGCCGCCGACCATGACACGATGATCGGCCTGCTCGAGGCGCTGAAGATGCCGGCATGGCTGCGTGACGAGCATGGCCGGCTGAAATGGGTCAACCGGGCCTATGCCGACGCGGTCGAAGCCGAGAACGCTGAAGCCGCCGTGCGTGACGCCCAGGAATTCCTCGGCGGCCAGGCCCGCGAGGCCATCGCCGCCCAGCACAAATCGCATCCGGTGTTCGAGCAATCGCTTTCGACGGTGATCGAAGGCGACCGCCGCGTGTTTGCCGTGACCGACTTTGCCGGCGCCGACGGTTCGGCCGGCCTTGCCTGCGACACCAGCGCCATCGAGGTCATCCGCGGCGAATATGAGCGGACCGTGCGCAGCCATGCCGATACGCTCGATCAGCTCAACACGGCAGTCGCCATCTTCGACACGAACGAGAAGCTGCGCTTCTTCAACCAGGCTTTCCAGAAACTGTGGGGGCTCGACAGCGGCTTCCTGCACAGCGCGCCCGACAACGCCCTTTTGCTCGACCGGCTGCGCAGCGAAGGCAAGATCGCCGAACAGCCGGAATGGCGCCGCTGGAAGGAAGGCCTGCTCGGCGCCTATCGAGCGGTCGAATCGCAGGAACACTGGTGGCACCTGCCGGACGGCAAGACCATCCGCGTCGTCGCCAACCCGCAACCCAAGGGCGGCGTCACCTGGGTGTTCGAGAACCTGACTGAGAAAATGGATCTCGAAAGCCGCTACCGCACCGCGGTCCGGGTCCAGGGCGAAACGCTCGACAATCTGGCCGAAGGCGTGGCGGTGTTCGGCCCCGACGGCCGGCTGCGGCTGTCGAACCCGGCCTTTGCCACGCTGTGGGGGTTGGGCACGGAAGTCGCCAAGCCCAATGTGCACGTATCGACCATACGCGAGCTCTCAGATCGGCAGGCGGTCGAGAGCCCCTGGCCCGGCTTTGTCGCCGCCATCACCGGCTTCGACGACGAGCGCCGCGAGCGCCACGGCCAGACCGAGCTCAACAATGGCACCGTGCTGCGCTACGCCGTGATTCCGCTGCCCAACGGGCAGGTGATGATGACCTTCGTCGACGTCACGGACAGCGTTCATGTCGAACGTGCGCTCAAGGACAGGAACGAGGCGCTGGAGAAATCGGACCAGCTCAAGAACGACTTCGTCCAGCATGTGTCCTACGAACTGCGTTCGCCGCTGACCAACATCATCGGCTTCACCGAGCTGCTGTCGCTGCCGGCGACCGGCCCGCTGACGCAGAAGCAGCGCGAGTATGTCGAACATGTCGGCTCGTCCTCCTCGGTGCTGCTGACCATCGTCAACGACATACTCGACCTGGCGACCGTCGATGCCGGCATCATGCAGCTCGACATTTCCGAGGTGCATGTCGACCGCACCATCGCGGCTGCCGCCGAGCTTGTCGCCGACCGGCTGGAGGAGCATTCGATCCGGCTCGCGGTCGATGCCGCCGCGGCGCCGAAGACGTTCCATGGCGACGAAACGCGCATCCGCCAGATCCTCTATAACCTGCTCAGCAACGCCGCCAACTACGCGCCGGAGGCCAGCACCATCCGGCTGGCCTGCCGCCAGCTGGCGGACGGGGTCGAGTTCTCGGTTCACGACGACGGACCCGGGATGCCGCCCGATGTGCTCGATTCGGTGTTCCGCCGCTTCGAACCGCGCGCCAATGGCGGGCGCCGGCGCGGCGCTGGCCTCGGCCTGTCGATCGTCAAGAGCTTTGTCGAACTGCATGGCGGCGCCGTTCGCATCGAAACCGGCAAGGACAAGGGCACGACCGTCATCTGCACCTTTCCCGACATGCCGGGCATCCGCGCAGCGGCCGAGTAGCGCGCTCGATGACGGAACCGGTGCTGGAGCGTTTGCTCGCCGACGAGACCCAGACAGCGCGGCTGGGCGAGGATCTGGCGTTGGCGCTGCGCGTGGGCGACGTGCTGGCGCTCAAGGGCGATCTCGGCGCCGGCAAGTCGACGCTGGCAAGGGCACTGATCCGGGCACTGGCCGACGATGCCGGTCTCGAAGTGCCGAGCCCGACCTTCACGCTGGTACAGAGCTACGATACCCGCGTGCCGGTTCACCATTTCGATCTCTACCGCCTGTCCTCGGCGGCCGAGCTCGACGAACTCGGCTTCGAGGAGGCGCTGGCGCAAGGTGCCGCCCTGATCGAATGGCCGGAACGGGCTGACGGCTATCTGCCCAAAGCGACGGTGCTGATCGAGCTCGTCCAGCATGGCGAGGGCCGGCTGGCCCGACTGTCGGGGCAAGGCGTTACCTTCGACCGTGTCGCGCGCTCGCTGGCCATGCGCGGCTTTCTGGAGAGCGCCGGCTGGGGGCAAGCGCGGCGCCGGCATTTCATCGGCGATGCCTCGGCCCGCTCCTACGAGATCGTAACGCTTGCCGGCGAGGCGCCGCGCGTGCTGATGAACTCGCCGCGGCTGGTACTCGGCCCGCCCGTGCGCGACGGCAAACCGTATGCCGTGATTGCCCATACGGCGCAATCGGTGTCCGCCTTCGTCGCCATCGACCGTGCGCTGTTGGCCGCCGGGGTCGCGGTGCCCAGGATCGACGCGCAGGATCTCGACCAGGGTTTCCTGCTGCTCGAGCATCTGGGCTCGGAAGGTTTCCTCGACGGCAATGGCGAGCCGGTCGCCGAACGCTACGAGGCGGCGGCCGAACTGCTTGCCGTGATGCACGGCAAGGCCTGGCCTCACCGCATGGAGGCGGCTCCCGGCGTCGTTCATGACGTGCCGCCCTTCGATCGCGACGCCATGCTGATCGAGGCCGACCTGCTGATCGACTGGTATGTGCCGGCGATAGCGGGCGAGCAGGCAAGCGAGGCGCTGCGTTCCGGCTACCACAAGACATGGAACGCGCTTCTCGACCGGCTGCAAGGCAGCGAATACACGCTGATGCTGCGCGACTTCCACTCGCCTAACATCATCTGGCGCGGCGAGCGGTCCGGCCTCGACCGGCTCGGCATCGTCGACGTCCAGGACGCGCTGATCGGGCCTTGCGCCTATGACGTCGCCTCGCTCGCCATGGACGCTCGCGTCACAATGGCACCCGAGATCGAGAAGCGGACGCTCGACGCCTATGTCGCCGCGCGTCATGCCGCGGGCGGCTTCGACGAAACACGCTTCCTCGAAGCCTATGCAATCATGGCCGCGCAGCGCAATTCCAAGATTCTGGGCATTTTCGTGCGCCTCGAAAAACGTGATGGCAAGCCCTATTATCTCAGGCACCTGCCGCGCATCCGCGATTATCTCAGGCGGGCGCTGTCGCATCCCGCGCTCGCCGACCTGCGGGATTTCTACAACGCGCACGGGCTGCTGGAGGAACGAGCGCTGTGACAACGAAACCGGACACCGCCATCGTACTTGCCGCGGGGCTCGGCAAGCGCATGCGGCCGATCACCGACGCTATCCCCAAGCCGCTGGTCAGGATCGCCGGCAAGACGCTGCTCGACTGGGGCCTCGACAGCCTGGCGGCGGCCGGCGTCGGCAAGGCGGTGGTCAATGTCCATTACCTTCCCGACCAGATCGTCGCTCATGTGGCCGCGCGCCGCGCGCCGCGCATCGTCATTTCCGATGAGAGCGACCGGCTGCTCGATTCCGCCGGCGGCATCGTCAAGGCGCTGCCGGAACTCGGCCAGGAGCCGTTCTACATTCTCAACGCCGATACATTCTGGATCGACCACGGCCCGCTCAATCTCGGGCGGCTTGCCCTTGCATGGGACGCCACGAAAATGGATATTCTGCTGATGCTGGCGGATCTCCATCACGCGACAGGGCACTGTGGCAGCACCGATTTCCTGGTGGCGCCGGATGGCGCCCTGCGGCGTTCGAAAGGCGATCCCGCTGGCCTGATCTATGCCGGCGCCGCGATCATCCATCCGCGCCTGTTCAAAAACGCACCCGCCGAACCGCATTCGCTCAATGCCTATTTCGACAAGGCGATTGCCGCCGGCCGCCTGTTCGGCATGCCGATGCATGGCCACTGGATAACCGTCGGCACGCCCGATGCCATTCCGCTCGCCGAAGACGCAGTGGCCGGCGCACTCATCGGATCGCAATGAGCGGCTCAAGCCGCGTTTTCTCCATTCCCTCCGGAGCGCCGTTTCTGCCGACGCTGGCCGAGGCGCTGCTTGACGGCCGCCTTGTCCCCGGCTTTCGGTTCGACGGTGACCCCCTCGCTTTGGCCGATGTTACCATCTATGTGCCGACGCGCCGGGCCGCTCATGCCTTGCGCGGCGTCTTCGTCGACAGCCTGAAGGCGCGTGGCGGCGGCGGTTCGGCGATCCTGCCGGTGATCCGGCCGCTCGGCGAATTCGACGAGGATGAGGCCGCATTCGAGACCGATCCAACGGCGGCAATCGATCTCGCGCCCGCGATCCCCGCCACCGAGAGACTGTTGCTACTGACGCCGCTGGTGCGGGCGTGGAAACGCCGGTTGCCCGCCCATGTCGCGGCCCTCTTCGCCGAGGAGATCGTCGTCCCGGCCTCCACCGCCGACGCGATCTGGCTGGCGCGCGATCTGGCCGGACTGATGGACGAGATCGAGACGGAAGGCACCGATTGGGCCAAACTTGCCGGCCTCGTCAGCGGCAACCTTGCCGGATGGTGGCAGGTCACGCTCGAATTCCTCGGCATCGTCACCGATGCCTGGCCGAAATTCCTCGCAGAGAGCGACCGCTCCAACCCAGCCGCGCATCGCAGCGCCTTGATCCGTGCCGAGGCCGCGCGGCTGCGGCGCAATCCACCCGCCGGGCCGGTCATAGCCGCGGGGTCCACCGGCTCCATACCCGCCACGGCGGAACTGCTTGCGACCATCGCCGGCCTGTCCGGCGGTGCCATCGTGCTGCCCGGCCTGGACCAGATGCTCGACGAAGCCTCCTTCCAGGCTCTCGTCGCTCCCGGCGCGCGTCCAGCCGTACTGGGCCATCCGCAATACGGCCTGGCAAAGCTGATCGGCAAGATCGGCGTGCTGCGCGGCGATGTCGAGGAGATCGATGCGGCCGAGCCGAAGCTCGCGCGCCGCGCCGCCCTTGTCGGCGAGGCGCTGCGGCCGGCCGAGACCACGGAATTATGGGCGGAAACACGAAACGGGTTTTCAGCGTCCGATATTGCCGGCGCCTTCGCCGACGTGACGCTGCTGGAGGCGGCAAGCGAGCGCGACGAAGCCGTCGCGATCGCCGTCGCGCTCAAGCAGGCAGTGGAAGAACCCGGCCAAAGGGCCGCTCTCGTGACCGGCGACCGCGCGCTGGCACGCCGCGTCTCGGTCGAGCTCAAGCGCTTCGGTGTCGTTGCCGACGATTCCGGCGGCACGCCGCTGTCCAACACGCCGGCGGCCAGCCTGCTCAGGCTGGCGCTCGAAGCGGTGTTCCGGCCGGGCGATCCGGTCGGCCTGTTGTCGCTGCTCAAGCATCCCCTGCTTGGCCTGGGTCTGGAACGGGTCAACGTGCGCCACGCGGCGGAATTGGTCGAACTGGTGGCGCTGCGCGGCGGCACCGGCCGCCCTGACATCGCTTCGCTGCCGGATCTTTTCGAGGCCCGCCTCACCGGGCTAGGCGACGGCAGCCGGCCGCCGTTCTGGTTTGCCCGCCTGACCGTGCGCTCCATTGAGGTTGCGCGGACCCTTCTCGCACGCCTGGCTGACGCGCTGGCGCCGCTTTCGATCTTTCGCGGCCAGGCGGAGGCCGGCCTTGCCGCGCTGGTCGAAGCCAGCGTCGCTGCCCTGGAAAATCTCGGCCGTTCCGCCGACGGTGGTCTTGGCGAACTCTACGCCGGCGATGCCGGCGAAAAGCTCGCCGAACTGCTGCGCGGGCTGGTCGCGGCTTCGGCGCCGCTGTCGTTCGCGGCAATCGAATGGCCCGATGTGATGGAGGCGCTGATCGCGCCCGAGACCGTCAAGCCAGCGCAAGGCACCGACAGGAACATCGCCATCTGGGGTGCGCTGGAGGCGCGGCTGCAGGATGTCGACACGCTGGTCATCGGCGGGCTCAACGAAGGGGTCTGGCCGCGCAAGCCGGAGAGCGACCGCTTCATGTCGCGGCTGATGAAGACCGGCATCGACCTGGAACCGCCGGAGCGGCGCATCGGGCTTGCCGCGCATGATTTCCAGATGGCCATGGGCGCGAGACATGTGGTGCTGGCCCGCTCGGCGCGTGCCGGCGACGCACCTGCCGTGCCGTCGCGCTGGTTGCAGCGGCTGCTCACCTTCATCGGCAACGATCAGGCGGCGGCACTGCGCCGGCGCGGCGATGAGCTGCTTGCCTGGGCGCGCGCGCTCGACACGGGACCGAAGCGGGATTTCGCGCCACGACCGCAACCGAAGCCGCCGCTTTCGGTTCGCCCGACGCATTTCTCCGTCACCGAGGTCGAGACGCTGCGCCGCGACCCCTACGCTGTCTATGCCCGGAGGATCCTTGGCCTGACGCCGCTCGATCCGCTCGTCCGCGATCCGGGTGCGGCGGAGCGCGGCACGCTGTTTCACGCCATCCTGCATCTGTTTTCGTCCGAGGTGGCCGACCCGCGCGCGCTGGACGCATTGGCCGGCCTCATCGCCGCCGGCCGCGCCTGTTTTGCCGAGGCGGCGCTTCCGGCCGATGTCGAGGCGGTGTGGTGGCCGCGGTTCGAAAAGCTCGCCGCCAACATCATCGAATGGGAGCGAACGCGCGCCGACGCGGTCATCCAGCGGCATGCCGAGGAGCGCGCCGGCAAGACTGTGGTCGGACAGTCCGGCGTAACGCTGTCCGGCTATGCCGACCGTGTCGACCTGCTGGCCGGCGGCATGGCGGACATTCTGGACTACAAGACGGGTTCCTCGCCTTCCAAGGCACAGGCCCATACGCTACTGGCGCCGCAACTGGCGTTGGAAGGGGCGCTGCTCAGGCGTGGCGCATTCAAGGATTTGGGCACGCGCGAACCGTCGCAACTGGCCTTCATCAGGTTGAAGCCGAATGGCGAGGTGTTCGAGGAGTCCATACTCGAACACAACCGCCAACCACGCACCGCCGCCGATCTTGCCGAAGAGGCCTGGGCGCGGCTGGAAAAACTGCTGATCCATTATGCCGACCCGGCGACCGGCTATCTGTCGCGCGCGCTACCGTTTCGCGAAGGCGAAACCGATGGCGATTACGACCACCTCGCCCGCGTGCTCGAATGGTCCGCCGGCGGCGACGCCGGGGATGAGGGAGGGGAGGCATGAAGAAAGCCTATCCGATCCCGAGCGATACGGCTTCAAGCCAAGCCCGGGCCGCCGATCCCGGCAATTCGGCCTGGGTGTCGGCCAATGCGGGATCGGGCAAGACGCACGTGCTGGCCCAGCGCGTCATCCGGCTGCTGCTCAACGGCACCGATCCCTCGAAGATATTGTGCCTGACCTATACGCGCGCCGCGGCCGCCAACATGTCGAACCGGGTTTTCTCCACGCTGTCGGAATGGACATCGCTGGGTGATCTGGAGCTGGCCGCCAGAATAGAGGCGCTGGAAGGGCGCCGGGCCGATCGCGACACCATGCGCCGTGCCCGCCGCCTGTTCGCCGAGGCGCTGGAGACGCCTGGCGGGTTGAAAATCCAGACCATTCACGCCTTCTGCGAATCCGTTCTGCATCAGTTCCCCCTGGAAGCCAACATCCCCGCCCATTTCGAAATGCTCGACAGCCAGATGGAGGCCTCGCTTTTTGCCGCTGCGCGCCGCGAGATGATCTCCGCCGCCGGCGACAGGACTTTGGCGGAGGCCTTCGCCACTGTCCTGGAACGCGGCGGTGAAGCCGGTCTCGACGCCTTGCTTGGCGAGATCGTGCGCAAGCGTGACGGGTTGCGCCATTTCCTCGATGCTGTCGGGCGTGACGGCTTCCAGCCGCTGTTCGATGAATTCCATTTCCAGCCCGGCCAGACCGCCGAAGGCATAGCGGCATCTGTATGGCCGCTGCCTGGTTTCCTGCCGGACTATTTTGCCGGCTTTGCCCAGGCAGCCGAAGCCACCGACGCCAGGTCGGTGTTGAACAACATCCTGCCCTATGCGCGCCAGGCCTTCGCCGAGAGCGACCCTCTCCGCCGGCTGCAGTTGCTTGCAAGAGCCTTCCTCAAGACCGACGGCGATCCTTATGATCCGGCAAAGGCGTTCAAAAAGGCGCTCACCGACCGGCTGCCTGAGCTGGCCGAGCGCTATGTGTCGGCCGCCAGCGCCATCATGGAGACTGTCGACCGGCTGGCGCTATTCCGGATGCTGGAGGGCACCCGCGCGGCCCTGACCATCGCCGACTGGCTGATCGCACGCTACGAAGTGCTGAAGCGCGGCCGCGGCTTTCTCGATTTCAACGACCTGATCACCCGCACGGTGAATCTTTTGGCGCGGCCCGATGCCGGCCCATGGGTGCAATACAAGCTCGACCAGGGCATAGATCACATCCTGCTCGACGAGGCGCAGGACACCAGCCCGGATCAATGGGAGGTGGTGAAGCGGCTGGCGGAAGAATTCTTTGCCGGCTTCGGCGCCCGCGAGCGGGTCCACCGCACGGTCTTTGCCGTCGGCGACGAGAAGCAGTCGATCTACTCCTTCCAGGGTGCGGCACCCGACTCCTTCGCCGACAGCCGGTTGTTATTCGCCGGGCGTGTGCGCGATGCCGAAGCGTCCTTCGCCGACCTCAAGCTGACCTGGTCGTTCCGCTCCACGGACGATGTGCTGGCCGCCGTCGACCGGGTCTTTGCCGATCCCATCGTGCGGCGCGGCATCAGCCACGATCCCGATCCACTGAACCACAAGGCGATCCGCACCGATGCGCCAGGCTATGTCGAGGTCTGGCCGTCGATCGGTGCCGAGGCCGTCGACGAGCCCGACGACTGGGCGCAAGCGATCGACCATGCCCATGCGCCGGCGGTGCGGGTCGCCGAGAACGTCGCGGTCACCATTGCCGGCTGGATCGGCAAGGGCGAAATCATCGAGGGGCGTGGCAAGCGGCTGCGGCCGGGCGACGTGCTGGTGCTGGTGCGCAAGCGCGACAGCTTCGTCCACGCGCTGACCCGCGCGCTCAAGCGCCGCGACATCCCGGTTGCCGGCGCCGACCGGCTGAGCCTGTCGGGCCATATTGCCGTCAAGGACCTGATCGCGCTCGGCCACCTTTTGATCCAGCCGCAGGACGACTTGTCACTCGCCGCTCTGCTGCGCAGCCCGGTCTTCGACCTGCCGGAAGAGACACTGTTCACGCTCGCCGCGCAACGGCCGTCCGGCGTGTCGCTGGCGGCATCGCTACGCCAGCATGCCGGCGGAAGCGAAACGCTCGCGGCGGTGGTCGCGCAACTCGACGGCTGGGCTGACGAGGCCGCCTTCAAGCCGGTGTTCGAATTCTATGCCGCCCTGCTGGCGCGCGATGGCGTACGCCGCAAGATGATCGCGCGGCTCGGGCCGGAAGCCGGCGATATCCTCGATGAGTTCCTGAGCTTCTGCCTTGCCGAAGAGCGGACTGGCCTGCCCGGGCTGGAAGCCTTCCTGTCGACACTGGAAAACGCCGGCCCCGAGATCAAGCGCGAGATGGATCAGACCCGTGACGAGGTCCGGGTCATGACCGTGCACGCGGCCAAGGGCCTTGAGGCGCCCGTGGTGTTCCTGGTCGACGGCGGTTCCGCTCCGTTCAGCGACCAGCATTTACCGCGCCTGATGCCTTTCGACGGCTCTGGCCGACATTGGGACGGCAGGGGCTATCTCTGGCGTTCGGCCAGCGACGTCGCCAACGGCTTCTCGAAGACGGCCGCCGCTCGCGCCCGCGAACTCGCCGACGACGAGTACCGCCGGCTGCTCTATGTCGGCATGACGCGCGCCGAGGACCGGCTTATCGTCTGCGGCTATCACGGCAAGCGGGCGCCGAACGCCGGCACATGGCATTCGATCGTCAGCCGCGCGCTGAGCGGCGCGCCCGAAAGCGAACAGCGTCCGCATCCTGCCGGCGGGGAGCCTGTCTACCGTTTCCACATCACCAAACTGCCGCCGGTTGCGCCAAGTCCGGGCGAACAGGCACGGCAGGCCGATGCTTTCGGACCCTTGCCGACGACCCTGTTCAGGCCCTTGCCGCCTTTCGAGGACCTGCCGCGTCCCCTGTCGCCGTCGGGCGCCTCGGCGCTGATCGAGGAAGGCAAGGAAGCGGTGGTCGACAAGGCGTCGCCGGTGCTGGACGCCGCTGCCGAGCCAGGTTTTGCCGTGCTGCGCGGGCTCGCACTGCACAAACTGCTGCAGATGCTGCCCGGCATCGCCGAGGACGCACGGGTGGACGCTGCGAAGCGTTATCTCTCCCGAACGGGTGCGGCGTGGTCCGAGGACGAGCGTGAAAAGGCCCTGGCATCGGTCATCGCCATCCTTGCCGACCCTGGCCTCGGTCAGCTGTTCGCGCCCTCCTCGCGCGCCGAGGTCGCGATCATGGGCAGCCTGGAGGTCAAGGGCAAAATCCGCTCCATTTCGGGCAAGATCGATCGGCTGGCGGTGACCCCGAATGCGGTCTCGATCGTCGACTACAAGACCAACCGGCCCGCACCCGCCTCCCTGGCGGAAGTCCCGCCGGCCTATCTGCTTCAGCTCGCGCTCTATCGCGCCCTGCTGCAGCCGCTTTATCCCGGACGGGAGGTCAAGGCAGCCCTGCTGTTCACCGAAGCGCCAAGGCTGATCGAACTGCCGTCCCGGGCCATGGACGACGCCCTTGCCCGACTCACGGGAGCGTGACACAAGAACTGCTTGAAGAAGGGCGCGACAACCACCACATTTGGTGGGACGAAAAATTTCGAAAGGATTTCAGCATGACCACCGTCAAGGTCGACAAGAACAATTTCCAGGCTGACGTGCTTAATGCCCAGGTGCCAGTTGTGGTTGATTTCTGGGCGGAATGGTGTGGCCCTTGCAAGATGATCGCACCGGCGCTTGAGGACATCGCCACCGAGCTCGGCGCCAAGGTCAAGATCGCCAAGCTGAATATCGACGAGAATCCCGAGCTTGCCGCCCAGTTTGGCGTGCGCTCGATCCCGACGCTGATGATCTTCAAGGGCGGCGAAGTGGCCGACATCAAGGTTGGCGCCGCGCCCAAGACCGCACTGTCGCACTGGGTCAACGGCAATCTCGCCTGATGCCATCTGATTCGAAGCATTGAGCCCGGCCATCGCGCCGGGCTTTTTGTTGGCGTCATCGGTGCGCCGCTCTGGCCCTCACATCGGGCCACTCCATGTCCTCTGTTGGCAGCAGAAGCAGGGAGAGAGAAATGACCGGATCCGCCAAGGCCACCGTCTTCATCGACAACGAACGCGTCATCGTCACCGAGTACCGCTTCCAGCCGGGCGACAACACCGGCTGGCATCGCCACGGCCACGACTATGTCGTGGTGCCACTGATGGACGGCAAGCTGAAGCTGGTGACCAAGGACGGCGAAACCTTCGCCGAGATGAAGAAAGGCGCGCCGTATTTCCGCAAGGAGGGAGTGGAACACGACGTCGTCAGCGCCAATGAGGGCGAGTACGCTTTTATCGAGATTGAGCTGAAACGGCAATCCTGACGTTGACCGAAGCCTCCTTAACTTCGTCATACCAGGGCGAAGCAGGAGCGAAGCTCCGTCGCGAAGACCTTGGTATCCATGCCGTGACGGCCCTCGACGAATGCAGCTGAAGGAAATTCCGCACCGCTGCTTCGCTTCGCTCCTCGCTACGCCCTGGGATAACGAGGCAATGGGCGGCCTCAGGTTGGGGGCGTGCCGTTCTCGGCGAGAACCGCGCCGGCCAGGTAGAGCGACCCGCCGATCAGGATGCGCGGCGTCGGGCCGTCCCAGGTGTCGCGCAGCAGCATCAGGGCGCTGGCGACGGAGCTTACCGGCTCGGCCGTCAGCCCGGCTTCCGTGGCACGGATCGCCAGTTCGTCATTCGGCACACCGGCATCGCTCATGCTCACCGGCACGGTGTAAACATGCCGGACGAGGCCCTTGAAGGCGCGGAAATAGCCGGCCTGGTCCTTGGTGTTGATCATGCCCGAAATGAGGAAGAGCGGACGCGGGTTCTTTTCTTCCTGCTCGGCCAGCGCTTCGGCGACGACGACGCCGGCGCCGGGATTATGGCCGCCGTCGAGCCAGATGTCGGCGCCCTTCGGCGCCAGTTCCGCCAGCCGGCCCTGCGCCAGCTTCTGCATGCGGCCCGGCCAGGCGACATTGGTCATTGCCTTCTCGGCGGCGCGGTGGCTGATCTCGAAGCCGGCCGCCTTGACCGCGGCGATCGCGGCGGCCGCATTGGCGAACTGGTGGCGACCGGGCAGCCGCGGCGGCGGCAGATCCATCAACCCATCATCGTCCTGGTAGACCATGCGGCCATTTTCCTCGAAGGCGAGAAAATCCTGCCCGTAGACGAGGGTCGGGCATTCCAGCCGCTCGGCGGCGTCGATCAGCACCTGCAGCGCCGTCTCGCTTTCCTGCGCGCCGATGACCACCGGGCAGCCACGCTTCATGATCCCGGCCTTTTCGGCGGCGATCAGTTCGACGCGATCGCCGAGATAGGCCTCATGGTCCATCGACACCGGCATGATCACCGACACGGCGGGCCGCGCGATGACATTGGTGGCATCGAAACGGCCGCCAAGACCGACCTCGATGATCGCGACATCGGCCGGATGTTCCGAAAACAGGATGAAGGTGACGGCGGTGAGAATTTCGAAGACGGTGATCTTCTGGCCTGCATTGGCCTTGGCAACGCGGGCAATGGCCTCCGCGAAGATGTCGTCGTCGACCAGCCTGCCCCCGCCTTCGGCTGCCAGCCTGTAGCGCTCGTGCCAGCTGACCAGATGTGGCGAGGTGTGGACATGGACGAGCCGGCCGGAGGCTTCCAGCAGCGCCCGCGAGAAGGCGGCGCAGGAACCCTTGCCGTTGGTGCCAGCGATGTGGATGACCGGCGGCAGCAGGTCCTGCGGATTGCCCAACCGTTCCAACAGCCGCGTGATGCGGTCGAGCGAAAGGTCGAAGCCCTTCGGGTGAAGCGCCATCAGGGCTTCGATTTCGCGGTCCGCGGCAAGCGTCGTCATGGCAAATCCCGTGCATGGCCTGGAGCCAGAATCGCTCCCGCAAAGACCACGGCTATCAAAAGGCTACAGCGTGCAACGGATGCCGCGCAATCGCTGTTCGCGGCGGCCAATGTCGCGTCAGGCCAGTCTCGCGTCAGGCCAGTCTCGCGTCATGTCGATGTAGCGTCAAGCTTGCGGCCGGACTTCGGCGGCAACCACGGCCGGCGGCAAGATTTCCGGTTCCAGAGGCTTCTGCTCTTCCGGCATCTTGAGCAGCATCTTCAACAGGCGGGCGATGGTCTCGCGCAGCTCCAGCCGCGACACCACCATGTCGACCATGCCATGCTCCATCAGATATTCGGAGCGCTGGAAGCCGTCCGGCAACTTCTCGCGGATGGTCTGTTCGATGACACGCGGCCCGGCAAAACCGATCAGCGCGCCGGGCTCGGCGATGTGCACGTCGCCCAGCATGGCATAGGAAGCGGTGACGCCGCCGGTGGTCGGGTTGGTAAGCACGACGATGTAGGGCAGGCCGGCTTCCTTCAGCCTATCGACACCAACCGTGGTGCGCGGCAATTGCATGAGGGACAAAATACCTTCCTGCATGCGCGCGCCGCCGGAGGCGGCGAACAGGATCAACGGCCGCTTGCGCTGCAAGGCGACCTCGAAGCCATGCACGATGGCATCACCCGCAGCCATGCCGAGCGAACCGCCCATGAAAGCGAAATCCTGCACCGTCACCACCACCGGCAAGCCCTCGACGGTCCCCAGCGCATTGATGATGGCGTCTTCCAGGCCGGTCTTGGCCTTGGCGTCCTTCAGCCGGTCGACATAGCGTTTCTCGTCGCGGAACTTCAGCGGATCCTGCATGACCTTGGGATTGTCCAGGGTCTCGTACTTGCCGTCATCGAAGAAGAATTTCAGCCGCTCCTTGGCCGAGATCTTCATGTGATGGCCGGAAGACGGGATGACGAACTGGTTGGATTCCAGGTCCTTGTGGAACACCATCTCGCCAGTCTCGGGATCCTTGATCCAGAGATTCTCGGGCATGTCGGTGCGCCGGCCGAGCATCGAATTGATCTTCGGGCGAACGTAATTGGTGATCCAGTTCATCGCTTCGGCTCCTGTCCTGACGAAGAGTTGGGTAAAGACGTAGGGAAACTATTCGGCGGCAGCAAGGCGGGCCGAACGCACGCCTTGCGCAAGGCCGCTGACCAGCGTGGCGACTGCCTCCGCCGGATCGGCGGTCTTTTCACCGTTCGGCCCCAGCACGTTCGCGACCGCGTTGACGATCGCCGTGCCGACGACCACGCCGTCGGCGTTGGCCCCGATCACGCGCGCCTGTTCGGCGGTCTTGACGCCGAACCCGACGCAGACCGGCAGGTTGGTGTGACCCTTGATGCGCTGGACCGCTGTGGCGACCTTGCCGGTGTCGGCAAGCGCCGAGCCGGTGATGCCGGTCATGGACACGTAGTAGACGAAGCCGGATGTGTTCTGCAGCACCTTGGGCAGGCGCTTGTCGTCGGTGGTCGGCGTCGCCAGCCGGATGAAATTGATGCCAGCCTTCAGCGCCGGGATGCAGAGTTCCTCATCCATCTCCGGCGGCAGGTCGACGACGATCAGCCCGTCGATGCCGCTGGCGATCGCGTCCTTCAGGAAACGGTCGACGCCGTAGATGTAGATCGGATTGTAGTAGCCCATCAGCACGATCGGCGTTTCATCGTCGCCGGCGCGGAAGTCCGACGCCATCTTCAGCGTCTTGACCAGCGTCTGGCCGCCTTTGAGCGCCCTGAGGCCCGCCGCCTGGATCGCCGGGCCGTCGGCCATCGGGTCGGAAAACGGCATGCCGAGCTCGATGACGTCGGAGCCGGCGCCGGGCAGCGCCTTCATGATCGACAGCGAGGTTGCATAGTCGGGGTCGCCACCCATGAAATAGGTGACGAGGGCCGGGCGGCCTTCGGCCTTCAGCTTCGTCATGCGGCGGTCGATGCGGGTTGTCATGTCAGGCCCTTTGGACGAATTTTGCTCATAATCAACTCCCAGGTCGAACGGTCCAAAGGGCCTAGATCTCCATGCCCAGCATCGAGGCCACCGTGTGCACGTCCTTGTCGCCACGGCCGGACAGGTTGACAATGACGATCTGGTCCTTGTCCATGGCGGGCACGATCTTGACCGCATGGGCGATGGCGTGCGCGGATTCCAGCGCCGGGATGATGCCTTCGACGCGGGTCGTCAGCTTGAAGGCCTCGAGCGCCTCGTCGTCAAGGATCGGCACATAGTCGACACGCCCGGAGTCGCGCAGCCAGGAATGCTCCGGGCCGACGCCGGGATAATCGAGGCCGGCCGAAATCGAATGGCCGTCCATGATCTGGCCGTCGGCATTCTGCAGGAGATAGGTGCGGTTGCCGTGCAGCACGCCGGGGGAGCCGGCATTCATCGAGGCGCAATGCTCGATGCCGTCGAGGCCGCGCCCGCCGGCTTCGATGCCGATGATCCGAACTTCCTTGTCATCGAGGAAGGGATGGAACATGCCGATGGCATTGGACCCGCCGCCGACGGCGGCGATGATGGTGTCGGGCAGCCGCCCCTCCTGTTCGAGGATCTGCGCGCGCGCCTCGGTTCCGATCACCGACTGGAAATCGCGCACCAGTTCCGGATAGGGGTGCGGGCCAGCCGCGGTGCCGATCAAATAATAGGTGTCCTCGACATTGGTCACCCAATCACGAAGGGCTTCGTTCATGGCGTCCTTCAGCGTGCCGTGGCCGGCGGTGACGGGCCGCACTTCGGCGCCGAGCAGCTTCATGCGGAAGACGTTGGGGCTCTGCCGGGCAACGTCGGTCGCGCCCATATAGACGACGCAGGGAAAACCGAAGCGGGCCGCGACGGTCGCGGACGCCACGCCATGCTGGCCAGCACCGGTCTCCGCGATGATGCGCTTCTTGCCCATCCGCTTGGCCAACAGGATCTGGCCCAGGCAGTTGTTGATCTTGTGCGAACCGGTATGGTTCAAATCCTCGCGCTTGAAATAGACTTTCGCGCCGCCCCCGAGGCCCTTCGCCGAGGAAACCTCACGAAGATGCCTGGTCAGGCCCTCGGCGAAGTAGAGCTTCGACGGCCGTCCGGCATAATGGGTCGAAAGACCGGTCAGTTCGGCCCTGAATTCCGGATCGTTCTTGACCTCGTTCCAGTTTTTTTCCAAGTCGAGGATCAGCGGCATCAGCGTTTCGGCAACGAAACGACCGCCGAAAATGCCGAACATGCCCTGTTCGTCGGGTCCGGTGCGGAAGGAATTGGGTGTCGCCGGCTTGTTCATCGCCGATCTCCTGGATCTGTACTTTGAGCATGTCCTGTCGGAAAACCGGTTCCCACTTTTCCGGGACATGCTCAGGGTTCGAAATTTTGTTCAGGCAGCGCGGTCGTCCCGCGCGGCCCTGACGGCCCGGAAAAACTGTTCGATCAGCGCCGGATCCTTGACGCCCGAGGCGCTTTCCACGCCTGACGAAATGTCGATCGCGGGCGGATTGGCAAGCCTAAGGGCATCGCCGATGTTGGCGGCGTTGAGCCCACCGGAAAGCATGTAATCGATCCCGGCGTCAAGGCCGGCGAGAATGCGCCAGTCGAAGGCGACGCCATTGCCGCCCGGCAGTTCCGAGCCCTTTGGCGGCTTGGCGTCGAACAGAAACCGGTCGGCGATGCCGACAAACGGCTTTAACCGTTCGAGATCGGCGGCCTCGCTGAGCGGCAACGCCTTCATCACCGGCAGCCCATGGCGGGCTTTCAGTTCAGCCACTCGCTCGGGGGTTTCGGAGCCGTGCAGTTGCAGCATGTCGGGCTGCAGCCTTTCGACGATTTCGTCGAGGAAGGCGTCTCTGGCATCGACGGTGACGGCAATCGCCAAGGCCTTGCCACGAGCCGCTTCGCGCAAACGGCCGGCTTCGGCCGGCTCAACATAACGCGGGCTTTTTGGAAAGAAAATGAACCCGACATGGCTGGCGCCGCCGGCCAGGGCCGCGGCCATTGCCTGGTCGGTCTTCAAGCCGCAGATCTTGATGTCGAGCGCCATGGCGCGGGAATTGGCACGAAAAGCGCCAAGAGTCGAGAAAAAGCATGCTGTTTGCCGGCAAGGCCAAAGGCGCTACCTATGGATTGGACAGCATGCAAGGCGGGAGCACAGCCATGGCCGACCAGACCGTTGCCGAACTGAAGCAGAAGATCGCGCAGGCGCGCGAGGTCATAGCGCACCTCATGGACAGGGCCGCCTTCAATGGCGCCGAGGCGCATCGAGCGCTGGATTATTTCGGCGGCGAAGCTTTCGACCGGAACTTTCTACCCTGGCCGCACCATGGCGACGAAGGGTTGCGGCCGGATGAGCTCAATGCGGCGAATGATGATTGAGGCGCCCTACTCGAACACAATCGCCTGCAGGGCGCCGCCATTGCGCTTCAGCCAATCCTTGCAGCGATCGGTGTCGGGGCAGAGCTTTTCGCATAGTTTCCAGAATTTCGGCCCGTGGTTCATCTCCTTGAGATGCGCCACCTCATGCGCGACGAGGTAGTTTATGACAGGCTGCGGCGCCATCATGATGCGCCAGGAAAAGGACAGATTGCCTTCCGAAGTGCAGGAGCCCCAGCGGCTGGAGGTGTCCTTGTAGCGGATCGCCTTGGCGCGCTTGCCAAGCGCCTCCGTATGCTTGACGACCAGCTTTTCGATTTCCTTCTTGGCCTCGCGCTTCAAAAAATCGGCGATGCGACGCGGCAGATGGATGCGGTCGCCATGCACGATCAGCAGCGGGCCACGGTCGTCGCGCGATATGGTGACAGTGCCGCGCTTTGACGGCTCATGCACGATACGGTGGGCCACGCCGCGCACCGGAATCTTTATGCCCGGACGCACCTGCGGCCGTGTCGGCACCTTGGCCAGCCGCTGTTCCAGCCAGTCCTGGTGGCGGTCGAGGAACCTGTCCACTTCGCCGCGGCGCAGGCCCGGCGGCACGGTTATGCGCAGGCCCTGTCCGCCGGAATCGATGCGCAGCGTCAGACGCTTCGCCCTGGCGCTCTCGACGATCTTGAGCGGCAGCGTGCGGCCGGCGACGCAATATTCCCGCTCCACCACAGGCGTGGGTTTGGGCTTCGTCAGATTGCGGAAGAACCCGATGGTCATGGCGGGACGATACGCGATTCGAGGAGAACGAATAGAACAAAAAAGAAACGGCGCCGCTCGCGCGACGCCGTCATCATACCTTGGCCCTGTCGCCGGGCTTCAGTCGTCGAGCAGGTTCGAGCCTTTGCCACGCTTGGTGGGGGTCGTTCCGGTGCTCGGATCGGTCTTGGCCGGCGCTGTCGACTTGTTGCGGTTGGCCATGAACCGGTCGAACTCGTCCTGATCCTTGGCGCGGCGCAATTCGCGGGCATACTCGTCGAACTGCGTCAGCATCTCGTCGAGCTTGCGGCGCTCTTCGTTCAGACGCTCAAGCTCCTTTTCGCGCCAGTCGTCGAAAGCGACGTTGCCGGTGCGGGCGGAGCCGTTGCCCCAGCGCGCGGCCTTGTCGGAGCCACGGCGGCAGCCGGCGAAGATGCCGTCGGTCGCGCGGTTGACGTCACGCTTGAAGCCCTCGAGCCGGTCGCCCCAGATGATGTAGGCGAGCATGGCGAAGCCGAGCGGCCAGAACACCATGAAACCGATCACCATCAACGCGATGGTCGCCGGCGTCCAGGCCGGACGGATCAATGCAGATGTGTTCATTTTCTCCCATTCCTTCGGTTGGAGACAGCCAGAACCGGCTGCGTGGAATCGAAATGGGAAGGCGAAAACGGCGATTCAAGACAATGTCCGCCAAAACCGAACAAGGGCCTGAAATGATTATCGCTTTTTGAGTATATCGAGGAAAAGCACGACCAACCCGGCGATCAGGCCCCAGAATGCGGCGCCGACACCGAACAGCGTCAGCCCGGAGGCGGTGACGACGAAGGTGACGGTTGCGGCCATGCGCTCGCCCTCGTCCTTCAGCGCGATCGCCAGCGCGTTGGCGAGCGACCCCATCAGCGCAAGTCCCGCCACCAGCACGATCAGGCTCTGCGGCAGGACGGCGAAGATCGCCACCAGCGAGGCCCCGAAAATCGCGAAGACGAGGTAGGCAAGCGCGTAGAACGGCCCGGTCTTCCAGCGCTCGGCGGGATCGGGATGGACGTCAGGGCCGGTGCAGATGGCCGCCGAGATCGCGGCCAGATTGGTGGTTCCGGCACCGAATGGTGCCGACAGGAGCGAAAACAGGCCGGTGACGCCGATCAGCGGGCCAGGTTCAGGGTGGTAGCCGGCCGCCCGCAGTACCGCCAGCCCCGACAGGTTCTGCGAAGCCATGGTGACGAGGTAGAGCGGCAGCGCCAGGCCGATGATCGCCTTGGCGGTGAAATGGGGAGCGATAAACGTCAGTGTCGACAGTTCGGGCGCGGGCAGGCCGCCGACACGGCCCGTAAGGAAGGCGGCAAGGCCACCGCCAACCAGCACCGCCAGCACCGACAGCGCCGGATTGAACAGCCGGATGACGAAGAATGCCGCGATCAGCGGCAGGATGAGCCAAGGGTCCGCCGGAATGGCCTTCATGGCATTGATGGCGAAGGTGACGACGATGCCGGCCAGCATGCCGGAGGCGACCGAAGCCGGTATTCTCGATATCAGCCGGGTCAGCGGCCCAAACAGGCCGGTAGCGACCAGCAGCACGCCCGTGACGATATAGGCGCCGACGGCCTCGCCCATCGAGAAGCCGCTCGAGGCGGCGACCAGTGCAAGGCCTGGCGTCGACCAGGCGGTGATGACAGGCATTTTCGTGCGCCATGACAGCCACAGGCACTCGACGGTCATGGCCAGGCAGATCGCCGTCACACCGCTTGCCGTCTCGACCTGCGTCGCGCCGACCGCCTTGGCGGCGGCAATGACGATGGCCAGCGTGCCGCCGAAACCGACGATGGCCGCGACGAAGGCGGAGATCGGGATGGACAGGCGCATCGTCACTGGCCTCGCCTGGCCATATCGCCGACCGCCCGCACCAGCATGTCGAGATCCTGCGGCCGCGACAGGCGGTGGTCGCCGTCAGGGATCAGCGACAGCGTGACATCGTCGGCCGGCAGCAGACTGACCAGCCTCAAGGCATGGCTCGACGGCACGTCGGCGTCGGCCAGTCCCTGCAGGATGTGAACCGGGCAATGCGTGTCGATCGGCCCGGTCATCACCCGGTTATCGCGCCCATCCTCGATCAGGGCGCGGGTGTAGACGTAAGGCTCGGGGGAATAATCCGAGGGTTCCGCGAAGAAGCCCTTTTCGGCGAGATCGCGCTTCTGTGGCTTGGTCAGCACCGGCTCGATCAGGTCGCTGGTAAAATCCGGCGCCGGGGCCAGCAGCACCAGGCCGACGACGTTTGCGTCGCCCGCCTTGCGCAATTCCTGCACCATGCGCAGCGCGATCCAGGCGCCCATCGACGAGCCGACCAGGATCTGATCGCCTTTGGCGAAATGCCGGAAGACGGCCAGGCTTTGCGCAAGCCATTTCGAGATCGTGCCGTCGGCGAAGGCGCCACCGGATTCGCCATGACCGGAATAGTCGTGCCGCAGGAAGGCCCGGCCTTCCCGTGCCGCCCAGTCCGACAGCGTCTCGGCCTTCGTGCCCAGCATGTCCGACTTGTAGCCGCCGAGCCAGACGATGCCGGGCGTCGAGCCGGCTGAATGGCGCACCGCGATATCAGATCCGTCGACATCCAGAAAAGTTGGAGCCAGAGAGGATGGGGGCGTGGCGATCATGGTTTTTTCCTCAGGCCCGTCTTTTGGCACGCGGTCCTTGTGGCACAGCCGGAGGCGTGGCGAAAAGTACTCGCGCTGTTTCTTTGTTTGGTGCAGGCCAGCGATCAGGGTGATTTTCTGTCAATGCTGTGCTATTGACTCCGCCCGCGCGCTCACCACATTGGCGCGTCCACGTATCAAGACCGACAAATCCCGAACGAAACGGCCAAGGAGACCACGACCATTCGCAGACCTTTCAAAGCAGCGGCGCCGACCAAGGATGGGCCGCGCTCCAATCGTGACATCCGGGTTCCCCGGGTCCAGCTTATCGACGCCGACGGCCAGAATCGCGGCGATATTTCCATCAACGACGCATTGCTGCTCGCCGAAGAGGCCGGGCTCGATCTCGTCGAAATATCGCCCAACGCGGTCCCCCCCGTCGTAAAAATCCTCGATCTCGGCAAGTTGAAATACGCCAACCAGAAGAAGGCGGCCGAGGCGCGCAAGAACCAGAAGGTCATCGAGATCAAGGAGATCAAGATGCGCCCGAACATCGACAGCCATGACTACGAAACCAAGATGAAGGCGGTGCGCCGCTTCTTCGAGGAAGGCGACAAGGTCAAGCTGACGCTGCGCTTCCGCGGCCGCGAGATGGCGCATATGGAACTCGGCATGCAGCTTCTGAACAAGGTGCGCGAGGAGGTGGCGACCATCGCCAAGGTGGAAGCCGAGCCGAAGCTCGAAGGTCGCCAGATGATGATGGTGCTGGCGCCGCGCTAAGGTTTGCGGAACCCACTTGGATCACGATGACGTCAGGCCCGGACATCGCGCTCTAAATCCGCCTGAATTGTGCTACAGGGCGTCCCGGCGATCGGCGGGACGCCTTATTTCTTAGCTCAAAGCTGCGATCGCCGGCAAAGCTCTTCGACGATCGGATTCCCGCATGGCCAACGACAAGGTTTCGGACGTCAAGGACGTCAAACACGGGCTGGGCAACTACCAGCAGATGCGCCGGCTGGTGCTTGCCGTGCTCGTGGTGGTGCTGTTTCTGGCGCTGCTGTTCGGCCAGTCGACCTTCCCGCCGGACACGCCGGTGCACGAAACGATCGAGATGTTCGGCGTGCTCTTGATTTTCCTCGGCATCGTCGGGCGCCTCTGGGCGACGCTCTATATAGGCGGGCGCAAATCCTCCGAGGTGGTGACCGGCGGGCCCTACTCGATCACCCGCAACCCGCTCTACGTGTTCTCGACCGTGGCCGCCGCCGGCGTCGGCGCGCAGATCGGCTCGTTCTCCGGCATCATCCTTTTCGCGGTTCTGTGCGCTGGCGCCTTCCATATCGTCATCCTGCGCGAGGAGAAGTTCCTCAAGGAAGCGCTCGGCACACCCTATGCCGACTATCTGGCACGCGTGCCGCGCTTCTTCCCCAAGCTTTCGCTCTACCAGGAAGGCGACACCGGCAGCTTCAAGCCGCGCCTGCTTTTGACCACACTGCTCGACGGGCTGGTGTTCCTGATCGCGCTGCCGGCTTTCGAACTGATCGACGGCGCGCAGTTGTCGGGCATGCTGCCGGTCTGGTTTAGGCTGCCCTGACCGGGGACAGTGCGTCGCACGGTGCTGAGGGTGTTGCGCCCGCGCCATCTTTGATCTATAGCACCGCCGTTCCAAGAAAACCGCCCGGCAGGGCATGCCGTGGCGGTTTCATTTGCTTTCGGGCTTTGGTCGGCCCGGGCGAACAAGAAGCGCGATCGTGCGCCAACAATACGGAGTAGCAAAATGCCCAAGATGAAGACCAAATCGGCCGCCAAGAAGCGGTTCAAGATCACAGGTACGGGTAAAGTCCTGTCGGCTGCGGCCGGCAAGCGTCACGGCATGATCAAGCGTTCCAACAAGTTCATTCGAAATGCCCGCGGCACGATGGTTCTGGCTGAACCGGATGGCAAGAAGGTCATCAAGAATTTTCTGCCGAACGGCCTCTAAGGCATTCGGTCCGGACACGCATCAGTTTTACGCAATTTCGAACGGAACGCCGCCAGGCACCTGGAATTGCTTTTAAGGAGATCATGACATGGCACGCGTAAAGAGAGGCGTCACCTCGCACGCCAAGCACAAGAAGGTTCTGAAAGCCGCGAAAGGCTTCTACGGCCGCCGCAAGAACACCATCCGCATCGCCAAGCAGGCGGTGGAAAAGTCGCTGCAGTACGCTTACCGCGACCGCAAGAACCGCAAGCGCTCGTTCCGCGCGCTGTGGATCCAGCGCATCAACGCCGCGACGCACGAGCATGGCCTGACCTATGGCCGCTTCATCGACGGTTTGAACAAGGCCGGCATCGAGATCGATCGCAAGATCCTGTCCGACATGGCCATCCACGAGCCGCAGGCTTTCGCCGCCCTGGTGGCCAAGGCCAAGGTTGCTCTTGAGTACCTCAAGAACACCACTCCGAATGCTTTTGAAAGCGCTGTCGCCTAGAGCATGATGCCAAAAAGTTTCTGACTTTTTGGACAACATCATGCTCCAGGGAAATTAGCGGGGAGCGCGATCTTTTCCGAAAAGTCTGCAACTTTTCGGGATCGGGCTCCGAGCCCAGCGCTTCCCAAGCATTCGAAATTCTGATTTGGGGAACCCGCGCTGGCACGGCTGGCGCGGGTTCTTTTGTCTCTGCCTGAAATTTCACTTTTAAAGTGACTTTCACTTAAGCCGACTTCCAACGCAGCGAGTTTGATCGTGAACGACGCAACCATTGGCCTTGATGCACTCGAAAATACCCTGATGGCTGACATCGCCTCGGCCGCCGACGAGACGTCGATCGAGGCGGTGCGCGTTTCGGCGCTTGGCAAGAAGGGCTCAATCTCGGAAATGCTGAAGACGCTTGGCGCGATGAGCGCCGAGGACCGGCAGGTGAAGGGCCCGGCCATCAACGGCCTCAAGAACCGTGTCACCGAGGCGCTGACGGCCCGCAAGGCTGAACTGAGGGATGTGGCGATCGCCGCCCGTCTGGCGGCTGAGAAGGTCGACGTGACGCTGCCGGTGCGACAGTCGCCGGCCGAGCGCGGCCGCATCCATCCGATCAGCCAGGTCATCGACGAAATCGCCGCGATCTTCGGCGATCTCGGCTTCGCCATCGCCGAAGGTCCCGATATCGAGACCGACTACTATAATTTCACCGCGCTGAATTTTCCGGAGGGCCACCCGGCACGCGAGATGCACGACACCTTCTTCTTCCAGCCGGACGAGAAGGGCGAGCGCAAGCTTTTGCGCACTCATACCTCGCCGGTGCAGATCCGCACCATGGAGAAGCAAAAGCCGCCGATCCGCATTGTCATTCCGGGCAAGACCTATCGCCAGGATTCCGACGCCACCCACTCGCCGATGTTCCATCAGGTCGAAGGGCTGGTGATCGATAAATCGGCCAACGTCGCCAACATGAAGTGGGTGCTGGAAGAGTTCTGCAAGGCCTTCTTCGAAGTGCCGCAGGTCAAGATGCGCTTTCGCCCGTCCTTCTTCCCGTTCACCGAGCCGAGCCTCGAGGTCGATATCCAGTGCGACCGCTCCAGGCCCGGCGAAGTGCGCTTCGGCGAAGGCTCCGACTGGATGGAGATCCTGGGCTGCGGCATGGTGCACCCCAATGTGCTCAGGGCCGGCGGGCTCGATCCAGACGAGTACCAGGGCTTTGCCTGGGGTATGGGCATCGACCGCATCGCCATGCTGAAATACGGCATGCCCGACCTGCGCGCCTTCTTCGACGCGGATGTGCGCTGGCTGTCGCATTACGGCTTCCGGCCGCTCGACATGCCGACGTTGTTCGGAGGCTTGAGCGCGTGACGGCCCTGAAGACTCCTGCTGCCAGCTACCACGGAACAGCCCAATGAAATTCACCCTCTCCTGGCTCAAGGATCACCTTGAAACCGACGCCACGCTGGCCAAAATCGTCGAGCGGCTGACCTCGATCGGCCTCGAGGTCGAGCATGTCGACGACAAGGCGGGGCTGAAGCCCTTCGTCATCGCCAAGGTGCTGACGGCGGTGCAGCATCCCGACGCCGACCGGCTGCGGGTGCTGACCGTCGATACCGGCGACGGCAAGCCGCCGGTGCAGGTCGTCTGCGGCGCGCCCAACGCCCGCGCCGGCCTAATCGGCGCCTTCGCCGCGCCCGGCACCTATGTCCCCGGCATCGACGTGACGCTGACGGTCGGCAAGATCCGTGGCGTCGAAAGCCATGGCATGATGTGTTCCGAGCGCGAGCTGGAACTGTCCGACGAGCACAATGGCATCATCGACCTGCCCGAGGATGCGCCGGTCGGCACCAGCTTTGCGTCCTATGCGCATCTCGACGATCCGGTCATCGAGATCAATCTGACGCCGAACCGGCCCGACGCCACCAGCGTCTACGGCATCGCCCGGGATCTGGCGGCGAGCGGGCTTGGCCGCCTCGTCGGCGGGGCGATCATGCCGCATGTCGGCAACGGCATGTGCCCGGTGAAGGTGACGATCGAAGCGCCGGAGCTTTGCCCCGGCTTCGCCCTCAGGCTGGTCAAGGATGTCAAGAACGGACCCTCGCCGAAATGGCTGCAGCAGCGGCTGATCGCCATTGGGCTGAGGCCGATCAGCGCGCTGGTCGACATCACCAATTACGTCACCTTCGACCGCGGACGGCCGCTGCATGTCTTCGATGCCGCCAAGGTCGCCGGCAACCTCGTGGTGCGCCGCGCCAAGAATGGCGAAAAGGTGCAGGCGCTCGACGGGCGCGAATACACGCTGACGCCGGAGATGTGCGTGATCGCGGACGACAATGGCGTCGAGTCCATTGCCGGCATCATGGGTGGCGAACACTCCGGCTGTGACGAGAACACGACGGACGTACTGATCGAATCCGCTCTTTGGGACCCAATCACCACGGCCCGCACCGGCCGCACGCTCGGCATCATCACCGACGCACGCTATCGCTTCGAGCGCGGTGTCGACCCTGAATTCATGGTGCCGGGCATCGAACTGGCGACCAAGCTGGTGATCGATTTCTGCGGCGGCACGCCGACCGAGGCCGAGGTGGCCGGCTATGCCGGGCATCAGCCGAAGATCGTGTCGCTCCCGCTATCGGAAGTGAAACGGCTGACCGGTATCGAGGTGCCAAGGTCGGAGAGCCTCGACATCTTGTCGCGTCTCGGCTTCCACGCGCAGGGATCGGGCGACGTCGTCGACGTGACCGTGCCGTCCTGGCGGCCCGATGTCGACGGCAAGGCCGATCTGGTCGAGGAGGTCATGCGCATCCATGGCGTCGACAACATCGCGCCGCAGCCGCTCGGCGCGCATGACGTGGTCAACGGCAAGATCCTGACGACGCTGCAGATCCGCACCCGTGCCGCCAAGCGTTCGCTTGCGGTGCGCGGCATGATGGAGGCCGTTACCTGGTCGTTCATCCCGGCCAAACACGCCGAACTGTTCGGCGGCGGCCAGACGGCGCTGAAGCTTGCCAACCCAATCGCCGCCGACATGTCCGACATGCGGCCCTCGCTGCTGCCGGGGCTGATTTCGGCCGCGCAGCGCAACGCTGACAAGGGCATCGGCGACGTGGCGCTGTTCGAGGTCTCGGGCACCTATGAGGGCGACGGCGCCGACCAGCAGCGGCGCGTCGCCGCCGGCGTGCGCCGCGGCACGGCAAAGCTCGACGGCTCCGGCCGCAACTGGGCCGGCAATTCGGGCCCGGTCGGCGTGTTCGACGCCAAGGCGGATGCGATCGCCGCACTCGAAGCCTGTGGCGCACCGGTCGACCGGCTGCAGATCGAGGCCGGCGGACCCGCCTGGTACCATCCCGGCCGTTCCGGAACGATCAAGCTTGGCCCGAAGACCGTGCTCGGCACGTTCGGCGAGTTCCATCCGAAGACGCTGGAAGGGCTCGATGTCTCGGGGCCGCTCTGCGGCTTCGAGGTGTTCGTCGATGCCGTGCCCGAGCCGAAGGCCAAGCCGACCAAGACCAAGCCCAGGCTGGACCTGTCCGCTTTCCAGGCGGTGAAGCGCGACTTCGCCTTCGTCGTCGACAAGGGAGTCGAGGCCGGCACGCTGGTACGTGCCGCGCTTGCCGCCGACAAGAAGCTGATCACGGCTGTCTCGGTCTTCGACGTGTTCGAAGGTGCGTCGCTGGGCGAAGGCAAGAAGTCGATCGCCATCGAAGTCTCGATCCAGCCGGTCGAGAAGACGTTGACCGACGAGGATTTCGAGGCGCTGGCCAAGCGCATCGTCGAGAATGTCGGCAAGCAGACGGGCGGCGTGCTGCGCGGCTGAGACTTGCGAGCGGATGGCGAATCGCTCTCCAAGGGGCGATGGACCATCTGCGCTATTCTGGGCTCTCCTTCGAGAAACAGCGTACGGCTTTTCTCGACATCGTCGCGGCTGACCCGCTGCTTGCCGAAACGCTGGCGAGGGTGCGCGCGCTTGCGCTGCCGGATTGGCTGGTGGTTTCCGGCGCGCTTTACAACAGCGTCTGGAACCACCTGACCGGCAAGCCATCGGGCTACGGCATCAGGGATGTCGACCTGTTTTATTTCGACGACTCCGACCTGTCCTACGAGGCCGAAGACGCGGTGATCCAACGGGCCGCCAGGCATTTCGAAGGACTGCCACTGCCGGTGGAAGTACGCAACCAGGCGCGCGTGCATCTGTGGTATCCGCAAAAGTTCGGGCAGCCGTGCCCGCGCTATACGAGTGCCAGCCAATCCGTCAGCTATTTTGCCTCGAAGACGCATGCGGTCGGGGTGCGCTACGACGCCGACGGGCAGCTGGACCTCGTGGCGCCGTTCGGGCTCGACGACCTTTTTTCGTTTCGAATTACGCCCAGCCGGCTGATGGATAACCGGAAGACGCATGAGGAGAAGGGCGCGCGAGCGCGGGCGTATTGGCCGGAGATTACGGTGGTGCCGTGGTGAGCTAACAGAGTTTCAGGTTGGCGCGAGGCACCCCCCTCTGTCCTGCCGGACATCTCCCCCGCAAGGGGGGAGATTGGCAGTTTCACTCGCTACGCCCTTCCTGCAGCGTGGAAGACTGGCGAAAGCCGAATTGACATCTGATCTCCCCCCTTGCGGGGGAGATGTCCGGCAGGACAGAGGGGGGTGCCTCGCGCCAACGCCCTTTAATTCGCTGCATAAAAGGGCGCGCCCTTTTCCACCTTCACCCATTCACCAGCGCGAGCAACTCCTCCGTATAGCGCTTGCCCATAACCTTGTCGGGCGACAGCGCATCGCCGATCGCCGCGACCTCTGCCGCGCTGAGCACGATGTCAGCCGCCGCCGTATTCTGCTCCAGATGGCGGATTTTTCGCGCACCCGGGATCGGCACGATGAAGTCGCCCTGGTGCAGCACCCAGGCCAGCGCCAGTTGCGCCGAGGTGACGCCCTTCTCCACCGCCATCCTTTCCAGCGTGGCGATCACCTTGGCATTGGCTTCCATGGCGTCGGCCTGGAAGCGCGGCAAGGTGCGGCGCCAATCGTGGTCGCTCAGGGTCTCCGGCTTTGCGATGGTGCCGGTGAGCAGGCCGCGGCCGAGCGGGCTGTAGGGCACGAAGCCAATGCCCAACTCGCGGCAGACGGCGAATGTCTCGTCTTCCGGGTCGCGGCTCCACAGCGAGTATTCGCTCTGCACTGCTGATATCGGGTGCACTGCGTGTGCCCGGCGGATGGTGGCCGCACTTGCCTCCGACAGGCCAAGCGCCCGCACCTTGCCCTCGCGCACCAGTTCGGCCATGGCGCCGACCGTATCCTCGATCGGCACGTCCGGGTCGACGCGGTGCTGGTAGTAGAGGTCGATGACATCGGTGCCGAGCCGCTTCAGCGACGCCTCGGCGACGGCCTTGACGTGCTCGGGACGGCTGTCGACACCGGCCATGCGATCCATGCCGGTGCCTTCCTCCAGGATCTTGAAGCCGAATTTGGTCGCGATCGTCACCTTATCGCGAACCGATTTCAGCGCCTTGCCCAGCAGGATCTCGTTCTCGTAGGGGCCGTAGACCTCGGCCGTGTCGAAGAAGTTGACCCCGATCTCGACGGCGCGGTGCAAGGTGGCGATCGCCTCGGCTTCCGGCTGGCCGCCATAGGCAAAGCTCATGCCCATGCAACCGAGGCCGACCGGGAAGACTTCGAGTTCAGTTCCTAGCTTGCGGGTTTTCATCGCGCATCTCCTTGTTGTGATGCTTAGGAAATAACGCCTTGCAGCACGTTCGATAATCGGCTCTTCTTCGTACGGGTCGTTCCATGAAATAGATCAATGAATCGAGCACATCTCTCACAGCTCGCGGTGCTGGCAGCTGTTGCCCAATGCGGCAGTTTTCGCGGTGCGGCCAGGGAACTGGCGATAGCTCCCTCCGCCGTGAGCCACGCGGTCTCCAGCCTGGAGGCACGGCTTGGCGTGCGCCTTTTGGCGCGCAGCACGCGCAGTGTCGCTCCGACCGAGGAAGGCGCGCAATTGCTGGAGCGATTGCGCCCGGCGCTTTCCGAGATCGACCTGGCGCTGGAGACGGCTGTCGAGGCGCGCGACCGGCCCGCCGGGAACTTGCGGCTCAGCGTGCCGCGCACGTCAGCGCATCTGGTGCTGACGCCACGGCTCAGCGCCTTTGCATCGGCCTATCCCGACATCGTGCTGGAGATCATCATCGAGGATCGCTTCACCGACGTTGTGGCAGGCGGTTTCGATGCTGGGGTCAGGCTCGGCGAGAGCCTGCAGCGCGACATGATCGCGGTGCGCATCGGGCCGGACATTCGCGGCGCGGTGGTGGGCGCGCCATCCTATTTCGAGACCATGCCCCGGCCGCGCCATCCGCGCGACCTTGCCGAGCATCGCTGCATCCGCTTCCGCTTCTCCAGCGGCATCCTTTACCGCTGGGAATTCGAAAAGGACGGCGAGGAGGTCGAGATCGCGGTGCAGGGGCCGCTGATCCTCGACGAGGACCATCTGATCGCCCAGGCCGCGGTCGACGGCGCCGGGCTCGCCTTCGTTTTCGAGGACTATGTCCGCGCGCCGCTTGCCGAGGGACGGCTGATCCGCGTGCTGGAGGACTGGTGCCCACCCTTTGACGGATTCTTCGTCTATTATCCGGGCCGCCGCCAGATGCGGCCGGCGCTGAGGGCTTTCGTCGATTTCTTCAAGGTGGGTGGGTAGGCAACTCTCCTCCTCGTCGGCAAGGGGAAGAAAGCTGGCCGCGCCAACGTTCGCCTCGCATGCAGGCTTCAATCACCAACACCGCGACCCGCTATGGATGGGCAACCATCGTCCTCCACTGGCTGATCGGGATTATCTTCATCGGCCAGTTCATGCTCGGCTTCGTCATGGTCAGGACCCCGAGCCAACGCACGGCCTTCGAATTGATCCAGCTGCACAAATCCCTGGGCTTCCTGCTGCTGGGGCTCATCATCCTGCGTATCGCCTGGCGGCTCGGCAATGCGGCACCGCCCTTGCCGCCTTCTGTCGGCGCCCTGGAGCGCCGCTCGGCGCCGCTGGCGCATCTGGCGCTTTATGCCTTCCAGGTCGCCCTGCCCCTGTCGGGTTGGGCGCTGGTGTCGGTCTCGACGCTGGAGATTCCCAGCATGCCGTTCAACCTGTTCGTCATGCCGAACCTGCCGCTCGGCGAATCCGATGCCGCCGAAAGCTTTTGGACGTCGGCACACTGGTATCTCGCCTATGCCGGCGCGGCGCTTGTCGCCCTGCATGTCGCGGCTGCCCTGCGCCACCGTTTCCTGCTCCGCGACGGGGTGCTCGCGCGTATGATCACGCCTTCGTCAGCCGGGGAATAGAAGGCGCCTTGGTCTCGTTTGTGGGGTGAGGACGCCAGAGAGCGCTTCCTCCTAACAAGGAACAACCCAATGCGTGCGCGAATCCTCGGATTGGCGGCTATCGCCGCCTGCCTTGCCATGCCTGTTTATGCGGCGGTCGTGCTCGGCGATGCCGCCGGCAGCTATACGATCAGCCAAACTGGCTCCGCGATCCGCTTCACCATCGGCAAGGCCGGCGGCGGCGGGTTCGACGGCGCCTTTGCCCGTTTCAAGGGCATGATCCGCATCGACAACAATGATGTCGGCCGCTCGAAAGTCGACCTGACCATCTATCCCGAAAGCGTCGGCACCGGCCAAGGCCGCATCGATGCGTTCCTGCGCTCCGACGCGGTGTTCGACGCGACCAACAGTCCCGAAATCCAGTTCCGCTCGACCAGCGTGACCCGCACCGGCGACACGTCGGCCCTTGTCACCGGCAGGCTGACGGCGCGCGGCAAGACGTTTCCGGAAAAATTCACCGCCGAGCTCGACGGGTTGAAGGGCGGGACGATCAAATTCCATGTCACCGGCAAGGTGCTGCGCTCGCGCTACGGCATGGATGTCGGCACGCCGCTCTATTCCAACGTCGTCGATTTCGACATGACGCTGACCGGGAAAAGGGGCTAGCGCGCGGCTGAGGTACCTGGGTTCCTTGCCCGCTTTCGTGGGGCGAGGAACCGAGCGACCTGCATTGGCTTTTCCAGCGATTTCAGGCAAACCTCCTTGCCTGTAATCTATAGGGAGAAGCGTGATGTTCCGATGGGGTGTGTTGTCGACGGCCAAGATCGGCCGCGAGCAGCTGTTGCCGGCAATCGTCGAAGCGGAGAACGGCGTGCTGTCGGCGATCGCCAGCCGCGACCTGTCGAAGGCCAAGGCATTGGGCGACCGCTTTGGCGCGCGCCATGCCTTCGGCTCCTATGAGGAGTTGCTCGCTTCCAACGAGGTCGATGGCGTCTACATCCCGTTGCCGACCTCGCAGCATGTCGAATGGACTGCAAAAGCCATCGAAGCGGGCAAGCATGTGCTGGTCGAAAAGCCGCTGGCACTCGATGCCAAGGACATCGCGCCGTTGATCAAGCTGCGCGACGAGAAGAAGGTGCTGGTCTGCGAAGCCTTCATGGTCATCTACCACCCGCAGTGGATCAAGGTGCGCGATCTCATCGCCAGCGGGGCCATCGGACGGCTGCGCCATGTGCAGGGCGCGTTTTCCTACTACAATGTCGATCCCAACAACATGCGCAACAAGCTCGATCTCGGCGGCGGCGCGCTGCCCGACATCGGCGTCTACCCGACCGTGTCGACACGCTTCTCGACCGGCAAGGAGCCGCTGCGCGTACAGGCGACGATCGAGCGCGACAAGACATTCGGCACCGACATCTATTCCTCGATCCGCGCCGATTTCGGCGATTTCGAACTGTCCTTCTACCTGTCGACGCAGATGGCGGCGCGGCAGGTGATGGTGTTCCACGGCGAGAAGGGTTTCATCGAACTGTTCTCGCCCTTCAATGCCGGGCTCTACGACCATCACCGCGTCGAACTGCACAACCAGAACCACACCGAGGCCCAGGTGTTCCGCTTCCCCGGCACGCAGCAATACAGGCTCGAGGTCGAGACCTTCGCGCGGGCAGCTCTTGGCGGCAAGGAGCGCGTCTTCACGCTGGAAGAATCCGTGCTCAACCAGAAAGTCATCGACGCCATCTTCCGCGCCGGCGACACAGGCGGCTGGGAGACCGTCTGAAACCCGCATTACATAGCCGGCTAATCCTGGGGAGGAAAAATGGCTGACGACGCGGATGTGATCATTGTCGGCGCCGGCCTTGCCGGGCTGGTTGCCGCCGCCGAGCTTGCGGAAGCGGGCAAGAAAATCATCATCGTCGACCAGGAGCCGGAGCAATCGCTGGGCGGCCAGGCGTTCTGGTCCTTCGGCGGGCTTTTCCTCGTCGATTCACAGGAGCAGCGGCGCATGCGCATCCGCGACTCCCATGACCTGGCGCTCGAGGACTGGATGGGCACCGCCGCCTTCGACCGGCCGGAAGACCACTGGCCACGCAAATGGGCCGAGGCCTATGTCGGCTTCGCCGCCGGCGAGAAGCGCTCCTGGCTGATCGAGCGCGGCCTGAAATTCTTTCCTGTCGTCGGCTGGGCCGAGCGCGGCGGCGGCAACGCCATCGGCCATGGCAATTCGGTACCGCGCTTCCACATCACCTGGGGCACCGGTCCCGGCGTGCTCGAGCCTTTCGTGCTGCGCGTGCGCGAGGCGCAAAAGCGGGGATTGATCGACTTCAGGTTTCGTCACCGGGTCAATGCCCTGACGCGGACGGGTGCAGCCGTGACCGGCGTACAGGGCGACATCCTGCAACCGAGTCCTGTCGAGCGCGGCCACAAGAGCCCGCGCGACGTATCAGGCGGTTTCGCATTGCAAGCGCAGGCGGTGATCGTCGCCTCCGGCGGCATTGGCGCCAACCATCGGCTGGTGCGGGAAAACTGGCCCAAGCGGCTGGGCAACGCGCCGCAGCGCATGATCACCGGCGTGCCGGACCATGTCGACGGCCGCATGCTGGCCATATCGGAACACGCCGGCGGCAGGGTCATCAACCGCGACCGCATGTGGCACTATGTCGAGGGCGTCAAGAACTGGGCGCCGATCTGGACAGACCATGCGATCCGCATCCTGCCCGGCCCATCCTCGCTGTGGCTCGATGCCCGGGGAAAACGCCTGCCGGTGCCACTCTATCCCGGCTTCGACACGCTGGGCACGCTCAGCCACATCATGAGCACCGGCTTCGATTATTCCTGGTTCATCCTGACGAAAAAGATCATCCAGAAGGAATTCGCGCTATCGGGCTCGGAGCAGAACCCGGACCTGACGGGAAAAAGCTGGCGCCAGGTGCTCGGCCGCGCCACGAGCGGCATCCCCGGCCCGGTCAAGGCGTTCATGGAAAAGGGCGAGGACTTCATCGTCGAGGCCGATCTTTCGAAACTGGTCGCGCGCATGAACGCGCTGGCCGGCGGCGAACCGCTGCTTGACGTCGCAACGGTCGAACGCGAGATCCGCGCCCGCGACATGCAACTCGACAATCCGTTCTCCAAGGACATGCAGATCACCGCGCTGCGCGGCGCGCGCGCCTATCTCGGCGACCGCCTGATCCGCACGGCAAAGCCGCACAAGATGCTCGACCCGGCGAACGGACCGCTGATCGCGGTGCGCCTCAACATCCTGACCCGCAAGACGCTGGGCGGCCTGCAGACCGATCTCGACAGCCGCGTGCTCGATGCCGGCGGCCAGCCGGTGCCGGGCCTCTATGCGGTCGGTGAAGTGGCGGGCTTCGGCGGCGGCGGCGTGCATGGCTACGCGGCGCTCGAAGGCACATTCCTGGGCGGCTGTATCTTCTCGGGCCGCAGCGCCGGCCGGGCGGCGGCACGCTCAGTGGGGTGAGACAGCGGCGTGCTGCCGGCATTTGGCTGAGCCGCTGCCATCGACCCAATAAACCGCGGCTTAGGAGATTTGGCGCGCCCGAAGAGATTCGAACTCCTGACCCCCAGATTCGTAGTCTGGTGCTCTATCCAGCTGAGCTACGGGCGCGCATCAGGCCATGTTTTCGACGGCCCCGCGATCCGGTCCGAAAGACCGGCCGCGAATGTGTGCAGTTCCCTAACGACTGAATTCGCGAAAAGCAAGCCGATCCGGCAAAAGTTTTGTCGCAAGCCTGTCATGCGGCGATGCCGGCGCTCATCCCGGCCATTTGAGCCGCTGTGACTGGCCTGATCCTGGCGATCGGGAACTGTTGGAGAGAGCGACGGGTCCGCAAGGTGGTAATCTCGGGAAACGGCACGGAAGCCGTCAGGCCGGGCGGCGCAGGCTGCCACGGGCCTGGTCGAGCCGCACCGGCTGGTCGGGGATGGTGACGGCGAATGTGGTGCGCCCGCCGATCGATTCGACCAGTTCCACCGTGCCGCCATGCGCCCTGATCAGTTCATGCGCGATCGCCAGGCCAAGGCCGGTGCCGCCGCTGCGCGCCGAGCCGCGGAAGGCCGCGAACAGGTTTTCGCGCGCCTTGGGCGGCAGGCCAGGGCCGGTGTCGGTGACGGCGATGCGGCTTACGCTGCCCATGCGCTCGGCCGAGACCGCCAGCCGCCGCACCACGGCGCTTTCGGTATCGGCCGCCATCGCCTGCACCGAGTTGCGGCAAAGATTGGTGAGCACCCGGAAGAGCTGGTCGGAATCGGCATCCACCTCGAAAGCCATCTCGACCGCGTTGATGAACTCGATGCCCTGCTCGATGTCGAGCAGGCCGTGCACGTCCTCGACCAGTTGGCGCAGCCTCACCCTGCGGCGCGACGGCGGCGGCTCCTGCGTGCGGCCGTAATGAAGCACGCCCTCCGAATAGGAGACGGCGCGGTCGAGCGCGCGCAGAAGCTTCGGCGCAAAGGCCTGCACGGTCGGATCCTTGACCAGGCGAAGGCGGTCCGACATCAGCTGGGCGGAGGCCAGGATGTTGCGCATGTCGTGGTTGATCTTCGACACCGCGAGACCGAGGTCGGCCAGATGCTTCTGCTCGGCCAGCATCTTTTGCAGCCGCTCCTGCATCTGCGACAGTTCGCGCTCGGCCACTCCGATCTCGTCGGAACGAGCAGCGGGGCGGATGATCCGTCCAGGGTCGTCGGGAGCTTCCGAGAAGGAGAGCATGGAGCGCGTCATGGTACGGATCGGCCCGATCATGATCAGGTCGATCGCGGCATAGACCAGCATGGCCGTGAACAGCGAGATCAATAGCGAGACGAAAGCGACGTTGCGCGAATAGATGAGCATGGCCTTGCGGAGCGAATAGTCCGGCATGATCAGCTCGAACTCCTTGTCGCTGTCGCCGACCGGCCCGAAGACGCGCAGCATCCTGTCGCCGCCGAAAAACAGCGTATCCAGCGCGCCGGTCATGCCCTTGATCATGCCGACGCTGGCGAGATCGATGTGTTCGTCGACCTGCGGCGGCATGTCGGCCACCACCAGAAGCCGCGACACGCCGCCGTCGCGCACCGCGATCGCCTTGGCGCCGATCGCCATCAGCACGTCATTCTGGGCCGTACGCGACAGCGAGGTCGACTCGCCCTGCACCAGCACGATCGACACGGCTGCGGCCGTGCTCAGCCTCTCCTTGAGCCAGCTCAGCCGGTAACTGGCGATCCAGGGCAGGAAGATGAGCACTTCGGCCAAAAGCACGAAAACGATGGTGAGCAGCAGCAGCTTCGTCGACAGACCACGCGACAGCGGTACCGTGCGGACAGCGGCTGACGCCGGTCCGGTCCCTTCCCCTGCTTGGCTGGCTTCGTTCATGCGACTCGATCTTCACAATCACTTGATCAGCCAAGATTAGGCGATTACGGCTTTTTTGCCAATTTCTCCCTTGGTCGGAAAAATAGATGCTCCAAAACAGGTGCGTCTTTAGGGCGCCGACGCCGGATTGACTTCCAAAACCCTTCTTTCTATAAGCCCGCTCACGCTCGGGCCATTCGTCCCGGCGCGGTTTCGATCGCGCCAAAACCGGCCCGGCAAAGCTCCTGTTACAAAGTGACAGAATCAAGAAGGGCCGCACCCCGCGGTATTAAAACAAATGAAGCGTACCTACCAACCGTCCAAACTCGTCCGCAAACGCCGGCACGGCTTCCGTGCCCGCATGGCCACCAAGGGTGGCCGTGGCGTCGTCGCAGCTCGCCGCAACCGCGGCCGCAAGCGGCTCAGCGCCTAAGCGAGACGAGATCGTTGCCCGCAACCGGCAAGCCAGTGGGGCAAAATCCCGAGCGGCTTCTGAAACGCGCGGAATTCCTGGCCGTCCGTCGTGGTGAAAAGCGACGCGGACGGTTTTTCCTCGTCGAGGTCCTCGACCGCGGCGATGGCGGGGTGCCGCGCGTCGGCTACACCGTCACCAAGAAGGTCGGCAACGCCGTTGTGCGCAACCGCGTCAGGCGCCGGCTGAAAGAAGCCGTCCGCGTCCATGCCGCAGATGACATGGTGCCCGGCAATGATTATGTCATCGTCGGGCGCGATGATGCGCTGCGCGCCCCTTTCGGCCAGTTGAAGGCCGAACTCTCCCGCCGACTTCGCGGAACACGATAGGCCAAGGGCTCTCGATGGAAAACAACCGGAACTTCTTCATCACCATCGCCCTGTCGGTGCTGATCCTGGCGGTATGGCAGTACTTCTACGTGCTGCCGCGCAGCGAGGCGCAGCGCGAGGCCGCCAAGATCGAGCAGCAGCGCGTCGAGGAACAGAAGAAGGCGGCCGATGCGGCCAATCCGGGCGCATCGACACCGGCCCCAGGCGCGACCACCCCGGGCGCCATTCCCAACGCGCCCGGTGGTGACGTGGTCACCGTGGCCGGCCGCGATCAGGCGCTGGCGGCATCCAAGCGCGTCAAGATCGACACGCCGAGCCTCGAGGGCTCGATCAATTTGACCGGCGCGCGGCTCGACGACCTCAAGCTCAAGCACTACACCGAGACCGTCGACAAGAATTCACCCGAGATCGAGCTGCTCAACCCGCAGGCGCTGCCCACCGGCTATTTCGCCGAGATCGGCTTTGTCGGCAACGACAAGACCGGCGCGGTGCCGGGTGCGGAGACGGTGTGGAGCGTGGACGGCAATCCGACGCTGACCCCGTCGACGCCGGTGACGCTCACCTACACCAATGACAAGGGCCTGACCTTCAAGCGCACCTTCTCCGTCGACGCAAACTACATGTTCACGGTGTCGGACACGGTGCAGAATTCCGGCTCGAGCGCGGTTTCGCTGTTCAACTATGGCCGTGTCACGCGCTACGACAAGCCGGCCGTCGCCAGCACCTATGTGCTGCATGAAGGCCTGATCGGCTTCACCGGCACGGAAGGCCTGCAGGAGCACAAATACGCGTCGGTCGAGAAGGACAAGCAGTACCAGCCCGGCAAGTCGACCGACGGCTGGCTCGGCATCACCGACAAATATTGGGCCGTCACGCTGGTGCCGACCGAGAAGCAGCCGTTCCAGCCGCGCTATGCGTATTTCGAGGATGGCCGCCACCGTTACCAGTCCGACTTCCTGACCGACCCGATCAATGTCGAGGCCGGCCAGTCGGCGACCGTCGAGACCGAAATCTTCGCCGGCGCCAAGGAAGTCGGCAAGATCAACGCCTATGCCGAAGAGCGCCATATCAAGCGGTTCGACCTTTTGATCGACTGGGGCTGGTTCCACTTCATCACCAAGCCGATGTTCTGGCTGATCGACACGCTCTACAAGTTCCTCGGCAATTTCGGCCTGGCGATCCTGGCCACCACCGTCATCGTGAAGGCCATTTTCTTCCCGCTCGCCAACAAGTCCTACGCGTCGATGGCGAACATGAAGAAGGTGCAGCCCAAGATGCTCGAGATCCGCGAGAAATACGCGGACGACAAGATGAAGCAGCAGCAGGCGATGATGGAGCTGTACAAGACCGAGAAGATCAATCCGCTCGCCGGCTGCTGGCCGGTGGCGCTGCAGATCCCGGTCTTCTTCTCCCTCTACAAGGTGCTCTACATCACCATCGAGATGCGGCACGCGCCGTTCTTCGGCTGGATCCAGGATCTGGCCGCGCCCGATCCGACCTCGATCTTCAACCTGTTCGGGCTGGTTCCGGTCACGCTGCCGCATATGCTGATGATCGGTGTGTGGCCGCTGATCATGGGCGTCACCATGTTCCTGCAGATGCGCATGAACCCGACGCCGCCGGACCCGACGCAAGCTGCGATCTTCACCTGGATGCCGGTCATCTTCACCTTCATGATGGCGGGCTTTCCGGCCGGTCTCGTCATCTACTGGGCCTGGAACAACACGCTGTCGATCCTGCAGCAGGGCGTGATCATGAAGCGCCAGGGCGCCAAGATCGAGCTGTGGGACAATCTGGTGGCGCTGTTCCGCAAGAAACCGTCACCGGCGGAATAGCCGGCGCCTCTTTGGCAAGAGAGCCCGCCCCAGCGACTGAGCCATAAAGTTGGACGGTCTCGGCAAGCAAACAGATTTGACGGCTGGGTCCTGTGTTCTACAGTTGACGGCTGGGTCCTGTGTTCTACAGGGCCCAGCCTTTTAGTTTCAGCGATGCGGTGGTCCGGCACGCGATAAAACAGGCACCGAGTCGGCAATTCCTGGTCTCCGTCATTGCCGGCAAATCAGCCGGCCCTCGCCGCTGCCGGATTGTTCCGCATGGAACTTATCCGGCGTTCAAGAGTTCGCGCAAAAGGCTTCCTAAGCTCCCGCGTGAGAGGATCAGGTCGGCGCGCCCATCCAAATTCAAGGCAGTGCAGCGGATCGACCTCATCACATGCAACTTGCAGAGAGGCATTCCGATGAGCAGCAACATTCACCCAAAGACGGCCAAGCCCACCAACAAGGATTTGAAGCAGAATCCCGGAATCGGCGCCTCCAGGGGCACGATCAAGGGAGGCAATCTTCTCGACGAGGACGAGGAACTGGACGGCGAGAACACTTTCAAGGGAGATGTCGATAACGACACCACGCCGCAAGGCGGCGTCAATCCCCGGCAGACCGGGCGAACCAACCAATAAGCCTGCGCGATCGACGTGGGCTACCGAGGAAGACCGGATGGTCTGCCGGAGCAGGGAGAGCGAATGCCACCGAAACGCCTTCGCTCTTCAGATGACATCACGTCGATCCGATCAATCGCCTGATTGGAGGCTCTCATGCTGGATTTCGAGCACGCCAGGCATCGGATGGTGGAGGCGCACATCGCGCGCCGTGGAGTGCATGACAGGCGGGTTCTGAATGCGGTACGCCGGGTTGCGCGAGAGCAATTCGTCGACGAGGGTTTCGAAGAATTCGCCTATGAGGACAGTCCGCTGCCGATCGGCAGCGGACAGACGATCTCGCAACCTTTCATGGTGGCGAAAATGGCGGAGACGGCCGAGATCGAGGCGACCGATCGCGTGCTGGAAATCGGCACCGGCTCGGGCTACGCGGCGGCTGTGCTGGCCGAACTTGCTGAACACGTCTTCACCATCGAGCGGCATCGATCGCTCGCGCGGCAGGCGGAGCGGCGGCTCAATGCCGCCGGGTATCGAAATATCGAGGTCCGGGTCGGCGACGGCACAAAAGGCTGGCAGGAAAAGGCGCCGTTTGACGCCATCGTCGTCGCGGCCGCCGGAACGTCCATCCCCCTCGGCTTACAGGAGCAGTTGGAGATCGGCGGCAGGCTGATCATCCCGGTCGGTGAAGACCTCTACTCCCAGCGGCTCGTTCGCGTCACGCGGATTGCTGCAAACAAGTTCGAGGAAGAGGACCTCGGTGGTGTCATGTTCGTGCCGCTGATCGGCGAGCATGGCGGGCACGACGAAAACGCGTCGGTGCGCGAGGCGCGCGCTCCTCCATTGCCGCAGCAAATTGCCCGGGCGGCCGAAGATTTGCCGCAGATCGACAATCCGGCCTTCGGCGCAATGTTCGACCGGTTCGGCAGCCGGCGCGTCGTCCTGCTCGGGGAGGCGAGCCACGGCACTTCGGAATTTTATCGTGCCCGTGCGGCTGTCACCCGACGCCTTCTCCAGCGACACGGCTTCACAATCGTGGCCGTCGAGGCGGATTGGCCGGATGCGGCGCAGATCAATCGATATGTTCGCGGAGGGGAGCGGCAGTCGGATGCGCAGCCACTCTTCCAGCGCTTCCCGACCTGGATGTGGCGCAACGCCGAGGTGTCCGAATTCATCGGCTGGCTGCGTGAATACAACCGGGGTGTGCCCGATCATACGCGGAAAGCAGGTTTCTATGGGCTCGATCTCTACAATATGAGCGGCTCGATCTCCACGGTGCTTGCCTACCTCGACAAGGTCGATCCCGAAGCGGCCGCCGTCGCGCGCGAGCGCTATGGCTGTCTAATGCCCTGGCAGAACGAGCCCACCACCTACGGACGCGCGGCGTTGCGGCCGGGCTACAGAACCTGCGAAGAGGCGGTTGTGCGACAGTGCATGGACCTGTTCGAGCGATCCATGACGGAGGGCGACGGCGATCTCCTCGACGCCAAGCAGAGTGCACGTCTGGTCGCGTCGGCCGAGCGCTACTACCGCGTGATGTATTATGGTGGCGCCGAGACCTGGAATCTCCGCGATCGGCACATGTTCGAAACGCTCGATCAACTTCTCGAAGCGCATGGGCCGGAGTCGAAGGCCGTGGTGTGGGCGCATAACTCCCATATCGGGGACGCGCGGCATACCGACATGGGCACTGTCCGTGACGAGTTGAACATCGGCCAGCTCTGCCGGGAGCGCTTCGGTGCCCAGACGGCGCTGATCGGCTTCGGGACGGATACCGGTACTGTCGCCTGTGCCTCGGATTGGGACCGTGAGATGGAGGTAAAGGACGTAAATCCCTCGATGCCGGGCAGCTTCGAGCGGCTGTGTCACGAAAGCGGCAAACCATCGTTCCTGCTGGATTTTGAGCGCCATGGCCAGCTCGGCGCCGATCTGGCGGCGCCGATGCCGGAACGCTATATCGGCGTCATCTACAGGCCGGAGACTGAACGGCTCAGCCATTACATGGACTCGTCCGTCTCCCGCCAGTTCGATGCCTTCGTCTGGTTCGATCGAACGTCCGCGGTCACGCCGCTCAGCAAGCCGGCCGACAGCATCGGCAAGGTACCGGATACATTTCCCTTCGGCATCTGAATGCCCGGGACTCACTTCCAGCGCCTGACGGGTCGGCCTGTCCTCGATGGCGAGGCCTGTCGAAAGCTTGGTGCGTCCAGGTATTTCTTTGAGCAGGGCTCCGTTCACGTTCCCGTGATCGGCGAAACTGCGAGCACTCGCGCGGCGTGACTGCTTGTGCGTTTCCAAAGGCTATCAATTCCGATCAGCCCTCACCCGGAGGAAGACCACATGCGCTTGCCCACATTCAGGACCATCGCCGTATCAGCCCTTGTCGCCGGCATGGCGATTGCCGCCCCAGCCCACGCCAAGAACCCGAATGTCGGCGGCGCGCCGATGTACGCCACCAAGAACATCGTGCAGAACGCGGTCAAGTCGAAGGATCACACGACGCTGGTCGGCGCCGTCAAGGCCGCCGGCCTGGTCGACACGTTGCAAAGCGCGGGTCCGTTCACCGTGTTTGCCCCGACCAACGAGGCGTTCGCCGCTCTGCCGGCCGGCACCGTCGATACGCTGCTCAAGCCCGAGAACAAGGACAAGCTCACCAAGGTGCTGACCGCGCATGTCGTGGCTGGCAAGATTTCAGGTGCCGAGATGATGAAGAAGGCCAAGGCGATGGGCGGCAAATACGAGATGAAGGCCGTCTCGGGCGACACGCTCACGGCCGAGATCAAGAAAGGCAAGCTCTACATCATGGACGAGTCCGGAGGCGAGGCGAAGGTGACGATCGCCGACGTCAACCAGTCGAACGGCGTCATTCACGTCGTCAACAAGGTGCTGTTGCCGAAGTAACGGCTTCCGGCGAAAGGGGGCGTTGGCAGGCCGTTGGGGCTTTCTCGGTCCGCCATCCCCGCCTCGTGACGAGGTGCCATGTTTCTTGGGAAGCCGTATCGGCGAGGCCGGGGTCCTGTCGTCCCTCACAGGACCCCGGTTTCTTTTTGCGTCCTGTGAGGGCGAATGGGCGTCAGCGGCGCTCAACTTCCGACCGCTTCCACCGCCTCATTCCAGGACAGCGCTGTGGTCGATCTTGGCCGGCGTTCCCGGTTTGCGCAGCAGGAGCACCAGCGGGATGGCGGCCAGCGACAGGAGCATCATCAGCTTGAAGTCGTTCATGTAGCTGATAACGGTCGCCTGCAGCGTCACCACGCCGTCGAGCGCGGCGCGACCGGCGGCGGTGTAGGGGTTCATCGCCTGGAAGATCGCCGGATCGTTGAACGCCTGGTTGAAGGGCGTCACATAGGTGGCGATGTTGGCGTGGTTGATCTGCACATTCTGCGTCAGGAGCGCGGTGACCACCGATATGCCGACGCTGGAGCCGATGTTGCGCGACAGATTGTAGAGGCCGGTTCCTTCCGCGCGCCGCTCCGGCGCCAGCGTGGCGAAGGTTATGGTGGTCAGCGGCACGAACAGGAAGCCGAGCCCCGCCCCCTGGATGAACCCGGTGGAGATGATGGTCCATTGCGAAACGTCGGGCGTCCAGCCGGTCATGTCGTACATCGCCCAGGCGGTGATCAGCAGGCCGATGAGCAGCAGCCAGCGCGTGTCGACCTTGCCGATCAGCCGACCGACCAGGAACATGCAGGCCATCGTGCCAAGCCCGCGCGGCCCCATGACGATGCCGGCCGTCACCACGGGGTAACCCATCAGCGTCTGCAGATAGGGCGTCATCAGCGCCAGCGAGGCCAAGTAGGTGATGCCGATGATGAAGATGAAGATCATGCCGACGGCGAAATTCCGGTCCAGGAACAGCCTCGGATTGACGAAGGTGTTGCGGCCGGTGAAGGTGTGGACGAGGAAGATGTAGAAGGCCGATGCGCAGATCACCGCCTCGACGATGATCTCGGATGACGAGAACCAGTTGAGCTGCTCGCCGCGATCAAGAAACATCTGCAAGGCGGCGATGGTGATGCTGAGCATGCCGAAACCTAGCCAATCCAGCCTCGCCTTGAAGTCCAGCTTGGTTTCCAGGACGTACAGCGACACGCCGGCGAAGGCCAGCGCGCCGATCGGCACGTTAATGTAGAACACCCAGCGCCAGCTGACATTTTCGGTCAGCCAGCCGCCGATGACCGGTCCCAGCACCGGCCCGACCATCACCGAAATGCCGAACAGCGCCATGGCGGAGCCGCGCTCTTCCACACTGTAGATATCGAGCAGGATACTCTGCGAGAGCGGCACCAGGGCCGCGCCGAACAGGCCCTGCAGCAGGCGAAAGCCGACGATTTGCGGCAGCGATTGTGCGAAGCCGCACAGCACCGAGGCAACGACGAAGCCGGTGATCGAGGTCAGGAGGATGCGCTTGCGGCCGAAGCGGTTGGCGAGGTAGCCCGAAGGCGGCGTCATTACCGCCGCCGCCACGATGTAGGAGGTCAAAACCCAGTTGATCTGGTCGGCGCTGGCCGAGACGCTGCCCTGGATGTAAGGCAGCGCGACATTGGCGATGGTGGTGTCCAGCGCCTGCATGATGACGGCCAGGATCACGCAGGCAGTGATGGCGCCGCGATTGGCGACCACCGGCGTGGCAGCTGTCGCGGACGCGCTGGTCATGACTTTTGTCCGAACAGGCCGATGAGATTGGTGACAAAGTCGGGCAGGCCGCGTGCATGGCCCGTCTCGACGTCGACCACCGCGCTCATGCCGCCGCGCAGCGGCGGCTTGCTGTCGATACCATCGATCGTCACGCGCATCGGGATGCGCTGCACGACCTTGACCCAGTTGCCGGTGGTGTTCTGCGCCGGCAGCAGCGAGAAGCTCGACGAGGAGGCGGGGCTGATCGAGGCAACGGTGCCGTGCCACACGGCGCCCGGATAGGTGTCGACGCTGATCGTCGCCGTCTGCCCCGGCCTGACATAGGTCAGCTCGGTTTCCTTCGGCTCGGCCGCGATCCACAGGTCGGTCGACGAGACCAGGCTGAACGCCGGCTGCGAAGCCGGCAGGTACCTGCCGACCTGCAGTGCGTCGACATTGGTGACGATGCCGTCGAACGGCGCCTTGACCACGGAATCGCCGAGGTTGCGCTGCGCATCGTCGACGCCCGACTTGGCCTGCAGGTAGAAGGGGTTCTTCTCGACCGGCTGGTTGGCGTCGCCGCCGAGCTGGGCCAGCGTGGCCTGCGCCTGCGCCTTGGCGACGGACACTTTCTGGCGCGCGGCGACGAGGTCGTGCTGGGCGCTGTCGAAAGACGCCTTCGAGGCGGTGGAGGTCTTGAGCAGATCCTGCTGCCGCTGGAAGGCGGCCTCATAATAGGGGATGTCGGCTTGCGCCTGCTCGATCTGCGACAGCGACTGCTGGTAGCTCGCCTCCAGGGTCAGCACCTGGTTGCGCACGGTGCCGAGCTGGGCCTGGGCGGCGGCGAGAGCGGTCTCGAAGGAGGCCGGACGCAGGCGAAACAGAACGTCGCCCTTCTTCACGGCCTGGTTCTCATGCACGTCGATCTCCTGCACCGTGCCGGAGACGTCAGTGGAGACGCCGAGCGACTGGGCCTGGATATAGGCATTGTCGGTCGTCATGATCTGGCCGCCGGTGACGTAGTAATAGCCACCGACGACGAGCGCGACCGGAAGCAAGGCAAAAAGGACCGGCCGTGTCAGGCTGCGCTTCGGTTTGGCCGGAACAGGAGGGGCGACGGCAGCGGGGGCCTGCCGTGGCTGCGGCTCCTTGGCCGGAGCCTCGAGTGCCGCAGGCTGCAGGGCAACCGGCGTTTCCAGCTCGTCATTGTCGATGACGACGTTGGCCCGCCGCTGCTCCCGCTCATTGTCGAGCTGGATGATCTGGTCGCTTCGACCCGCTGGCGTCTCGTCTCCAGCGGGCTTTTTGGGATATGTTGAGTCAGCCATGTATTTTCTCCCGGTCGACGGCCGGCTGGGTGCAAGCCGCGAGCAGATTGGATTTGATCAAGCTTAGGGTTTGCAGCAGACGCTGCTGTGTCTCAGGAGAAAGGCCGGCGAAGGCCTCGTCTCGAGTTTTCTGGCCGTTGCCGCGCATGATCTCGAGCAGCGGACGGGCCTGCGGCTTCAGGTAAAGCAGCCAGGCCCTGCGGTCGGCGGGATCGGGCCGGCGCTCGATGAAGCCGCGCTCCTCCATCTTGTCGAGCAGCCGGGCGAGCGTGATCGGCACGATCTCGATAAGGTCGGCGAGCTTGTTCTGGTGGATGCCTTCATGCAGCGAAAGGTACGCCAGCACCTGCCACTGGGCGCGGGTCAGCCCCGAAGCGCGCGACCGCTGTTCGAACCGCTTGCGAAGCAGGCGCGCAACGTCGTGCAGCACGAAGCTGATATTGGGGGAAGAGGGCATGGCGGGAGATCGGGATCGATGGACAATTTTTCGTGAGCATGCTTATTATCATCATGCACATAATCCTGCTGGACGCCCCGCGCAAGACCGATTAGGCCTCGGGCAGGAAAAAACGCATGGGCCACGGCACCGCGAAGGGCGCCTGGCGATGTGGATTTGCCGGCAAGGATTTTGGCGATGAATTGGATTGGGATCGCGGCCGTCACGGCTCTCGTTGGGTGCCCCGGCGCCGCGGCTGCCAAGGATGCCGTCAGCTGTGGCGGCGCCGCCATGCTGGGCGGCGCGCAGCTCAACTGCAGCCACGTCGAATCCAAGGCGCCGCCGCAGTTCTGCACGTTTAGCTGGGATCTCCACACGATGGCGGGCGATCAGAAGGTCGTCGAAGGCAGCTTCATGCTGCCGCCCGGAGCGTCGAACGTTCAGGTCTATCAGGGCAGTGGGTTCGACAGCGCGCTGTCCAATCCGATCGTGATCTGCCGCGGCAACAAATGAGCATGGCGAGCAAGGAAGGCTCGCTCGTCAGCCGATTGGTGCTATAGGGCGGATCACGTTATTTTGACCAGGCGCGCGGATTGCGGATCCACGTGGCTGTCACTTCCTGGACGGACTTCGACATGGACGGACCCAACCCCGGCATCAAGCACCCGATCCCGATGCACACACGCGTCGGCTTCCTGAAGCCTCTGGTGACAGTGCCGAATATCGAGATCGGCGACTTCACCTATTATGACGACCCCGACGGGCCGGACAAGTTCGCCGAAAAATGCGTGCTGCATCACTATCCCTTCATCGGCGACAAGCTCATCATCGGCAAGTTCTGCGCCATAGCCGAAGGCGCGCGCTTCATCATGAATGGCGCCAACCACGCGATGTCCGGCTTTTCAACCTATCCGTTCAACATCTTCGGTCATGGCTGGGAAAACGGTTTTGACCCAGCCACGTGGTCGAAGGAAGTGCGCGGCGACACAATGGTCGGCAGCGATGTCTGGATCGGCATGGAGGCTGTGATCCTGCCCGGCGTGGAAATCGGCCATGGCGCCATCGTCGCCGCCAAATCGGTGGTGACGCACGATGTGCCGCCCTATGCGATCGTCGCCGGCAACGCCGCGAAAGTGGTCAAGATGCGTTTCGACGACAGGACGATCCGGCGGCTGCTGGCGGTGGCATGGTGGGATTGGCCGGTGGACAAGATCGGCCGCAACCTCGACGCCATCAGAGGCGCCGATATTTCTCTTCTGGAGGCAGCAGCTTGAACGTTCCCAACACCGCGATCAGCACCGACCTGTTCACGCGCGGGTGGATCTTCATCCGCGGCGTGCCGGCCATGAAGTTCCTGCCGCCGGAAGGGCCGCCCGAGATCGCCTTTGCCGGCCGCTCCAATGTCGGCAAGTCGTCGCTGATCAATGCGCTGGTCAACCAGAAGGGCCTGGCGCGCACCTCCAATACGCCGGGGCGCACGCAGGAGCTCAACTATTTCGTGCCGGATGGATTTTCGGGCGAGGGCACCGACCTGCCGCCAATGGCGCTGGTCGACATGCCGGGCTACGGCTATGCCACCGCGCCCAAGGAGAAGGTGGACGAGTGGACCAAGCTGGTCTTCGATTATCTCAAGGGTCGGGTCACGCTGAAGCGGGTCTATGTGCTGATCGATGCCCGCCACGGCATCAAGGCCAAGGACGACGAAGTGCTGTCGCTGCTCGACAAGGCGGCGGTGTCCTACCAGATCGTGCTGACCAAGACCGACAAGATCAAGGCCGCCGGCGTGCCGCGGCTGATCGAGGAGACGCTGGCCAAGATCAAGAAGCGTCCCGCGGCGTTCCCGTTCGTGCTGGCGACGTCATCGGAAAAAGGCGAAGGCTTGGAGGAATTGCAGGCCGCGATCGTGCTCGCCGCCAATGGCGGGTAAAAAGCTGGGATAGGTCGGCCATCAGAACGGGCAGCTCTATCTCCCTGTTTTCTCGCATTCGGACGGAAACCTGCACGCAATTTCCTGGATTGCTTCTAAGGTTTCGCCTCGATTGCAATCATCTCGTGGCTTTCTTCCTCTGCCAGCCTTTCGGTGCCGTAGGCCTTCAGGAACATGTTGACGCCCGACCTGACGATGTGGTCGATCTCGTCCTGGGTCGGGGCCTTGGTGCGATAGGCGAAGATGCACTGCCGGAAAAGACCGGCCAGGCACAGTTCGGTGAACTGATAGGCGGCGAGGTCGACATCGTCGATCTCCAGCAGGCCGCGCTCGATGGCGGCGTTGAGGAACGTCACCACCTTGTCATGGCCGCGCTTGGGTCCGCGTTCGTAAAAGCGAGCGCCCATATCGGGTATTCTGTCGGAGGCGCCGATCACCGTGCGTTGCGCCTGGATGACCCTGGCCGAGGTGATCTTCATCGACAGAACCTTGCCGAACTTCACCAGCGTCTGGCGCAAGTCGTCGGCGCGGTCGAGCATGTCGTACATGTTCTTGAAGATGGTGCCGCGCTCTTCCTCGATCAGCGCTTCGAACAGCTCTTCCTTGTTGGCGAAGTAGACGTAGATGGTGCCCTTCGAGACCCCGGCCTCGCGGGTGATGTCGTTCATCGAGGCGGCCTCGAAGCCCTTTTCGATGAAGACACGACGGGCGCCATCGATGATCTGGCTGCGCTTGACCGGGTCCTGTCCAGCGGCCGGGCGGCCGCGGCGCAGACCGTCCAGCAGGTCTTCGCACGGATCGGTTTCGCTGTTGCGTACAATCTCAACCATAAAAGTCGGACCTCGAAATAATTCGAACCAATCGGTTCGATTGCCTCTTGATATGGTCTTCTTTACGCGCTATGTCAACGGCCTGATCGAACCGAACGGTTCAGTATTATAACTTTAGAGAGATGTCATGTCCTCGACCGCGTCAACATCAGCCGAAGTCCGCCCTTTCCCCAACGCCAAGGTCGCGCCGGCGACGGAAGCTCCGGAAATTCCCCTCCAGCCGGTCGTCGCACCGCCGCCGGCGGAAGCGCCGGCCAAGAAAAAGCGCTCGGTGCGCTCCTTCCTGCTGCCGATCATCGGCCTTGCCCTTCTGAGCGGCGGCGCCTGGTATGGCTATGACTACTGGACCACGGGCCGCTTCATGATCTCCACCGACGACGCCTATGTCCAGGCCGACATGGCGTTCGTCTCGCCAAAAATTTCGGGCTATGTCGACCAGGTCCTCGTCAGCGAGAACCAGCAGGTCAAGGCCGGCGATCCATTGCTGACGATCGACGCCGGCGACTACAAGATCGCCGTCGCCCAGGCCGAGGCGCAGATCGCCACGCTGGCCAAGACGCTCGACCGCATCGACGCGCAGACCAAGGCCGCGCAGGCCTCGCTTCAGCAGGCGCAGGCGCAGAAGGTCGCCGATCGGGCCGCCGCCGACAATGCCGGCCGGGCCCAGCAGCGCGCCGCGCAACTGGTCAAGACCCATGTCGGCACGCAGGCACAGCTGGACGACGCCCAGACCGCGCTCGACCAGGCCAATGCCGCGCTCGTCGGCGCCGACGCACAGATCGCCGCCGCGCAGGCCAATATCGGTGTGCTCGAGGCACAGCGCGCGGAATCCGCCAGCACGCTGGCATCCCTGCAGCTCGGCCGCGACAAGGCCGCGCGCGACCTCTCCTTCACGGTGCTCAAGGCGCCTTATGACGGCGTCGTCGGCAACCGCTCCGTCGAACAGGGCGATCTGGTCAGCCCCGGCCAAAAGCTCGCCGTGGTCGTGCCTATGGACAAGCTTTACATCGTCGCCAACTTCAAGGAGACGCAGCTTGCCAGGCTCGTGCCCGGCGAAAAGGTCAACATCTCGGTCGACGCCATCGACGGCCAGCCCATTCAGGGAACCGTCTCCTCGCTGGCGCCGGCCTCGGGCGCGGTGTTCTCGCTGTTGCCGCCGGAAAACGCCACCGGCAACTTCACCAAGGTGGTGCAACGCGTCCCGGTCCGCATCGACGTGCCGGCCGATGCGCTGAAGACCGGCAAGCTGCGCGCGGGCCTGAGCGTCGTCGTCGCCGTCGACAGCCGTACCGCGCCTGCCGCCACCAGTAACTGATCGCTTTTCGGAGGGCGGCTTGGTGGCTGACTGAAGCACCGAGCCGCCCGGCCTGCCTCAACGAGGCCCCAAGGAGGGCCAGGAAATGGCAACCGCAACCATCACCGCAGGATCGCCGCCGGCAATGCCGGCTGCCCCCGACACGATTTCGACACGCCGCGTCATCGCTTTCCTGGCGATGGTGTTCGGCATGTTCATGGCGATCCTCGACATCCAGATCGTTTCGGCCTCGCTGGCCGAAATCCAGGCCGGCCTCAGCGCCAGCTCCGACGAGATCCCGTGGGTGCAGACGGCTTACCTGATCGCCGAGGTGGTCATGATCCCGCTGTCGGGCTTCCTCAGCCGCATGCTGTCGACGCGCGTGCTGTTCACCGTCGCGGCGGCGGGCTTCACCGCGGCGAGTGCCCTTGCCGCGACCGCCACCAACATCGACCAGATGATCGTCTACCGCGCCGTGCAGGGCTTCATCGGCGGCGGCATGATCCCGAGCGTTTTCGCCGCTGCCTTCACCATTTTCCCGCCCTCGCGCCGCGCCATCGTCTCGCCGATGATCGGCCTGGTGGCGACGCTGGCGCCGACCATCGGCCCGACCGTCGGCGGCTATATCAGCCATGCTTTTTCCTGGCACTGGCTGTTCCTGGTCAATGTCGTGCCCGGCATCCTGGTGGCGACCGCGGCCTGGTCGCTGATCGATTTCGACAAGCCCAATCTCAAGCTGTTCTCGAAGTTCGACTGGTGGGGCCTTGCCGGCATGGCGGCCTTCCTCGGCTGCATGGAATACGTGCTTGAAGAAGGCCCGAACAATGACTGGCTGCAAGACCAGGCCGTCTTCATCTGCGCCATCGTCATGACCATCGGCGCGGTGATCTTCTTCTGGCGCGTCTTCACCGCCGAGGAGCCGATCGTCGACCTCAAGGCGTTCAGCAACATCAACTTCGCCTTCGGCTCGCTGTTTTCCTTCGTCATCGGCATCGGTCTCTATGGCCTGACCTATCTCTATCCGGTCTTCCTCGGACGCATCCGCGGCTACGATTCGATGATGATCGGCGAAGCGCTGTTCGTCAGCGGCCTGGCCATGTTCGTCACCGCGCCCATATCCGGCATCCTGTCGAGCAAGATGGACCTGCGGCTGATGATGATGATCGGCCTGTTCGGCTTCGCCACCGGTACTTGGTGGATGACGCACCTGACCGCCGACTGGGACTTTTACGAGCTGCTCATTCCGCAGATCCTGCGCGGCTGTTCGATGATGCTGTGCATGGTGCCGATCAACAACATCGCGCTCGGCACCTTGCCGCCGGACCGGTTGAAGAATGCGTCGGGACTGTTCAATCTGACCCGCAACCTCGGCGGCGCCGTCGGCCTCGCCCTCATCAACACCGTGCTGATCGACCGTAATGCCTTCCACTATGCCCGGCTCTCCGAGCATGTGCAGTGGGGCAGTGCCGCCGCGCAGACCAAGCTGCAGAACATGACGCTCAATTTCGAGCAGACCACCGGCCTCGACGCCACCAGTGCCGCGATCTCCAAGCTGTCGGGCATGGTCCACCAGCAGGCGGCGCTGCTGTCCTTCATGGATGTGTTCTATCTGCTGACGGTGCTGTTCGGGACGCTTGGGTTCTTCACCATGCTGATCAAGAAGCCGACCGCGCCCGGTGGCGGCGGAGGCGGCGGGCACTGAAGCAAGGAATCGTGGCAGCGGTTTTCGGGAAGCTCCTCCAGTCCACGCCCGAAAGCTCCGACCCACGCAAAAAACTCCGGGCCGCAAAGCCCGGAGTTTTTTATTGCCTTTGGGTCCTCAGGCGGTGGCGGGCTTGAAGGTCAGCGCCACGCCGTTGATGCAATGGCGCAGGCCGGTCGGCGCCGGACCGTCGTCGAAGACATGGCCGAGATGGCCGCCGCAGCGGCGGCAATGCACTTCGGTGCGGGTCATGCCCAGCGACCGGTCCTCGGTCTTGCCGATGCCATTGGCGATCTCCTGCCAGAAGCTCGGCCAGCCGGTGCCGGAATCGAATTTCGTCTCCGAGGGATAGACCGGCAGGTCGCAGCCGGCGCAGGCGAAGATGCCCTTGCGGTATTCGTTGAGCAGCGGGCTGGTGCCTGGATATTCGGTGCCTTCCTTGCGCAGGACGTTGAAGGCGGCCGGCGACAGGATGGCTTTCCACTCGTCCTCGGTCTTGGCGACCTCGAATTTTTCGGCGGCCTGCGCGGCCTCCGGGCTGCCCATGCGCAGCATCGCTGCCGCTGCCCCGATGACGCCGATAGCGGCGGCACCGCTCAAAAGAAAGTCGCGACGGTTCATGACCAGTTCCTCCTGTCGTCTGTTTTGCCAAACTATGCCGCCGCCCGAAAGTCAAAAGCCGGTGACGGTTGCCCCAAACAACACTCCGCGCCGTCCACTTTCGATGGTGGGCGGCGCGGAGCACGCGTGTCGATTGCGGATCACGGGAGCGAGACGGCGCGATCGACGGAGAGCTCTTGCAGCAGGTTCGTCCGCGACAAGCGCCTCGTTACATCTTCCGCCCGATCACATCTTCGGGAGCAGAACCTTGTCGATGACGTGGATGACGCCGTTGGACTGTTCGACATCGGCGATGGTCACATTGGCGACATTGCCGTTCTCGTCGGTGACGGTGACCTTGCCACCGTCGGCCTTCAGCGACAGCTCGCAGCCGCCGACCGTCTTGACCTTGTGCGTGCCGCCATCGGCCTTGGCCATGGACATCACATCAGCCGCCATCGCCTTGGCGCCGATCACATGGCAGGTCAGGATCTTGACGAGCTTGTCCTTGTTCTCGGGCTTGAGCAGCGTCTCGACCGTGCCGGCCGGCAGCGCGGCGAAGGCTTCGTTGGTCGGCGCGAAGACGGTGAACGGGCCGGCGCCCTGCAAGGTCTCGACAAGTCCGGCCGCCTTGACGGCGGCGACCAGCGTCGTGTGATCCTTCGAATTGACGGCATTGTCGACGATGGTCTTGTTGGCAAACATGGCGGCGCCGCCGACCATCGGGTTTTCAGCATAAGCAGCCGTGGCAAGCGCGGAAACAGCGATCGTACCGGCGAGCAAAAAGGTGGCGAATCTACGCATTGTATTAAAACTCCTCGGGTTTTCTCTTCCCATTTTTGGGGACGCGAGGAGATACGGAACACAGATGCGTGAGTTTCAGAATATTTCGCTGATTTTATTTATTTTTCGCTGCGGAAGAAATTTCCGCCTCGGCATTCGCCGGCTTACCGGTCCATTTTAGACATATGCGATGGAATATAGACTGAGCCTGTTCTATCCAGGCGCCGCCAGTGCGAAGGCTCGATCAGATGCCCTTCAAATCGCCCGCGGCAACCACCGGCCCGGTGGGCTGCCCGGTCGGCGAACCGCCGGCGGGTTCGAGGCTGACGGCCAGCACGGCGCCCTGCGCGAGTTTCCGCTGCGTGGTGGGCGAGACGCCAATATGCGCCGTCGCACCCGCCGGGATGACGCCCATCGAGACCGGCGCGTTCTTGCCCTCGATCATCCAGAGTTCGAAGTCCTTGCCGGCGGCGAGCGCGCCGGAAACATGCGAAAGGCTGACTTCATGCCGTTCGGAATCATAGACGGCGAGATATTTGACGTCACTGCCGTCGGCGGCCAGCGAAGCGACGAGTCGCGCCTGCGGCTGTTCAGCCGGCCGGTTGACATAGGGAACTGCGACGTAGAGCGCCAGCGCGGCAACAGCTGCCACCGCAAGGCCGCGCCAGAAGGCGAGGCTGGACCACAGGCCGGCGCGCGGCTCGGCAGGCGTGGTGGCGGCGGATGAAAACAACCGGCGGTCGATCACCGGCTTCACCGAAGCCGGCGGCTCGATTTCAAGATAGGCCGCGCCCAGCGGCGACAGGCGAACTTCCCAGCCGTCGACCAGCCGCGCGAAATCGGTCTCGGCGTCGATGCGCCTGGAGGCTATCTGCCGCTCTTCGACCGGCAGCACGCCAAGAACGTATTCGGCGGCAAACAGGTCGTCGCCTCCACGTTCCGGTCCGTTGTCCTCTGCCAGCGTCATCTTTCCAGACATTCCCTGAGTTTCATCAGGCTGCGGCGCAGCCAGGTGCGCATCGTGTTCAACGGCACGCCGTGGCGTTCCGCCAGTTCGGCGTAGCTTTCGCCCTTGAGATAGGCGCCCCGGACGGCCGCCGCCCGGTCCTTCTCCAATTCATCGAGACAATGATGGATCCGCTCGGTCTCGTCGCCCGCCACCACCATCGCTTCAGGTCCCGGCGCCGGATCGGCCACGTCGAGCGCGGCATCGATATCGGCGGCGGGCTTGCGCCGCGCTCGGATGCGATCGATCGCATGGTTGCGCGCGATTGCCACCAGCCAGGAGATCGGGCTCAGATCGGAGACAGCAAAGCGATCCGCCTTCGTCCATATCTTGACGAAGACTTCCTGCAGCGCTTCTTCAGCATCTCCCCGGTCGTTCAATACACGAAGGCATACGCCGAAAAGTTTCGCACTGGTGTGCCGGTAAAGCAGATCGAACGCTGCCCGATCCTTCATCGAAGTCCGGACGATCAGCTTGGTAATGTCCTGCGGCGTCATGCGCGCCAAATTAGGCAATTGCGCTGTATTTGCAACGCCGGAAATATGCTGTGCACCTAAAGTTCGGCGTCCGGGCGCAGGCTGCGATTGCCAAGGGAATTGCCGCTGACTAGCTTGGCGGCAATGGGGGAGCGCACATGTCGGTCGAACGAATCCTTTGGGAAGAAGACGCAACCGGCCTTGCCGGTCTGGTGCGCAAGGGCGAACTGTCGGCGATCGAGTTGACCGAAGCGGCGATCGCCCGTGCCGAGGCCACCCGCCCCGAAATCAATGCCACGGCCGAGCCGCTCTACGAGGCGGCACGGACCCGGGCAAAGAGCATCGACCGTTCGCTGCCGCTGGCCGGGGTCCCCTTCGCCATCAAGGATCTCGGCATCGCCATCAAGGGCGTGCCCTCGCATGGCGGCAGCCGCATTCCGGCCTGGGTACCCGATTTCAACTCGGTGATGACCGAGCGCTATCTCGCCGCCGGGCTGATTCCGATCGTCACCTCGACGTCACCCGAGCACGGGCTGCGGCTGATGACGGAATCCAAGGCCTTTGGCGTCACCCGCAATCCCTGGAATACCGGCCACACCACCGGCGGCTCGTCGGGCGGTTCGGCAGCCCTGGTCGCCGCCGGCGTCGTGCCGGTGGCGCATGCGTCGGATGGCGGCGGCTCGATCCGCGTGCCTTCGGCCTGCAGCGGCCTTGTCGGCCTCAAGACCTCGCGCGGCCGTGTCCCGCTGTCGCCGCTGGTGAGCGAAAGCTGGTACGGCATGGTCGTCGATCACGCCGTCACCCGCTCGGTGCGCGACTGCGCGCTGCTGCTCGACCTCACCCATGGTCCCGATACGCTCGCGCCTTATGCCGCGCGGCCGCCAAAGGGCTCGTTCGCCGCCGCTGCCGCGCGGGATCCCGGCAAGCTCACGCTGGCGGTGTACCGCAAGTCGCCGCTGGGCCTGCCGATTTCGGCCGAGACGCTGAAGGCGCTCCACATTGCCGTGGCGCTTGCCCGCGAGGGCGGCCATTCGGTCGAGGACATCGATCTGCCTTTTATCGGCCGCGATTTCTTCGCCGATTTCTGCACGACGGTCGCTTCCGCCGTCGCCGGCTCGTTGCGGGGTGAAGCGCTGCGCGTCGGCCGCTCGGTGACGGGCGATATCGAGCGCGCCACGCGCGTGCTCGGCCGGTTGGGCGAGATGATCTCGGCCGGCGAAACCTATGCCGGCCTGCAGCGCCTGCATGCCACCTCGAGGCAACTGATCACGGAGACCGCGCGCTATGATGCGGTTCTGATGCCTGTTATCGCGCACCCGCCGCTCGCCTGCGGCGCCATGGATCCGAAAGGCGCCGATGAACTGATCGAAAACCTGCTCGACAAGCTTCACCTCACCGCGCTGCTCAGGATCAAACCGCTGTTCGGCCAGTTGATGGACAAGAGCCTTTGGTTCACGCATTGGCCGGCGATCCACAATGTCAGCGGCCAGCCGTCGATCGCGCTCCCCGTCCATGTCACGGACGCTGGCCTGCCGCTCGGCATCCAGGCCGCCGGCCGGCCGGGCGACGAGGAAACGCTTTTGTCGCTCGCCGCGCAGATGGAGAAAATCGCGGGCTGGCTGACGCGGCGGGCGCCGCTGATGGTGCCGTCACAATGACGACACCGTGAACCGACTATGACAGCAATGCCATTTGCGGCTCGCGTCAATTCCGGCTAAGACGCCGCCGTCCTTACCTGATGCATGTCGCCCAAAAGTGCCCAGCGGTTTGGGACAACGACATGCATAAAACCAAATACCAGGGAACCACGCCGATGACGGACGTCGCCGCCACCGCCGAAATGCAGGCCGCCCTCTTGTCGCGCGCGCTGCCCTACATGCAGCGCTACGAGCACAAGACGGTCGTGGTGAAATATGGCGGCCATGCCATGGGCGATCTCGAACTCGGCAAGGCCTTCGCCCGCGACATCGCGCTGCTCAAGCAGTCCGGCGTCAACCCGATCGTCGTCCATGGCGGCGGACCGCAGATCGGCGCCATGCTGGCCAAGATGGGCATCGAATCCAAGTTCGAGGGCGGCTTGCGCGTCACCGACCAGAAGACGGTCGAGATCGTCGAGATGGTGCTGGCCGGGTCGATCAACAAGGAGATCGTCGCGCTGATCAACGCCGAGGGCGAATGGGCGATCGGCCTGTGCGGCAAGGACGGCAATATGGTGTTCGCCGAAAAGGCGCGCAAGACGATGATCGACCCCGATTCCAACATCGAGCGCGTGCTCGATCTCGGCTTTGTCGGCGAGCCGGTCGAGGTCGACCGCACGCTGCTAGACCTTCTGGCGCGCTCCGAAATGATCCCCGTGCTGGCGCCGGTCGCGCCCGGCCGCGATGGCCATACCTACAACATCAACGCCGACACTTTCGCCGGCGCCATCGCCGGCGCATGCAAGGCCTCGCGCCTGCTGTTCCTCACCGACGTGCCGGGCGTGCTCGACAAGGACAAGAAGCTGATCGACGAGTTGACGGTCGCCGAGGCCAAGGCGCTGATCAAGGACGGCACGGTTTCCGGCGGCATGATCCCCAAGGTCGAGACCTGCATCGAGGCGATCGAGCGTGGCGTCGAAGGCGTTGTCATCCTCAACGGCAAGACGCCGCATTCGGTGCTGCTCGAACTTTTCACCGAACACGGCGCCGGCACACTGATCGTGCCATAATGCTTCTTTTCAGCCGGCTAATCTTCTGCCTGGCAGGCGGCGATTTACGGGCGCGGGAAGCTCCGGCTTTGTAACCGGCCGCCGGACAACCATCGATTCCTCCTCAGTGTCCTGCGGTGCGCCCCAGAATTCGGCGAGCGTCGGGCCGCCTTTCACACGGCGGTCGGTCACCAGAAAACCCCAGACCTCGCGGAACCAGACGCGGCGGCCCATCTGCGTGTACCAGCGCATCGAATGCCGCTGCTCGGGATCGGGGTGGAACAGGATGCGCGCCAGCGCCTTCGGCCTCGACTGCACGGCGAGCTCAATCAGCTTGACCGAGAAGAACAGCATCCACGGCTTCAGCCGGGTCATGTGCAGCACCTGGTGCTTGTAATCCCACAGGCGGGCATCCCTCTGGATGACCTTTCGGTCCCGCGCGATGCGGAAAAACGGCGTCCAGCGATGCGGCGTCACATAGAGCGCCTGGATCTGGTCGGGGTCATAGGCGAGGAGCTGGCGAAAGCCGCGCCACAGATCGCGAAATCCCTCATCCTCGAAGCCGGCCACCCAGGTCGCCATGGACAGGATGCCGTGCTTCCGCAGCAGCCGTATCGCTTCGCGGTCGGACGAGGTACTGCCGCCCTTGCGGATCAATTGCAGCGTCTGCTCGTCGGTGTTTTCCATGCCGAGCAGCCAGCGGATGACACCGGCCTGGCGGTAGAGGTGCAGCATGTCGGCATCGCGCACGATATCGTCGGCGCGAGTCGAGCCGACGATCAGCACCGGCACATCCTCGGCAATCAAGGCTTCGAGAAAGGCGCGCCAGGCCTTTTTAGAAACTGTCGGATTTTCATCCGCCAGGTTGATCAGTTCGACGCCATGCCCGCGGTGCAGCCAGGCGATCTCCTTGGCGAACTTGACTGGGTCGCGATGCCGCCAGCGGGTCCAGAAGCCGCGCTGGCCGCAATAATTGCACAGATGCGGGCAGCCGCGCGAAAACTGCATGACCACCGCACGCTTGCCTCCCCAGTAGCTGTATCTGCGGTGGTCGATCAGCTCCCAGCCGACGCGGTAGGCGTCGAGGTCGGCGATGGTCATCGCCGCTTGCGTGGCGAAGGGACGGTCAAGATCGTCGCGGCAGGCGATGCCGGCCACGCTTGCCGGCGGCTGGCGCATCTCCAGCGCCTCGACCAGCGCCACCACGGTCGCCTCGCCCTCGCCGCGCACGATGAAGTCGAAGGCGTCGGTTGACGCCAGGATGTCACGCCAGTGATAGGTAGGGAAGACGCCGCCATAGAGGATGATCGTCGCCGGCGCGCGCGCCTTGATCATCCCGGCGATCAACAAGGCGGTCGGATGTGCCGAGGTCGAGCCGGAATGGCCTATCAGAACGAAGTCGGGACAGTCCTTCAGGGCCTCCGCGACAACCGAGGCGAGCGGCATCGGCCCGAACTCGGCATCGACGAGCCGCACCTGATGACCGGCATCGAGCAGCGGGCCGCCGATCGCCAGCAGGCCAAGCGGCGGCAAGTGATCGTCCGGCACGCGGCTGCCGATGGCGGTGTGCGGCGGATTGATCAGGACGATTTTCATGGCGGACCTCCGGGAGGAATGGTCCGTGCATGCTGGTTGTAGAGCTGGCCACCGAAAGGGCCGAGCTCAGCAGTTTGCTTGCAGCTTTTCCGCAGAAACGCGGATGCGCATCACCGCCTGAGATGGGCGAGCGGCACGTGGCCGGGTCCCTTGATGTTCTGCAGCACCAGCTGCGTGTGGACGTCGCGCACGCCGTCGAGCCGCATCAGCCTATGCATGACGAAGGCGTTGAGCTCGTCGACCGATGGCACCATGACATGCAGCAAAAAGTCGTGGTCGCCGGTCATGGTCCAGCACGACGAAACCTCGTCCATGCGCTGAACGGCTGCAATGAAGCTCTCGGGCGAGCCGTCGCTGTGGCTGACGAGGCGCACCTGGATGAATACCTCGACCATCAGGCCGACGGCGCGGCGGCTGATCACCGCGGCAAAGCCCTTGATGATGCCGGCTTCCTGCAGCGCCTCGAAGCGCCGGGCGCAGGGCGTGGTGGAGAGGCCGACCTCCTGCGCCAGCTCGGAAACGGGTTTGCGACCGTTGCGTTGCAGGACATCCAGCATCTTGATCTCGAAATCGTCGAATTGAGGCATTTTCACTCATCCGATGCGAATTGTGAGTGAATAGTATCTCGAATGTGGCGGAGGAGCCACCATCAAAACCGAATTGCCTCGGCAGATCGGGTTAGCCTTGCGGCACGTCAACCATTGATGCGAGGAGAAAACCCATGACGACGATGAGCGTTGCCGAATACGCCCGCGACTGCGCGGCGCAAGGGTTGCGCGGGGACTATTCGGTGTGCCGCGCGGATTTCACCGTGGCGCAGGCTTATGACTATTCGACCGAGGAGCAGGCGGTGTGGCGCACGCTGTGCGACCGCCAGACCAAGCTGACGCAAAAGCTCGCCCATCACTCCTATCTCGACGGTGTCGAGAAGCTCGGCCTGCTCGACCGCATCCCCGATTTCGAGGACGTCAGCACCAAACTGCGCAAGCTGACCGGCTGGGAAATCGTCGCCGTGCCGGGCCTCATCCCGGCCGCACCTTTCTTCGACCACCTCGCCAACCGCCGCTTCCCGGTCACCAACTGGCTGCGGACCAGGCAGGAACTCGACTACATCGTCGAGCCGGACATGTTCCATGACTTCTTCGGCCATGTGCCGGTCCTGTCGCAGCCGGTGTTTGCCGATTTCATGCAGATGTATGGCAAGAAGGCCGGCGACATTATTGCGCTGGGCGGCGACGAGATGATCACCCGGCTCTACTGGTACACGGCTGAATATGGCCTGATGCAGGAGGACGGCCAGAAGCTGAAGGCGTTTGGCGCCGGCCTGATGTCGTCGTTCACCGAGTTGCAGTTCGCTGTCGAGAGCAAGGACGCCCACCATGTACCGTTCGATCTGGAAACGGTGATGCGCACCGGCTACGAGATCGACAAGTTCCAGCGCGCCTATTTCGTGTTGCCGTCCTTCGACGCCTTGCGCGATGCCTTCCAGGCGGCGGATTTCGAAGCGATCGTCGCGCGCCGCAAGGGCCAACCAGCGCTCGACCCGGCGACGGTGTAATTTCGGCGGCATGGGCACAACGTCCCGGCTGGCCGAGTTCTCCTCCGCCGCCGGGACATCCCGCCATTCCTACAGAGCGTAGATGGTCCGGTTGAACTTCGTCTCCATCACCACATGGGAAGCGGTTTTGACGACGCCGCTGATTTCATTCAGGGCATTCACCTCCCGGTTCAGCTTCTCGAGCGTCTCGGCGGCAAGATGGATGATCAGATCCCATTCACCGGTTATGGCATAGACCGCCTGGATCGAGGGCATCGCCTTGATCCTTCTGGAGACGTCCGGATAGCTCTTGTTGTTCAGGGCGGCGAGGGTAAAACAGTGGACGGCGTTCTGGGCCACCGTCTTGGCCAGCCGCACGGTATAGCCTTCGATGATGCCGCCGGCCTCCAGCTTCTGGATCCGCTCCTGCAGCGCTGTCCGCGACACGCCGAGCTGTCGTGCCAGTGACGCGACCGGCTCACGCGCATTCTTCTGCATCAGCGCGAGCAACTGACGATCCTTCTCGGTCAATTCCACAAACAAAACCTCTCGCTAGATCCGCTTAGTAACCACCGCGCGATCCTATCGGCTGAACAGCCCCCGCGACAATCCGCAATACTGGCAGCGGCGAACGGAACAAGGCGAACATATCCGGCACTTTGTCGTCTCAAGGGACGCAATGACTGCGCGATCGCCATTATCCCGCATTTCGCCGGGTGGAACCCTTCTTTTTGCGACCTGACTGTCTGGGGTCACGAACGCCGGTCCATCAGGGGGAATCAGCTTCGGCTGTGATGGGCAAAACCCGAAACCGATCGGGTTGAACCCGTCGCTAAAGCGCTGAGGTTCGATGTCGGTCACTCAACCTATCAGTTCAACCACAAGGGAGGGATAACTTTGAAAAAACTGCTCGATTTAGCCGTTCTTGCCGCCGCGACATTCGCCATCACGACGGCAGCCATGGCCGGTGAAACCTTGGACCGCGTCACGTCGAAAAAGGCGATGGTCATCGCCACCAACGCGGCCTGGCCGCCGCAGAGCTTTCTCAACGACAGCAACGAACTCGCCGGTTTCGACATCGATGTCTCGCGCGAGATCGGCAAGCGGCTTGGTGTCGACGTCTCGTTCGAAACGCCCGACTGGGCGACGCTGACCGGCGGGCGCTGGCAGGGACGCTACGACCTTGGCGTCGGATCGGTCACGCCGACAAAAGCCCGCTCCAAGGTGATCGACTTTGTCGGCATCTATTATTACAGCCCCTACGTCTATGTCCTGCACAAGGACAGCGGCGCGAAGTCGGTCGCCGATCTCAACGGCAAGATCATCGGCGTCGAGACTGCCACCACCTCGGAGGATTTCATCCGCCGCAAGCTCGAAATCGACGCGCCTGGCCTGGCTCCCATCGAATACAAGCTCGAGCCGGGCGAGATCCGCACCTACGCCGATTCCATGCTTCCCTTCGATGACCTGCGGCTTGGCGACGGCGTGCGCCTGAATGCCGTGATCGCGCCGGAACAGACGGCGCAGAACGCCATCAAGAACGGCTATCCCGTGAAGATCCTGGAAGGCGAGTACGCCTTCCGCGAGCCGCTCGTCGTCATCGCCGAGAAGAAGGATCCCGAGTGGACCGCGAAGGTCGGGGGCATCATCACCGAAATGAAGACGGACGGCACGCTCGCCGCGCTGACCACGAAGTGGTACGGCAAGGACTACAGCGCCAAGTAATGTCATGCCGCCGGCTGCCTCCTCGGCAGCCGGCGGGCGTCACCCCACCTCATGAATGCCCCTCACCGCAAAGTCGTCGATGGCCTATCCGGACACCTATTACGCCCGCACCCTGACCGACCGGAAGACGCGGCCCCCGCTCAAAGGCGAGACGCGATGTGACGTGGCCGTCGTCGGCGCCGGATTGGCCGGGCTGACGACAGCGCTGCAGCTGGCGCGCGCCGGATTGCACGTCGTCGTGCTGGAAGCCCAGGTCGTCGGTTTCGGCGCTTCGGGACGCAATGGCGGCTTCGTCACGCCCGGCTTCGCCACCGGCGGCGACACTATCGCCGCACGTGTCGGCGAGGAGGCAGCGCGCGACCTGCACCGGCTGTCGATCGAAGGCATGGAATTCGTGCGCGACACCATCGAAGCGCTCGGAATATCGGCCGCCCAGCCGCGTGCCGGCCTGCTCAGCGTCTTGCGCTACGACGGCGGCGATGCGCTGAAGGCCTATGCCGACCAGATGGCACGCGACCACGGTTACGAGCTTCAATATCTGCGCGGCGAAGACGTGCGCGCGGTGCTGAAGTCGGCTCGCTACCACCAGGGCCTGCGCGACCCGAACGCCTTTCACATCCATCCGCTCAACTATCTGCGTTGCCTGGCCGACGAGATCGAGCGGCTGGGCGGCAAGATCCATGAGAGTTCCGAGGTCGTGCAATGCGACCTGTCGGGACCGCAAAAGATGCTGCGCACGAGCCAGGGCACGCTTCGGGCGCCCCAGATCGTGCTCGCGACCGGCGGCTATACCGGCCCGGTGTTCGGCCAGCTCTACCGCGCCTTTCTGCCCATCGCGACCTATGTGATGGTTTCCGAGGCGGCTCCCCGCCTCATCGCGCAAGCCGTCGCCACCACCGATGCCGTCGGCGACAACAGGCGGGCCGGCGACTATTATCGTCTGGTCGAGAGCGGCAATCGCCTTTTGTGGGGCGGGCGCATCACCACGCGTGCCGCTTCCGCCGACGCGCTGGGGCGCGAATTGCGCCGCGAAATGGTTGGCACCTATCCGCAGCTCGCCGGCCTCAAGACCGAATTGGCCTGGTCGGGGCTGATGTCCTATGCCCGACATCTGATGCCCCAGATCGGGGAGCTGCAATCAGGCGTCTGGTACTGCACCGCTTTTGGTGGCCATGGCCTCAACACCACGGCGATCGCCGGAAAAGTAGTCGCCGAGGGCATTCTGGGCGCTTCGGACCGGTATCGGCAGTTCGCGCCATTCGGACTGAGCTGGGCCGGCGGCGCCGGTGGCCTTGCCGCCGCGCAGCTCACCTACTGGAAACTGCAGGCGCAGGACTGGTGGCGGGAACGCCGCGCCACCACCAAAGACAAGGTGACGGCATGATCGGCAGGCTGATGCTCTCCCATCCAGGGCTTGCCCGCCACGCGGCGGCCGCGCTTTTTCCCGCGCTGCTGGCCGCGGCCCTCTACGCCATGGGCATCAAGTCGAGCTGGATCGGCTCGGTGATGCCGCTTGCATCCGACTGGTTGCAGGCCAATCCAGCCTTGTCGCGCGCCCTCTCGGCCGTGTTGATCGCGCTCCTGGTTCTGGTGAATTGCAAGCTGCTGCTGCTCCTGCCCCGACGCCAGCAGATCGCCGGCGTCTGGATCGAGCTGTTCGCGCTGCTGATGCTGTTCTTCTATTCCTTCGACCTCTCCTTTGCCTTCATTGCCAGGAAGGTTGGCTTCCTGATCACCCAGGGCGTCACCACGACGCTTTACATTTCGGCGATCTCGATTCTCATCGCAACGACCATCGCGCTTATCGGGGCCATCGCCAAACTGACCGGCAACGGCATCGTCTACGGGCTGGCCACCTTCTACACGTCGCTGTTTCGCGGCCTGCCGTTGCTGATGCAGATCTACATCATCTATCTCGGCCTGCCGCAGGTCGGCTATGTGATCGGCGCGGTGCCGGCCGGCATCGTGGCCCTGTCGCTGTGTTATGGCGCCTACATGACCGAGATCTTCCGCGCCGGCATCGAAAGCATCCCGCGCGGCCAAAGCGAAGGCGCCACGGCGCTCGGCCTGAGCCCCGGCCAGACCATGGCGCTGGTCATCCTGCCGCAGGCCATGCGCGTCATCATCCCGCCGACCGGCAACCAGTTCATCGCCATGCTGAAGGATTCCTCGCTGGTGTCGGTCGTCGGCGTCTGGGAGATCATGTATCTCGCCCGCACGATGGGCCAGACGGAGTTCCGCCATATCGAGATGCTGATCACCGCCTCGATGATCTATTGGATCCTGTCGATCGCGCTGGAATTCGGCCAGGCCTATCTCGAACGGCGCTTCGGCCGATCGGACCGCTAGGTAGGTTTGACGCCTAAAATCAGCGCGGCTGCGGTGCCTCGGCCTTCAGCCGCACAAGCTGGTCGCGCTGCAGGTCGAGCGCGGCGGTGACGAAGCGCCGGCTGGTGTCGCTCGCAGCCGCCGCCGTGCTGGTGCGCATCGCCCTCTATGGCTTTTGAGCCTCTCCCGGCGCCATCCTTGGCGTCGGCAGAACAGGTGGTGATCCGAGCAGGACGACGACTGCGCTCAGACCGTGATCACCTTGCTCAGATGCTCACCCAGCCGGCAGGCGAGCGCGGTGATTGTCGTCGTTGGGTTGGCTTGTCCCGACGCGCAAAAGACCGAAGAGCCGCCGACATAGAGATTGTCCATGCCATGCACCTTGCAGTTGGCGTCCACCACGCTCCTGGTGACGTCGGTGCCCATGCGCGTGCCGCCCATATGATGGTGGCCCGCCGTCTCTTCGTTGGTCGGATAATCATCGCCCTTCGAGATCCAGTCGGCAATGCGCACCCGGCCCAGGTTCTTCTGGGCAAGCGTCGTGCCGAACAGCCTCAAGCCTTCGAGAAGGGTGCGGCGTTCCAGTTCCGATTTCTTCCAGTGCAGTTCGATGCGCGGCACGCCGGCATGGTCGACCTCGGTCTTCGACAGCTCGATCTGGTTCGAAGCTAGCGGCGCCTGTTCCCAGGCGACATAAAGCTGAGCGGCGCAACGCAGGTTCTGGTCGAGCTTGCCCGACACCCATTCCGCCATGTGCGGCGCCGTACAGGCAAGATCAGCGATCAGGCTCTTGACGCCCGGATAGGGAGTCTCGATCAGCCTGATGCCGAAATTCATGATCTTGAGCCGTTCCATCGCGGCAGCCATCGGCGAGAAGAAGGCCTCCTTGACGGCATCGACCTCGAACGCGCCGTCGTCGGCCAGGATGGCATTGCCGCCCTCGAAGGTCGGATGCTCCATCCAGTAGCGGCCAAGCGCCGTCGCGTTCGGCACGACGCCGCCGTTGGAGCGCCGGTTGGACCACAAAAGCAGCCGGGAATTCTCCAGTCCGCCGGTGCAGACGATGAAATAGTCGGCGCTGAACGAGCCGGCGTCCTGCCCGTTGGACCATAATCTGGCGCCAGTCACGCGTTTGCCATCTCCGGCAAGCTCGGTGGCGTAGGTGTTGAGCACGACGGCGATGTTTTTGCTCTGGTCGAGTTGGTCGCCGAACTTTTCTGCAAACCGGACCGCCGGGCTCTTGATCAGCTGCACCCAGCGAATGTCGTCCGAGATCGGCACATCTGGCCGGAAATCTGGAAGGTCGAGGATATCGCGCACTTCCGCAAGATAGGGTTCGATGTCGGCGCGCCGGATAGGCCAGCCGGTGTCGGGTGCCCAGGCTTTCGGCTCGAAATCCTGTTTGTCGAGCACGCGACACCAACCGGCCCAGTGATTGGAACTGCCGCCCATGAACCGCAACCGCGTGATATCGAGATCGAAGTAGGAATCGCCGACCGTGGTGCCGCGGTAGAAATCCTGCGACTCGTCGCTGAATTCCCGCGAGCCGGCTTCCAGCACCACGACCGGGATGCCGGCCGCGCCAAGTTTCCTGGCGATCGTGGTGCCGGCGGGGCCGGAACCAAGGACACAGACCTTTGGCGCGAAATTGGCGGCGCGATACGCGTCGTAGCTGTCGAAGATCATGCCAGGTCGCTCCGCTTCAGGATCCAGCCATTGACCTCGACGATCTCGTCGGGATTGGCCCGGGATGAACCGGCATGGGTGGCGTCGGCATCAGGCAGCTTGCGGAACAAGGACAGGGCAGGCAGGGCGATCAGCGCCTGCACGAGCGTGCGGCGCGACATTTTTTTGATCAGGAAACTCATGACAGGCCTCTCGGCTGGGACTTCGATGCGCGTATGACATTCCCCGAACGGCACACGCATCGTCACGGAAGCCAGTATCGTGCCAAGCATGGCCTCAAGGCGGTAAAAAGCCTGACAAGCGGCACAACCGGATGCAAACAGGGTTAGAGATTTCTTAACCGGCCGGGTGTGCTGGCCAACCCGCTCATGCGGCTTCGGAAATGTCGGTATCGAGGATCGTCAGGTTGCGGCCCGCATGCTTGGCCTGGTAGAGGCGCCGGTCCGCGGCGCGCATCAGGTCCGATACGTTGACATCCTCGCCGCACACGGTGCCGCCGATGCTAACGGTCAACGGAATGGTTCGCTCATCGACGGGTCGGAAGCGGATCAGTTCGACCTCGCGACGGATCCGTTCGGCAACGCGCTTGGCCTCCTGTTCCGTGGCTCCGGTCAGAAACGCGCCGAACTCCTCGCCGCCGATCCGGCCGAGCACGTCGCCGCTGCGCACGCCGCGCTCGATGGCGCTGGCGATCAACAGCAGCGCGTCGTCCCCGGTCAGGTGACCGAAATTGTCATTGATCTTCTTGAAATGATCGGCGTCGATGATCAGCAGCGCGCCGCGGTCGGACTTGCGCCGGGAGCCGTCCAACGCGGCAAAGAAGCTTTCCCGGTTGAGCATGCCGGTCATGTCGTCGCGGCTCGCCTTTTCCGCCAGGCGGCGGTGCGCCGCGGCGAGTTGGGCATGGGCACGGGCCAATTCGCGATGGGCATTTTTCAACCTGTCGCTCTGCCAGAACGTGCCGGCGCATGCCGTCCAGGCAAGGACCAGCGGACAGACCGTCGACGTCAGCCAGATCGTGCGCGTGACCGGGAATCCCATCGCTGGGACTATGATCAATGTCAGCAGGAGCGAGGCAGCGACGGAGGCGAAGGCGATGGCGGCGGATTTGAGAATAATGCTGTTCATCGCGGGCTCCCCACAGGACTTGTCTCTGTGCCAGCAAGCCCTGAAGGCCACCTTTCCGGGATGGCTAAAATTTGAATCGTGGGGCCATTTCCGCCACTCTCGACGCGCATAAGTTGTGGATAAAGTCCCTTTCAGAATCCCTGTTTCATGCCATAAGGAGCGCATGACCACGCTTCCCGATCCCGCCCGCTTCGCCCATGTCACCGACTGGGTGTTCGACCTCGACAACACGCTCTACCCGCATCACTCGAATCTGTTCTCGCAGATCGACGTCAAGATGACCGCCTATGTCGGGGAACTGCTGGCGCTGCCGCGCGAGGAGGCGCGCAAGCTGCAGAAGGAGCTCTATCGCGAATACGGCACGACGCTGAACGGACTGATGACGCGCCACGGCATCGATCCCGACGACTTTCTGGAGAAGGTCCATGACATCGACTATTCGTGGCTGGTGCCCGATCCTGTTCTCGGCACCGCCATCCGCCAGCTTCCCGGCCGCAAGTTCATCTTCACCAATGGCGACCGCAGGCATGCCGAGCGCACCGCGCGCCAACTTGGCATCCTCGACCATTTCGACGACATTTTCGATATCGTCGCTGCCGGCCTCAATCCCAAGCCGGCGCGCCAGACCTACGAGAAGTTCGCCGAACTGCACGCCGTCACCGGCCACAATGCGGTGATGTTCGAGGACCTCGCCCGCAACCTGGCCGTGCCGAAGTCGCTGGGCATGACCACGGTTCTCGTGGTGCCGCGCAATTTCGAGCCGACCTTCTCGGAAATCTGGGAACGCGACCCGGCGCAGGAAGACGTCGACTACGTCACCGACGATCTCGCGGAATTTTTGACGGGAATAGTGAGTAGTGAGTAGTGAGTAGTGAGTAGTGGAGGAGCACACCTTTCGCTCGCTCACTACTGACTAATCCCTACTCACTAATTCCTACTGCCTACTCACTCACTCACTCCCTAGCTTGTAGAAGCGGCTGATGATGCCCCAGGCTTCGTCGGCTGTGTCGACGAAATCGATGATGTCCTGGTCGCCCGGGCTGATCGTGCCCTGCTCGGCGAGGAAGTCGAGGTCGATTGCCCGCTTCCAGAAGGACTTGCCGAACAGGATCACCGGCACGCGCTCCATGCGCCCGGTCTGGATCAGCGTCAGCGTCTCGAAGAACTCGTCCATCGTGCCGAAGCCGCCGGGAAACACCGCCACGGCCTTGGCGCGCATGACGAAGTGCATCTTGCGGATCGCGAAATAGTGGAAGTTGAAACAGAGCTCCGGCGTCACATAGGGGTTCGGCGCCTGCTCGTGCGGCAGCACGATGTTGAGTCCGATCGACGGCGCGCCGACATCGTCGGCGCCGCGGTTTCCCGCTTCCATGACGCCCGGACCGCCACCGGTCACCACCACATATTCGCGATAATATGACGTGGCCGACTGCTGCGAGCAGAGGCGGGCGAATTTGCGCGCCTCCTCGTAATATTTGCTGTTTTCCTCAAGGTTCTTCTTCTGCATCTCGTTCTTGGCCGCCCAGGCCTCGCCGCCGGGCTCCGGCAGGCGCGCGCCGCCGAACAGGATCACGGTCGAACGAATGCCGCGCTCGGCGAGGATCATTTCCGGCTTCAGCAGTTCCAGTTGCAGCCTGACGGCGCGCAGCTCGCGCCGGGTCATGAAGTCGGGATCGTTCCAGGCCAGGCGGTAGGTCTCGGCCCGCGTTTGCGGCGTGTCCGGCACGCTTTTCGACCGCTCCAGATCCTCATCCGAGTGCGGCAGCGGCGTCCATCCCGCCTTTTCCATGGGAGTCATCGAATCCACCCGTCCATTCCTTTACTTGCGCCGTCCCATGACGCTGGCGCGATTGACCCCCATTCCACCTTAACATAGGGTCCGCGCGACTTTTAAACAGGTTAAGGCGCAGCCCTTAACAGCTTGGTAATGGAGCAAATTCATGTCGAAGCCCGATCTGGCGAGCCTCGAAAAGACCATCGACAGGGCCTTCGAGGAACGCGACGCCATTTCGACCGCGACCCGCGGCGAGGTGCGCGACGCCATCCAGTCGGCACTCGACCTGCTCGACCGCGGCACCGCCCGCGTCGCCGAGCGGCAGGCCGACGGCAAGTGGCATGTCAACCAGTGGCTGAAGAAGGCGGTGCTGCTCTCCTTCCGGCTCAATCCGATGGAGATCATCAAGGGCGGCCCCGGCGAGGCCGTGTGGTGGGACAAGGTGGCGTCCAAGTTCGACGGGTGGGGCGCCGTCGATTTCGAGAAGGCGGGCTTCCGCGCCGTGCCGTCGTCGATCGTGCGCCGTTCGGCCTATGTCGCGCCGGGCGCGGTTTTGATGCCGTCCTTCGTCAATGTCGGCGCCTATGTCGATAGCGGCACCATGGTCGATACCTGGGCCTCGGTCGGCTCCTGCGCCCAGATCGGCAAGAACGTGCACCTTTCGGGCGGCGTCGGCATCGGCGGCGTGCTGGAGCCGATGCAGGCCGGCCCCACCATCATCGAGGACAATTGCTTCATCGGGGCGCGTTCCGAAGTGGTCGAGGGCTGCATCGTGCGCGAAGGCTCCGTTCTGGGCATGGGCGTCTTCATCGGCCAGTCGACCAAGATCGTCGACCGCGCCACCGGCGAGATCTTCTATGGCGAGGTGCCGCCGAATTCCGTGGTCGTCGCCGGCTCGCTACCGGGCAAGGCATTTCCAAACAACGAGCCGGGCCCAGGTCTCTACTGCGCCGTCATCGTCAAGCGGGTCGACGCCAAGACCCGGTCCAAAACCTCGATCAACGAATTGCTGCGCGATTGATCTTTCCGCCGGGCAGGCGCACCTTCCGCCGGCGCGACAATCGGTCGCGCTGGTTCAACTGGAGGGGTGACATGGACTGGAAATATCTGCTCACAAGCTTTGATGGCCGCATCAACCGGGGCAAGTTCTGGGCCGGCATCGGCGTATTCATCGTTATCGGCATTATTGCTTTCATTCTCGATGCGATCCTCGGCACGCGTTTCACCACGGCCAGCGGTGCCCAGATCGGCATCATCGGCATCCTCTTCGCGCTGGCATCGATCTATTTCGCGATTGCCCTCTATGCCAAACGCTGGCACGACCGCAACAAGTCGGGCTGGTGGACGCTGATCGGCTTCGTACCCGTCATCGGTGGCATCTGGCTGCTGGTCGAACTCGGCATTCTCGAAGGCACCAGGGGTGCCAATCAATATGGATCGGACCCGCTTGCCTGAAAGATCGGATCTCAACTGGCTTTTCTTCAAGACCTCGGGCCGCGTCAGCCGCGCGGCCTATTTTCTCGGCGGGTTGCTCGTCGCCATCATCCAGGCATTTCCGCTGTACCGCTTCACGCTGGTGCCGGAGGGTTCGGCCGAGAGCAACATGTGGTCGTTCATCTTCTTCATCGCCTTCATCGCCTCGCTGTGGTCGAACATCGCGCTGGCGGTGAAGCGGCTGCACGACCTCGACAAGCCGGGTATCGCAGCGCTGATCCTGTTCGTGCCGGTCGTCTCGATCGTCGCCTTCCTTGTGTTGTGCCTGTTTCCAGGGCAGCCTGGACCCAACCGTTATGGCCGGCGCACCAACGAGCCGGCAGAATCAAAGAAATAGAGCATGACGTCGTCGGAAAACCGCTTCACACTTTCGGCATCATGCCCTAGGGGGCCGATCGGATCGCCATGCGCTACCGCACGCTTGATCCGAAACTGATCATCGAAACCGCCGAGCGGCTGGAAGGGCGTGTGGCCGACCGTTTTCCGGAGGCCGGGTTGCGCGGCGTTGCCGCCGAACTTGTGTCGCTGTCGCGCGATCTGGCCAAGGCCGCCAAGGCCCTGGAAGCGCCTATCTGGTGGCTGCGTGGCATCATCGTCGCCGCCGTCATCGCGGGCGCGCTGATCTTCCTGTTCGTCGGCACCATCCTGCCGCTCATTCACATCTCCCAGGCCGACGACGCGGTCCAGTCGGTGCAAGGCATCGAAGCCACGATCAACATGATCATCCTCGCCGTGCTCGGCTTCCTGGCCCTGATCCGCACCGAGGAGCGCATCAAGCGCAAGCAGGTGTTTCGCCAGTTGCACGGCCTCAGATCGCTGATCCATGTCATCGACATGCACCAGTTGACCAAGGATCCGGCGGCGCTGTCGGCCAGCTTCAAGCCGACGGCGCATTCGCCGGCCCGTCTCACCAATGCCGCGGATCTCGCGCGCTATCTCGACTATTGCTCCGAAATGCTGTCGATCACCGGCAAGATCGCGGCGCTGTTCGCCCAATCCGTCAATGACGCCGTCGTCATCGACGGCGTCAACGACATCGAGAACCTGGCGTCCAACCTGTCGCGCAAGATCTGGCAGAAGATCACGTTGATCGACGGCCGGACGGCGGCGCCACAACCTTCCCCGGCACCAGGCTTGGCGAGCCAAGCCGCTCGGCTTCCGCCGCGCGCACCAGCGCGCTGATAAGCTGGACCGTCGGCGCCGGCGTACCGGCTTTTTCAGCGAGCCGCAAAACAGCGCCCTGCAAGTCGTCGATCTCGGTCGACCGGCCACGCTGCAGATCGTCCCACATCGACGAGCGCGCCTCGAGATCGATCGCCAGCATGCGCCGGGCCAGGAGCTTGAACAGCCAGTCGGGCAACCTGAGCACCTTCGGCAGCAGCGTCGGGCGCAGGCCGGCGATCCGCGCCGGCTCGATGCCGGAGGCTTTCATCGCCAGCAAGGCCTCGTCGATCTGGCTGGCCAGGATCAGCCGCCAGCGCCGGTCAGCGAGTTCAGTTGCCAGCGGCAGGCCTGACAGCGCCACCAGCGCATTGTTCAGGTTCATCAGAAGCTTGCCCCACAGCACGGCCTTCATATCGCCACGCGTTTCGACAGCCAGGCCTTCGGTGTCGAGAAGATCGGCAAGGCCGGCATTGCCTTCTTCGACCATAACCTTGCCGTCGCTGGCGCGGTGGACGCGCAACGGCAGCTCTCCATCGGCTGATTGCACGACATTGAACGGCACCATGCCAGCCAGCACCGTTCGCTGGCCAAGTGCCGCGCGCAGCCTGTCAGCGTTGTCGACGCCGTTCTGCAGGCTCACCACCACGGCATCGGGACGGGCATGGGCTTTGACGAGTGCCGCCATTTCCCGCGTCGCGCCACTCTTGACGGTGACCAGGATCACATCGGCCTCCGGCAAGGCCGCGGCCGGATCGGTGGTGACGGCAAGCTCTGCCGGCTTGATCAGGCGATCGCGGCCCTCGAGGTCGCTGACGCGCAATCCGCCCTGCCGCAGCGCTGCCTCGATGCGCGGCCTGGCAAGCAGGACAACCTGCCGCCCGGCGAGCGCCACGCAGCCGCCGGCATAACAGCCAATGCTGCCGGCGCCGGCAATGACGATCCTTTTTTCGCCGTTTGCCATCTCTTACTCCGCATCAGCCAGAACTATACGACATGAAAACCATAATGTCGGCGGTATCGTCGGCCATCGGCTTGGCCCTATGTCTGGCCGTGACAGGCCATTCGCTTTCGACTATCGCTTTTGCCATGACGCTGCCGACTGACCCCGCCGCAAACCTTGCCTCTCTCATCCGCTGTGCCTCGGTGACACCAGCCGAAGGCGGCGCGCTGAGCGCGCTGGAGGCGATGCTGAAGCCGCTCGGCTTCCTGGTCGATCGGCCGGTGTTCTCCGAAGACGGCACGCCCGACATCGAGAACCTCTATGCACGGCGCTCCGGCAATGGCCCGCATCTGATGTTCGCGGGTCATACCGACGTGGTGCCGGTCGGCGACGAAGCCGCCTGGACGCATCCGCCTTTCGCCGCCGACATCGCCAACGGCGAAATGTACGGCCGCGGCGCGGTCGACATGAAGGGCGGCATTGCCTGCTTCATCGCCGCGGTGGCGCGCCACGTCGAGGCGAATGGTGGCCCGAAGGGCTCGGTCTCGCTGCTGATCACCGGCGACGAGGAAGGGCCTGCCATCAACGGCACGGTCAAGCTGCTCGAATGGGCCGCGTCCAAAGGCGAGAAATGGGACGCCTCGATCGTCGGCGAGCCGACCAATCCGGACACGCTCGGCGACATGATCAAGATCGGCAGGCGCGGCTCGATGTCGGGTAGCATCACCGTCAATGGCCGCCAGGGCCATGCCGCTTATCCGCAGCTTGCCGACAACCCGGTGCGCGGCCTGATGAGCCTGGTGGACGCCTTGCTGCATCCCGTCTTCGACAAGGGAACCAAGGATTTCCAGCCGACCAACCTCGAGGTGACCTCCATCGATGTCGGCAACCCGGCCACCAACGTCATTCCCGCCAAGGCAACCGCCACCTTCAACATCCGCTTCAACGACAGCTGGACGGCCGAGACGGTCCAGGCGGAAATCCACAACCGCCTCGATCAGGCGGCTGGGCGCAAGAAATACCGGCCGGGCAAGAAGACGCCAGTCGACTATGAGCTGGTCTGGCGCGACCGGCCGAGCCACGTCTTCCTGACCCGCGACGACAGGCTGGTCGAGACGCTGAGCGGCTCGGTCAAGGCGGTGGTCGGCAAAAAGCCGGCGCTATCCACCTCCGGCGGCACATCGGATGCGCGCTTCATCAAGGATTATTGCCCGGTGGTCGAATTCGGCCTGGTCGGCAAGACCATGCACATGGTCGACGAGCGCGTGGCCATCGCCGATCTGGAAACGCTGACGCGGATCTACCAGCGCTTCATCGACGACTGGTTCGGACAGGGCTGATCAGCATGCTTTCGGCGGACGAAACCCAAGCTTCGCTGACCGGCGCCTGGCGGCTGATGCTCGGCAAGGCCGACGGCCTGCGCCTGCTCGACCTCACGGCCGACGGCTTCTGGAATTCGTTCTTCGCCATCATCGTCGCGGCACCGGCGCTGATCGTCGGCTGGGTCGGCATCGCCAACGAGATCGGCGATCCCGATGCCTTCGCCGGCCGCTTCAGCATGCTGGTGCGACTGGCGACAGTCGATATCGGCTCCTGGGTACTGCCGCTGGTGGCGCTCGCCTTGGTGGCGCGGCGCGCCGGCATCGGCGGGCGCTTCGTCCACTATGTCGTGGCCAGCAACTGGGCCTCGGCGATCACCGCCTGGCTGATGCTGCCTTCGGCGCTGATCAGGCTTTTCCTGTCCTCGGCAAGCCAGGTCTCGAGCCTTGTGTCGCTGCTGTTATTTTCCCTGTCGATGGTGCTGACCTGGCGCATGACCAACGCGACGATCGGCAGGGGCGCTGCCTTCGGCACCGCCGTTTTCGTCGGCATGTTCGTCGCTTCGCTGCTGGTGCTGTTCGGGCTGCAGATGCTGCTTGGCATCTCCGTGCCGGACGATGTCGGAGCCCAGAGCCTTTCCGGGCTTTATCCTGGATAGAACCAGGGGTTCTACCCGGGAGAACCAGGGTTCTACCCGGGATAATCGACGCCAATGAGAAAAAGCCCGTCGGGCGGCGCCACTTGGCCGCAGGCGGCGCGGTTTCGCGCCTCGAGCGCCGCCTTGAGGTCGCCCGATGTCCAGCCGCCGTCGCCGACCCGCTTCAGCGAGCCGACCATCGAGCGCACCTGGTTGTGCAGGAAGGATCGTGCCGATGCCCTCACCTCGATCAGATCATCGCCCGCCCGGCTCACATCGAGCCGCTCCAATGTCCTGATCGGGCTGTTAGCCTGGCACTGCGTCGAGCGGAAGGTGGTGAAGTCGTGCCGGCCGAGCAGGAGCTTCGCCGCCTCGTGCATGGCGGCGGCATCGAGCCGCTTCGGCACCCACCACACCTTACCCTTGTCCAGCGCCGAGGGCGCCCGCCGGTTGAGGATGCGGTAGAGATAGTGCCGGCCGATGGCGGAGAAACGGGCATCGAAATCGTCCGGGACGATCATGGCCTTCAGGATGACGATGCGCGCGCCGGCCGCCTGCAGGTGTGCATTGATGGCATCGCGCACCTTGTCGTCGGGCCACGCCTTGGCAAGGTCGACATGCGCCACCTGCGCGGTCGCGTGCACGCCGGCATCGGTGCGGCCGGCGGCCCGCAGCCGGATCGCCTCGCCGCAGAATTTCTCGATCGCCTGCTCGATCGCCTGCTGCACCGAAGGCTGGTCGGCCTGATGCTGCCAGCCGGCAAACAGGCTGCCGTCATATTCGATATCGAGGCGAAAACGCGGCATGCCGGTCGGCTATACGCCCCCGCCTAGGCGGCGAGAGCGGTGAAGGCGGAGGCGTAGACCAGCCTGCCGGATTCGGGAGCTTCGCCCCAGGCCAGCGCCTGCAGCGCCTCGCCCTGGTATTCGCTTTCGAACTTTTCTGCGCGGGCGTGGCTATAGCCGAAACGGCCGTAATAGGCCGGATCGCCCAGCACGACGGCCAGTGTCTCGCCGGCGTCCTTGAGCCGGATATGAGCCTCGCGGATCAAGGCGCCGCCGATGCCGGAGCCGTGAAAGGAAGGCTCCACCGCCAGCGGCGCAAGCGCCACGGCGGCAAAGCTCTTGCCGCCGTTCTGCACGAACAGCCGCGAAAACAGGATATGGCCGACGGCCTGGCCGTCCTCTTCCGCCACCAGTTCGACGACGGCGTCACCGCCGGTCACCAACGCGTCGACCAGTCCGGCCTCCGTCTGCTGGCCGAAAGCGTGTTCCTCGACGAGGCGGATGGCCTCGCGGTCCCGCGGCGTCGCCGCGCGTATCGACATCATGCTCATGAGAATTTCAGTCCTTTTTCGATCTTGGCTCCGCGCAGGAATTCCGACGCGGCGGCGGGCTTTCCGCCCGCACGTTGAACTTCGACCAGCCTGACCGCGCCTTTTCCGCAGGCGACTGTCAGCCGGTCATCGAGAATTCCTCCCGACTCGCCCAAATCTTCCGAAGGCGACACGCCTTCGGATAGCGTCGAGCGAAGCAGTTTCAGCCGTTCCATACGGCCGCCAATTTCAATCTCGGACCAGGCGCCGGGAAACGGCGACAGGCCACGAATGTGATTGTGAACCTCGGCCGCGGGCCGTGTCCACTCCACGCGCGTCTCGGATTTATCGATTTTCCTGGCGTAAGTCACCCCTTCGGCCGCCTGCGCGGTAAATGCCAGGGTGTTCTGTTCCAGCCGCGCCAACGCTTCCACCATCAGGGCAGCGCCGACACTCATCAACCGATCATGCAGATCGCCGGCTGTCATATCGGGGCCGATGGCGCATTTTTCAACCAGTCCCACCGGGCCGGTATCCAGCCCCGCCTCCATGCGCATCACCATCATGCCGGTCTCGGTATCTCCAGCCATGATGGCGCGCTGGATCGGCGCGGCGCCACGCCAGCGCGGCAAAAGCGATGCGTGGCCGTTGACGCAGCCAAGCCGGGGTGCGTCAAGAATTGCCTTGGGCAACAGCAATCCATAGGCGACGACCACGGCGATATCGCCGCCGAGGTCGGCAAAAGCGGCCTGCTCGGCCTCGCTTTTCAACGATGCCGGTGTTCGCGCCTCGATGCCAAGCCGCCCGGCCTCGCGCTGCACCGGTGACGGCGTCAGTTCCAACCCGCGCCGGCCGGCGGCGCGCGGTGGCTGCGTGTAGACGGCTGAAATCTCGTGGCCAGCCTCGGCGATGGCGCGCAGCGTCGGCACCGAAAACTCCGGCGTGCCCATGAAGATGACGCGAAGGGGCATTGCCCTATCCCACCAGCTTGCCTGGCGCCTTGTCCCTGGCGAGCTTCTTGAACTTCTTCACCACCATGTCGCGCTTCAGCTTCGAGATGTGGTCGATGAACAGCACGCCGTTGAGGTGGTCGATTTCGTGCTGCAGGCAGGTTGCCATCAGCCCCTCGGCCTCGATCTCCTGCAGCTTGCCGTCACGGTCCAGATATTTGACCCTCACCGAAGCCGGGCGCTCGACCTCGGCATAGTAATCAGGGATCGACAGACAGCCTTCCTCGTAGACGGACCGCGCGTCGGCGCTTTCGAGAATTTCCGGGTTGATGAAGACGTGTGGCGCCGAGGTTTCGTCTTCCTTGGCGAGATCGATCACCAGCATGCGCAGAGGCTCGCCGACCTGGATTGCCGCCAACCCGATGCCGGGTGCGTCATACATGGTTGCCAGCATATCGTCGGCCAGTTTGCGTACCGGCGCGTCGACGCGCTCCACCGGCTTGGAGACCTGGCGCAGGATGGGATCGGGAAGAATGATAAGCGGCTTGATCGGCATGGCGTTTCACCTAAGACCTCAATAGAAAGGCGTCAACCGGTGCGCCTGCGCCTCGTTCACGTTTTGATCTGTGCCAGACCGCCGAATCGGCTATGCTGTCCACATGAATGATCTGAGCACCATCCTTTCGGAGCCCGCCGCACGGCTCGGCGCCTCGACTATCACGCTCGGCCACGTCTTGGCCGTCGCCACATTGCTGTTTCTCGGCTTGTTCGTGGCGCTCGTCATCGCGCTGTGGCGCTCGGCCAAGGCGCGCGCGGTCGCCGCAGCGGAAGCCGCCGACCATGCCCGCGACGCCGAGGCGCGGATGGCCGGCATTCTGCAATCCCAGGCCGAGATGCAGGGCCGCATGGGCGCCATCGCCGAAGTGTTCGGCGCCCGCCAAGCCGAATTGACGCAGTCGATCGGCCAGCGGCTCGACGCCATGACCGGCCGCATCGGCCAGACCATGACCGAGCAGACCAAGTCCACGCATGAGAGCCTGGCGAAACTGCAGGAGCGGCTGGCGGTCATCGACACCGCGCAAGGCAACATCCAGTCGCTGGCCGGCCAGGTCGTGCAGCTGCAGGCGATCCTCTCCAACAAGCAGACGCGCGGCGCCTTCGGCCAGTCGCGCATGGAGGCGATCGTCGCCGACGGCCTGCCGCACGGCGCCTACGAATTCCAGGCGACGCTGTCGAACGGCAGCCGGCCGGACTGCCTGGTGAAAATGCCGAACGGCGCGCCGTCGCTTGCCATCGATGCCAAATTTCCCCTGGAAGCGTGGAATGCCATCCGGGCCGCCGATAACGCCGACCTGCAGAAGGTCGCGGCCCAGGCCTTCCGCCGCGATATCGAGGTCCATGTCCGCGACATTTCGGAAAAATACCTGCTGCAGGGTGAAACGCAGGACACCGCCTTCATGTTCGTGCCGTCGGAATCGGTGTTCGCCGAAATCCACGAGAATTTCGAAGCGGTTGTCCAGAAGGCGCACCGTGCCCGCGTCATCATCGTCTCGCCTTCGCTCTTGATGCTGTCGATCCAGGTCATCCAGGCGATCCTCAAGGATGCGCGCATGCGCGAGCAGGCGCATCTGATCCAGGGCGAAGTCATCAGGCTGATGGAAGACGTCCAGCGTGTCGACGAGCGGGTGCGCAAATTGCAGGGCCATTTCGGCCAGTCGGCCAAGGACATCGAAGACATACTCGTCTCGACCTCGAAAGTGACCAAGCGTGGCCAGAAGATCGAGGCGCTGGAATTCGGAGAAGGCGAGCCCGACGCCCCGCGCGGCGGCGCCCCTGCCAAGGTGGAGGCCGCACCGCGCGCTGCCGATTCAAAGACCGGGCAGCTGAGATTGAGGGTCGTCGAAGGCGACGACTGAACGCTACTGCTCTTCGACCGTCGTCATACCCTCGAATTCCGGAAGCCAGTGCAGCGCTGACCGGTGCCAGAACTGCCGCCTCGGCACGAGTTCCTCGCGCTGCCGCGCCGTACCGACGCGGACGCCGTAGACCTTCGGTCCGTCGTCCACCGATGTCGCGTAGAGATGCGAGCCGCACTCGCCGCAGAAACCTTGGGCGCGCTTGGCGCCGCTGGACCCGGTCTTGATGTAGACCTTCGGTCTGCCCTTGGTGATCCGATAATCCTCTTCGGGCACCCGCACCGAGACGCGAAATGCCGTACCGGTCAGCTGCTGGCAATCGGTACAGTGGCAGATCGAGGTCTTCTCCGGGTCGACCTCCGCCTCATAGGTGATGGCGCCACAATGGCAGCCGCCGTCGATCTTCATCGTCATTCCTCCAACATCGATCGGCTGATTTTAGCGGCACGGAGACACGAGGCAACGGCGGGGCTCTGGTCCAGAGGCCAGAATCCCGAAAAGTGGACCGCGGTGTCGCAAAAGTTCGTACTCGAATTCTATCCGGGTGCGGATTCGATCAACTTGCGCCGCTTTTCCCAGGTGCCTGACGTCTGCGGCTTGACGAACAGCCGCGTGATCTCAGGCATCTCCTTCTTCAACCGCGCCTCGATGCGCTCGACACAGGCCTCGATCTCCGGCGCCGACAAATGGTCCTCGAATTCGATGCTCAGGCCGGCAACGATTTCTTCCGGGCCCATATGCACCGTCAGCACGCCGTTCGCCCGCTGCACCGCCGGATCCTGCTGGACGATCGCCAGCACCTTCCTCTGCACCTCGGGTGAGGCCGGCTCGCCGATGAGCAGGCCCTTGCTTTCACGCGCCAGGAAGATTGCGGTCGTGCCGAGGATGAGTGAGATGCCGATCGAGGCGGCGCCGTCGAGTTCGGGCATGTTGAAAATCTCCGCCGCCAATATGCCGGCAAAGGCGACGGCCAGGCCGAGAAGGGCTGCACTGTCTTCGAACAGCACCGTGTAGACGCTCGGGTCCTTGCTCGACTGCACGGCTTGCAGCCAGCCCTGCTTGCCCTTCTGCTTGCGGAATTCCTTCAGCGCCACCAGCCAGGAGCTGCCTTCGAAAAGGAAGGACAGGCCGAGAACGATGTAGTTCATTCTGGCGTTGGCGACCGGCTCCGGCGCCATGATATGGATGATGCCTTCGTAGAACGACACGCCAGCGCCCAGCGCGAAGACCAGAAGGGCGACGATAAAGCTCCAGAAATAGAGTTCACGGCCATGGCCGAGCGGGTGCGAGCTGTCCGCGGGGCGTGCCGCCCGGTGCATGCCGTAGAGCAGCAGGCCGCCATTGCCTGTATCGACCAGCGAATGGACGCCTTCCGACAGCATGGCCGAACTGCCGGTGAAAAAGGCGGCGGCGAACTTGGTCAGCGCTATGGCGAGATTGCCGGCGAGCGCCGCGTAGATGACCGTTCTGGAGCCGCCGTGTCCAGCCATGCAGGTTCTATCCTCTTCGAGACGGTGTAGCGGCTCTGCCGCGGAGTTGCACAGCCATCACAACGCGCCAATCGTCGGGTCGTTCAATGTGTTCGAAACCTGCTGGCGGGAAGGCCGGCTATTCCTGGATCTCGTCGGTCCACACTTTGAAGCCCGCAAGCAACCCTGGCCCGAAGATATGGGTTAGCGGCACATCCGCCGCGTCGCGGCCGGAGGCGATCAGGATGCGGCCGATGCGTGGCGCGTTGTTGCGCGGATCGAAAGCGTGCCAGCGGCCGCCGAGATAAACCTCCATCCAGGCGCAGAAATCCATGCTCGCCCAAGGCTTCGGCATGCCGATGTCGCTGATGTAGCCTGTGCAGTAGCGCGTCGGGATATTGAGTGCCCGGCAAAACGTGACGGCAAGATGCGCGAAATCGCGGCACACGCCGCTCCGTTCGCGCCAGGCTTCCGCGGCGGTGCGCGTCACCCGTGCGTTGCCGTAGTCGAAGACGATGTGGTTGTGGACGAAATCGCACACCGCCTGCACGCGCGGGATGCCTGATGGCATATGGCCGAACAGCCGCCATGCCTCGCTTGCCAAGAGGTCGCTTTCGCAAAAGCGGCTGGGCAGCAGGAACAGCAGCGTTTCAGCCGGCAGGTCGCGCACCTCATGCTGCCACGCCATCAACTCGCTCATCTCGAATGTGCCGGAGTCGCGGATCACCGCATCCGTACCGAAAGTGAAACGCCCGGGCGGGGCGACGAGCCGGTTGCACCAGTTGCCGAAACTGTCGCGATAACTCTCAATCGGCACTGGCGGGTTGGAGGTCAGGAAATCCGGGCGCTCAAGATCGGAGGCGCGGGAATAGTGGACATTGAGCATTGCGATGAGCGGCGTTTCCTGCGGAAAGTCGAAGCTCATCTCGCAGCCGATATGGATCCGCATTGTCGTCCTGACCGGCCTGCCTGACGATCACCCGCGGTGCACGGGTCGATGCTGCAGTGCGAAGACAAGCATGGCATGGACTGCCGGGGTTTACGAGCAAATTAGAAACCGGTTGAAAGCGGCCTGCCGGCGCCGGCAGCAGGCACTCGCCTCTTGCAGTCTGGCGTTTGTCTTGTTTCACTTCGTTTCCCGCAACTGGAGGAACGAATCATGGCTAAAGGTGCGATGAAGGCAGGCAAGGAAGCCCGCAAACCAAAGAAAGACGCCAAGAAGCCTGTAGCCGCTCCGGCCCTGAAGGCGCCGCCGGTCAAGGCGACGAGGATCAAGGAAAAGTAGATATCGCAGAGCGTGCATGGATTTCACCGGCGGCGTCCGACATGCCGCCGGCGAATTGTTGATTGGGCGTTCAGACACCCTATATCGACGATGCGGGGACGACCTCGCATTTCCCGAAATCCGGTTGGGACGGCCCGCCCATTGTTTGATTGAGCATCCGAAGACCTTTCGGCCGGATGTTCTGGATGGAGCGTTCCGATGCCATGGATTCTTCTGTTCTTCGCCGGCCTGTTCGAAATCGGCTGGGCGATCGGGCTCAAATACACCGACGGCTTCACCAGGCTTGTTCCGACCGTGCTCACGGTCGCGTCGATGATCGTCAGTTTGACCTTGCTTGGCCTGGCGCTGAAAACCCTGCCTGTCGGCACAGCCTATGCGGTGTGGACCGGTATCGGCACCGTCGGCACGGCGCTGCTCGGCGTCTGGCTGCTGGGCGAGCCCGCGACGGCGATCAGGCTCGGCTGCATCGCGTTGATCGTCAGCGGGATCATGGGGCTGAAATTCGCGGCCTGAATGGCCTGTCCACCGCTGACGCTATCGACCGAGCTGACATCCATGAATCGACATCCCTGAATGCAGGGAGGCTTCCCGTGGGCAACACCGACAAACGCGAAAAAGGGCCGCGCCTTGGCGCGTCCCTCATTCATCATCCATCGAGGCGAGTGCGCTGTTAGCGACCCGTAAAGCCGGGCGGTGTCCTGCCGGTGCGCTGCTTGCGTGCCGCATAGCGTGCGTCGCGCTTTGCCTTGCGCTCTGCTTCATCGGCAAGCAAACGAGCGATACGCTCGTTCTCTTCAGCTTCCCGAAGCTTGGCATCCGCTTGCGCTGCCTCTTCGGCGGCAATGCGCGCAGCTTCGGCTGCTGCCTCACGCTCGGCTTTCTCAATCGCCTCGCGTGCCAGCTTTTCCTGCTTCAGCTTGGCCTTCTCGGCCTCGCGGATCTCACGAGCCGCAAGGATCGCCTTGCGTTCGGCCTGTCGTGCCAGCACCGCGGGATCGTCTGCTGCCGGCTTTGACTTGAAGCGCTCCAGAAGCGCCTTCTTTGCCTCGGTCGCGGCATTGCGCCGCTCGAAAATGTCTTTTTCCCTGTAGATAGCCAAGTCCACTTCCTTGAAGTCTATTCGCGACGCTTACATACGCGCGAAAACCGGGAGTTCAAGCGCCAAAACGGCATGCCAGCCATGAAATTCCGGGATGTTGCACCCGGGAGACGCATTTTCCGCCGAAATCGACATGCACTGTTCACCAGCCAGCCTCTGGCGGCGCGACGGACGCGTCGCTACCTCTGGAGCATGATGCCGAAAAGGGGAAAGCGGTTTTCGGACGATATCATGCTCTATCTATCTCTTCGATTTAGGGTCGGATTCAGATTTCAGGTCGAACAGAGCTAAAATCATCCGACCCTAGCGCAACAATCAACACACTGGGATGACATCCAAATGGAACTCGGCCTCTACACTTTTGCCGATGTGAGCCCTGTGCCGGGTCCCGGCGCCATCGGTCCGCATGAGCGGCTGCGCAACCTGATCGAGGAGATCGAACTTGCCGACCAGGTCGGGCTCGACGTCTTCGGCCTCGGCGAACACCACCGGCCGGACTATGCCGCCTCGGCACCGGTCGTGGCTTTGGCCGCGGCGGCGGAGCGTTCGAAGCGCATCAAGCTGACCAGTGCGGTGACGGTATTGTCCTCCGACGATCCGGTGCGCGTTTTCCAGCAGTTTTCCACGCTCGACCTTCTGTCGGGCGGCCGCGCCGAGATCATGGCTGGGCGAGGTTCGTTCATCGAATCCTTCCCGCTATTCGGCTACAACCTCGAAGACTATGACGAGCTGTTCGCCGAAAAGCTCGACCTGCTGCTGGCCATCCGCGATCAGGTGAAGGTTACCTGGTCGGGTAGGCTGCGCGCGCCGATCAACGATCGCGGCGTCTATCCCAGGCCCTTCCAGGACAGGCTGCCGGTCTGGATCGCCATTGGCGGAACGCCGCAATCGGCCGCTCGGGCGGGCGCGCTCGGCCTGCCGCTGGCGCTTGCCATCATCGGCGGCGAACCGGCGCGCTTCGCGCCGCTGTTCGACCTCTACCGTGAGGCTGCCAAGCGCGCTGGCGGCGATCCGACGGGGTTGGCGACCAGCATCAACGTGCATGGCTTCATCGCCGACACGACCGAGCAGGCGGCGGACGACTTCTACGGCCCCCAGGCCGAGGTGATGAACCGCATCGGCCGTGAGCGCGGCTGGGGTCCGACATCGCGTGCGCATTTCGACCAGTCGCGTGGTCCCGACGGCGCGCTGTTCGTCGGCAATCCGGAGCAGGTGGCGGAAAAGATCGTGACCCAGCACAGGGTGTTCGGTAATGACCGCTTCCTGCTGCAGATGGCGATCGGCACCATGCCGCACGCCAAGATCATGAAGGCGATCGAGCTCTACGGCACCAAGGTGGCGCCGATCGTACGCAAGGAAACCGCGAAATCCGCGCCGACCGTGGCGGCGCCTGTCGCGTGAACTTAAGGAGGCCCGCGAGCCTCATTCCATGAGCCCTGGATGAGCATGCTTATCGCGTTGCCCGGTGTAGGGCCGCATCCATCATCGCGGCATGATGGATTTCGGTCGCCTCGTCGGCTGGGAACAGGCACTCGATGCGCAGTTCCTGGGCGGCGACGGTTTGGGGAGTGCCGACCGTGGTGACCATCGAAAAGTAGTCCAGGCGGCGACCGTCCTTGATGAAGCCAAGCGGAATGACCGGCATGAAGCCGATCGCCACCGGATTTTTCCAATCGCTGTTCACGTCCGGGTAGGCGAGCAGCGCCGCCAGCAACTCCCTGGTCTTTTCGTCGACGACGCGGCCGATGGATTCGCGATAGACCCGCTCGAACAGGCTCCGCGCCACGTCGGGCCAATTGGCGACGAACGGGCGCATGCCTTTGGGATCGAACATGAGGTGGAGCATGTTGCGCGGCCCTTCGCGCGCGGCCATGTCGAGGAAACAGCCGAAGAAGAGCGGTGCGGCTTCGTTGGTCATCAGCACATTCCAGTACCGGTCCATGACCAGCGCCGGATAGGGTTCATGCTGGCGCATGATGCGCGTCAGGGCGTCGGTGACGCTCTTCATTTCCATGGAGTTCCAGGCGCCTTCGGAAAACATCGGCGCGTAGCCCGCCGCCAAAAGCAGGGCATTACGCTCGCGCAAAGGGACATCGAGCGCCCCCGCGATCGCCATCAAGGTCTCACGGCCGGGAACGCTGCGTCCGCTTTCGATGAAACTGATCTGCCTTTGCGAAATGCCCGTATCGAGGGATAGATCAAGCTGGCTTCTGCCACGCACATCGCGCCAGTAACGCAAGAGCGTGCCCAGGTCGGGTGTCATGGCCGTTCTGGAGTTGGTCTTCATGCCCGCTGTCCTCGCAGTCCCTCGAACGATACACGCGATGCAATCACGCAGCGACGGCGCATGGCACCAGAAGATCCATGCGCCGTCGATCGGGTCAGGCGGCAATCGCGGCGGCGGGAGACCATGCCTGCGGCTGGAAGCGCTCTTCGATCGGCGTGCCGGCCATGTTGGTGGTGGTTGCCGCCATGGTGGAGACGCCGACGCCGGTTACCACTTCCAGGATCTGGGCTTTCGAATAGCCCGCCGAAGCAAACGCATCGATGTCCGCGTCACTCACGTTTCCCTTGTTTTCGATCAGCGCCCTCGTCAGGGCCGAGAGTGCCGCATATTTTGGGTCCGTCGGCAACCTGCCATCCCGGATCGCCTTGACTTCGCTTTCCGCAATCCCATCCTCGATAGCGAATGTCGAATGCGCGGCGACGGTCCAGGGGCATTTGATGGTGACCGCGTTGGTCAGCAGCAGCACCTGCTTTTCGATCTCGTCGAAGCTTCCGCCGTGGAAACTGCCGAAGCTGCTGACGAAACCATTGAGGAGAACCGGATTGTTGGCCATCGTCGCCATGACGTTCGGAAGAAAGCCAAACTTCTCCTCAAGCGCCTTCAACGCGGGCCTGGATTTCTCCGGCGCCGACTCGGTTGTTTGAAGGGTAAATCTTTGCATCGTGATGTCCTCTTTCAGGGGTGGGCGTAATCGTGCCGGCGACATCCTCGCCGCGCCAGCCTTGCGAGCCCTTGGGCTGCGAAGGCCTGCTCCCGTACTAGGCCCGCCGCCTGCCCGGACTCAATTACACGGCATGTAATCGTGGAACGCTCGCAGCCGAGCCGTCGGTTTGAGCTATATTGACGGCGCCGCCGCTCGAAGGCGGCCACGCCGTCAGTGCCGGCTAACGGAACCTTGAAGCCGCGCTGGCGTTTCCGTCTGCGGATTGCATCAGTTGTGATGTGCCCGCCGAGGGGATCGCGATGAAGGCCGAACCCACCGCTTTGGGCGCAGGCGTTGCCGAAGCCGAAGAATCGCGAGTGGCGGCGCGTGCCGATACGCGTCTCATGCGCTCGTTGCTCATCGGTATCTTCCTGTTCATGACCGTCTATGCGCTCTATTTCGCGCGCGCTTTTTTCATGCCGGTCATCCTAGCCTTCCTGCTGGCGCTGACGCTGACCCCAATCGTGCGGCTGCTGCGCAAGCGCGGCATTCCCGAAGTGGTTTCGGCGACGCTTCTGGTGCTTGTGTCGATCTTCGTCTTCGCAAGCGCCGGCTATGTGCTCAGTGGGCCTGTCATCGATCTCATCAACAACACATCGTCCATCGGCCAGCAGCTGACCGAGCGATTGGCGCAGTTGCGACGGCCGCTCGAGAGGATCATGGACATCGCGCACCAGATCGAAGGGCTGACCGAGACATCGCAGGAACCGGGTGTGCAAAAGGTCGCGGTAGCGCAGTCCGGCTTCTTCTCGTCGGCGGCGAGCAACATCCTGTCGGCTGGGACAAGCCTGACCATCATCTTCGTGCTGTCGCTGTTCCTGCTCGCCTCGGGCACGATGTTCTACGAGAAGATCATCCAGTCCTTCGCCAGCCTCACCGAAAAGAAGCGGGCGCTGCGCGTCGTCTACGACGTCGAGCGGGAAATCTCGCATTATCTGCTCACCGTCACCATCATCAACACCGGCCTCGGCACGGTCATCGGCCTCGGCCTGTGGGCGCTCGGCATGCCCAATCCCTTGGTCTGGGGCGCGGCGGCCGCCCTGCTCAATTTCCTACCCTATGTCGGGGCCATGATCACGCTTGTCCTGGTCACCGTCATCGCGCTCATCACCTTCGACACGATCGCCTATGCCCTGTTGGCGCCTGCCTTCCTGGTTTTGTGCGACATCATCGAAGGCCAGTTCGTGACGCCGATGGTGGTCGGGCGGCGGCTCGAGATCAACGCCGTGGCGATCTTCATCGCCATCGCGTTCTGGTCATGGCTGTGGGGCTTCGTCGGCGCCCTGATGGCGGTGCCGCTGCTGGTCGTCGTCAAGGTGTTCTGCGATCATTTCGAGAGCCTTAGCCATGTCGGCAATTTTCTCGCCGCCCAACACACGGCGGTCGTTGAGGACGAAGCCGACGAGCAGGACGCCGCGGCAGCCGGATAACCGGCGCACGGTTTGCGACGGCGGGATCGAATGCTTATATCCGGCCGATCAGTGCCCGGTGCCCTTCCCAATGAATGACGTTCCCTTCGACCTCGACGCCTATTTCGCCCGGATCGGCCATGCCGGTTCCGGGCACGCTTCGCTCGACACGCTGAAGACGCTCCATTTCCTGCATCCGCAGGCGATCCCGTTCGAGAATATGGATCCGTTTCTGGGACGCCCGGTCCGATTGGATATCGCCTCGCTGCAGGGCAAGATCGTCCTTGGTGGGCGTGGCGGCTATTGCTTCGAGCACAATCTCCTCTTCATGCACGCGCTGAAGGCGCTCGGCTTCAAGGTCGGCGGCCTTGCCGCGCGTGTGCTTTGGGGGCAGAGCGAGGACGCCATCACGGCGCGTAGCCACATGCTTTTGCGCGTCGAGCTTGACGGCCACACCTATATCGCCGACGTCGGATTCGGCGGCCTGACGCTTACGGCGCCGCTGCTGCTGAAGCCCGGCCGGGAACAAAAAACGCCGCACGAGACATTTCGCATCGTCGAGGCCGGCGATCATTTCCTGCAGGCCTTGATCGGCGGCGACTGGCGCTCGCTATATCGCTTCGACCTGCAGCCGCACTATGAGGTCGACTATTCCGTCGCCAATTACTTCCTGTCGAACAACCCGGCATCGCATTTCCTCACTTCCGTCATAGCGGCCCGCGCCGCACCCGACCGGCGCTATGCGCTGCGCGGCGATCGCCTATCGATCCATCACGTCGATGGCCGCACCGAGCAGAAGCAGATCGCCACCGCCGCCGAACTTGCCGACACGCTGGAAGGCCAGCTCGGCATCACCATTCCCGACCGCAAGGCCTTCGAGGCCCAGGTGCGCGAGAAGAAGATCGTGGAGACCAGTATATGACCGAACTTTCCGTTCTCGACTTGTCGCCGATCGTCGAAGGCAGCGATGCCTCGCAATCGCTCGCAAATTCGCTCGATCTCGCCCGCCACGCCGAGCGGCTCGGCTACAAGCGCTACTGGCTGGCCGAACATCACAACATGCCGGGCATCGCCAGCGCGGCCACATCGGTCGTCATCGCCCATGTCGCCGGCGGCACCAAAACCATTCGTGTCGGCGCCGGCGGCATCATGCTGCCCAACCATGCGCCGCTGGTGATCGCCGAGCAATTCGGCACGCTCGCCGCCCTGTTTCCCGGCCGCATCGACCTTGGCCTCGGTCGCGCTCCCGGCACCGACATGAACACGGCGCGCGCGCTGCGCCGCAATCTCGAGGCCGGCGCCGACAATTTCCCGCAGGATGTCGTCGAGCTGATGGGCTATTTCCTGCCGGCCGAGGAAGGCCAGCGTCTGCGTGCCGTGCCCGGCGAGGGCCAGACGGTGCCGATCTGGATTCTCGGGTCGAGCCTCTACGGCGCGCAGCTCGCCGCCATGCTCGGCCTGCCCTACGCCTTCGCCTCGCATTTCGCGCCGGCGGAACTCGATCATGCGCTTGACATCTACCGCTCGCGCTTCCAGCCGTCGGAGCAGCTCGAAAAGCCGCATGTCATGCTCGGCCTCAACGTCTTCGCGGCACCCACCGACGCAGAGGCGCGGCTGCTGTTTACTTCGCTGCAGCAGGCCTTCGTCAATCTGCGCACCGGCAGGCCCGGAAAATTGCCGCCCCCGGTCGAGAACTATGACCGGGATCTCGACCCTATGGCCAAGTCCATGCTCAGCCAGGCGCTGTCCTGCGCCGTCGTCGGCTCACCGGAAACAGTCCGGCAAGGCATCGATGCGTTCGTGCGACGCACCGGCGCCGACGAGCTGATGGTCACGGCGCAGATATCGGACCACGCCGCCCGCGTGCGCTCCTTCGAGATTTTGGCCGAGGCGCACAGATCGTTGTCGCAAGCGGCCTGAAACAGGCGGCCTGGAGCTTTTGCCGACGTCGATGCTCTGCTAAGTGCGGGGTATCCTTCGCAACAGCGAGCCCTGCCTTGCCCCATGATCTCGATAGACGCGAGCAGTTTGCCATCGACCTGGCGCGGCGCGGCGGCGAACTCGGCCTGAGATATTTCCGCGATCTCGACAGCCTGACCATCGAGAGCAAGGGCCATCAGGACCTGGTCTCGCAGGCCGACCGCGAGGTCGAGCTGTTCATCCGCGCTGCAATCGCCGCCGACTATCCGCAAGACGGCATCATCGGCGAGGAGCACGCCTCGGTCGCCGGCTCGACCGGCCATGCCTGGATCATAGACCCCATCGACGGCACCGCCAATTTCGTACGCGGCATTCCGGCCTGGTGCGTGGTGATCGCCTGCGCAAGGGATGGCGAGACGATCGTCGGCGTCATCCACGAGCCGTCGACCGGCGAGACCTTCCATGGCAGGCTGGGCGGCGGTGCCTTCGTCAACGGCAGGCCGATCAAAACGAGTGCGGCCACCAGCTTGCAAGAAGGCTCGGTGGGCACCGGCTTCTCAAACCGGGCCGAAGCCGAGAACATCGCCGTGCTGATCAAGAAGATCCTGGCCGAGGGCGGCGTCTTCTTCCGCAACGCGTCAGGCGCGCTGATGCTTGCCTATGTCGCCTCGGGCCGGCTGCTTGGCTATGTGGAGGAACACATGAACCCTTGGGACTGCCTCGCCGGCATGCTGCTGATCGAGGAGGCCGGCGGCACTGTGCTGAAGGCGGATCCGAAGACAGTGCTGCAGAGAGGGACACAGATTATCACCGGCGGCAAAGGCGTCTTTTCGAAGCTGCAGGAACTGTGTTCCGGGGTCTTCACGCCCTGATCAAATCCCGGGAATTGCCCGAAAACCGCTTCACACTTTCGGCATGCTCAGGCGCTCACGCTCTGCACCACTGTCCCCAGCGGGCGGCATGAATTGCGGATCATCAAACGGCCCTTGAGGACGAGCTTGCGCGGCGGCGCATCCCTGTTGCCCGCGAGACGGTCGAGCAGCAGATTGGCCGCCTGTTCGCCGATCGCCTGCACCGGCTGCGCCACCGTCGTCAGTTGCGGCTGGAACACGTCGGACCAGGGAAAATCGTCGAAGCAGGCTACCGAAATGTCCTCCGGACAGGACAGGCCGATGTCGCGGATCGCTTTCATCGTGCCGATCACCATCGGGTTGTTGGCCGAGAAGATGGCGCTTGGCCGGTCATGCAGCGACAGCAGCTGCATGGTTGCGTTGTAGCCGTCGATCTCATGGAAATTACCGGAACGAACCAGTTCCTCGGCCATCGGCAAGCCGGCGGCCTGGAGCGCCTCGCAATATCCGGTCATCCGGTCATGCATGGGTGAAATATCCGAGGTGCCGGTAATGTAGCCGATCCGCCGATGGCCGAGATTGATCAGATAGCTGATGGCGTCGAACACCGCGCGCTCGTTGTCGAGAACCACGGCGTCGGTGTCCACGCCCTCGCACAGACGGTCCAGCAACACGACCGGCACATTGGCGTCGACGACGATCCGCTCGAGGATCGCGCCGTCACCGACGCGCGCCACGATCAGCCCGTCGACCATGCGGTCGAGCAGCAGCCTGATCTGGTCGTCCTGGGTGTTCAAATCCTCGTCGGTGCAGCACAGCATGACGGCATAGCCGGCGCGGTCGAAGGCCTGCTGGATCACCGAAACGACGGCGGTGAAGAACGGGTTGGTGATGTGCGGGACGGTCAGCCCGATGGTGCGGGTCGTGCCCATCTTCAGGCTGCGGGCGATGGCGTTGCGCTTGTAGCCGATATCGCGGATTGCCTGTTCGATACGCTGGCTGAGTTCCGGGCTGACGGTCGCCGTGCCGTTAATCAGCGCCGACACGGTGGCGACCGAGACACGCGCGGCCTCCGCCACGTGAAGCATGGTGGGCGCGGTGGATCTGCGCTGTTTTTTTCGCCCTGACGCTGTCATTTTCGAAACGTTTCGTCACCCCTCTGCCGCCAATACCTACGGAATCCTGTCTTTTTAAGCAAGAATCGAAATGCATCAAACTTCTGGCACCTGATATCGGCTTGACACTATCGAAACGTTTAGATTAGCGTTTGCCTGGAGTTGACGACGGCGGAAGGGAGGCCGCCATTGTCATGCAAGAGAGCAGTTCCCCTTCTTCGACACGCAATGCGGCATCGGATCGGCCGGACATCGTTCTGAGCGCCGAGCACATTTCCAAGAGCTTTGGCGGCATCGCCGCGCTCGTCGATGTCGGCTTCGAACTGCGACGCGGCGAGGTCCATGCCCTGATGGGCGAGAACGGCGCCGGCAAATCGACGCTGATGAAGATCCTCTCCGGCGTCTATACCGGCTATGAAGGCACGGTCAGCGTCGATGGCCGGCCGGTCGGCTTCGCCGGCGTGCGCGACGCCGAGGATGCCGGCATCGCCATCATCCACCAGGAACTCAACCTGGTGCCGGAGCTCAGCGTCGCCGACAACATCTTTCTTGGCCGTGAAAAGCTGATCGCCGGGCTGATCGTCGACCGCAAGGCGAGCAGCCGCGCGGCAAGCGCCCTCCTGCAGCGGCTCGGCATCGAACTCGATCCGGACGCTCGCGTCGGCGCCTTGCGTGTCGGCGAACAGCAACTGGTCGAGATCGCCAAGGCGCTGTCGATGTCGGCGCGCATCCTGATCATGGACGAGCCGACCTCGGCCCTGTCGCCGGCCGAATGCCAGCGGTTGTTCCGCATCATCGGCCAGCTTGCCGATAGCGGCGTCGCCATCGTCTACATTTCGCACCGCATCGACGAGGTGATGCATCTGGCCGGTCGCGTCACCGTCTTCCGTGACGGACGCCATGTGCTGACGCGGCCGATGGCCGAACTCGACGAAAACGCCATCATTTCGGCGATGGTCGGACGGGACCTGCTCGCATCCTCCCAAGGTGAGCGGGATCCCGGCGGCAGGACCGTGCTTTCGGTCAGCGACCTGTCGCTGTCGAAGCCCGACCGCCAGGGCTGGCGGCAGGTGGTCGGCGGCGTCAGCTTCGATCTGGCCGCCGGAGAAATCCTCGGCATTGGCGGGTTGCTGGGCTCAGGCCGCACCGAGATCATGGAAGCGATCTTCGGCTCGAGCGATGGCCGTGCCGGCGGCGAGATCCTGCTCGACGGCCAGCCGGTGGATATCCGCTCGCCGCGCGATGCAAGACGCCTTGGCATCGCGCTGGTGACCGAGGACCGCAAGACGCAAGGCCTGCACCTGCAGGCCTCGATATCGGACAATGTGGCGCTGCCGCTGGTCGGCGCGCTGGCGCGCTTCGGCATCCGCTCGCTGGCCGGAGAGCAGGGGCTGGCGCGGCAGGCGGTCAAGGCGCTCGGCATACGCTGCCGCGACATCGACCAGCCCGCCGGCACGCTGTCGGGCGGCAACCAGCAGAAGGTCGTCATCGGCAAGTGGCTGGCGACCAGGCCGAGGGTGCTGTTGCTCGACGAGCCGACACGCGGCATCGATGTCGGCGCCAAGCGCGAAATCTACGACCTCATCTTCCGGCTGGCGCGCGATGGCCTGGCCATCGCCGTCATCAGCTCCGAGCTGCCGGAATTGCTGCATCTTTCCGACCGCATCCTGGTGATGGCCGACGGCCGCCAGACAGGCATCCTTTCGCGCGACGCGGCGAGCGAGGAGGCCATCATGCGCCTCGCTGCACCGCGCCGGACCCTATCGAGACCCGCCGCATGACCGCACTGAAACTCCTGTCCCGCACCAAGCTCTACTGGGGCCTGATCGCCATCTTCCTGATCGGCGTGCTGGGTTCGCCGGTGAGTTCCAAGGGCAACAACATCTTTCTGTCCTACGGCAATCTGCTCGACGTGCTGCGCCAGGTGTCGACCACCGGGCTGATCGCCACCGGCATGACCGCGGTGATCATCACCGGCGGCATCGACCTTTCCGTCGGTTCGCTGATGGCCATCTGCTCGGTGGTGTGCGCCATGCTGCTGACGGTTCCGGGCGTGACGCCCGGTGTCGTGCTGGGCGTGCCGACCGTCGCGCTGGTCGCGCTGTGCCTCGGCTTCGTCGTCACGCGCTTCATCTTCCTCAATGTGGAGAAGTCGCGCGCCCGCGCGGATGCCGCCGTTCGCGATGTCAGGCTGGACACCGTTCGCGGGCTGGTCACGCCGGCAACCGTCGGCGTCATCCTGTGCTGTCTTTCGCTGTGGTACCTGCTGCCGCAGATCGAGCCCAAATTCGGCGTTCTCGGCGTGCTGCTGGTGGCGCCCTGCGTCGGCCTGCTGTTCGGCGCCATCAACGGTTTCATCATCGTTGGCGGGCGGCTGCAGCCGTTCATCGTCACGCTGGCGATGATGGTGACGGCGCTCGGCATCGCCCGGCTCACCGCCGGCCAGAATAATGCCGTGCTGCCGGTCTATACCGGTTCCAACGCAACCGCCGATTTCGAGCTGCTGCGCTCGCTGGTGTTCGGCGTCATCCCGATGCCCGGCCTGTTCTTCCTCGGCGCTATCGTCATCTATGGCGCGGTGCTGCGCTTCACGCCGTTCGGCCGCTATGTCTATGCGATCGGCGGCAACGAGGAGGCGGCCAGGCTCTCTGGCATCGCCGCCGGCCGCGTCAAGATCGCCACCTATGCCATATCAGGCCTGCTCGCCGGAATCGCCGCGGTGCTCTACGTGGCGCAGTACCGGCAAGGCAAGCCGGATGCCGGCGCCGGGCTGGAACTCGACGCCATCGCGGCCGTGGTCATCGGCGGCACCAGCCTGATGGGCGGGCGCGGCAGCCTGACAGGCACCTTCTGCGGCGTGCTGATCTTCGGGCTGCTGTCCAACATATTGCAGCTCCACAACATAAATTCGAACCTTCAGCTGGTGCTGAAGGGGATGATCATCATCGGCACCGTGCTCGTGCAGGAGCGCAATGCCGGCGATCTCATGGCCTATCTGCGCCTGCCCGGGGCGGCGCACAAGGAAACGGCCGCCGCAAAACGGCCGTCGCAAGAGACACCGTCTCTCAATCTCGGAGGAAACAAGAAATGAAACGACGTGACATGCTGAAGCTTGCCGCACTCGGCGCGGCATTGCTGACCACCACGGCACTGCTCTCCACCGGCCATGCTTTCGCCCAGGACAAGAAGTGGAAGATCGGCTTCTCGCAGGTGACCACCATCGAGCCCTGGCGCGCCCAGTTCAACAAGGACATCATTGCCGAGGCCGCCAAGCATCCGGAGGTCGAGCTGATCATCACCGACGGCGAGGACAAGACGGAGAAACAGGTCGCCGACGTCGAGAACCTGATCCGCCAGGAAGTCGACGCGCTGCTGGTCTCGCCGAAAGAATCCGCCGGCCTGACCGGCGTCGTGCAGCAGGCGATCGACGCCAAGATCCCGGTCTTCGTGCTCGACCGCAATGTCGACACCAAGGACTACACGCAGTTCGTCGGCGGCGACAACAAGCTGATCGGCCGCGCGGCCGGCGAATACGCCGTCGAACTGCTCGGCGGCAAGGGCAAGGCAGCGGGCAATGTCGTCGAGATCTGGGGCGGCATGGGCACCCAGCCGGCGCATGACCGCCATGACGGCTTCCATGAATTCACCGACAAGGAACCGGGCATCAAATATTTGCTCGACCAGCAGTCGGGCGACTGGAAGCAGGACCAAGCCTACAATCTGATGGCCAACGCGCTGAAGACCAACGAGAAGATCGATCTCGTCTACGGCCACAACGACCCGATGGCCTACGGTGCCTATCTGGCCGCCAAGGACGTCGGCCGCGAGAAGGACATCAAGTTCATCGGCATCGACGGCCTGCCCAACGAAGGCGTGCAGATGGTGAACAAGGGCGAGCTGACGGCGACCTTCACCTATGTGACCCCAGGCGCGGAAGGCTTGCGCCAGGCGATCAAGTTCCTCAACGGCGAGAAGGTGGAAAAGACCATCACCTTGCCGACGCAGAAGATCACCAAGGAAAACGCCGCCCAGGTGCTGAAAGACAACGGCCTGTGAGTTTTCGCCGGAGATAAGCGCCGGCCCAAGGTCCAGGTTCTTCGTCCGAGGGACAGCTTGGCACCTTCCTCTCCCCCGTCGATCGGGGGAGAGGAAAGGACTTCGCCGCCGCCGCTCTACGCCAGCTTCGCCAGCAGCTTCATGAAGGTGGCGATTTCCTTGTTCGTGAGCGGCGCCAGCGTTTCCTGTGTGATTTCCCGGGCAAGCGGGATCAGCCGCTCGATCGCGTCGCGACCCTCGGCCGTCAGATTGACCAGCAGCCGCCTTTTGTCGACCTCATGCCGGGACAGCTCGACCAGGCCACGCGCCTTCAGCCGGTCGATGACGCCCTTCACCGTCGCGGCATCCATGGCGATCAACGTGCCAAGCTGGTTCTGCGAGGTCTCGCCGACATCGCGCAGCTTGGCCAGTGCGGCGAATTGCGGCGGCGTCAGATCGGCGATACGGGCGGCGAAGATCGAGACATGGCGCTGGTGCGCCTTGCGCAGGATGAAGCCGACCTGTTCCTGCAGGAGGTAGTCGTGATCGTCGGCCTCTTCGGCCTCGACCAGCTTGAGCAGGTTGTCCTCGCCGCTCACCGCAGCCCGTCCCAGGCTTTTATGTCATCCGCAGCGAGGCCACCCATGCGGTTGTGGATGCGCGGGCCACAGGTCATGGCGAGGCAGAACAGGATCTCGTCAGGACGGGGGCCGTCGCTGATGCCGACCTCCATGGCGTCGAAATGGCTGCGCACATAGGCGGCGTTGATGTGGCCGAGCGGTACGTCGAGCTTTGATCCGAAGGCGCCGACCTTCTTGGCCGAGGGCACGATCGCCTTGGCATCGCCCAGCCGCTCGCGCATCGCGTAACCGCCGGGTACATGCCACAGCGCGCCGTGTTCCAGCTCGCCTGCGCTGCCGACAATGGCGCCCTTGCCGTAGCCGTCGATCTGTTTCACGTCGCCGCCGAGCGCCGCGATCAGCCGGTCGGCAAGCAGCAGGCCGAGCGGCTTCAGATCGTCCATGGCGCTCTGCAGCTCCTCGACATAGCGCCCGGCGAAAGGGTTCTTGACCACCGCCATGGCGGCGGCACGCCGGCGCGGCACCGCCGCGACCGGTCCGCCGTCGTGAAAAATCTCTTCGCTCAGCACCGCGATCTTGCGGATCGGAAACTCAGGCATGGGCAACTTCCTCCGGTTCATGCTTGTTGGGCGGGCCGAGTGCAACGGAGCCGCTGATACGGGCCTCCCCACCAAGAAACAGCGCCGATGCGGCAATCAGGCCGCGCCGCCGAAAATCTTCGGCGACGGCGAGGCCATTGTCCAGCGCCCGCGCCACCTCGCCAGAGGCAAGCGTGCCGACGCCTTGTGTCACCAGCCGTGCGCCAAGATCGCTGTCGGGCGACAGGTCGCTTGCGGGAGTGCGCCTGATGGCGGGATTGCCGGGCAGGTCGACGGCGTTGGCGATAAGCGTCGCCGCCGCATCTGCCTCGGCGCCGGTGCGCGCGAGCACGGTGACGGCATCGGCAATGCCAAGCGAGAAGGAGCGGCCACGCCAGCCGCTGGTTGCGACACCACGCACCCCATCTTGCGCGCGGATCGTGATCCGGTCGGCCATGCCGTTGCCGGTCCCGGCGACCGCCAAGCCAATCGACGTGGCCTTGTCGAGATGGAGGGCGCTGTCGCCGCCATTGTTGACATAGGCGCGGTCGAGCTTGCGGCCGGCAAGCAGCGCGGCAAGCATTTCGTCGGCTACCGATCCGGCGACGGCGGCCATCGGCGTGATGAAGCATTCCGCCAGGGGCATGACGGCTGCTTCCATGCGGCGCGCCGTCGGGCCGGTGAAGGTTCGCGGCGCCAAGAAAAATGCCGGGAGGCGCAGTTCGGGAAGCTCCTCGACCAACTCGATCAGGATCGTCTGGAAGCGCGCGACGGCTTGGGCATAGGCGGCGCGACACTCGTCAGCCTCGCCGAAGGCCTCGACGATCAGGTCGATCGGCCCATGGTTGAGATGCAGCCGCTTGCCATCCTGCAGCCAATGCGCTTGCGGGCCTTCCATCAGCCGGCCTCATCCGAGCCCGCGCGGCGCAACTGCACCAGCGGCGGCCATGGATTGCTGGCCGGGGCACCCGTGCCGCGTCGGGGATTGAGGTACTCGCCGCCCTTGGCGACAATATCCGCGACGCTGCGGATTTCAGCCTCGTAGCCGCCAAGCCTGACATAGTCGTCGCGACGCAGCGTGAACTCGATCGGCGCCACCAGCGCTGGCGTCGGCACGTAGCCGAAGGCGCCTGGCGGAACCCTGGTGACATCGACCATCAGCGTGATGCCGCCGCCCGGCCAGACATAGACCGGCGCGCCGCCGACCGTGACGTAGGTTTTCAGGCCTTGCACGGAACGGGTGAGATTGACCGGGTTTTCGGTGACGCCGGCACGCAGTGAGCCGCCGGCGCCGCCGATGAACAGCACGGTGCACAAAGCCGGCTCGCAATTGTCCTCGATCAGGTTGACCGATTTTTGCAGCCGCTCCGGAAACGGTTTTTCGACCGGTTTCAAGTCGTCGTCGAGCTCGTAATAGGCGAACTGCTCGCCGGTGGTCGAAACCATCAGCAGCGACAGGCCCGGCCGCGCGCCCTTCTTGGCGTTCCATTCGCCGAGGATCGACAGCGGATCTGAAATGCTGGTGCCACCCCAGCCGAGGCCGGGCTCGGAGACCTTGAAATAGCGGCCCGGCGTCGAGCGGCGGCCGACGATCTTGATACCGGTATCCTGCCAGCCCAGCACCTTGCCGGCCTGGTGTTCGGAAACGACGCCGGTAATGTGGTCGTCGACCACCACCACCTCGTCGACCAGCCCGCGCCATTGCGTGGCGAACATGCCGATGGTGGCCGAGCCGCAGCCGACGCGCATGCGATGTTCCTGCTTGCCGTCGATGACGGGTGGTTTGCCGGCTTCGACAATGACCGTGGCGCCGCCGTCGATGGTGAGTTCCACCGGTTTGCGGTTGCACAGGTTGAGCAGCGCATCGCAGGTGGCGCGGCCTTCCGCCTTGGAGCCGCCGGTCAGATGATGCACGCCGCCCAGCGACAGCATCTGCGAGCCATATTCTCCCGTCGTGACATGGCCGATGGCTTCGCCCTCAGCCCGCACAACAGCTGTTTCGGGTCCGATATGACGGTCGGTATCTATCTTCACCTTGACGCCGCAATAGGAGAAGATGCCTTCGGTCACCACGGTGACGAGATCGACGCCTTCCACTTTCTGGCTGACGATGAAGGGAGCGGGCTTGTAGTCGGGATAGGTTGTGCCGGCGCCGATTGCGGTGACGAAGCGGCGGCCGGTGTTGATGAGTTCGCCATCCCACTGCTCGCCCTCGGCGACAAAGGGGACAATGGCGGCCCCGGTCTCGGCCGCATGGTCGAGGATGGTCAGCGGGTCCATGCGCACGATGCGGCCCGCGATATTGCCATAGCGGTCGCAGGCTCCGGTGCGTCCGTCAGCGATGTAGCACATGACGGGACAGGCATCGCAGCGGATCTTTTCCGCCACCAGCTTCTCGCCGGGATCATGGGTTTCGAAACGCTCGGCAAGCTCGCTCATGCGCGTGCCTCCTTCTCGCGGATGGCCGCCAGGATGCGGCTTGGCGTTGCCGGCACCTTGGTGACCAGCACGCCGGTGGCGTGACGAATGGCATTGAGGATCGCCGGCGCCGTCGGGATCAGCACGTGCTCGCCCAGGCCCTTGGCGCCGAACGGCCCTTCGGGATCGGGCACCTCGACAAGGATGGTCTCGATCGGCGGCACGTCGCCGATGGTCGGGATGAGATAGTCATGCAAATTCTCGGTGCGGCCGGGGATGTATTCTTCCATCAGTGCCATGCCGATGCCTTGCGCGATACCGCCCTCGATCTGGCCCTCGACCAGCAGCGGGTTGATCGCCTTGCCGACGTCGTGCGCGGCGATGATCCTGATCAGCGTGACCGTGCCGAGCCTGAGGTCGACCTCAAGTTCGGCGATCTGCGCGCCATAGCCATAGACCGCATAGGGTTTGCCCTGGCCCTTGGCATCGAGCGGCAGCGTTGGCGGGTCGTAGGTCTCCTCGGCACGGAAGACGAAGCCGTCCGTATCCACGCCGAGCGCGGCAAGATCGATGCTTCGTGTCGCCTCGCCTTCGCGGATGACGATCGCCGGGCCATCCAGTTCAAGCGAAGCCTTGTCCGAGACATTGGCAAAGCGCAGGATCTTCTCGCGCAGGGCGCGTCCTGCCTTCTCGGCCGCCTTGCCGGTGACGAAGGTCTGGCGCGAGGCCGAGGTCTTCCCAGCATCGGGACTGATCGCCGTATCGGCGCTCTTCAGCCGGAATTTTTCCAGCGGCAGGCCGAGCGCGTCGGCGCAGATCTGCGTGATGACGGTGTTGGACCCTTGGCCGATATCGACCGCGCCCTGATGCAGGATGACCGCGCCGTCAGCCGCGATGCCGACCCGGATGGTCGACGGATTGGGCAGCGAGGTGTTGCCGCAGCCATACCAGCACGAAGCGACACCGACGCCGCGTTTCCTGTCCAGGTTGGCGCTGTTGAAAGCGTCGGCATCGGCCGTCGCCCGCGCCCAATGCGGCCGCAACGCTTCGAGGCATTCGGCGATGCCGACGCCGGACTCCAGGAGCTGCCCGGTAACCGTTTCGGATCCGTTCCGAAGGCAATTCTTCAGGCGAAAATCAAGCCGATCGATACCGAGCTTGCCGGCGAGCTCGTCATAGAGCGTCTCTTGCATGATCGTCGCCTGCGGCACGCCGAAGCCACGGAAGGCACCGGCAATCGGCCCATTTGTGTGGATGGCGCGGCCCTCGGCGCGGTAATTCGGCGTGAAATAAGGACCGGAGGCATGCACCGGCACGCGGTTGGCAACCGTCGGTCCCCAGCTCGCATAGGCTCCGGTGTTGAAATCGCCTTCGAAGATCATGCCTGTGACATGGCCCTCGGCATCTGCGCCGACGGTGGCCTTCATCCGCGCCGGATGGCGCTTGGTGGTCGACATCATGGATTCGTTGCGGGTGTAGGCAAGGGCCGCGGGCCGCCCGGTCTTCAGCGCGACAAGGCCGATCAGCGGCTGCAGGGAAACGTCGAGCTTGGAGCCAAAGCCACCGCCGGTCGCGGTCGGCACGATGCGCACCTTGTCGACGGCAAGGCCGAGCACTTTCGCCGTGTCGTCACGATCCATGTAAGGCGCCTGCGTACAGGCGACGACGACGAGCGTGTCGCCGTCGAGATATGCATAGCCGGCTTCCGGCTCGATATAGGCGTGCTCGACATAGGAGGTGTCGATCGCATCGCTCGCGGTGAACGCCGCATCGGCAAGTGCCGACTCGGGATCGCCGCGTTCGACGAAGCCCTTGGTCAGCAAATTGGCCGGGCGGTTTTCATGGATCAGCGCCGCACCTTCGGCCTGCGCATCGCCGGGCTGGAGAACATGCGGCAGTTCGGTCCAGCGGACGGGGAAATCCGACAGATCGAGATCGAGGATCGCCTCGCGTTCGCCGGCGACCAGCGCGACAGCCTCGCCGCGAAGCCGGGCAAAGCCCTCGGCCAACGCCGGCTGGTCGGCGAACGGGCCGATAACGCCGAAACAGTTTTTTCCCGGGATATCGGCTGCCGTGAAAACACCCGTGATACCGGGATGGCTGCTTGCCCAGCCATCGATGTCGCCGAAGGCGAAGCCGGCATGATGATGCGGCGAGCGGATCACCAGCACCGCAAGCGCATCGGCCGGAAAGGAATCGCCGCCGAATTTCTCGGCACCGGTCACCTTTGGCACACCGTCGAGCCTGACCGGCGACGCGCCGATGGCCTGGCCGGACCGAGGCAGACGGAAGTCCAGGCTCGCGGTCTGGAGGGAAGCCTCCATCACCGCGGTGATGATCTTGCGGTAGCCGGTGCAGCGGCAGAGAATGCCGCCCAACGCATCCTGCACCTCGGTCTCGGTCGGCCTGGGTTTCGTATCCAGCAGCGCTGAAGCCGCGACCAGCAGCGCCGGCGTGCAGATGCCGCATTGCGCGGCGCCATGCGCCAGAAACGAGGCTTGCAGCGCCGACAGGCGCCCATTGGCGAGGCCCTCGACCGTCGTCACCATAGTGCCGGAAGCGGAGGCCGCCGACATCAGGCAGGCGCAGACGGGGTCGCCGTCGACCAGCACCGTGCAGGCGCCGCAGTCGCCGGCGTCGCAGCCGACCTTTGTACCCGTCAGCCGCAATTCGTCACGCAGCACCAAGGACAGCCGGCGCAGCGGTGGCACGTTGACCGAGACGGCGGCGCCATTGACCGCGAAGGCGATATCGGCGCGATCCATGCTCATGCGGCCACCTTGTCGTCCGTGGGCTTGCCCGCGGCCTCAAGCGCGGCGCGCGCAACGATCTCGCGCACCGCGTCGAGCCTGTATTCAGCGCTGCCGCGCACATCGGCGATCGGCTGCAGCTCAGCCATCGGCGCCGACCGGACCGCGGCAACAAGCCCGGCGTCCAAGGGAAGCCCGCGCAGCGCCGCCTCGACACCGGCAAGCCGCCTCGCCACGGCCGAACACGAGCCGACGGCGACGGCCGCCTGCGCGACAGTGCCATTCTCGGCAACCAGACGCACCGCCACCATGGCAATGGAAATAACGAGATAGCGCCGCGCCCCGAGCTTGATGAAGGCCGATGTGCCGGCGGGTTTCGGCACGTGGATGGCCGTCAGCATCTCGCCAGGCCGCAAGGCCGTACGGCGGTTGCCGAGGATGAACGCCGCCAAGGGCAGACGGCGCGTCGCCGTCGCCGAGCGCAGCTCGACCTCGGCATCAAGGACCAGCAGCCCCGGCACACCGTCGGCGGCCGGCGAGGCGTTGCAGAGATTGCCGGCGACCGAGGCGACGTTCTGGATTTGTGGTGAACCCACTTCCCGCGCGGCCTGTTTCAACGCATCAAAGGCCGGCGGCAAGGGATGGCGGATGATGTCGGTCCATGTCGTGCGCGCGCCGATGATCCAGTGGCTGCCGGTCTCGGCGATGCCGCGCAGCGCTGTCAGGCCGTTGATGTCGAGGACATTGTCACGAAACGGTTTGCTGCCCTGCGCCGGATAGAAATCCGTACCGCCGGCAAGGATACGCCAAGCGCGCCCGCTAAGCAGCGCGAGGGCCTCGTCGACCGTGGTGGGTTTCGCGTAACGGATCACGCTTTCCTTCCCAATAAGGTGGGCCTTCCCGATAAGGTGGGCCTTCCCGATAAAATGGGCTTTGCCCGAAACTGGCCCTCCCGAGGCGCTTGCCTAGGGAAAGTCTTTACCGGCTTCGACCGGCAAATTCATTCGTATGCAAATGATATCAAGACGGCGGAAATTGTCAAAGCCAGAGTTTGCGCCGGCTGGCATCGCCACGCATTTGTTATGCCGCTGGAGGTTGACGCGGCCCCTCATCTGGTCAAGTTTCTCCTCAGTCGCGCCAGCGGCTTTTTCTTTCGCCGGGTGCCTCGTTCGGAGCCCGACCCCAGCCTGACAGGAAGGAAGCCCATGGCCGACGAAGCGCTCGTTGTCATCGACCTGCAGAACGACTTTTGCCCGGGCGGCGCGCTGGCCGTTGCCGGCGGCGACGAGATCGTGCCGCTGGTCAACGACATGATCCGGCGAACAGACCATGTCGTGCTGACACAGGACTGGCACCCCGCCGGCCATTCCAGCTTCGCCTCCAGCCACCCTGGGTCGCAGCCCTATTCGACGATCGAGATGCCCTATGGTCCGCAGACGCTGTGGCCGGACCACTGCATACAGGGCAGTCTCGGCTCGGATTTCCATTCCGGACTTGCCTGGACCAAGGCCGAACTCCTCATCCGCAAAGGCTTTCGCTCCGCCATCGACAGCTATTCCGCCTTCTTCGAGAATGATCACGCGACGCCCACGGGGCTCGCCGGCTATCTGCGGGAGCGCGGCATCGACACACTGACCCTGGTCGGCCTGGCGACCGATTTCTGCGTCGCCTTCTCGGCGCTGGATGCGGTCAAACAAGGGTTTAGAACCACGGTCAGGCTCGATGCCTGCCGTGGCATCGATCTCAACGGATCCCTCGAGACAATGCTGGCGAAGATGCGCGATGCCGGCGTGACGCTCGAAGATCACACTTCGGGCTGACTCGTGGGGGGTAGAAGGGGATACTTGCCGATAGCGACCGGGGCGGGCGGGGCGATCATCGTCGCGATGCAGTTTCCAGCACAGGCCTTCGCGGCCGAAGAGCACGGCCTGCCTGGCGGCGCGATGTCGCTGTGGTGGGCGCTGCCATTTGCCGGGCTGCTGTTGTCGATCGCGACCGGTCCGCTGCTGTTCCACCATGTCTGGGAACATCACTACGGCAAGATCGCGGCCTTGTGGGCGGCGCTCGTGATCGTGCCGCTCGCGATTGCCTTCGGTGCTCCCGCGGCGACCGAGGCGGTGCTGCACGCGCTGCTCACCGAATACATGTCGTTCATTGTCCTGCTGTTTGCGCTCTACACGATTTCAGGCGGCATCCTGCTTGCCGGCAACATCCACGGCACGCCGCTGGTCAATGCCGGGCTGCTGATCGTCGGGGCGCTGCTGGCCTCGGTGATCGGCACGACCGGCGCCTCGATGATCCTGATCCGGCCGATCCTGCGCGCCAACGACAACAGGCCTTTCAATGCCCATGTCGTCATCTTCTTCATTTTCCTGGTGTCCAACATCGGCGGCTCGCTTACGCCGCTCGGCGACCCCCCGCTGTTCGTCGGCTTCCTGCGCGGCGTCGATTTCTTCTGGACGACCACCAACCTCTACCGGGAGACGCTGTTCGTTGGCCTCGTCGTGCTGGCGGCGTTCCTGGCGATCGACCTCATCCTGCACCGGCGCGAGGCTGGCGCACCGAAGATCAAGGATCCGACACCCGATACGAACGTGCGCCTGCGCGGCCTGGCCAACCTCCCGCTGCTGGCCGGTGTGATCGGCGCCATCCTGCTGTCGGCGGCGTGGAAGCCGGGCGTGAGTTTTTCCGTGTTCGGCGTCGGTCTCGAACTGCAGAACCTGGTCCGCGACGTGATCATCCTCGCGCTGGCCCTGCTATCGCTTCCGCTCTCCTACAAGAGCCACCGCGAGGCGAACGGCTTCAACTGGGGTCCGATCGCGGAAGTGGCCAAATTGTTCGCCGGCATCTTCATCTGCATCGTCCCGGTCGTCGCCATTTTGAGGGCCGGCCACAACGGTGCGCTGGCGCCGCTGGTGGCGCTCGTCACGTCGGCGCAAGGCACGCCCAACGACCTCGCCTATTTCTGGCTGACCGGTGCATTGTCGTCCTTCCTCGACAATGCACCGACCTATCTGGTGTTTTTCGAGCTGGCGGGCGGCGATCCCCGCCACCTGATGACGGAGTTCGCCTCGACACTTGCCGCGATCTCGGCCGGCGCCGTGTTCATGGGCGCCAACACCTATATCGGCAACGCGCCCAACTTCATGGTCTATGCCATTGCCAGGCATCGCGGCGTCAAGATGCCGGGCTTCTTTGGGTACATGCTGTGGTCCGGGCTGGTGCTGGTCCCGACCTTCTTGGTCGCGGGTTTTCTGTTTTTCGGTTGATCAACCCACGCCGACATAGCGCCGGACCGCGGACGGGTCGACGCGCAGGGCCTCGACATCGACCGTCTCGCGGTTGCGGCCGTTTTCAATAAAGCAGACACGATCGGCGACCGACAGCACGGCATCGACCCGCTGCTCGACCAGGATGGTGGAGACCTCCATCTCGCGCAGCTTCGACACCGTCTCGCGGATCTTGGCGATCATCGACGGCATCAACCCTTCGGTCGGCTCGTCGAGCAACAGCACCTGCGGCTCAAGGCAAAGCGCGCGCGCCATGGCCAGCATCTGCTGCTCGCCCCCGGACAAGGTGCCCGAGCGCTGCCGTAGCCGCTGGCGCAGCAGCGGGAAGAGGTCGAGAACGTTCTCGCGCGTCGCCTTGCCCTTGCCGCGCGCCATCAGCCCGATCTCGATGTTTTCGGCCACCGTCATCTCGGCGAACAGCCGCCTGCCCTGCGGCACGTAGGCGACACCAGCCTTCGGCACTTCATGCGCTGGCAGGCCGGTCAATTCCTGCCCTGCGAGCCTGATCGAGCCGGCACGCGCCGGAACCAGGCCCATGATCGCCTTCAGCGTCGTCGTCTTGCCGGCGCCGTTGCGGCCGAACAGGCACAGCACCTCTCCCTTGTTCAGCACCAGGTCGAGCCCATAGAGCACCTGGACCTCGCCATAGAAGCAATCGAGCCCGGAAATCGTCAGCGATTCGGGCTTGCTCGCCTCAGTCATGGTGCCGTTCCCAGATAGGCTTCCTGAACCGCCGCGTTCTCGCGGATGGCTTCGGGTGTGCCCTCGGCCAGGATCCTGCCGGCGTTGAAGACGGTGATGCGGTCGGCAAGCTGCATCACGACCGGCATGTTGTGCTCGATCAGCAGCACGGTCGCGCCTTTGGCGATGTCGCGCACCAGCGCGATGAAATTGTCGATCTCGCTGTCGGCGAGCCCCTGCGTCGGCTCGTCGAGGATCAGCAGGCGCGGTTTCAGCGCCAGGCCCATCGCCACTTCGAGCAATCGTTGATGGCCGTAGGACAATTGCCCGGCCGGCATATGGGTGCGGTCGGCCAGCCCTGTACGTTCAAGCGCAGAGATGACGCCGGCACGCAGCTCAGCCTTCGAGCGGCGATCGCTGAGCGTGAGCTGCACCGGCAGCGCGACATTGTCATAGACGCTGAGATTGGCAAAGACGCTGGTGATCTGGAAGGTGTAGGCGATGCCCCGGCGGACCCTGGCATAGGTCGGCAGGCCGGTGATGTCGGCACCGTCGAAGACGATCGCTCCCGAAGACGGCTGGATGCGGCCGCTGATCAGACTGACGAAGGTTGTCTTGCCGGCGCCGTTCGGACCGATGACGGCGCGGATCTCGCCCGGCATCAGGGTGAAGTCGACATTGTCGACCGCACGCAGGCCGCCGAAGCTGCGCGACAGGCCCTTGGTGGTCAGCAGCGGCGTCATGGCAGCCATCCAAGCCAGCGCCGGCGGATGGTGCCGAGAATGCCTTTCGGGAAAAACAGCACCAGCAGAATGAGTGCCATGCCGACGATCAGCAGGTAGGCCGACGTGTAGCCGCTGGTGACGTCGATGACATAGTACATGAACAGCGTGCCGATCAGTGGTCCAAGCGTTGTGGCCGCACCGCCGAGCAGCACCCACAGCAGCGGCAGGATCGAATACTGTACCGAGGCGAAACTCGACCCGACATAGCCGAACAGCAGCGCGTAGGCGGCGCCGGACGCCGCGCAGATCGTGCCGGAGACGATAATGGCGGCAAGCTTGTTGGAGAAGGTGTCGTAGCCCAGCATCTTCGTGCGTTCCTCATTCTCCCGGATCGCGATCAGCACGCGACCGTATCTGGACCGGACGACGGCAAGCGTGATCAGCAGCACGAGCGAAAACAAGCCGAGCGCCGTCATGTAGCGTACGGTCGGGTTGGTGAGATCGAGCGAGGTGGCGCCGAGATTGAGGACACGCGCCGGCTGCGGCACGACCTGACCCTGATCGCCGCCGGTCCAGGCCGCGAAATAGAGGATGGCCAGATAAAACACCTGCGCGAACATCATGGTGACGATCATGAAGGCCACGCCCGTGGTGCGCAGCGCCAGGAGGCCGATCACCAGCGCCAACGCCGCGCCGCAGGCAATGCCGGCGAGGAACGCCAGAGGCACGCTCCAGCCGAGCTGGATGACGGCAAGGCCGGCGCCGTAAAGCCCGGCGCCGAAGAACATCGCATGGCCAAGGCTGAGCAGGCCGACATAGCCGAACAGCATGTTGTAGCCCATGGCGAAGACCGCCAGCACCATGATGCGGGCGAGCAGGCCGTGGTAATAGTCCGGCAAGAGGAAGCTCAGCATGAAGAGCAGGGCAATCACGCCGAGATGCAGCGCATAGGCCTTTGCCGGCGAAGCTTCGCTCATCGCGATGCCGTCCCGAACAGGCCTTGCGGCCGGAACACCAGCACCATGGCGACCAGCAGCGTGGCGATGATCTTGGCCAGCGTCGGCGAGAAGAACATCGAAATGATGCCGTCGGAGAGGCCGATCAGCACGGCGGCGACGACCGTGCCGCGCAACGAGCCGAGGCCGCCGATGATGACGACGATGAAGGACAAGAGCAGCGGATCCTGCCCCATCAGATAGTGCGCCTGGCTGATCGGCACGATCAGCACCGCGGCGATCGCCGCCAGCATGGCGCCGAGCGCGAAAACGCCGCCATAGACGCGGCCGACCGGGATGCCGAAGGCCTGCGCCGTCTCGCTGTCATACTGCGTGGCACGCATGATGAGGCCGATCCTGGTGCGCGTCAGCACCAGCCATGTCGCGATCAGCAGAAGAGCGGATGCGGCGATGATAGACAGCTTGTAGCCGGAATAGCCGAACCACGGCAGAAGGATGCGATAGCTGAACGGCGGCTCCACGGGCCGCGCTTCGGGGCCATAGAAGGTCAGCGCCAGCTGCTGGATGATGTAGAGCATGCCGATGGTGGCGACGATGGTGGCTTCCGGATTGTAGTTGAGCCGGCTCAGCACCAGCCGTTCGGCGACCAGCGCGATGGCGCCGACGATCAGCGGCGCGATCACCAGCGCCGCCAGGAAGCCAAGAGCCGGATGGCCGCCAATTGCCGATGTGATCGCCCAGGCAAGCACGGCGCCCAGCATGAAGAACTCGCCATGGGCGACGTTGACGACACGCATGACGCCGAACACCAGCGACAGACCCAGCGCCGTCAGCGCCAGCACGGCCGAGGTGACGAGGCCTTCAAGGGTTGCGAGGAGAAGGTGGGGTCCGAAGTGCATGGGTTAGCCACAGAGGGATGCGCGAGGCACCCCCCTCTGGCCTGCCGGCCATCTTGCGGGGGAGATGTCCGGCAGGACAGAGGGGGGTGCCTTGGCGCTCACGTTGGCTGCTGGAATGAGTTCACAGCGCCTGCGTCGTGTAATCCCCTTCGGCCTCGTAAAGCCCGTCCTCGATCTTGGTCTTGTGCACGACCTTCAGCTTGCCGCCCTCGACCTTGGAGATGTTCTGGATGCCAAAGCACTGGTGGATCTTGCCATTGAAGGTTTTTGGCCCCTGCGGATGCTCCGGGCCTTCGGCGAATTCCTTCAGCGCCTCGGTCGCCTCGACCAGCTTGGCGCGGTCTTCCGGCCCTTCGTAGCCGGCGTCTTCCATCGCCTTCTTGACGACGTAGAGCGTTTCCCAGCAGCCGAACATGTGCGCGGCGGTGGAGACATCCTTGGCGTCGCCGACGGCGGCGCCATTGTCGTCGATGCCGACAGCGGCCCGATAGGCCTTCTGCGCTTCGGTGTCGTCGGGCTGGGCGTAGCGCGGCGAGCCTTCCCAGAAATGGCTGCCGTCGAGGAATTCGAGGCCGGGGCTGTTGATGTCCACGGCTTCCAGCGAATCGATGAAGCCGAAGAGTTGCGGCCGGTTGGAACCGTAGAACTCGCCGAGTTCCTTGACGAAGGTGAGCACCGCCGGGCCGACCATGACGTGGTAGATCACCTCGGTCTCGGGCGGGATTTGCGGGAAGTATTTGGTGAAGGACGATTCCGTCGGCGGAATGGCGATCTGCGCGATCACCTCGGCGCCTTGCGCCTTCAGCGCCGGCGGCAGGTAGTCGCGATGGTCGTAGCCGAAGGCGAAATCGGGGAATATCTGCGTCACCTTCTTGCCGGCATTGGCCGCGATCCATGGCGCCATCGACTGGATCTGGCTCTTCACGTCGGTGATGCCGGGCTGGAAGACATAGCGGTTGAGCTTGGTCGAGGCGACATGGTGACCTTCGCTGACGACGAAGTAGGGCATCTTGTTTTCGCCGGCGGCAGGCGCCGATCCGATGACGACATGCGAGAACAGCGTACCGAAGACGATGTCGGTCTTGTGCTGGGTGGCGAACTTGCCGATCACTTCGGCGCCGCGGCCGGGATCGGTGCCGTCATCCTCGATGATCACCTCGACCTGACGGCCATTGATGCCGCCGGCGGCATTGATCGCCTTGATCGCAGCGGCGGTCGTCTTCTCGTACCAGCGGCCATAGGCGGCGCCAATGCCGGTGCGGTGCGACTGGAAGCCGATCTTGATCGGCGCCGAACTCTGTGCCTGGGAGTAGCGGACGAAGCCGGGCGCCATGGCGAGGCCAGCGCCGGCGGCGAGGCCCTTCAGCGTGGTACGGCGGGTGAGTGTGGTTTTGGAGAGATCGAAAAATCCGTTCTTGTCAGTCACGTTCGTTCCCCTGTTTTTGTGTTTTGACCAACGATAAGGCGGCTCGAACATCCTCGGCAAGAGGATGCAAAATTGCATGTATACAAACTAAATCACCAAAGGCTTGGCCTGGCAAGCGAGCTTTCCTTCGGGGCATGGCTCACAGGAGATGGCTTGTCTCATCCGACTGTCGGCGTGGCAAGCAGCCAGAGACCGAAAATGGTGTAGGCGATCATCAACACGGTGAGCGGAAACTGACTGAGCGCGGCGCGGGCAGGCTGGGGATGCAGGCGCCAGGCAAAGCCGTGCGCGACGAGGACGGCGAGCACATGGCCAAGGATGATGGCGCCCGCCTGGACATTCCACAGCCACCATGCCGACACCGCGCCGGCGACGATGCCGGCCTCGACCTGCATGTCGGCGGTGCCGAACAGGTTCCAGCCAAGCGCGAAGGGATCGGACAGGGAGGCCAGCGCATATTGGCCGTCGACCAGCAGCGCCGTCAGATAATGCGCGACATGGTAGGCGAGCGCGATCGGCACGATCGACCACACCAGCATGCCGGCTGCCTGGGCGAAAGGCTGGCCGCCGCGGGCAAGACGCTGGCCGAGGACGACGGCAAGCAGGAACACCGCCGCGAGCAGCACGAATGTCATAACGAGCCCAAGCGTGCCGCTGCCGATCACGGCCGTGCGGCCCGGAAACTCGAGCGGATTGATGCCGAACAGGCCGAGCCAGGAGAAGGTCTTCGACAGGCCGTCGAAGGAGACCGAGGACAAAGCGAGCAGCAGGAAGGCGATGCCGCTGGCGGGCAGCGGCTGGGCCCGGAGCAGTTTGGCGCCCGGCCAGCACAGCGCAAGACGGCCTTTGTCGCCGCGCTTGATCGGCGCGAAGCGCGCCACCACCGAAAAGAAGATGCCGAGGAATTCACCGCTGCGGCTCCATTTTTCGTAACCGAACACCAGCATGGCCAGCAGGGTGAACAGCCAGTAGAGGCCGGCGGCAAAGGCCAGCCGCGCCGGATCGTCGGGAGCGGGATAGACGAGTTCGAACCAGGCGAAGGCAAAAAACAGCATGACAGCCGGCCAGCAGCCGAGCCATTGCGGAAGTTGCCTGAACCCGTCATCGCTTCCGCCGGTCAGCCGCGACAGTAGCCGCCACGGGCCGGACCAGGGGTTGAGCCACGACCAGATATCGCCGAACACGCCTTGCAGCAGTGTCAGGCCGGCCCATAGCAGCGTCCACACCACCAGTGGCAGCGGGTTGGAGAGCGGGTCGCGGCTGCCGATGAAGCCGGCGGCGAGGAGAATTGCAAAGCCGGCAAAGGATGCCAGGCTGATGGCTGCGCGGACGCTGTCGCCGAAGGCGAATAGCGGCAGGCGTCGGCGCCAGAAACGGTCGAGGGTGTCGGACGGCAGCAATGCCAAGACAAGGAAACTGGCGGCCACGGCGAAAGCGCCGCCGGCGAGATAATAGCCGGTAGGAAGGAGCAGGACGTGGCCGCGGTCGGAGGCGTGGGCGAAGGCGAGAGTGGGGGAGACGAGCCACAAGGCCGAGAACCATAAGGCGAACGGCAGACGGAGGCGTTCTACGACAGAACTCGAACTGTCCAAGAGCCCGACCACCCTCAAACCTTGACCAGTTGCTCCACGCGATCCTTCTGCCCAAATATCCTCAAATACCGCTCGATCTCCTTGAGATCGCCGGTCGCCTTGGCCGGGTTGTCGGAAAGCTTGACCGCCGGCCGGCCATTGGCCTCGGTGACCTTGCAGACCAACGATATGGCGTCGAGGCTGTTGGTCTCGGTCGGCGCGCAGCCTTCGAAGTCGTTGGTCAGGTTGGTGCCCCAGCCGAAGGACATGCGCACCTTGCCCTTGAAATGACGGTAGGTCTCCTCGATGGTCTCGACCTCAAGCCCGTCGGAGAAGATCAGCAGCTTCTGCCTGGGGTCCTTGCCCTTCTCGCGCCACCAGTCGATGATTTTTTCGCCACCTTCGATCGGCGGCGCGCTGTCGGGGCGGAAGCCGGTCCAGTCGGCGACCCAGTCCGGCGCGTCGCGCAGGAACGAGGCGGTACCGAAGGCATCGGGCAGCACGATCAAGAGATTGCCGCCATAGTAGCGCTGCCAGTCCTGCAACACCTTGTAGGGCGACTGCTTCAGCTCTTTTTCCGAATTGGCAAGGGCGGCAAACACCATCGGCAGTTCATGCGCGTTGGTGCCCAGCGCTTCGAGATCATTGTCCATGGCCAGCAGCACGTTGGAGGTGCCGGTGAAAGCCTCGCCGATGCCTTCCTTGAGCGCCTCGACGCACCAGCGCTGCCACAGGAAGGAATGGCGCCGGCGGGTACCGAAATCCGAGATGCGGATGCCGGGCAGCGCCTTCAGCCGTTCGGTCTTGGCCCACATCTTGGCCTTGGCGCGGGCATAGAGCACGTCGAGCGTAAAAGGCCCGAACGATCGCAAAGCGGCACGCGAACGCAATTCATTGATGATGGCGAGCGCGGGGATCTCCCAAAGCGTGGTGTACATCCAGGGGCCGGAGAAGGAGAGCTCGTACTGGCCGTCACGCTTGGAAAGCTCATAGTCGGGCAGCCGGAAGCCTTCCAGCCAGGCGAGGAATTCCGGCTCGAAAATCTGCTTGCGGCCGTAGAAATTGTTGCCGGCCAGCCAGATCATTTCCTTCTTGGAGAAGCGCAAGGTGCGGGCATGGTCGAGCTGTTCGCGCAGCTCGCCTTCATCGATCTCGTCGGCGAGGCGGACCGAAGTCGTCCGATTGATCAGCGAGAAGGTGGTGTCGACCTTGGGGTACATGCCCCAGATCATCTGCAGCATCAAAAGCTTGTAGAAGTCGGTGTCGAGCAGGCTGCGCACGATCGGGTCGAGCTTCCAGGTGTGGTTATAGACACGCCGCGCAATATCGGTCTTTGCCATGCTTGCTGCCGCCTTCGCTGCCTGCCACCCACAATCGCGACAGGCCTCATAGCATCGAATTGGCAAAAACGCTGCCCGCTTTCAGGCTGGCCCGACAAAAAGAAAGCCCTGCATGCGGCTATGTGGGTTTGCCGCCCATCACCTTGAGCGCGGGACGTTTGCGGCGGGTGACGAGGCGGCCCGCAACCGGGGCGTCGGCGCGGCCGTCATCCCCGGCCTTCTCGGCAAACAGCCAGTCGATGAACACCTGCACGATCGGCGTCCCCCGCATTTCGTTGCGGCAAACGACATAGAAATCGTCGACCGCCGGCACTGACAGACTGAACGGCGCGACCAGCATGCCCCTGGCCAGCAGGGCGCTTGCCGTCACCGAGTCGCCCAGCGCCACGCCGTGGCCATGGACGGCGGCTTCCGCCGTCATGCGTGCATCGCCGAGATGATGGCGACGGCCGCGCTCCAGGTCCAGCGCGTCGGCGGCGGCCAGCCAGGTGTGCCACTCGCGGCCATCGTCGCCATGCAGCAAGACATGGTCGGCGAGGTCGCGAACATTGCGGATCGGCCGGTTGTTGATCAGCGTCGGGCTGACCACCGGGAACAGCTCCAGCCCCGACCATTTGCGCATCCAGCAATCGGCCCAGCTGCCATCGCCATAATGCACGCAGACATCGATATGCGGCGCCCGGATATCCCTGGGATCGTTGGAGGGAATGAGCTTCAGCTGGATGTCGGGATATTGCGCGGTGAAGCTGCCCAGCCTCGGCGTCATCCACAAGAGCAGCAACGCAGGCACGCAGGACACCGACAGCGCGCCGCTGCTTGCCGGCCGCGTCAGCCGTTGGGTGGCGGCGGCGATACCGTCGAAGGCGACCGATACCGCCGGCAAAAGTTCGGCGCCGTGCGGGGTCAGCTTGACCCGCTGGCCGACGCGCTCGAACAGCTTGACGCCAAGCGATTGCTCCAGCGCCTTGATCTGATGGCTGATGGCGCCGTGCGTGACATTCAGTTCGCTCGCCGCCTTGGTCAGCGAGGCATGGCGGGCCGTGGCCTCGAAGGCGCGCAGCGGGTTGAGAGGTGGCAGGCGCTTGGCCATGGATGCTCGGCTTTATTGTGAGATTTTCTCACAGGAAACACCCTAACAATATCAATTGCTTTTTCAAAGCGGCTGCCGGACACTTTGATCCGGAACAACATCAAGACGTGAAATCTGCAGACTGCCAGCCGGACAACGGCCCGGCCGGATGACGGTCGGTTCGCCCGAGGTCACCGCCGGCACTACTGCGTCAGCCGAGGAGGAGCGGATATGGGATACGATCGCGGCAAGCTCGATGCGCTGCGTCGCAAATATGGCGAGAGCCATGGCGGCGAGATGTTCGACCCGAAATTTCGCAAGGTCGCCGACAAGATCTTTTCCAAGAGCGGCACGCGGCTGGCGCCCTATTCCGGCATCCCGACCTTCCTTGCCGCGCCCTACCGCGAAATCGCAGCGGACAATCCGGACTTCGGCGACCTGCAGGTGGCGATAACAGGCGTGCCGATGGATCTCGGCGTCACCAACCGGCCGGGCTCGCGCTTCGGGCCGCGCGCCTTGCGGGCGATCGAGCGCATCGGCCCCTACAATCATGTGCTGGAATGCGCGCCCACGCATGAACTCAGGGTCGCCGACATCGGCGACGTTCCGTTCCAGAGCCGCTACCGGCTGGAGACCAGCCATGAGGATATCGAGCGGCGCATCAACCAGATCGTCGACGCCGGGGTCATCCCGTTGTCGGTCGGCGGCGACCATTCGATCACCCACCCGATCCTGAAGGCGGTCGGCAAGAAGGCGCCGGTCGGCCTGATCCACATCGACGCCCATTGCGACACCAGCGGCCTGTTCGACCTGACCAAATTCCACCATGGGGGCCCGTTCCGCAACGCGGTGCTGGACGGCGTGCTCGATCCGACGCGCACCATCCAGATCGGCATCCGCGGCTCGGCCGAATATCTGTGGGAATTCACCTACGAGTCCGGGATGACCGTGGTCCATGCCGAGGAAGTGACCGGTCTCGGCATTCCCGCCATCATCGAGAAGGCGCGCAGAATAGTCGGTGACGGCCCGACCTATGTGTCCTTCGACATCGACAGCGTCGATCCCGCCTTCGCACCGGGCACCGGCACGCCGGAAGTCGGCGGGCTGACGACGCGCGAAGTGCTCGAACTGCTGCGCGGCCTCAAGGGTCTCAACATTGTCGGTGGCGATGTCGTCGAGGTGGCGCCGCAATATGACGCCACCACCAACACGGCGCACGCCGGCGCGCAGGTGCTGTTCGAGATCCTGAGCCTGATGGTGTTCAGCCCGGCAGTATCAGGCAAGGGGGCCTGACAGAGAAAGGCGGCCGCCGCACTGGAGCCGGCGGCCGACCCAAACAATCAAAAGCTTCCAGAAGGGGAATGACAATGACAATCCACCGCAAATCATCCATCGCCGCCGTTCTGCTCGTGGGGTTAGCCGGCTTCGCCACGCAAGCCGCCAATGCCGACGCGCTGGTCGACATCACCAAGGCCGGCACCATTAATGTCGGCGTCTTCGCCGACTTCCCGCCTTTCTCCTCGGCCAGTGCCGACATGAGCCTCAAGGGCTATGACATGGATGTGGCGCAGTACATCGCCGACACGCTCAAGGTGAAGCTCAACACCGTTGCCGTCACCGGCCAGAACCGCATCCCCTATTTGAACGACCATCGCGTCGACATCCTGATGAGCGTCGGCTACTCGAAAGAGCGCGAGCAGGTCATCGACTTCGCCGCTGCTTACGCGCCCTATTACATCGCGGTGATCGGTCCGGCGGCAATGCCAGTCAAAGGCAAGGAAGATCTTGCCGGCAAGTCGATCGCCGTCAATCGCGGCACGCTGGAAGACACCTCGCTCACCGAAGCAGCACCGGCCTCGGCGGACATCAAGCGTTTCGACAACTACAATTCGGTGATCCAGGCCTTCATCTCAGGCCAGACCCAATTGATGGTCGTCGGCAACGATGTCGGCGCGCAGGTGCTGGCCAAGCAGGATGCGCTGAAGCCGGAGCAGAAGTTTCAGCTTCTGACCTCGCCTTCGCATATCGGCCTCAACAAGCATGAGGATGCCCTCAAGAAGGCGGTCAACGACGCCATTGCCAAGATGCTGGCCGACGGCAAGCTGGACGAAAGCTCGAAGGCCTGGCTGAAGACGCCGCTCAATCCCGACAACCTCAAGGATTGAGTTGCCGTGGCCTTCGGCTGGCTTCCAGGTGCCGTGGGCGACATCGCGCACGGCGCGGCGACGACGATCCTTTTGATCGCCGTCACCACGCTTGCGGGCACGCTGCTCAGCATCCTCGGTGCCGCCGGGCGGCGAAGCGGCCCCGCGCTGCTGCGCAGGGCCATTGGCTGGTATGTCGAAGTGATGCGCAACACGCCGTTCCTGGTGCAGCTCTTCTTTATCTTCTTCGGCCTGCCGAGTCTCGGCATCAGGCTCGATCCGATCCTGGCCGCCATGCTGGCGATGACGCTCAACATGGCCGCCTACACGATCGAGATCGTCGGCGCCGGCCTTGACGCGGTGCCGCACGGGCAGACGGAAGCGGCCCTGGCGCTCGGGCTGAGGCCACGGCAGGTGTTCATCAAGATCGTGCTGCCACAGGCGCTCAAGATCATCTATCCCGCGCTGACCAGCCAGATCGTCATCATGATGCTGGAATCAGCCGTGGTGTCGCAGATCGCGGTGCGCGAGCTGACCTATGAGGCCGACATGCTGCAGGCGCGCACTTTCCGTTCTTTCGAGACGTATTTCGTCGTCACGCTGGTCTATCTCTTGATGTCGATGGCCTTGCGGCGGCTGCTGGTTGCAGGCGGCCGCCGCGCGCTCGGAGCTGGCGTGTCATGATCGAGTTCACGTTGTGGGACATCGTGCGCAACCTTCTGCTTGCCGCCCGCTGGACGGTGCTTTTGTCGCTGGCCGCGTTTGTCGGCGGCGCGCTGGTCGGAATGGCGGTGCTGTTCCTGAGGATCGCCAAGAATAAATGGAGCCGGCGCGTTGCCTCCGGCTACATCGCCTTGTTTCAGGGGACGCCGCTCTTGATGCAGCTGTTCCTGATGTTCTTCGGCCTGCCCATGCTTGGCCTGCGCATCGAGCCGTGGACGGCGGCGGTGCTCGGCCTCACCTTCTTCGCCAGCGCCTATCTGGCCGAAATCTGGCGCTCTGGCGTCGATGCGCTGCCATTGGGCCAATGGGATGCCGGCGCCAGCCTCGGCCTGCACTATCTGCAGGGGCTCAGGCTGATCATCCTGCCGCAGGCGTTCGCGATCACCCGCGCGCCGACGGTCGGTTTCCTGGTGCAGTTGATCAAGTCGACCGCGCTGACCTCGATCATCGGCTTCGAGGAGCTGGTGCGGACCTCCAACGCCATCAACAACGCCACCTTCGAGCCGTTCAAGGTCTATGGGCTGGTGGCGCTGATCTTCTTCGCCATGTGCTTCCCGCTGACGCAGTATGCGCGGCGGCTCGAACAACGAGCGGCGGCTCGCTGAGCCGAGAGCATGTTGCGCTGGCCAACATCGACGGCGGCCGCAAACTCCCGGTGCCTAGCGTTCGAACGCCTCTTGAAGGTCATTTGATCTGTTGGATGCTCAGCTTTCGACCGAAGAGGACCCTTGCCCCTCGCCGTTTCCAAATCCTCACGGACGAACGCGGATGATCGTCTTCCCAGTGCGTCGCCCGGTAGGGTTGAAGGCGGCGACGGCATCGTTGAGGGTCGAAACGTTGCCGATGTTCGTCCGCAGTCGTCCGTCCCGCACCCGCTGGACGATCTCGCTCAGTTGGGCACGATCGGACTCGACAACGAAGTCAACCGCCAGGCCGTCGGCAGGCCGCGCCTCTGTCGATCCGACGACGGACACCAGTGTTCCTCCGGCTCGAATCAGGCCGGCGGAGCGCTTCCCGATTTCCCCGCCGATCACATCGAACACGAGAGCGACTTCGCCCACGTCTTCGAGGGCGTCGTTCTCGAGGTCGACGAACTCATTCGCCCCAAAGTCGAGCACCGTCTGACGGTCGGCGGCGCGTCCGGTGCCGATGACGTAGGCGCCCGCCTCTCGTGCAAGTTGCGTCACCATCGACCCGACCGCGCCGGCCGCACCGTGCGCGAGGACGCTCTGCCCCGCCTGAAGGCGGCCATGCTGGAAGAGTCCCTGCCACGCGGTGAGACCCGAGATCGGCAGGCTTGCGCCCACCGTGAAGTCGACGTCGCCCGGCAGCGGCGCGAGGTTGCGTGCTTCCATGGCTACATACTCCGCGAGCGTGCCGTCGCGATGCCAGTCGGCGAGGCCGAATACTCTCTGACCTACCGACAGTCCCGTTGTGCCGTACCCGAGTGCGATGACAACTCCGGCCAGCTCGTGCCCAAGGATCGACGGTGTTCGGTCAAGGCCGCGGCGGTCGGTCCAGGTTGAGGGCCATGCCAGCTCGGTCGGGACGAATCCCGAAGCATGAACCTGAACGACGACATCGTTTATCGCTGGCTGCGGCTCAGGCCGCTCCACCAGCTTCATCCCGGCCGTTCCCGCAGCCTGGTCCGTCACCACAATTGCCTTCATGATAATTCTCCTCGGTCATTTGTCTCTTGGTGGAAACGTTTGCCGCTTGGGAACCGTTCAATATCTTATGCCAGGGCCTTCTCTTAGCGGGCGTCCGTGGTCCGGTCTGAAGGCGTCGTTTTAATGGGCGGCAATGTTAGGACATGCCGGAAGGCTGGCAACCGGCCACCGGGTTCAATGTCCGAACGCGCCTGACGGCACGATGCGGTCGCGGCGCAGCCAGCGGGCAAGAAGCAGCGCTGCCACCACGGCCAGCCCCGAAGACAGGCCGATCCAGATGCCGACGCCGTGGAAGCCGAAATGGAAGGCGAGCAGCACGCCGAGCGGCAGGCCGACGCCCCAATAGCCGATCGCGGCATAGATCATCGGGACCTTGGTGTCGTGCAGGCCGCGCAGCATGCCGGCGGCAACCGCCTGCGCGCCGTCGAAGACCTGGAACAGGGCGGCGAAAACCAGGAACGAACCGGCTAGCGCGATCACCCTGGCATTGGCGGGATTGCCAAGGTCGATGAAGGCGCTGATCAGGAGATGCGGCCAAAGCACCATCACCAGCCCCATCAGCGCCATGAAAGAAACGCCGATGACGAAGGCGGTCCAGCCGGCACGCGACACACCTTCGGGATTGCCGGCGCCGTGGGCGAGCCCGACCCGCACCGTCACCGCTTGGTTGAGGCCGAGCGGCACCATGAAGGAAATCGAGGCGATCTGGATGGCGATGGCGTGCGCGGCCAGCGAATCCGCGTCGATCAGGCCCATCAGCAGGGCGGCGGCATTGAAGATCGTCACCTCGAAGGCAAGGATGCCGGCGATCGGCAGGCCGAGCCGCAGCAGGCCCTTGAAGCGCGGCCAGTCGGATCGCCAGAAGCGGCCGAACAGGTGATAGCGCCGGAATTTTTTCTCCCACATCACCACGACAGCCATGCCGGCGAACATCAGCGTTGAGGACAGCGAGGTCGCAAGGCCCGAGCCGGCGATGCCCATGGCCGGAACACCGAGATTGCCGAACATGAACACCCAGTTGGCGAACACGTTGAAGGCCACGGCGACGAAGACGATGACCAGCGCCCAGCCCGGCCGCTCCAGCGCCGAGATGAACGAGCGCAGCACGATGTAGCCGTAGAAGGGCAGCACCGCCCACTCCAGCCAGCGCAGGTAAATGCCGGCCTGGCGCGCCAGCGCCGGCTCTTGGCCCATGGCCAGCAGGATGGCCTCGCCGTGCCACAGCACGAGCCAGATCGGGACCGAGATCAGGATCGCCAACCACAGGCCCTGGCGCACGGTGCGGCGCAGGTCACGTACGGAATAGCGGCGGCGGCCAAGCTCGGTGGCGATCATCGGCGAGGTCGCCAGCATCAGGCCGAGGCCGAAGATCAGCGGCATGAAATACAGGTTGGCGCCGAGCGCGCCGCTGGCCAGCGTGTCCGCGCCGAGGCGGCCCATCATCATGACGTCAGTGGCGGTCATCGCCGTCTGGCCGAGATTGGTCAGCACCATCGGCCAGGCCAGCGCCAGCGTCGCCCTGATTTCCTGACGCCAAAGATTTTCCGGCGCGCGAGCGCCGGCTTCGATCGCGGACATTGTCCTGCTCTTTCAAGGTTGCGGCGCGTCGGCAAAGAGCCGGAAGCCGCATTGCAAACGGCAAAACCTTCGGTTTCGCGCGTTTGCGCCGTCTCTTGAACGAAATGCGACATGAAGGCAAGGGAGGGGCGCGAGAACAGATTGAGCCAGCGCCATTGCCGGGAGGCGTCGCCTCGTTCCCTTGCCGGCCCGGGCTGCTCCGGATTAAAACGTCGGCGGCGGGCGAATATGGGAGGCAGGATGGCGTTCAGACGCAGAAAGAACACGGCGGCGATCCCGCGCACGGCGCCTTCCTTCGAGCATATCGTCACCGAGGCGAGCGACAGTTTCCTGTGGCGGCTGGACGACTATCCCTGGGAGCGCAACGTCTGGAACTTCCATCCGGAATACGAGATCCACCTGCTGCGGAAATCCTCCGGCGTGGTCCTGGTCGGCGACCATATTGGCGAGTTCGGGCCGGGCTACCTCACCATCGTCGGTGGCGGCCTGCCGCATGACTGGGTCACCGCGGTGCAGCCAGGCGAATTGATCGAGGGTCGCGACATCGTGCTGCAATTCGATGCCGAGCGGCTGCGAGGATCGGCTGACATGCTGCCGGAATTGCGCGAACTGGAGCCGTTCCTGGAACGGTCGCTGCGCGGCATGGTCTTCCACGGCGGGACCGCGCTTGAAGGCGCCGCGCTGATGGAGCGGATGGGTACGGTGCATGGGCTGGCCCGGTTCTGCCTGTTCCTCGAACTGGTCGACCTGCTGGCCCGGACCGATGAGTATGAGCTGTTGTCGTCACCGAACTTCCAGCCGGTTCTCGATGCCGCCTCGCTCGACATCATCCAGCGCACGCTGACCTATCTGTTCCAGCATTTCGCGGAGGATCTGAAGCTGCCTGACGTGGCCGAGCTGGCCGGCATGAGCGAAAGCACCTTCTCGCGGTTCTTCCAGAAGAACACCGGCAATTCCTTCAGCGACCATCTTGCCAAGCTCAGGCTGTGGCAGGCGTGCAAGCTCCTGGCTGATACCGATGTGCCGATCACCGACATCTGTTTCCAGGTCGGCTACATGAACATCTCCAACTTCAACCGCGCGTTCCTGCGCAAGCACAAGATGACGCCGTCATCCTATCGCAAGCTGTCGCGGCAGCGTCTGGCGATGCGCGCATAAGCGCATCCTGAATCACCCTTTTGGACCAGATCGATACTCGTGTGACGCGTCCCCTATGTGGGTGCCGTTTTTTGCGCTGCACAATGCATAAAAGTACAGGTCTGCTGCAACGGGGCTTCTAGCTTGGCCCATCGCAACTGCGCATTTTGGCGACGGGTGGCATGTCGTCCGGGCGATGGTGAGGATCGCGCAACCCGATGACCTGCGTTTCCTGCGACGTATTCCTGGAGGAGAAAAAGATCATGAAACCAGTTCGGCTCGCTGCCAGCCTTGGCGCAGCTTTCGTGCTTTCCGCTACCGTTTCAACCCTAGCCCTGGCGCAGGCGCCGGTCTGTTCGGCACCGGTCAAGGTGCTGGCGCAGCCACGCGACGGCCTGACGCTTCTGGAGGACTCAAAGGCCGAGTTCGAGAAGCTCTCCGGCGCGAGCTTCAAGATCGATTATCTCAATGAGAACGATCGCCGCGCCAAGTCGCGCGCGGACGCGTCCACAGTCGGCAACTACAACGTCTACTATGTCGATGAAGCGAATGTGGCGCTTTTCGCCTCGTCGAAGTGGATCGTGCCGCTCACCGATTTTTACCCGGCTGACTACGACTATGCCGACTTCGACCCGGGCCGCCAGAAGGTCGCCACCTATGACGGCAAGGTCTGGTTCGCGCCGCTAACCGGCGGCGGCGACCTGATGGTCTACCGCAAGGACGTGCTGGAGGCCGCCGGCATCCAGCCGCCCAAGACGCTGGACGAGCTGATCGCCGACGTGCCGAAGCTGACCAATGCCGACAAGGGCATGTATGGCATCGCGTTGCGCGGCGCACGCGGCTCGGGCGCCAATGTCTGGCGCTGGATGCCGTTCTTCAAGGCCTATGGCGGCAAGTGGTTCGACGGCGACAAGCCGGCCTTCAATTCCGAGGCCGCGGTCAAGGCAACCGAGACCTATTTGAAGCTGTTCAAGGATTCGGCACCCGGCACGCAGACCGGCAGCTGGGACGAATCGACCGGCGCCTTCCTGTCGGGCCAGGTCGCGATCCTCGTCGAATCGACGCCGCTTTCGGGCATGGCGGTCGATCCGAAAACCTCGCAAGTGGTCGGCAAGATCGGCTTCCTGCCGCCGCCCTCGCCACTTCCCGGCGGCGGTTACGGCCATGGCCTCGCCATCGCGGCGAAGGCCAATGCCGACGACGCTTCGAAGACATGCGCCGGCCTGTTCATCGCCTGGGCAACGTCGAAGGAAAACGAGAAGCGCCGGCTCGACGCCCACCAGTTCGGTGAGCTGAACCGCACCAGCATCCTGTCCAGCAAGGAGTTCGCCGATATCTACGGCGCCGATCTCGGCCAGGCGCTTGCCGAAACAGGCAAGGTGACGGCGGTAAACTTCTGGCAGGATCCACGCTGGCCGGATCTCGGCGACCGCTGGGGCATCATCCTCGAGGAATTGATCGCCGGCACGCGCACCGACGTCAAGGGCAGCCTCAACGAGCTCGAGGCCTATGCCAATGAGCTGGTGAAGAAGTAGGTCCCTCCCTCTTGCGGCGCGCGGTTCGCGGCAGTCTCGGGACCGCCGGAACCTGTGCGTCGCAGGAGGGCCTGCCCGTCATGTCCAGATATCAGAGACACAGCAAGGCCTGAGACCAATGCCTCGACGTTCATCCCTGCCGGTCACCTTTGTCGTGCCGACGCTGGTCATTCTGCTGATCCTGTCGATGGTGCCGACGCTCTACGCGATCATCATCGCCCTGCAGAACCGCGAGCTGAGCTCGACGGCCTATTCCTGGGTCTGGTTCTCGAACTTCTTTGATCTATTCTCCGACCGCCGCTTCCTCAACGCCGTCTGGGTGTCGGTGAAGTGGGAGGTGGTCACCGTCGTGGCAACGATGGTGGTGGCGATCGGGCTCGGCGTGCTGATGTTCGAGGCCGCCTCGCCGCGCCTGCGCAATCTCTACTGCCTGCTGTTCATCATCCCGGTGCTGCTGCCGCGCGTCTCGGCGGCCTTCGTCTGGAAGTTCGCCTATCATCCACTCTACGGCATCGCCACCTACCCCTACCGGCTGCTCACCGGCGGGCTGATCTTTGATCCGCTGTCCAAGCCTTCGACGGCGCTGTTCGCCGTCGCCTCGGTCGATGTCTGGCAGTGGGGCCTGTTCTTCGCCGTCATCGTGCTCAAGCTGCTGGAGACGTTGCCGCCGCAGCCGATCGAGGCGGCCCGACTCGACCACGCCCGGCGCTGGCAGATCCACGCCTACGTCACCTTGCCGATGCTGAAGGCGCCGCTGATCAGCCTGATGTTCGTCAAGATGATCGAGTCGCTGCGCTCCTTCGACCTGATCTACGTGATGACCCGCGGCGGCCCCGGCGTGGCAACCGAAACGCTCGACATGTACGCCTTCTCGCAAGGCTTCATCGAGTCCGGCAAGGTCTCCTACGCCTCGGCGATGGCCGTGCTGATGATGATCGCCACCGTCATCACCTTCACGATGCTGTGGAAGCGGGTGCAGGCATGAGGCCCGGCCGCGTCATCGCCAGAGCCATCCTGGCCTTCGCCGGCTTCCTCGCCGTATTCCCGCTGCTGTGGACGGCGCTCAATTCGCTGAAGAACAGCGTCGACATCATCACCCGCGTTCCCCGCCTCGTGTTCACGCCGACGCTAGCCAATATCAGCTATATCCTTGGCCGCGACAGCGTCATCACCGGCCTCTACAATTCGGTCGTCGCCTGCGGCACGGCCGTGCTGATCGGCGTCGTGCTTGGCCTGCCCGCGGCCTACGCGGTGGCGCGCTATCCCAACCGCTGGGCCGGCGATATCCAGTTCTTCGTGCTGTCGCTGCGTTTCCTGCCGCCGGTGGCGGTGGCGATCCCGCTGATGGTGATCTGGCTGCAGCTCGGCCTCTACGACACTTTGCCGGCTTTGATCGTCACCTATTCCCTGCTCACCATCTCGGTGATCATGTGGCTGGCCATTCCAGCCTTCCAGGCCGTGCCGAAGGAAATCGAGGAAGCCGCCTTCGTTGACGGGTACGGCGCTTACGCGGTGTTCTGGCGGATCGCGCTGCCCGTGGCTGCCCGTTCGCTGATCGGCGCGATTGCCTTCAGCTTCGTGCTGGTCTGGAACGAGTTCCTGATCGCGCTGATGCTGTCGAGTTCCAATGCCAAGACCTTGCCGATCGTCGCCTCCGAACTCTCCCAGCAAGGCATGAACGTGCCGTGGGGGATTTTGAACGCCTCGGTCGTGCTCCTGTCGCTGCCGCCGCTGCTTTTCCTCGGCGTTCTCAGCGGTTTCCTGAATTCCGTTTTCCGGCAAAAAAAGACTTGAAGTGAGGACGAACCGATGCGGGCTTTGGTACTTGAGAAAAAAGGCGAACTGTCGCTGCGCGAGATCGCGTTGCCGCTCGATGTCGGACCCGACGACGTCAGGATCGCCATCCACACGGTCGGCGTCTGCGGCAGCGACGTGCACTATTATACGCATGGCGCCATCGGCAGCTATGTCGTGCGGGCGCCGATGGTGCTCGGCCACGAAGCCGCCGGCACAATCGTCGAGGTCGGCGCCAATGTCAGGAGTCTGAAGGTCGGCGACCGCGTCTGCATGGAGCCCGGCGTGCCGAACCTGTCGTCGCGCGCGACAAAACTCGGGATCTACAATGTCGACCCGGACGTCACTTTCTGGGCGACGCCGCCGGTGCACGGCATTCTTGCTCCCTTTGCCGTGCACCCGGCGGCTTTCACCTACAGGCTGCCCGACAATGTCTCCTTCGCCGAGGGCGCCATGGTCGAGCCCTTCGCCATCGGCATGCAGGCGGCAAGCCGTGCCCGCATCGTTCCGGGCGATGTCGCCGTCGTCGTCGGCTGCGGCCCGATCGGCATCATGATCGCGCTTGCCGCCCTTGCCGGCGGCTGTTCGAAAGTGCTGATTTCCGACTTTTCCGCGCCCAAGCTGAAGATCGCAGCGCAATATGCCGGCATCGTGCCGGTCAATATCGGCGAACAGTCGCTGGTCGACGCCGTCGCGGCCGCGACCGACAATTGGGGCGCCGACATCGTCTTCGAGGCGAGCGGGAGCCCCAAGGCCTTCGCCGACCTGTTCGATGTTGTGCGGCCAGGTGGCGCGGTGGTGCTGGTCGGGCTGCCGGTGGAGCCGGTGGCCCTCAACGTACCGGCGGCGATCTCGAAGGAAGTGCGCATCGAGACGGTGTTCCGCTATGCCAACATTTTCGACCGCGCCCTGCAGCTCATTGCCTCCGGCAAGGTCGATCTCAAGCCGCTGATCACCGGCACCTATGATTTCGCCGACAGCATCAAGGCGTTCGAACGAGCCGCCGAAGGCAACCCGCAGGACGTCAAGCTGCAGATCCTGCTTACAGGCGAAAAGGGCTGACCATGTCCGCGATCGTTTGCTCCCATGTCGACAAGGCCTATGGCGCCACCACGGTCATCCGCGATCTCAACCTCAGCATTGAAGAGCACGAATTCGTCGTCTTCCTCGGCCCGTCCGGCTGCGGCAAGTCGACCTTACTCAGGATGCTGGCGGGTCTGGAGGACATCAGCGGCGGCGAGGTCTCGATCGGCGGCAAGGTGGTCAACGACCTCGATCCGGGGGATCGCGGCATCGCCATGGTGTTCCAGAACTACGCGCTCTATCCGCACATGACGATCTTCGACAACATCGCCTTCGGGCTGCGGCGCCAGAAGGTGCCGGCGGCCGAGATCCGCAAGCGGGTCGAAGCGGTGTCGGGGACGCTGGGGCTCGACCCCTATCTCGGCCGCAAACCGGCCGAACTTTCCGGCGGCCAGCAGCAGCGCGTGGCGATCGCCCGGGCCATGATCAAGACGCCCAAGGTGTTCCTGTTCGACGAGCCGTTGTCCAATCTCGACGCCAAATTGCGCAACCACATGCGCGTCGAGATCGCGCGGCTGCACCAGTCGCTGAAGACCACCACCGTCTATGTCACCCATGACCAGCTGGAGGCGATGACGCTTGCCGACCGCATCGTGCTGCTCAAGGACGGCGTCATCGAGCAGATCGGCTCGCCGGCGGAAATCTACCGGCGGCCGGGCAATATTTTCGTGGCCGGCTTCATCGGCACGCCGAACATGAATTTTGCCGATGTGACGGTCGCCCGCGCCGGCAACGGCTGGACGCTGACCGGCGCCGGAACGGTGCTTTCGATAGACGGGGCGGGTTTTCATCTCCAGCCGGGCGATCGCGCCGTGCTGGGCATCCGCCCGCCGGACCTGAAGACGGCCGGCGCCGGCGCCGTCGGCATATTGCAAGGCACTGCCGATCTCATCGAATTCCATGGCAATGACGCGCTGGTGACCTTCGGCTCCGGCGGCAAGGAGATCAGCGCACTGGTTCCGGCACGCGAATGCCCGGTGCTGCATGCGCCCGTCCGCTATACGTTCGAGGAGGAAGCGATCCACCTGTTCGACGCGACATCGGGCGCGTCCCTGCGCAAGCAATAGAGCGCTGAGACCTACCGGATGGCGTCGAGCACCTGCCGCTGCCGGTGCATTTCCAGAAAAATACGGTAGTCGCGATCGAAGCGGGGGCCGGCCGCCGGGTTGGCGGCGCGTGCCTTGCCGCCCTGCTGCATGGCAAGGCAGGCGGCGTTGAGATCGGGGAACAGCCCGGCAGCGGTCGCCGCCACCATGCCGGTGCCGAGCAGAACCGCCTCGTCGGCCAGCGGCTCGACCACCGTACAGCCGGTGGCGTCGGCATAGAGCTCCATCAGAAGCGGGTTCTTGGTGTGGCCGCCGGTGACGTGCAGCGTGTCGATCAGGTAGCCGTTCTCATTCAGCGCCTCCAGCACATGGCGCACGCCGAGCGCGATGCCGACGGCGGTGCGCCAGTAGAGCTTGCACAGGCTGTCGAACGACGAATCCAGCGTCAAACCGCTGACGACGCCGACGGCGTGCGGGTCGGCCAGCGGCGAGCGGTTGCCGTGGAAATCCGGCAGCACATGCAGCCGCGCGGCAAGGTTCTCGCCCTCGGCGGCGCGCAGTTCGGCGACGCGCCCGGCAATCCTGGCATGCATGGCCGCGTTCGGCTCGCCGCCGGCGCCGTGCCAGCGGATGATGTGGTCGAGCAGCGCCCCGGTCGCCGACTGGCCGCCTTCCGATAGCCACAGCTTCGGCAGCGCGGCGCCGTAGTAAGGGCCCCAGACGCCGGCGAAAGGCTGCGGGTCGGGCGACATCGCCATGACGCAGGAGGACGTGCCGGCGATCAGCGCCAGATGGCGGCCGATATTCTGGTCGTCGCCGGCAAAACCGCCGAGCACGCCAAGCGCCCCGGCATAGGCATCGATGACGCCTGCGCCGACGCGGCAGTTTTCGGTCAAGCCGAGTTCCGCCGCTGCCTGCGCCGTCAACGGACCGATATCGGCGCCAACCGGGCTTGCCTTTTCGGGCAGATTGCCATGGTCAAAAAGATCGTCGAGGCCGACGAGTTCGAAGAAATCGCGCTGCCATGCGCTGTCCTGGTGCGCCAGATAAGTCCATTTCGCTGTCAGTGTGCATTGCGAGCGGGCCAGCGAGCCCGTTGCCTGCCAGGTCAGGAAATCGGCCAAGTCGAACAGGTAGCCGGCTTCATTCCATGTCTTCGGTAGATTACGCTTCAGCCACATCAGCTTCGGCGTCGCCATCTCGGGCGACATGACGCCGCCGATATAATTCAGCACCTCGTGGCCGCTCGCCGTGCATTCGTCGGCTTCGGCGATGGCGCGGTGATCGAGCCAGACAATGGTGTCCCAGCGCTTGTCGCCGGTGGTCGACACACTGAGCTGGCCGCCTTGCCTGTCCCGCACGACCAGAGAACAGGTGGCATCGAAGGAGATGCCGGCGATATCCCCGGCGGCGACGCCGGCCTTTTCCCGCGCGGCACGCACGGCGGTGCAGACGGCGGACCAGATATCGCGCGAATCGTGCTCGGCATGATCCGGCTTCGGCTGGTTCATGCCGATCGGCCGCTCGGCACGGCCGAGCAAGGTGCCACTGGCGTCGAGAATGCCCGCGCGAGCGCTCCCGGTGCCGACATCGACCGCGCAGACAAACTGTTTCGTCAAGATGCTCTAACTCTCGCTCCCAGGCCTGCAATCAGATCGGGCAATTGCAGCATGTCAGCGAATATAAAGTCCGGTTCGGTCGACGCAAGCCGCGCTTTCAATGCCGGATTGCCAGCGTGCGCGCCGCCGGTAAAGGCAAGGACGCGCATGCCTGCCGCGCGTGCGGCGGCGACACCGGCCGGGCTGTCCTCGATGACGAGACACCTGCGCGGATGGGCTCGCATGGTGGCGGCGGCGTGGAGGAAAAGGTCGGGCGCCGGCTTTCCCTTGGCAACCATGGCCGCGCTGAACAGATGCGGCTCCATCAGCGTCAGCAGACCGGTGATGTCGAGCGCGTAACGAATGCGTTCTAGCGTGCCGGAAGAGGCGACGCAGTACGGCAGGCCGAGCTTCGGCAGCATCTCCTTGACGCCGGGGATCGGCATCAGCTCCTCGCGGAACTTTCGCATGAGGTCGACGCGCATGGCGGTGAGATGCTGGTCGGTGATCTCCAGGCCGAAGTCGCGGCTGAGGATCTCGCGCACGCTTTTCATGCTCTTGCCGAGGAAATGCTCGTAGGCAGCGTCCTCGCCAAGACTGCCGCCGGCAAGTTCGATCATGCCGAGCAGCGCCGAGACGGAGAGCGCCTCGCTATCGACCAGCACGCCGTCGCAGTCGAAGATGACCAGTTCAGGCGTCATGATGCCGGCTGGCTCTCAGAGCTTGCCGGCGAGGTAGCGCGTCAGCGTGGCGCGCGTGCCATTGGCCCAGAGCACGTTGAGCGCGTGGGCGAAGGCCTCGACGAAGGCGGCGGCGCGGCCGACGTCGCCATAGATATCGTCCATCGCAAGCCACGCGGCGGGCGCGTCCTTTGCCGCCTTTGCCGTTGCCTTCAGCCGGTCCCAGCTCGGGTCGTTGGGCTCGATGACGGCGCCGCTGTCCGTCGTGCCGAAGCAGTAGCGGCACCAAAGGGCCGATTCCAGCGCCAGTCCGGCAACGCCTTTGCCGGCCTTCAGCCGGTCGGCGATGGTCGGGATGATGAATTTCGGCTGGCGATTGGACCCGTCGAGGCAGAGCCGGCGCACCGTGTCGCCGATCTTGGGATTGGAGAAGCGCTTCTCGATGAGCTGGTAATAGTCTTCCAGCACCGTGTCCGGCACCGGCGGCACCGTCGGGATGATCTCGTCGTGCTCGAGCTTGTCGAGGAATCCGCGCACCAGCGGCTCCTGCATCGCTTCATGCACGAAGTGGATGTCCATCAGCCCGGCCGGATAGGCGATGGTGGCGTGGCCGCCATTTAGGATGCGGATCTTCATCAGTTCATAAGGGGCGACGTCCTTGACGAACTGCACGCCGACCTTTTCCAGCGCCGGGCGGCCATCGGTGAAATGGTCTTCCAGCACCCATTGCCGGAACGGCTCGCAGAACACCGGCCAGTTGTCCTCGATGCCAAAATCGTCGGCGAGGATCTTGCGCTCGCGGTCGCTGGTGGCCGGCGTGATGCGGTCGACCATGGCGTTCGGGAAGGCGACCGTCTCGCTGACCCAGCTCGCCAGATCCTCGTCGATCAGGCGGGCAAGGCCGATAACACCATCCGACGTGACATGGCCGTTGTGGGGAATGTTGTCGCAGGACATCACGGTGAACGGCACGATACCATCCTGGCGGCGTCGCACCAGCCCGGCCAGGATAATGCCGAACACAGTCTTCGGTGTGGCGCCCGGCTGCGCGTCGGCGACGATGTCGGGATGGGTCGGGTTGAAGACGCCGGAGGCCGGGTCGATGAAATAGCCGCCTTCGGTGATGGTCAGCGAAACGATCCTGATCGCCGGATCGGCCAGCCGATCGATGATGGCGGCGGCATCTCCCGGCATCAGGAAATCGATCATCGCGCCGGTGACGCGGGCGCTCATATGGCCCTCGTCCTGCTCGACCACTGTGGTCAGCCAATCCTGCTCTTCAAGCTTGCCGCGGCCGATCTTCTCGCCGTCGAACACGCCGGCGCCGACCAGCGCCCAATCATGACCGATGCCCTGACCGAACAGGTCGTCGAGATAGACGGCCTGGTGCGAGCGGTGAAAATTGCCGACACCGAAATGCACGATGCCGGCTTTCAGCGCCGAGCGGTCATAGTTCGGACCTGCGACCTTGGGCGGAAGCCTGACGAGGCTCGAGGACGAAAGTTTCACGGTCATCTGCTTTACCCTTTGGCCGATTTGCAGCCCGACTGTTTCGCCTCCTTCGGGAGGGCGAGGATGAGGGGCCGCACCTGGTGTTCCAGCATGCGGCCCCTCACCCGCCCCCGCGGCGCCTTCTCCGGAGGAAAGAAAGAGGCGCCGTCCCCCTCAAATCGTTCTTTTCAACTCATCCATTGGCCGCCATCGACATTGTAGGTCTGGGCGACGATGTATTCGGCCTCGTCACTGGCGAGGAACACGGCCATGCCGGTGAGGTCTTCCGGCTTGCCCATGCGGCCGTAAGGCACGCCTTCGCCGACCAGCCGCTTTTTCTCGCCCTTCGGCCGGTTCTCGTATTTGGCGAACAAGGCATCGACCTCGTCCCACATGTCGCTGTCGACGACGCCGGGCGCGATGCCGTTTACGTTGATGCGGTGCTTGATCAGATCGAGCCCGGCCGACTGGGTCAGCGAGATGACCGCGGCCTTGGTGGCGCAATAGACCGCGACCAGCGGCTCGCCGCGACGCCCGGCCTGGCTTGCCATGTTGATGATCCTGCCGCCCTTGCCCCGCGCGATCATCGACCGGGCGGCTGCCTGCAGCATGAACAGCGTGCCCGCGACATTGACGGAGAAAAGCTTTTCATAGCTCGCCCGAGATATCTCCACGATCGGGGCCAGGTCGAACAAAGCGGCGTTGTTGATCAGGATGTCGAGACCGCCCGCCTTGTCCTCCACCGCCTTCACCGCCGCATCGATGGATGCCTGGTCGGTGACGTCGAGTTTCACGGCATAGGCGTTGTCGCCGATCGCGGCGGCCGTCTTCTGCGCGGCTTCAAGGTTGATATCGGCAATCGCGACAGTGGCGCCCTCGCGCAGATAGGCTTCGGCGAAAGCCCTGCCGATGCCTCGCGCCGATCCCGTGATCAGCGCCGATTTGCCTTGCAGCCTCACTGTCCCATCCTCACCGGCCCATCCTCACTGGCCCACCCTCACTGGGCCATCGCCTTGCCGTCAGCGCCGAAGCGATGCAGCTTGGCCTTGTCAGGGGTGAGATAGATCGTGTCGCCATGGCGGACCGCCAGTTCGCCGTCGGCGCGCACCGTCAGCGGCCCGACGCCGTCGGCTTGAACGTGCAGGAACGTGTCGGAGCCCAGATGCTCGGCCACGCCGACCGTCGCCTTCCAGTCGCCCGCCGTGGTCGATATCTGCATATGTTCGGGCCGGATGCCGATGGTCTTGGCGGTGTATTTGCCAGCCGGCGCGCCTTCGATCAGGTTCATCTTGGGCGAGCCGATGAAGCCGGCGACGAACAGGTTCTTCGGCGTCTTGTAGAGTTCCATCGGCGAGCCAACCTGCTCGATATTGCCGGCGTTGAGCACGACGATCTTGTCAGCCATGGTCATCGCCTCGACCTGATCGTGGGTGACGTAGATCATCGTGGTTTTCAGCTGGTGGTGCAGTTCGCTGATCTCCAGCCGCATGGTGCCGCGCAGTGCCGCGTCGAGGTTGGACAGCGGTTCGTCGAACAGGAAGGCCGAGGGCTGGCGCACAATGGCGCGGCCGATGGCGACGCGCTGGCGCTGGCCGCCGGAGAGCTGGCCGGGGCGGCGTTCGAGGTAATTGGTGAGGTTGAGCACGCGCGCCGCGTCCTTCACCTTCCTGTCGATGGTCGCCTGGTCCTCGCCCGCCATCTTCAGCGGGAAGGCGATGTTCTTGGCCACCGTCATATGCGGGTAGAGCGCATAGGACTGGAACACCATGGCAAGCTTGCGCTTGGCCGGCGCCTCGCCGGTGACGTCGCGGCCATCGATGTTGATGGTGCCGCCGCTGGTGTCCTCAAGACCGGCGATCAGCCTGAGCAGCGTGGACTTGCCGCAACCCGACGGGCCGACGAAGACGACGAACTCGCCGTTTTCGATCACCAGGTCGAGGCCGGGGATGATGGACGTCGAACCAAAGGACTTGGAGACGTTCTTGAGCGTGATGTTTCCCATGGTTTCCTCCCCGAGGGCTGTTTTTCGCCGATTGCTTCAGGCAATTTCCGTCACTTCACCGCGCCAAATGTCAGGCCGCGCACCAGCTGCTTCTGGCTGAACCAGCCCATGATCAGGATCGGCGCGATGGCCAGGGTCGAGGCGGCCGAAAGCTTGGCCCAGAACAGGCCTTGCGGGCTGGAGAAGGAGCTGATGAAGGCGGTGAGCGGGGCGGCTTCCGTGGTGGTCAGCCGGATCGTCCAGAACGCCTCGTTCCAGGCCAGGATGATGTTGAGCAGCATGGTCGAGGCAATGCCCGGCACCGCCATCGGCGTCAGCACGTACCAGATTTCACCCCACAAGGATGCGCCGTCCATACGCGAGGCTTCCAGGATTTCGCCCGGGATTTCGCGGAAGTAGGTGTAGAGCATCCACACCACGATCGGCAGGTTGATCAGCATCAGCATGATCATCAGGCCGATGCGCGAGTCGAGCAGGCCGAGATTGCGGAAGATCAGGTAGATCGGGAACAGCACGGCGACCGCCGGCATCATCTTGGTGGACAGCATCCACATCAATATGTCCTTGGTCCGCTTGGTCGGCGAAAACGCCATCGACCATGCCGCCGGAATGGCGACCAACAGCGCCAGGATGGTCGAGCCGACGGACAGCAGCACCGAGTTCAGGAAGAACTTGAAGTAGCCGCTCTGCGCCTGGACCTCGGCATAGCTCTCGAAAGTCCCGGATGGGATCAGGTTGAAGCCCTGGATTGCCTCCTGTTCCGACTTGAACGAGGTGATGATCGTATAGAGGATCGGAAAGAAGATCAGCAGCGCGACGGTCCAGGCGGCAATTGTCGCGATTGTCTTGTGCTGGGTGGTGACTGAGCGTGCCATCGTATCCTCCCTTACTTGTCCAGGTTCTTGCCGACGGCGCGCATGGCGAAGAAGGCGACGATGTTGGCGAGAATGACGGCGATCACACCGCCCGCGGATGCCTGGCCGATTTTGAATTCCAGCAACGCCTTCTGGTAGACGAGGAAGGGCAGGTTGGTGGAGGCGTAACCAGGGCCGCCATTGGTGGTGACCAGGATCTCGGCATAGACCGAGAGCAGGAAGATCGTCTGGATCAGGATGACGACGGTAATCGCCCGCGACATGTGCGGCAGCGTCAGATAGATGAAGCGGCTGATGAAGCCGGCGCCGTCCATCTCGGCGGCTTCCTTCTGCTCGCCGTCGAGCGACTGCAGCGCGGTCAGGAGGATCAATGTCGCGAATGGCAGCCATTGCCAGGCGACGATGATGATGATCGCCGTCATCGGATGCTGGCCGAACCAGTCGATCGGCTGTGCTCCGAAGAAGCGCGCTATGTCGGCGAACACGCCATATTGCGGGTGCATGATCATGTTCTTCCACACCAATGCGGCCACCGGCGGCATGACGAAGAACGGCGAAATGACGAGGATGCGCACGATCCCTTGTCCCCACATCGGCTGATCGATGAGCAGCGCCAGCAGGATGCCGCCGATCACCGTGATCAGCAGCACGCTGACCACCAGGACAAGCGTGTTGAGGATCGACTGCAGGAAGGCCGGATTGGAATAGAACAGCGCGTAGTTGGATAAGCCGACGAACCCGTCGCGCATTGGGTTGAGCGGATTGTACTGCTGGAAGGAGAACCAGATCGTGATGACCAGCGGCACGATCATCCAGACGAACAGCAGCACCACGGAAGGCGCCATCATGAATCGGGCAAGCGAACGGGTCTGCTGAGTAGCCATGACGGTCACCCTTCAAGGATCAGGCTGAATTTTCACAGGCTCTGGAAAGGCGGCCGCCCGAACTGGGTTTCGGGCGGCCGGTGCCGGTCGAGGAGGTGACCGGCGTTCGGCACCGGGAGGAGCCTTACTTGATGTAGCCGCCCTCGGTCATCGCCGCGGTGGAGGCGTCCTGGGCCTGCTTCAGCGCATCGTCGACGCTCGACTGGCCGGCAAGAGCCGCCGAGAAGAGCTGGCCGACGGTGGTGCCAAGGCCCTGGAATTCAGGGATGGCGACAAACTGCACGCCGACATAAGGCACCGGCTTGACGGTCGGATGCGTCGGGTCGGCGGCATTGATGGAGTCCAGGGTCATCTTGGCGAACGGAGCCGCCTTCTGGTACTCGGGATTGGCGTAGAGCGAGGAACGCGTGCCCGGAGGCACGTTTGCCCAGCCTTCCTTCGACGCGACGAGCTCGGCATAGTGCTTGCTGGTCGCCCAGGACACGAACTTCTCGGCGGCGTCGGCCTTCTGCGTGCCGGCCGGGATCGCCAGCGACCACGCCCACAGCCAGTTGCCCCGCTTGCCTAGGCCATTGTCGGGCGCCAGGGCATAGCCGACCTTGTCGGCGACGGTAGAGTTCTTCGGGTCGGAGACGAAGGAGGCGGCGACGGTGGCGTCGATCCACATGCCGCACTTGCCCTGCTGGAAGAGCGCCAGGTTCTCGTTGAAGCCGTTGGACGAGGCGCCCTCGGGACCGTCGGCCTTCATCAGGTCGACATAGAACTGCAGCGTCTTCTTCCATTCCGGCTGGTCGAACTGCGGCTTCCAGTTCTCGTCGAACCAGCGGGCGCCGAAGGAGTTCGACATGGCGGTCAGGAAAGCCATGTTCTCGCCCCAGCCGGCCTTGCCGCGCAGGCACACGCCGTTCACGCCATTGGCGCGGTCGGTCATCTTGTCGGCCGCCTGCTTGATGAAATCCCAGGTCGGGGCGTCGGGCATTTTCAGCCCAGCCTTCTCCATCAGGTCCTTGCGGTACATGACGAAGGAGCTCTCGCCGTAGAAGGGCGCGGCATAGAGCTTGCCATCGACCGAAAGGCCGCCGGCGATGGCCGGGATGATGTCCTTGGCGTCATAGTCGTCGCCGAGCTTGTCGAGCGGCAGGAGCCAGCTCTGCTTGGCCCAGATCGGAACCTCGTAGGTGCCGATGGTCATCACGTCATACTGGCCACCCTTGGTGGCGATGTCGGTGGTGACGCGCTCGCGCAGCACGTTCTCTTCGAGCGTGACCCAGTTGAGCTGGATGTCCGGGTTAGCCTTGGTGAAGTCGTCGGTCAGCTTCTGCATGCGGACCATATCGCCATTGTTGACGGTGGCGATGGTGATGGATTCGGCGTGTGCGGCGAACGCAAGCGTGCTGGCCGACAACAAGCCCAGGGTGAGCGTGCGAAGTTTCATCAAATTCCTCCCATAAACCAAGTTGAGCATTTGCCTTGGTTGTGAGCAATTACTCACTTAGTCTTAATTATGTCAAGCCGGATTCGATGCTGCAGCGCAGCACACGGCCGGCGAATGGGGCGGAGGTTCGGCGACAGGGCTCGGGTTGCCGCCGTCTGGAGTCCAGGCGGCGGGGCCAAAGCCTCTCGAACGGGATGTCGTTTGTTGCCCCGGTCCGACGTCAGCTTATGTGCCGGTCAGCAGGCGATCTCGGCCAGCAGCCAGTCGCGGAAGGCGCGGATCTTGGGCACGTTGCGGCGCGCCTCGGGGTAGACCAGCCAGTAGGCGTGCCCGTCGTCGCCGACCAGGTCGAATGGCTGGATCAGCCGGCCGTCGGCGAGTTCGGCCTTGAACAGCGCCCGGGTCAGGATCGCCACGCCATGGCCCGATATGGCCGCGTTGGCTTCATAGGCCTGCGCGCCCATGCTGCTGCCGGGCCGCCTGGCAATGTCGTGGCTGTGCACGCCGGCGGCCTCGAACCATTGCGTCCACCAGATATCGCTGGGATCGAGGATCGGCAGCTTGAGCAGGTCGGCCGGTTCGTTGATGCCGCCGATGCTCGCAGCGAGCTTCGGGCTCAGCATGGGCGTGAAATCGGCATCGAGCAGCTTGTGGGCTTCCAGCCCCGGCCATTTGCCGCCGCCAGAACGAATGGCGAGGTCGACATCCTCGCGGGCGAAATCCGTCAGCCGGCTCGACGTGTCGAGCCGCACGGCAAGCGAGGGATGCGCGATCTGGAATGCGCCCAGATGGTGCGCCAGCCAGTTCGAGGCAAAAGTCAGCACCGTGGTGACGCACAACAACCCGTCCGCCCCGCCGCGCGCGGCGGCATAGGCCTGGCTAAGAATGGCAAAGGCCTCGCTGACCGCCGGCGCCAGGCGCTGGCCGGCTTCGGTCAGTTCGATCTGCCGCGGCCGGCGCAGGAACAGCGGAGCGCCGACGCGCTCCTCCAGCACCTTGATCTGATAGCTGACCGCCGCTTGCGTCATGGCGAGCTCGCCAGCGGCCCTGGTGAAGGAAAGATGCCGCGCCACCGCCTCGAACACCCGGATCGCCTGTAACGGCGGCACCTGCGAAACCTGCGGCGCGCTGAGATCAGGCATAAAGCCTCCTTATGGGTCGTTATCGACGTTCGATTGGCAAAAGCGGCCGGCAAGGCCGACATTCATCCTCAACCCGTCATTCGGGTTTAGGATAACGAAGGTTGACGATCATGACCATGGCGCAGCAAAAATGCACTCCCGCCCCCGATCATCGCTGGATTTCGTGGCTTGCGGACGGATTCGGCTGGTTCGCGACCCGAAAAAGGGCGCATCTCGACGTCAGGGACCTGTCGCCGCATCTGCAGCGCGACCTCGGTTTCCTCGATGGCAACGACCCTTTCGGCAGGCACCAATAGCCTTGCTGGCTTTATCGCGAAGCCGTCAGATACTGGCCAGCAGGGCGGCTGCCGTCCGCTCGTCGGTGATGAGCCCGTTGACCAGCCGTCGGTTGACCGCCGCCAGGATGCCGGGCAGCTTGCGCTCGCCCATGGCGAGCGCGATCACCAGCGACTTCTCGCGCGACGGCAGCGCCGCCGACGACACCCGGTCATTGGTGATGCCGTCGATCATGCGGCCCTCGCGATCGAACACCCAGCCAACGATTTCAGCGACGCCGCCGGCCTTCTGCAAGGCTTTCAGTTCGCTTTCGGAAATGAAGCCATCCTCGTAGAGCGGCGCCTTCGGGCCGAGGTCGCCGATACCGATGAAGGTGACGTCGGCCTCCGCCGCAAGCACCAGTGTCGGCTGGATCATCGGCTGGTTGAGCAGCATCTCGCGCTCCTGCGGCGAAGAGGCGATGACCGGCAGCGGCATCGGGAAGGACCGCGCCTTGACCCTGTCCGCCATGGTGAAGATGACGTTGTAGAAGGCAGCGGACCCGTCCGGCGAGATGTTGCCGGTCAAGGACACCACCTTGTGCTGCGGGCATTCCATCGGCGGCAATTGTTCGATCGCCGCCTTCAGCGTCCGTCCGGTGCCGATGCCCATGACGATCGGCGTCAGCGACCGCAGCCGCCGCTCGATCTCGGCGGCCGCCGCTTCGGCGATGCCGATGGTCGTGGAGGATGAATTGGGGTCGCTCGGCACCACCTCGACCAGGTCGAGCGCGAAGCGCGATTTCAGCCGTGCAGCGAGATCAAGGCAGTTGGCGATCGGATGATCGACGCGGACCTTGATCAGGCCTTCCGACACTGCCAGCGACACCAGACGCTGCGCCGTTTGCCTCGATATGCCGAGCGTGGCGGCGATCTGGTCCTGTGTGTTGCCGGCAACATAATAGAGCCAGCCGGCGCGCGCCGCGTCGTCCAGCCTGTTGCTGCCGCCATCCTGCCGGGTATTCACGTCCTGCCTCCCGAAACCGCCGATCATCAGGCGATCGTATCAGTTTCGCAGGGAATGACCGCCTGCGCAATTGTCAATCTAAAGAGCAAATGCTTGCGCCGAAGCAGCGGTGATTTCTCCGCCGATATCCTATCGGAGAAAGCGCTGCGGGTCCGTTTCTCCATCTGAAGGCATGTTCAATGGCCGCCAAAGGTTTATCTCGCGGCGCAAACCCTTTAAGGGATCGAAAAAAGGAGCGCTGCATGACACCGAAGGCGGTTTTCTGGGACATGGACGGGACGCTGGTCGACAGCGAACCGCTGCATGAGGCAGCCCTCATCGCAGCGATGCGCAATGCCGGCCTCAAGCCGCCGGCCGATCTGCACGAACGCGTGCTCGGCGTCGCCGCCTGGCCGGTCTACGAAATGATGCGCGACGAGTTCGGGCTGCAACTGCCCTTCGACGAATGGATCGTTCACAAATATGAGCATTACCTGCCGCTGGTCGAGGGGCTGAAGCCGCGCCCAGGCGCCATCGAGATCTTCAAGGAGTTGCGCGCGCTCGGCGTGCAGCAGGCGGTGGTCTCAAACTCGGATCGGCTGATCGTCGACGCCAATCTGCATATGGTCGGGCTGACCTACCCCGGCATGAAGACGATCAGCCGCAACGATGTGCGGGAAGGCAAGCCGCACGCGGAGCCCTTCCTTCGCGCCGCCTATCTGGCAGACGTCGATCCCGCGCACGCCGTCGCGGTCGACGACAGCTGGCCGGGCGCCATGGCGGGCCTGGCGGCGGGAATGAAGACGATCTTCTGGCCTGAAAAGCCGATGGAAGGACCGCCCGGCGCCATTGTCATCAACAGCGCCGGGGAATTGCGGGCTCAGCTCGGACTGTAGCGTTCAGTTCCGGTACACCGCCTCCTGCTCGTCGAGGATCGCCTTCAACTCGGCGAGATGACGTTCGGCCTGGCCGGGATAGTTGTCCATCTCGCTCGCCGCCTTCTCGGCGATCGCGTCGGACAGGGTGCGCAGCGGCCGGCCCGTCCACAGGGCCTTGATGTAGGTCTCGGCGGCACGCTCGAAATAGAACATGCGGTTGAAGGCGTCGGCGACGGTGTCGCCGATGACCAGCACGCCATGGTTGCCCATCACCATCACCTTGACCTTGGGGTCGGCGAGAAGCTGCGAGCAGCGCTCGCCCTCTTCCTCGAAGGCCAGTCCGCCATAATGGGCGTCGACGACGTGACGGTTGAAGAACATCGCCGAATTCTGGTCGATCGGCGGCAGCGTCGAGTCGGCAAGCGAGGCCAGCACGGTGGCGTGGATCGAATGGACGTGCATGACGCAGCGCGCGTGCGGCACGTTGCGATGGACGGCGCCGTGCAGGCCCCATGCCGTGGGGTCGGGTGCATTCGGCCCGGAAAGCGTCTCGGGGTCGTTGGCGTCGATCTCGATCAGGTCGCTGGCCTTGATGCGCGAGAAATGCACCTGGTTCGGGTTCATCAGGAACTTGGTGCCGTCGTCGTTGACCGCCAGCGAGAAATGGTTGGCCACCGCCTCATGCATGTTGAGCCGCGCCGTCCAGCGGAAGGCGCAGGCGAGATCGACGCGCTCTTCGTAGAAGGGCAGGTTGGTGAGCGTTTCCTTCTGCAGGCGGGCGATGCTCATCGAAAATATCCTCCGGTTTGGCCCAGAATGCCGCGCGCCGCTGGTGCCCGCAACCGCTTTCGCTTGGTGCAGAAGGCCAGTTATGCCGCGGTGCTTGCGGCGCCAACGGTTCGCAGTCCGCCGTGCTCGATGATGAAATCGATTACCTCCCGCAGGCCCTTGCCGCGCGAAAGATCGGTGAAGCCGAACGGCCGCTTGCCGCGCATGCGGCCGGCGTCGCTCTCCATGACGTCGAGATTGACGTTCACATAGGGCGCAAGATCGCTTTTGTTGATGACCAGGAAATCGGACCGCGTGATCGCCGGGCCGCCTTTGCGCGGGATTTCTTCGCCCTGGCAGACCGAGATGACGTACAGCGTGAGATCCGCAAGGTCCGGCGAGAAGGTGGCGGCAAGGTTGTCGCCACCGGATTCGATGAAGATGATGTCGAGGTCGGGAAATTTGCGGTTGAGCTCGGCGATCGCCTGCAGATTGATCGAGGCATCCTCACGGATGGCGGTGTGCGGGCAGCCGCCGGTCTCGACGCCGACGATGCGCTCCTCCGGCAGCGCCTGCAGCCGGGCCAGCATCATGGCATCTTCCCTTGTGTAGATGTCGTTGGTGACGACGGCGATGGAGAACTCGTCGCGCAGCGCCTTGCAGAGTTTTTCGGTGAGCGTCGTCTTGCCGGAACCGACGGGGCCGCCAATGCCGATACGAAGGGGGCCGTTGGGTTGTGTCATGTCGGAAACTCCGTGATGGCAAGGACTGCGAAGCCGAGCCCGATCAACAGGCAGAGCGGCGAATAGTAGCGGACATCGAGCCGCGCGAAAGGCTGTTGCGGCGCCAGCCGGCGCCACCAGGGCGTGAAGCCGGCGATGCCGCGCCCAAGGAACACCAGCCCGATCAACATCGACGTGGCAGCGAGGGCCTTCCCTCGGGAAGGGCGAGGCAAAGAAGCCGATGAGCGCCAGCGGCCACAGCGTTGCCAGGCCGAGGCAGGCGGCAACGGCGAAACTGGCGAACGGCGTCGGCATTTCGTCGACGTCGCGAAAGCCGACGACAGCGTGGGCGCAGGACGCCGCGTCCCTGCCCGGCCAGACGCCGCCTATGCCCCAGTAGACATGCAGTGCCGTGATCAGCAGCAGGACGCAGGAGAGGACGAAGGTGAGGAGGATCATGAGCGGAACAATCGCGAATACTGGGTTTCGTGCTTCATGGCCATGACGTCGGAGACGAAGGCGCAGCCGCCGAGATCGTCCAGTGTCGAGCGGGACGCGCGAGCAGCGGTCGAGAGCGCCAGCGGCTCGAAACCCGCGAGCAGCGTCGTCGCCTCGTTCTGGCCGATCATGCCGAGCCGGATCGCGGCCTGGACGAGGTTGGAGAAGAAGGCTTGCAGGAAGGCGGACAGCGCGTCGTGCAGCGCAATGCCATTGCCGCCGGCCACGGCTCCGACGGCCACGCAATAGGCGCATTGCGCCGGCAAGCGCTCCAGCACGGCAGTGGGCCAGGCGGCGGCTGCTTTGAGGAAGGCCGCGCCTTGCAGCATGGTCTCGGCGTGGCGTTCGCGCGAGCCGGCCAGTGCCTCGGCCAGTGCGACAACCTCGGCCAGATCGCCACCTTCACGGGCGCGGCGCCAGCTTTCGGCGAACAGCACGGCATCGTTCCAGCCCGAGCCCATCTCGACCAGCGTCTCCAGCCAGCCGGCAAGGCCGCCGGCATCGGTCACCAGCCCATCATGCACCGCGTGCTCGAGGCCATGGCTGTAGGCAAAGCCGCCGACCGGAAAGGCCGGCGACAGCCATGCCATCAGCCGCAGCAGGGCGATGCCGGACGGCTGGTCAGTCATGATCATGGTGGTGATCGTGCGAATGCGCGTGGCTGTGCGCATGCGCTTCGCTATGGCTGTGGGCATGCGCATGGCCGCGATCATACCCGCCGGAATAGGCGCCGCGCACCGGCTTGAACGGCTCGGAGACGTCGCGCACCGTGGCGCCGAGCCCTTCCAGCATCGCCTTGATGACGTGGTCGCGCAGGATGAGAATACGGTGCGCCTCGATGCCGGCGGCGAGATGGCGGTTGCCGATATGCCAAGCGAGTTCGGCGAGATGCACGGCGTCGCGGGCGCGGATGTCATAGACCTCTTCGGGCGCCGCGATGATCTCGACATGGCCGCCATCCTCCAGCACCAGGCGGTCGCCATCGTTCAGGGCAACAGGCTCGGGCAGGTCGACCAGCACCTTGCCGCCGTCGGCAAGTTCGATGGCGCGACGGCGCAGATGCCGCTCGTCATGGGCGAGAACGGCACGGCCGGACGGCGCGGTGGTCGCGGCCGCGCCGGCGGGCAATACGGAGACGGCGCGCGGGAATTTGGTGAAGTCGGTGTTGAGGTTGAGCTTCATTTCATGGAACCTCCATCAGAGCGCCGCGCGTCCCCTTGGACGCGCAAAGGATGCTCTAACATGTTTGAATCTATGCATCGTGCTTTCCAAAAATCGATTCCGATTTTCGGACCGGTGCATTGGCTTGCGCCCGGGTCCGGGCTGGCCGCGCCAGAACGCGATCGAAATAGCTATTGACGCGCTCGGAGTCGATCGGGAAACGGCCGGCACGCGCCCAGCCGCCCATGTCGCCGAGCAGCACGTCGACGGCGGAAAACCGGTCGCCGAGCGCGAACGGCTTGTCGCCGAGCCGGCGCTCCAGCGCCTTGACCTCCGTGGCGAAGTCAAAGGCCGCGGCAGGACCGACATCGACCCGCACTTCCCTGGGCAGGAGGAAACGGTGGCGCAATTTGCTCCACAGCGGCGCCTCGAACTCGCTCTGGGCAAAATGCATCCAGGAATCCATTTCGGCGCGGCCAGCGAGACCGGGATTGGCGCCCATACCTTTATCGGCGTGCTTGTCGGCGAGATAGACGCAGATCGCCGCCGAATCCGTCACCGTCAATTCACCGTCTATGAGGATCGGCACCTTGCCCGACGGATTGAGCGCATAGGCTTCGGGCGAGCGCAGCTTGACCTCGACGAACTCATAGGGCTGGCCGAGTTCCTCCAGCATCCAGAGGACGCGACTGACCCGGGATCCGCGCGATCCGACGGCCTTGTACATCGTTGAACCCTGCCTTTCCCGAGCAGCCTAGTGCATCCGCGGCCGTCATACGATCGTGTCGAAGAGCCGCAGGATGAACGATATCTGGTAGATCAGCGCCGCCGCGACGAAGGCGATGTGGAACCGGCGGTCGCGCACCAGGATCGCGACGACGCACAGCACGACGAAGACCGGCGTGCGGAACAGATACTCGCTGCCGAAGCGGGCGAAATGCTCAGGCCCCTTCAGCAAAGTGTCGACCACGTCGAGCAGGTAGGTCGCCGCCAGCAGGCCGAAGAACCAGGCGCGGCGCGAATAGAAGAAATCCTCGTAGCTGGTGTAGTCCAGCATCGAATCCGGAAACAGCAGCGCGCAGAGCAGGAACAGGGTGATCGCGTAGAAAATGATGAACAGGTACTTGCCGAAGGTCCATGTTTCGATGGTGTAGAGGCCGAACTCCCACCACCAGAAATGCACCAGCATCAACAGCACCGAGGCGACCCAGGCCAGATGCACCGTGTAGAGCCGGTATTGGCCGGGATGCTGGACAATGCGCGCCACCCCCGACAGCAGGCGCGCGACGCCAAGCCCGATCACCATGCCCATGACGATGCGAATATGCGGGAAAATGTCGTGGGCGGAGGCTATTTGCTGGTCCATAGATAGCTAATAATGCTCTCGATGCTATGAAAAAGCTCTAGCGGACCACGTGGTGCTATTCGCGAATAAGCTGATCCGATGACCACGGCGTGCCGGGAAAATAGTCATGGTCGAGAATTTCCCTGATCGAATACGGACAGTCCGCGGGGAAATTGCCCTCCCTCAGGCCGGTCTCGTCCGCCGCCTTCAATCTCGCTATTTTGAATTCTCGTCCGAGCCGCCGTCCCGGATAGGCTTTCAAGCTAGGGCTTTCATCGAGCAGATCTTCGATCTGAAATCGCTGCTCGCGGATGGTCAGCAACCATCCAGCTTTGCGCCTTTCGGCCTGAAATTCCCATTCGAGCAAATGCAGGAGCAAGGTGCCAAGTCTACTCGCAATTTCTCTTTTGTCGCTCCGCCCCAAGCTCTCGATCTCCTCCGCCAGGTTATCGCGATCGAGGTCTGAGAGGCGACCTTCGCGCAACAGCGCGCCTTGCTCGGCGCACCACTGAGCATAATCGGCCTCATAGGGCGTCAATTGCTGTTTTCGATAAATCTTGTTCATTTAAGTGATATTGCTCTCAAAGCACGTAATTTCCAAGCCAGACGGAAAAGGTAGACCCTTATCCGAACCCTTCGGCGCAACATTCCGCTGCCGCAGTTGACGAAGCGCATGCGCTTTCATGGCAGTTCATTGCCCATTCATGAATTTCAGCGGAACGTCTCAAAACAGAAAGTACCTTTGCGCCATCGGCAGCACGGTCGCTGGCTCGCAGGTCAAGAGTTCGCCATCGGCGCGAACTTCGTAGGTTTCCGGATCGACCTCGATATGCGGCGTGGCGTCGTTGAGCACCATCGAGTGCTTGCCGATGCCGCCGCGCGTGTTTTCGACGGCGACGAACTGCTTGTCGACGCCGAGCCGGCCGTGCAAACCGGACTCGAGCGCGGCCTTCGAAACGAAGGTCACCGACGAATTGGTCCGGGCTTTGCCATAGGCGCCGAACATCGGCCGGTAGTGCATCGGCTGCGGCGTCGGGATCGAGGCGTTGGGGTCGCCCATCGGGGCGGCCGCGATCATGCCGCCGATCAGCACCATGTCCGGCTTGACGCCGAAGAAGGCCGGGTTCCACAGCACCAGATCGGCGCGTTTGCCGACCGCGATCGAGCCGATGTCCTTCGACAGGCCGTGCGCGATGGCCGGATTGATGGTGTATTTGGCGATGTAGCGGCGGACGCGGAAATTGTCGTTGTCGCCCGTCTCCTGAGGCAATGACCCGCGCTGACGCTTCATCTTGTCGGCCGTCTGCCAGGTGCGGATCGCCACCTCGCCGACCCGGCCCATGGCCTGGCTGTCCGACGAGATGATCGAGAAGGCGCCGATGTCGTGCAGGATGTCCTCGGCCGCGATGGTCTCCTTGCGGATGCGGCTTTCGGCAAAGGCGATGTCCTCGGGGATCGACGGCGACAGGTGGTGGCAGACCATCAGCATGTCGAGATGCTCGGCGAGCGTGTTGACTGTGTAGGGCCGCGTCGGGTTTGTCGAGGACGGGATGACGTTGGGCAGGCCGCAGACCTTGATGATATCAGGCGCATGGCCGCCACCGGCGCCCTCGGTGTGGAAGGCATGGATGGTGCGGCCCTTGATCGCCGCCACCGTGTTCTCGACAAAGCCGCTCTCGTTGAGCGTGTCGGTGTGGATCATCACCTGGACATCGTAATCGTCGGCCACCGACAGGCAGCAGTCGATCGCCGCCGGCGTCGTGCCCCAGTCCTCGTGCAGCTTGAGCGAGCAGGCGCCGCCCAGCACCATCTCCTCGAGCGCGGCCGGCAGCGAGGCATTGCCCTTGCCCGACAGGCCGATATTCATCGGGAAGGCGTCGAAGGACTGGATCATGCGTGCCATGTGCCACGGCCCCGGTGTGCAGGTCGTTGCCAGCGTGCCATGCGCCGGACCGGTCCCGCCGCCGAGCATGGTGGTGATGCCCGACATAAGCGCTTCCTCGATCTGCTGCGGGCAGATGAAGTGGATATGCGCGTCGAAGCCGCCCGGGGTCAGGATCTTGCCCTCGCCGGCGATGATTTCCGTGCCGGGGCCGATGATGATGGTGACGCCGTCCTGCGTGTCCGGATTGCCGGCCTTGCCGATGGCCGCGATGCGGCCATCCCTTAAACCTATATCGGCCTTGAAAATGCCGGCGCTGGCATCGATCACCAGCGCATTGGTGATGACGGTGTCGACCGCACCTTGGGCACGGGAAACCTGGCTCTGACCCATGCCGTCGCGAATGACCTTGCCGCCGCCGAATTTCACCTCCTCGCCATGGATGGTGAAATCCTTCTCGACCTCGATGAAGAGTTCGGTGTCGGCAAGCCGCACCTTGTCGCCGACCGTCGGGCCATACATCTGGGCGTAGGCGGCACGCGTTAGTCTGGCCATCAGCGGTTGCTCCCGAAATGCGGTGTTGGTGAAGCCGGGCTGCACATTGCCGCCCTCCAATGGTCACGCAATGACCCGCTGGGCGACACCTTCCGGACCCATTTGGCGGTTGAGGTGGAAGGGTCACCCCAAAACGACCGTTTGCCAAATCGATGGAAGGAAAATCCATGCGCAAAGCGATAATTCTTGCAGCCGCCGCCAGCCTGATGCTGGCGGGTGCCGCCAGCGCCCAGCAGCAGCCCGCGCAACAGCCCGCCCCGACTACGCCGGCTCCAGCCGCGCCCGGCGGTCAGCAGGCCGCGCCGGCGATCCAGAGCGTCAACGTGATCGACATCAGCGAGTTGCCGAAGGACACCCAGACGCAGGTCAACCAGGTCATTGCCCAGCGTGGCGATGCCGGCCTGCAGAAATTGCGCAGTTCGATCGATGCCACCCCCAAGGTGAAATCCGCCCTCCAGGCCAAGGGCATGACGTCGGCCCAGGTGGTCGCGGCCAGCATGGAGCCGAACGGCGCGCTGACCCTGATCACCAAGAAAGCCAGCTGACGAACCGGCGCGGCGGGCCGGTATCCGGTCCGCCCACCGAACCGGAGAGGGAACCGTGACAGGGCTGGGGACGTTTCGTTTCAAAGGCCTTGAAGCAAACTGCGAAAGCGAACGATGACCCTCACCACCCTGCCCGATCCCCGATGCCATGCGCGATGGTTGCATGTCATTGCCGCGGCTGCGTTTCTGGCGGCGAGTGTCCCGCGGGCGGCGCTCAACGCGCAGGGCCTGGAAAGTCCCGAGACCGTCGACCGCATCGTCGGATCGCAAGTTAACCAGGAAGAGGCCAAGACGACCGCTGAAATCGGAAAAGTCAGTTCGGCGATCGACCGCACGCGCGAAAACATCAGCACGGTGCGCAAGACGTCCAAGCTCGACAAGGTCGATATCGTGTTCCTCACCGACGCGGCGCGCAGCGAAGGCGGCCCGCCGCCAGCCATCGAGAACAAGGTTCGGCAGCATCAGGACGATGTCACTGAGCTGCGCAAGGAGATCGAGGCCAACGCCCTGCTTTTCAATGCCCTCGATTCGCGGCGCGTCCTTGCACAGGACGTTCTCGCCGTGGAGTTCGACGATCCGGGAAAGATCGTCATCTATGCGGCCGCCAAGCCCTCGGGCTGAGCCCCACGCAGCGCTTGCGCGCGCTGGCCTTGCCGGCCACGCATAAGAAGCCCTCACAGCTTGCCCATCACCTTCTGCTGGAAGCCATGGATTTCACGCTTGCCGCCAAGCGGCACCAGCGTGACGTCCCGTTCCTGCCCCGGCTCGAAGCGCGTTGCGGTGCCGGCGGCGATGTCGAGGCGCATGCCGCGCGCCCGTTCACGATCGAATTTCAGCGCCTCATTGGTTTCGTAGAAATGATAGTGGCTGCCGACCTGGACCGGTCGGTCCCCACTGTTGGCCACTTTCAGGATGACGGTCGGCAGACCCTTGTTGAGCTCGATGTCGCCTTGAACGGGGATGATTTCGCCTGGGATCATGGGTCCTCACACGACGCCGAAGGCGAGGCCGATGCCGATCGCCGCGCAGGCGGCGCCCATGACGCGGGCCACGCCGCGGGACCTCATGCCGAGGCCAAGCCCGACGGCGATGCCGATCGCATGGAGCAGCACGGTGGCGACGGCAAAACCGGCCATATATTCGAGGCCGCCGGCATTTTCCGGCACGTCCGTGCCATGGGCATGGCCGTGCAACAGCGCGAACAGGCCGATGATGGCGACACCGGCCGAAACAGGCAGATCGACCGCCAGCGCCACCAGCAGGCCGAGCGCCACGACGGAGGCCAGTATACCCGGCTCGACGAAGGGCAGCGGCACATGGGCCATGCCCAGGGCCGCGCCACCCAGCATGACACCGACGAACGCCGCCGGCCAGACCCAGATCGCCTTGCCGCCCTTGAGGGCTGCCCACAGACCGACGGCGAGCATCACCGTCATGTGGTCGAGGCCCGACAGCGGATGCGTGAAGCCGGCCATGGCGGAGGAGGTCGTGCCGATACCGACATGGGCGTAGGCAGGCATCGCCGCGGCCACGAGCAGGATCGCCGAGAGGCACAGGCGTTTGACAGGGATCATTTTACTTGCCTTTCGTTTTGCGGTGTCACGCGGCCTTGCGGGGGCCGCAGCCCTCGGCCTTGAGCACGCGTTTGGTCGAAGCCGGATATTTCTTCAGCATCGCGGCGGGGCGGATCGGCCGGGCCGTAAAATTGCCGCCGCAGTTCGGGCAGACGCCGCCAAGCACGTTTTCGACGCAGCCGGTGCAGAAGGTGCACTCGAAGGTGCAGATCCGCGCATCCGTCGCTTCCGGCGGCAGATCCTTGTCACAGCATTCACAGTTCGGGCGCAGTTCAAGCATGTCTGTCTCCTCACCGGATCGGTTCGTGCACGGTCACCAGCTTGGTGCCGTCGGGAAAGGTCGCTTCCACCTGTACGTCATGGATCATCTCGGCGATGCCTTCCATCACCTGAGCGCGGCTGACGACATGGGCGCCGGCCTCCATCAACTCGGCCACCGGGCGACCATCGCGGGCGCCCTCGACGACGAAATCGGTGATCAGCGCGATCGCTTCCGGATGATTGAGCTTGACGCCGCGCTCCAGCCGCTTGCGCGCCACGATCGCCGCCATGGCGATCAGCAGCTTGTCCTTTTCCCTTGGCGTCAGGTTCATGCGTCTTCCTGAAATGATGCGGGCACAGTCACAGTGACCATAATTTGGGCAGCCCCGCTTTTCCGTTGAGCAATCCGACGAGCGGGACCAGCCGCTGGCGCAGCTGGTAGCCGTCCTCGGCGTAAAGCCTCGCAAGAAGCTTGCCAGATGTCTTCACGGTCCAGACGCTGGCGCCACCCCGGTCGCCAATGATCTCCCTGGCCTGGTCGAGCAGGGCTTCCGCGCGCGGCGACACCAGCAGCAGCGTAGCCACGGCGATCGCGCCATTTGCTATCGCCGGACGGGCCATGATGTCGGCGATATCAGGTCCGATGCGGAAATCCTCGGCGTGGATGAGGGTTCCTTCCCTGCGGATACGCCAGCGGTCGCGAAAAGTGCCCTGTGTGGCACGTTCGCCCATGGCCAGGCGGCCGAAGACGGCCGCTTCCAGCACCAGCGCCTCGGCCCCCGCGGCAAGCTCGACGTCCAACGTACGGACAAACGCGGCGCGATCGAAGACGATGGTTTCCTGCGGCAGCCAGGCGATGCTGCCGTTCTCTCCGACGGTCAGCCTGACCCGGACTTCGGCATGGTCCGATGCGGCGCGATAGACTTTTTCGCAGGCCTGGGTCGTTATCCCCGCGCTGGCATGCGGGCCGACATCGACATCCCAGCCGAGGCGGTCGCCGCCGGTCAGCCCGCCGGCGGTGTTGATCAGGACGGCCTCCAGCGGGCCGGCCGAAACATACGGCAGCCTTATCTTGGCGGAGCCGTCCTGATAGAGGCGCCGCAGCCGCGTGCGGCCGTCAATGCTGGCGCAACCTAGCCGCGCCTTGCCCGCCGCGCGCTGGGCCAGCTGACCTGAAAACTTGGTATTTTCGATCGTATCCACGCCGTCAGGTTAAGCACTGTGGCGCTTTTGTCGACATATAGCTTGTTGCTTGATGGCGTTTCCGTTTCTATAGAGGGAACCACCTTGGTACGGTCAGGCGACGCTTGGCGGAGGGATAAGGCGAAGATCGCGGCCTGATATCGAGGACAAGAAGGCGCCGTTCAGTTGGCGTCGGAAACGACACAGTGGGGAAGAAACCGAATGGCTGACCAGCTGGCAGCGGACATCATCGAGAAGATCAAGGCCCATGCCGAGCCGGGCGGTGAGGAAATCACCACCACAACCGAATTGACGGCGCTCGGCATCCATTCGCTGGAGCTGACCGAGATCATCTTCGACCTCGAGGAGCAATATGGCATCGAGATCGAGATGAACACGGTCGATGCCTGGAGCAATCTGAAGAACGTCGGCGACATGGTCGAGGCCGTTCGTGCGCTGATCGCGAAAAAAGCCTGACCGAATGCTGAAGCGCGTCGTCATTACCGGCATCGGTGGACTGTGCGGTTTGGGCACCGATGCGCAGGCAATCTGGGCCGAGATGCGGGCCGGTCGGTCGGCGATTGGCCCGATCGACAATCCCTTCCTGCACGACCTGAAGGTCAAGACCGGCTGCGAGATCAAAGCCCTGCCGGATCACGGCATCGAGCGTAAGCAACTGGTGTCGATGGATCGCTTCAGCCTGCTGGCGGTGCTCGCGGCGAAAGAAGCCATGCGGCAGTCCGGATTGATCCCGCATGCGGACAACACCTATCGGATGGGAACCATTGTCGGTGTTGGCGTCTGCGGCTTCGAGACCGTCGAGGAGAATTATCGCGCCATCCTGATCGAGGGCAAGAATCGCGCCGGCATCTTCACCGTTCCGAGAGTGATGCCCGGCGCCGCCGCCGGTCAGGTCAGCATGCATTTGGGCTTGCGCGGACCGGTGTTCGGCGTCACTTCGGCCTGTTCGTCGGCCAATCATGCCATCGCATCGGCGGTCGACCAGATCAGGCTCGGCCGCGCCGACGTGATGGTGGCCGGCGGCACCGATGCGCCGCTGGTGTGGGGCGTGCTGAAGGGCTGGGAGGCGCTGCGTGTGCTCTCGCCCGACACATGCAGGCCGTTCTCGGCCGACCGCCAGGGGCTGGTGCTGGGCGAAGGCGCCGGCATGGCGGTTCTGGAAAGCTACGACCATGCGATGGCACGCGGCGCCACCATTTTGGCTGAAATCGCCGGCGCCGGCCTTTCAGCCGATGCCTCCGATATCGTCGCGCCGACCGTCGAGGGGCCGGAAGCGGCGATGCGCTTCTGCCTGGCGGATGCCGGGCTCAATCCAGAGGATATCGACTACCTAAACGCACACGGCACCGGCACCAAGGCCAACGACCAGATCGAAACCCTCGCCATCAAGCGCGTCTTCGGCGACCATGCGCGCGCGCTATCCGTTTCCTCGACCAAGTCGATGCACGCGCATTGCCTCGGCGCCTCGGGCGGGCTGGAGATGATCGCCTGCGTCATGGCGATCCGCGAAGGCGTTGTGCCGCCAACGGCGAATTACCGCGAGGCCGATCCCGACTGCGATCTCGACGTCACGCCGAATGTCGCGCGCGAGCGCAAGGTGCGCGCCGCCATCAGCAATGGCTTTGCCTTTGGCGGCACCAATGCCGTGCTGGCCTTCAAGGCAATCTGACCCCGGGCGGTTACCACCGGCCGGGCGGTCACCACCTGGCCGCGCGGTCACCACCGTTCGCGCGGTCCGAATTGGGTGACTGTCCGTGCGTGGTGAAAGCGGCGCCGCCATATTGATCCGGCCTCGCCGCAGCCCTAATTCTTGGCCGACCCGCCAATATCGCACCGCTTGGTGCGCATCCCCCCGCTCAGGAGTTCCCGATGGCCGACCTGTCCGCCTTTCCGATCGCAAGCCGCTGGCCGGCCAAGCATCCGGACCAGATCCAGCTCTACTCGGCAACGACGCCGAACGGCGTGAAGATCTCGATCGCGCTGGAGGAAATCGGCCTGCCCTATGAGCCGCACCTGATCAACATCGGCAAGAACGAGAGCTGGACCCCGGAATTCCTGTCGCTCAATCCCAACGGCAAGATCCCGGCGATCATCGATCCCGACGGACCGGACGGTGCGCCGATCGGCCTGTTCGAATCCGGTGCGATCCTGCTCTACCTGGCGGAAAAGACCGGCCTGCTCATGCCTGTCGACGCGGCGCGGCGCTACGAGACGATCCAGTGGGTCTTCTTCCAGATGGCGGCGATTGGGCCGATGTTCGGCCAGGTCGGGTTCTTCCACAAATTCGCCGGCCGCGAGATCGCCGACAAGCGGCCGCTGGAGCGCTACCGCGACGAATCGCGCCGCCTGCTCGGCGTTCTCGACGTCAGGCTGAAGGGCCGCAAGTGGATCATGGACAATGACTACACCATCGCCGACATCTCGCTGCTCGGCTGGGTGCGCAACCTGATCGGCTTCTACGAAGCCCGCGATCTGGTCGGCTTCGACGATTTCGCCAATCTGGCAGCCTGGCTGGAGCGAGGCCTGGCGCGGCCGGCGGTGCAGAAAGGCCTGACCATTCCGGCGCGAGGCTGAACCCGTCAGCCCACGGGAAGAGCGGCCTACTTTGCTTTCGCCTTGGGTCCGCCCCTGCCGACCACGGAGGCGGCAAGGGATGCCACGCCACGCGCCGTGGCCACGACCGCGCCAGCGGCGACATTGGCCGCGGTGCGAACCTTCGAGCCGCCGCCTGCTTTCGAGCCGCCGGCTGGGGCCGGCTTCTTCGCCTGGGCGGGCTTGGCGGCCGCTTTCGGCACGGTCGCTTTCGACCCTGGCACGACTTTTTTCGGCGCCGCCTTGCCGAAGGCCTTCGCATCCTTGGAGCGCTGGGCGATCGCCGGGCCAGCCCCGGCCGTCGACCGCGGCACTCTCGGTTGTGCTGACTTGCCCCTGGCGGGCTTTTTTGTGTTTGCTGCCATCGGACGGAATCCCTCTTCTGGCATGATTGCCTGATCGGGATAACGCGTTGTAAGTCTTAAGGTTCCCGCCGAAAAATACTGAAAATTAACCGGGTTGACCAAAGACCAGGTCGGCCGCCCGGCGCCGCGCAAGCACGCGTTCGATGTTGGGCATGTCGTTGGAGGCGATCCAGGCGCGCGCATCCGCCTCGGAACGTCCATGCTCGTGCCAGCGTTCCATCAGGCGGCGTTCGAGCTCGTTGCGCGGCACGTCGACGAAGATCGAGAAATCGAACAGCGGCGCCAGGCGCAACCACGGCTCCTCGTCGAGCAGCAGGTAATTGCCTTCCACCAGGATGAACTTGGTCTCGGCGCCGACAATCGCCGCGGCGGCGCGCGACAATTCCATGCCGCGGTCGAACACCGGAATGGCAATCTCGGCCTCGCCGGCGCGGATGCGCTTCAAAAGCGTCTCGAAGCCGCCAAAGTCGAACGTGTCGGGCGCGCCCTTTCGCGCCCGCAGACCGCGCCGCTCGAGCACGATGTCGTCATAGTGGAAGCCGTCCATGGGCACGACCTCCACCGCGCCTCCCGGCAAAAGGTCATGCAGGCTTGCCGACAGTGTCGACTTGCCGGCACCCGGCGGCCCGGCAATGGCGACGATGAAGCGATTTGCCTTGCCGGCGCGCTTGAAGATGGTGGCGGCGAGGTGGGCGATTTCGGACATTTTTCGGCTCCTTCCGCGGATTTGGACGCATCTTGTCGGCGGTCGCTTGAAATTTCAAACCGCGATTTGCACGATTTAGAGCGACCGGTTGTGGAGTCAGCAGTGGCGACTGCGATTAGTCCGTTACGGCTTTGTCTTCAGCATGCCGCTGGCTGGCCGATACGCAGAAATTCGCTATCGAACGGGACCTCCGATACCGCGGCGCCAGCCAACCGCAGGCGGCCACCCGCCGTGGTGATCGCGCGCGGAGGCTCGCCACCCGACAGGGGCAACGCACCGATGACATGGCGGAACGAGACGCCGCGATCCTGGCCGAGCGCGAACGCGGTCGCCACGCCCTCGCGCTTCAGCCAGTTGTCGCCAAGCGAGGCGGCGTGGCCGACCGCGGTGCGCCCATCCTCGATGCCGAGCACGCCGAGATGGCGGCCGCTCCACGGCGCGTAGTCGCGCCCGCCATTGCTGAACCAGAGCATGGTAACAGGCAGTTCGGCCGGGTTCTTCAGCACCAGCACCAAATCGTCCTCGGCCTGGCGCGCCAGCGCGGTCCAGCCCGGCCCGCCATGGTCGGCCTCGACCAGGGTGAGGAAATCCTCGCGCCGGTCATCCATGCGGTAATCCGCCAGATCGAGCGTGCCGCCGCCGGCAGCAGGGAAATGCCCGAGGTCCGACGACCGACCGGGGTAGGCCAGCATGAAGCGGCCGCGCACGGGGTCCGGCTCCAGCGGGTCGGCTGGCGTGGCGGCAAACCGCTTCGGCGAGAAAGCCAGCCTGCCGCCGCCTTTCATTGCCGTCATCGGGTGATGGGCGACCGAGATCGCGCCGGACCCGCCGGAAAACACATGTTCCTGGTAGAGAAAAGGATGGTTGTCGAGCAGCGTGAAAATCTTGTCGACGCTGGCGCCCATCACCTTGTGGCGCAGCCGGAAGACCGCGCGCCAGCCACCATCCGTGGCGCCGCTGTCGACCACATCCCAGGCGCTGTTGGCCGGCCAGCCATGCAGCGGCGCCTGCTCGACATCGCTGCGCGAAAACGGCGCGCACAGAAAGTCGCCGGAGAGCCTGACGGTGCCTCGCGGCAGGTCTGGAGGCAGCGTCTCGCCCGCGTCGACCCAGGGTGCGCGGTGCAGCGGCTTCAACCGGCGCGCGCCGCTCTCGATGATCATGTCGGCGATGTGGCCGACCGTGAGGTCGAGCGAAACCGAAATGCCCTTGGCGTTGATCGTGACTGTATCCATGGCTCTCTCACCCGAATCCGACGGGTGCCAAGAAGAACCCGTTCGGCGCACCGCGCAAGCGCGCGGGCGCGTATTTTGCATCGGTTTTGCGCTCGCTTCGTCGGAAAATGCCAGCCCTATTGCCGCTTGTAGTCCCGCACCGGCGATTTCGTCCCGTCGGTATAGGTCACCTGCACCGAGATCGAGGTCACGCTTTCGGCGACCTTGAAATAGGGCTGGAAATCATCGGGGATGGCGTAGGGGTCCCTGGCATTGCAGGGCGGCATGGGAAGGGTCTTGTCGAGCGCGGCACCATTCAGGCTGTAATGCACTTCCTTGATGGCGCAGCGGTAGGACAGCATCTGCGTGAAATAGACCAATCCATGATTGCCGCTGGCGTCGAAGGCGATCCAAGAGGTCCAGAACTGGTCGAGGATCTGCTTGTTGCCCTGTTGCAGGGCGGCATCCGGGTCGAAGCTTATGTCAAACGGGCCGGCCTCGCGCCCCCTGATGTCGAGGTATTTGATCGCGATCGTGGTCTGCGCCGTGCTGTCGGGCAATTCGAAGCTCGGATTGGGCATCGGCTTGCCGGTTCGCTGGTCGTTGAGCGCCAGCAGGCCGGTGTCGGTGAAGGGACCGCTGCCGCCCAGACGCCAGGATATCGCGGTCGCCGGCTCGGGCAGCGAAATGGTCATCGACCAGCCCTGGTTGGAACGCATCGGCGTCAGCGACGGCGCGAAGCGGGCGGGGTCGAGCACGTCGCCAAGGGCCGCCAGCCGGCCGCGGCCGCGGTCCAGCCAGTCGGCAAGCTGGGTCTGGTCGACGAAATATCCCAGCAGTCCGCCATCCTTCTCGTAAGAGACGAACTTGGTCAGCGCCTGGGCTTCGCTGCGCTTATCGGCCAGCGTCTGGCTGCCGAGCCGATCCTCCGAGAACTCCTGCGCCAACAGGAAATAGGCCGGCGCATAGTCCGGATTGGCGGCGATGAAGGCGTTGAGCTTGTCGAGCCGCTGCGTATCGTCGAACTGCAGCAGGTGGACGAGCTTGATCGATGGCGCCTTGGCTTTCTCCGCGAGCTGGCCGAACACCTCGCGGGCGCCGGCCTTGCCATCCTGGACCCGCAGAAGTGTGGCAAAGCGCGTATAGGGGTCGATGGCGTCGACATCGAAGCCGGCAAAGGCGAGGTAGGAGCGCCGCGCGTTGAGCATGTCGCCCGAGAGCTCGTAGACGCGGGCATTGTGGTAGAACTCGTCCGGCCGCTTCGGCTCGGCGATGGCGCCGCCTTGCGCGGCCAAGGTGGCAAACCCCTTGGCTATCGTGTCGATCGAGGCGGCGATCTGCTCAGTCGTCGCCTGAAGCTTTTCGGCCTGGGCCACTTGCTGCTGCTGGCCGCCCACGAGTGTCTCGGTGGTTTGCTTGACCGCTTCGACGGTCCTTTGCGTCGCGGCGCCTTGGGCCGCTTGCTGCTGCTGGGCGGAGGCGATCTGATCGGTTTTCTGGGCAACCGTGTCGGTCGATTTCTTGACCTCTTCGACGGTCTTCTGGGTTTGCGTGACCGTCTGCTCGATCCTGGCCACCTTTTCGGCGACGATGCCCATCGACTGCTGCAGTTGCGCGATCGCCGGCACCAGGCTGGCGATGATGCCGTTCTGCGAATTGGTCTCCTTCTGCACGGCGTAGACGCCGCCGGCAACCGCCGCCGCACTGGTGGCGAACACCAGCGCCGGCAGTGCCTTGGCCGCCAGCACGAGCCTGAGCACGATGGCAATGGCGATCACGACGGCCGCGATCGAGGCAGCCAGCGCGATATAGGCGGCGAACGGCGCCAGCGGGTTGAGGATGTCGGAAACGGCGCCGCCGATGAAGGCGATGCTGCCGGCCCATTTGCCGGTGCGGCTGAGCGACGCCCTGATCAATGACGGCGCGGCGCCAGCCCCAATGTCAGCCATTTTGCGAGCCCCCCTGCCGCCAGATGCCACGCTCCTTCCCACGGGAAACGCTGCTTTGGCAAGGAAAGACAGGAAACGGGCGATTTCGGGGCGGTGGCAAGGCCTGGTTCCTCTTCCCCGCTTTGGCGGGTGGGGAAACAGGTCGCGCCGGCACTCGACATTCCCGGGGCTAACCGGCATTAACCAAATGGACGCACCCGCCGCGTTACGTTAGCTTCGCCTTATCTCAGCAACAGCATCGCCAGAACAGTCCAGCCCTTGTCCTTGCCGCGTCTCTTTCCGCTCTTCCAGAAAATCCTGGCTGTCCTGGCCCTGGCAGCCCTGATCGCCGGCTGCTCGACCACGGCTCCGCCCGACAGCGTTCTGGCCGTGCCGGCGCCGCCGCAGAAATACGCGGCCATCGTCGTCGACGGAAAGAGCGGCAAGCAGCTGTTCGAGGTCAATTCGACGGCGCAGCGCTATCCGGCCTCGCTGACCAAGATGATGACGCTCTATCTTCTGTTCGAGGCGATGGAGACCGGCCGCGTCACCAAGGAAACGCAAATCCCGGTATCCGACCACGCCGCCTCGCAGCCGCCGACCAAGATGCGTTTCCGGCGTGGGGAGACGATCGATGTCGATTCCGCCATCCGCGCCATCGTCGTCAAATCGGCCAATGACGTGGCGGTGGCGGTGGGCGAATATCTCGGCGGCTCTGAAGACCAGTTCGCCGCCATGATGACATCCAAGGCGCGCCAGCTCGGCATGAGCAGCACCACCTTCCGCAACGCATCGGGCCTGCCCGACGACGGCCAGATGACGACCGCCCACGACATGGCGGTGCTCGGCATGTCGCTGCAGCGGCGCTTCCCGCAGCACTTCCATTATTTCTCCGAAAGCGACTTCATGTTTCGCGGCCGGCTGGTGCGCGGCCATAATGACATGCTCGGCCGCGTGCGCGGCGTGAACGGCATCAAGACAGGCTATATCAGGGCTTCCGGCTTCAACATCGTCACCTCCTACGATGCCGACGGCCGCCAGCTGATCGTGGTGGTGATGGGCGCCGACAGTGCCCGCCAGCGCAACGACCATGTCGAAGCGCTGATCCAGCGCAGCCTGTCGCCCACCATGGCCGACACCAAGACCAGGCTGATGTTCGCCGAACAGCAGTGAAGTGAGGCGTGATCCGCGCAGCGGACAAAAAGCCACTTGCCTGGCTTTTTGTCCGATGAACGGTGAAGACACGGTCCGCCCTTGGGCGGACGCCGACCCAAGTCGTGCCTTGGTCACTGTAAAAACCTCACAGCCGGCTACCATCTTGCGACTGTCACGCAATCGTGCGGAAGACGTGGCATAGGCTGCGAAATCCGACAGTGGATAAGCGCCGTCGCCTCAGCGTATCCTAACTTACAGCGCAGGAGCCCATCATGAGCACCGTTCCCAAGGCATCCGAGCAGAAGTCGGCCGACAATGAGAACGACAGCGGCGGCGAGTATTTCGAGGCGCCGACCACGCAAGAGGATTTGCACGAGGTTTCCGACGAGCATTTCGACACGCCCGAAGTGCCGGACTCCGAACCGTCAGGCCCCGGCGCATCGCGGCTGAAGCCGAAGAAAAAGCCGTCGGCGATCTCGGGCCGCAAATTCCGCAAGCGCGACCTTGTGCGCATCGACACGCTGCGCCCGAGCCTCGCCGACCGCATTCATTCGGACCACCCCGACCTGCCCAAGGGCGCGCGCATCAGCCGCGAGGAGCTCGGCCGCTACCGCATGCGCTACATGGAGGAGCTCTTACAGCAGGAGCACGGCGAATTCTCCGAGCTCGACCGCCAGGTGGTGGAATCGATCGCCCGGCAGGACACGATCTCGGAGAACAGCGAAGAAGAATTCGAGGAGCACCGCTCCTTCGCCGACCGCGTTTCCGACAACATGGCCGCCTTCGGCGGCAGCTGGTGGTTCCTGATCTCGTTCGCCAGTGTGCTCCTGGTGTGGATCGGCATCAACCTGATCGCGGGCATGGCGGGCGCCTTCGACCCCTACCCCTTCATCCTGCTCAACCTGCTGCTCTCCTGCATCGCCGCCGTCCAGGCGCCGATCATCATGATGAGCCAGAGACGGACGGAGGCCAAGGATCGGCTGCGCTCCTTCAACGACTACCGCGTCAACCTCAAGGCCGAACTGGAAGTCCGCCACCTGCACGAAAAGCTCGACTACCTCATCTCGCGGCAATGGACGCGGCTGGCCGAGATGCAGCAGATGCAGCTCGATGCCATGCATGAGCTGGCGAGCGCCAAGAAGGCAAAGCGGGCGGTGCGCGGGCGGCGGCCGGTGAAGAGCCCGGTAGAGCAGTGAAGGGGTGAGGAGTGGTCCGTGTAGCGGACGAAAAGCCAACTGCTTGGCCTTTCGAGCTTCGAACGCCCTGAGCCTGCGAAGAGCAGGATGCCGTACGCGAGGCCCAGACGCATCAAGCCAAGTTCGCAACGCCGCCAATTGCCCGTTGAAGCCCGCGCCCGCTTCCGCTAAGAAGCCGTGACTTGCCGGTTTGCCGGCTGGTTCGTTTTCCGGGCTCTTCGCCCTGAAAGCACCCGTAGCTCAGCTGGATAGAGCGCTGCCCTCCGAAGGCAGAGGTCACAGGTTCGAATCCTGTCGGGTGCGCCATCTCAAGCCGGGTCCGTTCCGGACACATAGGTTACGGTTTATACCGGAGACATGGGTAACACTTTTGGCCTCGAAGTGGTCGAGCCTGCATGTCTCATCATCGAAATATCCCAATCATAGTCCATGAAGCTGGCCAGCCAGATATGATCCTCGACCTGTTTGATGCCAAGGTTCGGGAGCCGGCCACTTACTCCGATTGCCCTTTCCATGTGACCTGGCGCTGGCTCCGGCGGCGCCCTTTTTATGCAACATTCGGGAACCTGCTGTTCCTCGGCTGGTTCGAATGACGGCAGCTTCCCTCGCTGCTGGTCAGGTCTCGCAAGACCTGGCCGGGCCCGCTTCGCCGCCAGTGAGGCGGGCCCACAGCGACTGGCAAGTCAGGTCTGCACCAAGGAGCAAGGATGAAGAAGACATACGAACCTCCCGTTCTCATTAAATGCCAGCGGCTATCCAAGGTCACGGCAGGTCCGGGACCTTCCGCTATCATCATTCGGCCAAGCACGTCCGGCTGACGGCACCGCTATCGCAGGAGCCCGCTGCCGAAAGGTGGCGGGCGTTCCTCTGTCCCGGTTGGGAACAGTCTGACGAAGCCGAGTTCGGGCAAACGCAGCCGACTTCCCTTCGCTGCTTGTACTTCTGCAATGTATTGGCAGCGCCTTCTGGCTGTCAGCCGAGTTGGTGATGGCAGACGGGGTGAGGCTCGCTTGTCCCAAGACAAGTTTCCACAAGCAGTGCTTAAGGAGCACCACGCGATCCAGAAAGCCGGAGCTGTTATACCGGCCCGCCGACAAGCCAGGTGCTGTTTACATTCCCAAGGTCTGATTGGGTTCCAAATGAAGGAAAGCTGCGAGCGAGCCGCTTGAAGCATCGAAGGCGGCCTGGGTGGCTTGAGCAAACTCCGCCAGCGCGTGCTCGACTCCGCCAGCCGCGGTTCCTGTAAGCTCCATACGATAGAGCACCTGGTGCGTGAGCATTGCGAGCTTGGCGTCTCGGTACAACGCGCTGTGCTTCACAGTTTGGGTGTCGAAGTCTCCGATCAGCATGATGGTTGCTCCGGTCTTGTCTCCGGAAATCTCCCATGTCGCTTTTAGTTCCGGCGGCCGAAGAGGGCGGGATATGCGCCATGGGTGGTGGGCAAGCGCCTCGGCCGAGAGTTGCTCCGGCACGTAGAATGAAGCACGACGTTTCGGCCTGGCGGTCAAGCCCCGAAGGGCCTCAAGAATGACAAGCCGAATGTCTCAAGGCCCGCCTCGTCGGGCGTGTGAAGTTCCTGAAGGGCGAAGAAAAGCTGCGCCAAGCGAAGCTGCTCGATTGCCGAGAGGAGAGACGAGCCCGCTGACCGACCGCCTCAGAAAATCTCTGTCGTGATGATTAGGATTATTCCGACTGCAGCCAAGACCATGACTACGATCATTGCGGCTTCGAAACTTCCTCCGGCTCGGCCAACGAATGCTATCATTTTGCGCTCCCCGATGCGCCCCCGCTCTGCCCGCCGCTAAGGGAAGACCGAAGGCTGCTTTGGGGAAATCACTTATGTTAATGGTGAACTATGAATCAGGCTGCCGCCCTTCCCTCGCCGCAGTCCTACCGATCTGTTGGAGGTGTAAGTTCCGGGCCCTGCAGACCGCTGCCGCGACATGCCGGGCATCTGACAGTAGAACCTTTGCAGCCCGGTCGGTGAGCCCCATGCGGGCAACAAGTGCCGTTCGAGGCCAACCATTTTCCGCAGTCGAATACCTTCCCGGCGCCGAGACACCGCCGACACTGGAATTTTCTGAATCCTGCCAAGCGCCACCCTGCCCACGTAGACGAGACGGCAAGAGCGCAAGGGACGGAGATTAGTTTCGGCTAATTCATCTCGAATATGCTTTGGGGAACGTGGAGGACCATGAGAAGTGTCCGAGGCCGTTTGACTGGCAAGGGGATGTGTTCCTTGTTCCTGAATGCATCTGAACAGGAAGCAGGCCATCGCTGCGGCCGCGGCGATGCCGTCGTCGCGGACCTCTGCTGAAGGCGTTGCGAAAGCCGAACCAGGTCGATAGACAGGGCCAATCCAAATCCAGTCGACTAATGTTGGATTTTCAATGGGCTTTGCGAGGAAACTTAGAATAAAACTCGGCCTTAGGCGGCCAGAGGTTGTGCTTCCGCAGCATGTATCGGTTGGACGAAGCACATATGGCGTGCGTCCCAGCAGTGTTTTTTGCTGTGATGAGACCTCACCTCTGAGGATAGGAGCATTCTGTTCTGTCGCGCCCGAGGTCATGTTTTTTTGCCGCGCAAATCACCCCACGAACCTTGTGTCGACCTCCCCATTCGAGTTTTCCACGCGAGAAGACGCGAACGGTCATTTGTCGGTCGGCGGACCGACAGACATCGGCAACGACGTATGGATCGGATTTCGCGCAATTATCATGCCCGGCATCACGATTGGAGGCGGAGCTGTTGTCGGTGCCGGCTCGATAGTCACGAAGGACGTGGCGCCCTACGCGATCGTCGCGGGCAATCCCGCCAGGTTCATCCGAAACAGGTTTGCCGACGACCAGATAGCGAGTTTGCTCGCTATCCGCTGGTGGGAATGGAGCGATGAGAAAATCAAAGCTGAACAGCCGAGGATGTTTGGGCCTATTGACGCCTTCATAGCCGCCCACCGCGTGTCATAGCGCGTCAGCGCCCCACCTCTTGGAGCCAGACTTGGCCACAACCACCACCAGGCGTGTCCTGATCACCGGCGCCGGCGCGGCTGACGGCATCGGCTTTGCCATTGCGCGGCAGTTTGGCCGGGCCGGGCATGCGGTTTTCCTGACCGGCGCCAGCGCGCGGGTGCTGGAGCGCGCTGGCGAGCTTCGCGGCGATGGCGTCGATGCCACGGCTGCAGTCGCCGATCTTACCATCGCGACGGAGGTGGAGCGGCTGCGGGCCGAGGTCGGCGCTGTCGCTATCCTGGTCAACAATGCCGGCATGGGATCGCTGGCGTCGCCGTCCGTGGACAAGACGTTCCTGGCGATGAGCGAGGCCGAGTGGGACCGGGGCATCGAGACCAGCCTGAAGACCGCGTTTCTCGTCACCAGGGCGTTTCTGCCGGCGATGGTCGAAACGGGGTATGGGCGCATCGTCAACGTCGCGTCGGTGACCGGGCCGCTGGTCTCCTACCAGGGCACCGCCGCCTATTCCGCGGCGAAGGCCGGCATGGTCGGCCTGACCCGGACATTGGCGCTGGAAGCGGCGCGCCACGGGGTCACCGCCAATGCCGTCGCGCCCGGCTGGATCGAAACCGGCGCGTCGAGCGAGGCGGAGCGGATGGCGGCCCTGCATGCGCCGCCGGGCCGCGCCGGCCGGCCCGACGAGGTCGCGGCGGCGGTCGTGTTCCTGGCTTCCGAGAGCGCCAGCTATATCAACGGCGCCTTGCTGGTGGTCGATGGCGGCAACAGCCTTGAAGAACGCAAGGGATAGACGGCGCGGCCAGTCTCATGCCTTGGCGGATTTCCACCTTGGCGCAACTCCTTCCACCGTAATGAAGTGTAACCTCTATCTCGTTAGAAATTTCCCCGCCGCCACCTGGCCGCTGGCACCGTCACTTGACTCAATCATCAGCCTGCACTAATCATAAGTCATGACTGTTGATAGCGCACAGCTTGCCGCCCTGGGCGATCCGACCCGAAGGCAGATTTTCGAGCTGATCGCGGAGCGTCCGCGCTCGGTGGCGGAGGTCACGCGGCAGGTCAGCGTGTCGCAGTCCGCGGTGTCGCAGCATCTCAAGGTGCTTCGCGACTCGCGGCTGGTGCGCGCGGAGCCGAAGGGCGCCAGCAACGTCTACCACATCGATCCGCACGGGCTGGGCCAGATGCGCGCCTGGCTCGACCGGTTCTGGAGCAAGACGCTCGCGGCCTACAAGCTGGCCGTCGAGACCCCACCAGAGGAGTGACCATGAACACCCAGATCCCCATCGCCTCCGTGAAACAATCCGTCGTCGTCGAGGCGCCGATCGAGCGCGCCTTCAAGGTCTTCACCGAGGATTTCGGCAGTTTCAAACCGCCCGAGCATAACCTGCTTGCAGCCCAGATCGCCGAGACGGTGTTCGAGCCTCGCGTCGGCGGCCACGTCTATGACCGCGGCGTCGACGGCAGCGAGTGCCGCTGGGCGCGCGTGCTGGCCTATGAGCCCCCCAACCGCGTGCTCCTGAGCTGGGACATCAGCCCGCAATGGCGCATCGAGACCGATCCGGCCAAGACCAGCGAGTGGGAAGTGCGGTTCACCGCCGAAACGGCTGGGCGTACCCGCGTCGAGATCGAGCACCGCAACCTGGAGCGCCATGGCCAGGGCTGGGAAGGTGTGCGCGACAGCGTCGCCGGCGATCAGGGCTGGCCGCTTTACCTGCAGCGCTATGCCGATCTGGTTGCTCGGCAGGCCTGATCGCGGTTCAAAGGCGCTTCGCCGCCTGGGCGGTCAGGGCGCCACGCCCCTGCACGCCCAGGCGACATTGGCGAACGACCTCGGGCCGTCCGGTCGCCCGGCCTGATAGGCATCGCGGACGGCAGCCTCGGTGCGCTCGCGCTCGGCTGCCTGCAGCGTTGTCACGTATTTGCCGAGCGAGCCCTCGCCGGCTGAAATCGGCGTCCAGTAATCGGCGAAGTCCTGGTAATCCATACGGATCATCAGCTCGGTTTCGGTCACGTCGGCCAGCCCCTGCTCGATGAAGGTCCGCTTCATTTCGCCGGGCTGCATCATCGGCTGGAAGCAATAGCGGCCGCGCAGCTGGCGCCCGCTCTCGCTGAGCGCGGCGACCGTGTCGATCATCATGCGCATGCCCGCCATGCCGCCGAGATGGTCCCACACCACGGCCGCGACCACGCCGCCCGGCCGCGTCACCCGGCGCATTTCGGCAACCGCCTTGCCGGCTTCCGGCACGAAGTGAAGCACCAGCAGCGCCAGCGCGCGGTCGAACGCATGGTCGGCGAACGGCAAGGCGGTGGCGTCGGCCTGCGATATCTCGATGCGCGGATCGGTGTTGCGTCGCTTTGCGGCCTCGACGAAAACAGGCGAAAAGTCGATGGCCGCGATCGCCGCGAGGTCGGCGGATTTCGCCAGTTCGAACGTCAGGCTGCCGGTGCCGCAGCCGACGTCGAGGATCTTTTCGCCAGGGGCGAACCCGGCGAAACCGATGAAGCTGGGCGCGAGCTTTCGGCTCCAGCGGCCCATGAGTTGCTCATAGCCGGACGCGTCATGAACGGTGAAACTCGACGTCATATGCGCCTCCCTTGGCTGCGGGCGCAGGCTAGACCTCTATCAGGATGAAGCCAAGGCAGGGGAGCGCACGGCGGACGCCTGCCTCCGAGTGCGGGAGGAAAAGTCCGGCTCTTTATGCGACACCCTTGAATGCCGCCACGCTCTCGCGCTCCACCAGCGGGCATTCCAGCTTGGTGATTGGATATCGCCCCCGCCCCACTATCGCAGGCGCTTCCAGCTGCTCGATCGCCCATTGGCCCATGGCCATGTGCGGAAGGATCGACGTCGTCAGCGGCGGGAACAAATGCCGGGCGATTTCCTCGTCGTCATAGCCAACGACCGAGATGTCGGCGGGAATGTGCAGGCCGGCTTCCTTCAGGGCTTCGTAGCAGCCGATCGCGGTGCGGTCGTTCTGGCAGAAGATGGCGGTCGGGCGGTCCTTCAGGGCCAAGAGCTTCACTGTCGCGGCGTAGCCGGCGCTGGCCGACCAGTCGCCCTCGACCACCAGTTCGGGGTCGAAGGGGATGTCGGCGGTGGCGAGCGCGCGGCGGTAGCCTTTCAGCCGGTCCTGTGCTGCCTGCATCCAGGGTTCGCCCGTGATGGTGGCGATGCGGCGGTGGCCGTGGCTGATCAGGTGTCGCGCCGAGCTCTGGCCGCCGGCGATTTCGGAGGGCACCACGGCGGGGAATGCATAGTCCGCCGTGTAGCAGTTGAGCAGAATGACCGGAATGTCGAGGCCGTAGAGGAAGTCGGGCGCCGTGATTTCGCGGGTGAAGATGGTCATGTAGATCAATGCCGAAATGCCGCGCCTGGTCAGCGCCGAAATGGCGCGCGACTCCATCACGGCGTCTCCCATGGTCTGCGCCACCAGAAGCACGTTGCCAGCATTCCACGAGGCCTGGCGCGCGCCCTCGATGGCGACCACGGCTTCCGGGCTGGTGGCGAGCTGGTCGACGGCGAAGCCGATCACGCCGTCGAGTCCGTCGAAGGCGGGGCCATCAAAAGCCCCCTCGAAAGCCGCAACGGGCTTCAGCGCGGAGAAGGCGGGGGCGCTGTAGCCAAGCGCGCGCGCCGCCTCGATCACCCGCTCCCGAGTCTGCCGGGACAGGCGAATGCCAGGTGAATTGTTGAGCACGAAGGAAACCGTCGCCTGCGAGCAGCCGGCGGCGCGTGCGATGTCGGTCATGGTGACGCGGCCCTTGGGCTTTGCCGCCGCCTTGCGGCGCTTCCTGATGGCCTGGTCCGTCGTCTCGCTCATGCCGCCCCCAAATTCCCAGCCTGTCTAGCTGTAGCCCGCCGGGCCGACAAGATGAGGCGACGCTTCCGATTCACATGCGCATCGACCGAACTAATAACTATTATCATCCTTAGGCCATTCCCGCCATACAGGCTCGAGCCCCCGCAAAAGCCAGAGGTCGCAAAGCCCCCGGACTGCGTGGGATCAGCCATCCCCGCGTCGGCAAACCGATTCGGCCGTGACACCAGAGCGCCACCGGAACGGTCGTTTGCTAATAGTGTTTACTAATACAATGATGCGCTATACCGTCAATCCATCGCCTCCGGCCCCCATTGGTCCGGCTGCGATGGAAGTGTCTGTGAATGGCCCGATGGGGGGCGGATATGACTTCCGCAAACCATGTCTCAGATATGTGATATGTCAGACAAATCGGACTATTTACGAACGAGGAATGAGTCTCTAAAGTCCGTGGCCGTGGCTGGTAACGACGCCATTCTTTCACTGCCGGGAACCCCTTGAGGAGGAGGGCGTCCACGCCGCAGACGGCAATTCAGGTGAGCAAGACAAATTTAGTGTGCAAGACAATCCAGTGAGCAAGTCCGGTCAGCCCTACGACTGACCAAAACGGGAGGTTGAACATGAAATCCTTGATACGCAATGCATCCGTGGCCGCCGCGGCCCTGGCTGTCGGCCTGACGGCGACGGCAATCGCGCGCGCCGACGACAAGCCGACGCTGGCCTTCGTCGTCAACGGCGCTTCCGACTTCTGGAAAGCGGCCGAAGCCGGCGTCAAGAAGGCGCAGGGCGAACTGCCCGACTACACGCTCGAACTCAAATATCCCGAACAATCCTCGGTCGCCATCCAGCAGCGGCTGATGGACGACCTGGTGACCGCCGGCGTCAAGGGCATCATGGTCTCGGCCGTCGATCCCAAGACCTCGACGGATGGCCTGAACAAGATCGCTTCGCAAACGGCGCTGTTCACCACCGATAGCGACGCCCCGCAGACCAAGCGTGTCGCCTATATCGGCTCGTCCAATGTCGACGCCGGCAAGCAGGCGGCCGAAATCGCCAAGAAGGCGATGCCGGACGGCGGCAAGTGCCTGGGCTTCGTCGGTTTGCTCGGCGCCGACAATGCCAAGGAGCGCATCCAGGGCATGAAGGACGGCCTCGCCGGCACCAAGATCGAACTCGTCGACGTACGCGGCGACGACATTGACCAGGCTCGTGCCAAGAAGAATGTCGAGGACGCGCTGGTCGCCAGCCCCGACGTCACCTGCATGGTCGGCTTCTACTCCTACAACACGCCACGCATCTATGAAGCGCTGCGCGATGCCGGCAAGCTTGGCTCGATCACCGTCGTCGGCTTCGACGACGATTCGATCACGCTGGGCGGCGTCAAGGAAGGCACCATTGCCGCCACCGTCGTGCAGCAGCCCTTCGAATGGGCCTATCAGGGCATGAAGCTGATGGCCGCCTATCTCAAGGGTGACAAGTCGGGCATCCCGGCCGGCAATTTGATCATCATCCCGACCAAGATCATCGGCAAAGATGACGTCGACGCTTACGCCGCCAATCTCAAGGCGATGGCTGGAAACTAAGACCAGAAGCAGTTCAGCCGGCTCAACTTCGCTTGAGCCGGCTGTTCGCATTGACGAACCCTGCCGGGGTCGTCAGTCTGCAGAATGGGCATTTCGGCCCACCGGCTGCTGTCAGGCATGATGAATTATTCCGACACATCCATCGCGGCGACCACCCCGTTTCTCAGCCTCGAGAACGTGCGCAAGACCTATCCGGGCGTCGTGGCGCTCGACGGGTTTTCCATGGAGGTCAGGCCGGGCGAGGTCATCGGCCTGGTCGGCGAGAATGGCGCCGGCAAATCGACGCTGATGAAGATCCTCGGCGGCGTCACCACGCCCGATAGCGGTGCCATCACGGTCGACGGCGCCGCCCACAAAGGCCTGAGCGTGGAGGGGAGTCTGGGTTCGGGCATCGCCTTCGTCCACCAGGAACTCAACCTCTTCGAAAACCTCGACGTCGCCGCCAACATCTTCTTCGGCCGCGAGCCGCTGCGCGCCGGACCGCTGAGACTGGTCGACCGCGCGAAACTGCGCGACATGGTGGCGCCGCTGCTGAAGCGCGTCGGCGCCAACTTCTCCGCCGACACGCAGGTCGCGGATCTGTCGCTGGCGCAGCAGCAGATGGTCGAGATCGCCAAGGCGCTGTCGATCAAGGCGAGGCTGGTGATCCTCGACGAGCCGACATCGAGCCTGCCGCTGGCCGAGACCGACAAGCTGCTCGACGTCATCAAGGCACTGAAGGCCGACGGCATCAGCGTCATCTTCATCTCGCACCGCCTGCACGAGATCGAGCGCGTCGCCGACCGCGTCGTGGTGCTGCGCGACGGCATGCTGGCCGGGACGCTCGGCAAGCGCGACATCAATCACGACCAGATGGTCAAGCTGATGATCGGCCGCATGCTGAAGGAGCGCGAGAAAGCCTCCGAGGCGGCGCGTGCCCCCGGCGCCGTTGCGCTTGCGGCCAAGGCCGTCCGCACCCCCACCTATCCCAGCCGGCCGGTCGATCTCGACGTCAGGCGCGGCGAAATCCTCGGCCTTGCCGGCCTTGTCGGCTCCGGCCGAACCGAACTGGCGCGGGTGTTCTTCGGCATCGAAGCCAGCCTTGGCGGCACGCTGGAGCTCAACGGCAAGCCGTTAACGCTGGCCAGCGCGGCGGACGCAGTCGCGCAAGGCATCTTCCTTGTGCCGGAAGACCGCAAGCTGACCGGCATCCTGCTCGACCTATCGATCGCGCAGAATATTTCACTCCCCAATCTGCCGGCGCATGCCAGGCGCTCGCTGGTCTCCGCAAGCGCCGAGACCGCCACCGCCGAGAAGCAGAAGAAAAACCTCGGCATCAAGGCGCCCTCGGTGCAGACGCGCACCGGCACGCTGTCGGGCGGCAACCAGCAGAAGGTCGTGCTCGGCAAATGGCTGGCCATGAACCCGAAGGTGATGATCCTCGACGAGCCGACGCGCGGCATCGATATCGGCGCCAAGGCCGAGATCTACGGGCTGATGCGGGCATTGGCCGACGCCGGCGTCGCCGTGCTGATGATCTCTTCCGACATGGAAGAGGTGATCGGCGTCTCCGATCGCATCGCCGTCATGCATGAGGGCCAGATCTCGGGCATTCTCGACAAGGATCAGTTCAGCCAGGAAAACGTGCTTTTGCTCGCGGTGGGCAAACCGGCGAACAGGCCGTAAGCGGAGACGACGATGACAAAGAAAGATCTCGGCCTGCTGATCCTGATCCTGGTGGTCGGGGCGATCGTCGCCATCATCAATCCGCGCTTCCTCTTGCCGATCAACCTCGCCAACACCTCGAACCTGATCGGCCTGTTCGGCATCCTCTCCATCGGCCAGGCGTTCGTCATCATCACCGGCGGCATCGAACTGTCCGTCGGCTCCGTTGTCGCGTTGCTGGGCACGCTGTTCATCGACTTCATCGCCGTGCGCGGCATGGGATGGCCTGTTGCCTTCGTGCTCATCCTGGTGCTCGGCGCCATCATCGGCCTGGCGCATGGCTGGCTGATCACGCGGCTCAAGCTGCAGCCCTTCGTCGTCACCTTGTGCGGGCTTTTGATCTATCGCGGCGTCGCGCGCTTCTACACCGCCGACGGCACCGCCGGTTTCGCCTTCGGGCAGAATTTTCCCGATCTCGAATTCCTGACCGCCGGCCGCTCCTGGGGCGTGCCGAACTCCTTCTTCGCGCTGATCGTCATCGCCATCGTCATGTGGGTGGTGCTGCACCGCTCGGTGTTCGGGCGCTATCTCTACGCCATCGGCAAGAACGAGGAAGCGGCAAAATATTCCGGCATTCGCACCGGCCGCGTCGTCATGGCGGCTTACGTCATCTGCGGCGTGCTCACCGCCCTGTCGGCGATCTATTTCGCCATGTACACGCGCTCGATCTCGCCGGCCAGCCACGGCCAGTTCTACGAGCTCTACGCCATTGCGGCCGCGGTGCTCGGCGGCTTCTCTCTGCGCGGCGGCGAGGGCTCGCTGATCGGCGTCATCCTCGGCACGGTGCTGCTGCAGGAACTGCAGAACCTCGTCAACCTGCTCGGCATTCCCTCCTCCCTCAACTTCGCGGTGATGGGTGGCGTCATCCTCATCGGCGTGCTGGTCGACCAGCAATGGGGTGTGTTCCGGGCGCGCCGGCGGATGGTCGATGCCGCCCGCAAGGGCGCGGTCGGCGCCGCCGCGGAATAGGTCAGTCCCGGCAGAAATAGCTTACCGGTGCTGGGCGCTGACGGGGTGGCGTGCCTTTCGCGGCCACCCTCTGGTGATCCGCCGTGCGGCCTTGGCTGAAATTACCTGCCGCTCTGGCGTGCGGCGCGGCGAACGCTTTGCAACAGGATGGCAAGGCAGCCGACCAGCAACAGCCCACCGCCAAGCAGCGGCGGCAGCGCGAGCAACTTCACCGCCGCGGTAACGGCGGCCACCAGGACCAGCGACAGCAGCGCCAGATTGCCGTCATCGACGAACATGCCGAAGACCTCCCTGGCAACGAGACGAAGGACGTTCATCGGGCGAGCCCTCCGGCTGCCGTTGGAAGGATGCCGCGCAGCCAGCGCACCATGGCGAAGGACGCCAGCGCGACGATGGCGAAGATGGCGAGCAAGGCAAGATCGGCGCCCGGCCAATGGGCGCCGATGCCTTCGCCGGTCCAGAAGATGCCAAAGCTGGTCAGCATCAGCCCGACCACGAATTTGAGCGCATTCTCGGGCACGCGCGCCAGCGGCCGGTGGACGGCCAGGCCGACAAGCATCACCAGGATGAAAGCCGCCAGCGCACCCGTGCTGGCGTAAAATGTCTGCCCATGCGCTGCGCCGACGGCAATGACGATGAACACCACCTCGACACCCTCGAGCAGCACCGCCTTGAACGAGGCCAGCCCGGCGAGGTAGTCGGCGCGCCGGTCGGCGGCCTGCCGGTGCAGGGCCGCGGTTTCCTTGGCGAAGGCCGCTTCCTCGTCATGCAGGGCAATGACGCCGACGCTGCGCAGGATGGCTTTTCGCAGCCAGCGCATGCCAAACAGGATGAGCAGCACCCCGACGACGAACTGCAGCGTGGTGATCGGGACCAGCGCCAGCAGCGGGCCGAAGGCCAGCACCAGGGCCGCCAGCACCGCCAGCGCCAGCGCGGCGCCGGTCAATGCCGGGCGCCAGCTGCGCGTCACCCCCACCGCGAGCACGATGGTGAAAGCTTCGACGACCTCGACCAGCGAGGCGAGAAATGCCGCCGCGATTGTCGAGAGGACGGGTGTCAGTGTCTGCATGAAGCTTCCTGTCTGGCTCGACCCTGATTCCTGGGGCGAATCCCCGGAGCGTAATCCAGAATCACCCCATGCGGCCAGCAGCCTGGGGCGTTTCCAGCGGCAGCGCAAGCAGGCGGGTGAAACAAGTCCGGATCAGATCAGGCCCGACATGTCGGAAAACGCCATGGCCTTGCGCAGCACTTCGGCGAAACGCTCGCCGGCCACTTCGCGCGGACCGCTGTTGTCGATCGACGTGACACCAGGGCCGGACAAGCTCATATTGGCGCTGCGCGCCAGCCTTGCCAGCACCTCGCCGCGCGACTCGCGGCCGCGCATCGCCAGCCGCTCGGCCAGCACCTCGGGCGAAGCGGTGATCTCGACGACGGCCAGATTGGCATAGCGCTCGCGCAAGATGGGAATGACCGCGCGCGACACGTTGGCGACGGCGACGTGTCCATTGGAAACAGACCAGTCGACATCGGCCGGCAGGCCATAGCGCAGGCCATGCGCTTCCCAGGAGACGGCGAAAGCGCCGTCGGCATCGGCCTCGGCGAAGGCGGCGTCGGCCAGCGTATCGTGGTCCTCGCTCGCCGCATCGCTCGGCCTGGTGATGACGCGGCGCACGAACTCCAGCTGCGTCTCGTCGGCAAAGAGCGCCTTGGCATAGCCGATCACCGTGTCCTTGCCGGCACCGCTGGGGCCCACGACAGCGACAAAGACGCCGTGACGGATCGGAAAGGTTTCGGCAGACAGTTCGCGCTCGATCGAAGCCGACACCATCATGCCACCCGGCGCCCCTGCCGCCAGACGGTGCGTACGACCGGAACATGATCGTCGACGCGCACGCGCACCAGATCGGCGCGACGGCCCTGCTCGATGACGCCGCGGTCGTCGAGGCCGACGGCCTGCGCCGGGTTCTTCGAAACCATGGCGACGGCCTGCGGCAGCGAAATGCCTTCCACCATGTCGCCGAGGAAGAAGGCCGACTGGATCAGGCTGAAGGGAATGTAGTCGGACGAAAGAATGTCGAGCAGGCCATCGCTGGCCAAGGTGCGAGCCGAGACATTGCCCGAATGCGAGGCGCCGCGCATGACATTGGGCGCGCCCATCAGCACGCCGAGCCCGGCGGCCTTCGAGGCCCGCGCCGCTTCCTCGGTGGTCGGGAACTCGGCGACCCGAACGCCCTGCTCGACCGCCTCGTCGACATGAGCCGACGTCGCGTCGTCATGGCTGGCGAGCACGATGCCGCGCTCCCGGCAGGCGGCGGCGATGAAGACGCGGTTCGGCCCTGAATTGCGTTCCGATTCGCCCATCCGCTTCTCGCAGAATTTCTGGAAGTCGCGATCCGAGAGTTTCAGCTTGCGCTGGTAGTAGTAGGCGTAGGTTTCAAGGTTGACGAACTGGCGCTGGCCGGGCGCGTGATCCATCAGCGACGCCAGCTTGACCCGTTCGTCACCGTCGAAATTGGCGAATGCGTCGAGGCAATCCGGCGCTGAAACCTCGCAGCGAAGATGCAGGAAGTGATCGGCCCGCAGACGATCCCGCGCGACGCTGTCCTCGATCGCATCGGCCAGCTTGCGAATGTCGTCCAATGTCAGGTCGGCGTCCTCGTCCATGCCGACGCGCAAGGCATCTAGCACGGTCGTGATGCCGGCGGTCGCCACCTGCGCGTCATGGGCGAGCACCGCGGCGATCGGGTTCCAGCGCACTTTCGGCCGCGGCGCATAATGGCCCTCGAGATGGTCGGTGTGGAGTTCGACCAGCCCTGGAATGATGAAGTCGCCGCCCATGTCCTCGCCGATCCGGGCAGCACCGGCATCGATGCCGGCGATCAAGCCGTCGCGCAGCACCAGTGAGCCTTCGACGATCTCGTCGGCAAGAACGATGCGGGCGTTGGAAAGAACAGTTTCGGCGGTCATTGCGGGTAGTCCTTGGTTCTTGCAGTCGGGTTTCGTTCAGGCGATTTTCCGGGCCGGGCGGCGTCCGAGCGCGTGCTGGGAAAGCACCATGAATGGCGCGCCGGGTTCGGGTTCGACGAACAATGTCAGCGCATCCACCAGCACGGGCTGGCGCAACACATCGGCGAAAAGGCTGTCGATGGCGGCGCGCAGGCGAGGGCTTTCCTGTGGGCCGGCCCGGCCGGACAGGGTCATGTGGAAGCGGAAGGTCTCGAAGACATAGGGATAGCCCCATTGGCAGAGATTGCGAAACTCGGCCGGCTTCAGCGAATCCGGGCTGCGCCGCTCGATCTCGGCCTCTGACAGCGGTGCGCGAAACCGGTCGAAATCGCGTACCACATTGTCGGCGAAGCGGTTGAGCGGCGGCAGCGGCCCTTCCGGCACCAGCGCGAAGAAGCTGTCGATCTGGCTGACGATAAGGCGCGGGATCGTGACGACAGGCGTAACCTCGGCAAAATGATCCAGCGCCGCGCGCAGCGAGGTCTCGGTCTCCGTGGCAGCCAGATGGAAGGGCGCCTTCAGCGTCGCGTGAAAGCCATAGCGGCGTGCCGAGGCCGTGTGGAAGGCCACTTCCGCTGCCGACAGATCGGCAACGGCCTCAACCGGCCTGGTCGCGGCACCGAAGGGATCGCGGCCTAGCCAGTCGGCGGCGATGCGCGCCAGCGGCTCGTCCTGCCGGGGGGTGAAATAAATGGCATAACGCATGGGAAGTCCTCGTCAGAACCGTTGCCATAGGTGATTTCCATGACGGATTGACGAAGCTTTGACGGGTTTTAGAAGGCAAATCGACCCCTAGGGTCCTTAGCCGACGATTTTTCCCAGCTGGACCAATAAGTTCGGCCGGAAACGCGAGACGGTCAGGCCTTCATCAACCATTCGTGCTCGGGCGCATTGTGGAATTTCCAGGTCCGCTTCGGTCCGGCCATCACATTGAGATAATAGAGGTCATAGCCGTGGCAGGCGGCACAGGGGTGATAGCCCTTGGGCACCAGCACCACATCGCCGTCCTCGATCGCCATGGCTTCGTCCAGCGCGCGATGTCCGCTTTTGTCGGCATCGGTGTAGACGCGCTGGAAGGCAAAGCCCTGCGGCGGGTTGAGGCGATGGTAGTAGGTTTCCTCGAGATAGGATTCGGCAGGCAGATTGTCCTGGTCGTGCTTGTGCGGCGGGTAGCTCGACGTGTGACCGCCGGGCGTGATGACCTCGACGACCAGCAACGAGTCGGCCGGCTGGCCTTCCGGCAGGATGTTGGTGACGTAACGCGTATTGGTGCCCTTGCCGCGCACCTCCTGGCCGAGATCGTCCGGTCCGATCACCCGGACCGGCAGGCCACCGCCAAGACCGGGCGCCGAGCAGACGCCAAGTTCCAGCTCGGTATCGGCCGTCACCGACCAGTCCGATCCCTGCGGCACGTAGACCGACCACGGCTTGCCATCGAAGGGCGACATGCGCTCGCCGAGCAGGCCGAGATCCTTGCCGCCGGCTTTCGCGGTACCCTTGCCGGTCACGAACACCAGGCAGACTTCGCGGTCTTCCGTCTTTCCCGAGGCGCTTTCGCCCGGCTTCAGCCGATGCAGGTCGAAACCGACATAGGTCCAGCCGGCGCTTTTCGGCGTCACATGGGCGACGCGGCCATGGCCCTTGTCGGCTTTGACGAGCAGTTTCGACATTTTGTCTCTCCTATCCTAGCCTTCCAACTTCGTCATCCTGGGGCGGAGCAGGAGCGAAGCTCCTTGCTCCGCCCCAGGATGACGAAGCGAGGGGCGTTTCGGCCAATCGCCGACGTGTGCGATCCGTTACGCTCGCAGTATCCAATCCACAAAACTGCTCGCGCCATGGACCGCCTATTCCTTCGGATCGGCCGGAGGCTTCGTCTCGTCGGCCGGCTTATAAAGATAAAAAAATTGCCAGGCGCCGTAGCCGGCAAAGCCGAGCGCGATGACGCCCCAGAACGGCGTGCCGGTGGCGAACTCGATGACCGACCAGATGAGGCAGACCGCGACGACGGCGACACGCCGCCACAATGGCCGGAAGAAGGGGTGCTCGGAATCTTTCATCTGGCCAGCCTACAGCAAGCCCGGCCTGGCGAGAACCCGATCAGGCATTCGGAAACCCTTGCGTCTCCACCGTGTAGCCGGCTGATGTCATCACCCGCATCAGCTCCTTGTGGCCAACCTGCGCCATCTTCAGCGGCGGGTTCTTCTTCGGGTCCTGCTCGGCCTCGACCACGAACCAGCCTTCATAGCCGTGGTCGGCGAAGCGCTGCACGATGGCGCCGAAATCGAGGGAACCGTCGCCCGGCACGGTGAAGGCGCCGAGCGCCACGGCATCGAGGAAGGACTGCCTCGTACGGTCGAGCTTCTCGATCACGCCCATGCGCACGTCCTTCACATGGACGTGGCTGATGCGCTTGTGGTGGTTGTCGATGGCGCGCAGCACGTCGCCGCCGGCAAAGGCGAGGTGTCCGGCATCGAGCAGCAGTGGGATGCCTTCGCCGGAATGGCGCATGAAGGCATCGAGCTCCGGCTCGGTCTCGACCACAGCCGCCATGTGATGGTGATAGGACAGCGGCATGCCTTGCTCGGCGCACCATTCGCCGAATTCGGTCAGGCGCCGCGCGTAGGCCTTCATTTCGTCGCCAGTAAGCTTCGGCTTGGTGGCGAGCGGCTTGGAACGGTCGCCCTGGATCGAGCGGCCGACCTCTCCATAGACGATGCAGGGCGCGTCGACCGCTTTGAACAGGTCGATCATCGGCTGGACGCGGTCCTTGTTGGCAGCCATCTCCTCATCGACCAGCGTGCCCGAGAACCAGCCGCCGCACAGCGTCACGTCGGCGGCCTTCAGGATCGGCAGCATGATGGCGGGGTCGTTGGGAAAGCGCCGGCCCATCTCCATGCCGGTGAAGCCGGCAGAGCGCGACTGGCGCAGACATTCCTCCAGCGACACGTCATCGCTCAGTTCGGCAAGATCGTCGTTCCACCACGCGATGGGGGACATGCCCAATTTGGCTTTCAAGTCGTCACTCCGGGATTAGACAGTTCAATTTTTTGGCGCTAGCGCCGCCCCTCATCCGCCTGCCGGCACCTTCTCCCCGTATCGTGAGGGGGAGAAGGGAGCTGGCGTCAATCGCCGACGCTCTGCATCCGCCGCTTCTCGTCATAGGCCTTGCGCGCGGCGTTCACTTGAGGCCGCGCCGAAACCTCGGGCACCGCCACGTCCCACCAATGGCCACCGGCATCGGTCGAAACCAGCGGATCGGTGTCGATGACCAGCACGGTGGTGCGGTCGTTCTTCTTGGCTTTTTGCAGCGCGTTTTCCAGCTCGGCAACCGACGGCACTTTCTCTGATATCGCGCCCATGCTCGCCGCATGCGCGGCAAAGTCGATGTCAGGCAGGATTTCATGGCGCGAGTCCTGCAAGAGATTGTTGAAGTTGGCGCCGCCGGTCGCCATCTGCAGCCGGTTGATGCAGCCAAAACCCCTATTATCGAGCAGCACCACGGTCAGCTTCAGGCCGAGCATCACCGAGGTGGCGATCTCGGAGTTGAGCATCAAGTAGGAGCCGTCGCCGATCATGACGACGACCTCCTCGTCGGGCTTGGCCATCTTGGTGCCGAGCCCGCCGGCGATCTCGTAACCCATGGTCGAGAAGCCATATTCGGCGTGGTAGGAGCCCGGCGCACCGGCCTGCCAGAGCTTGTGCAGTTCGCCGGGAAGTCCGCCTGCCGCATGCAGCAGCGTCACGCCTGAGCCCATGGCGCGCTGCACGGCGCCGATCACCTGCGCATCCGAGGGGAAAGCAGTGTTGGTCGATGCCGTCACCTTGGCCACGTCGGCCTGCCAGGCCTTCTTGCCGGCGGCCGCATTGTCGGTCCAGGCGGCGGGCGCCTTCCAGCCTTGCAGCGCGGTTGCCAACTCGGCCAGCCCTTCCCAGGCATCCGCGACCAGCGGCAGCGCCCGGTGCTTGCCGGCATCGAAGGGCTGCACGTTGAGCCCGATGATGGTCTTGCCGGAATTCTTGAACAGCGCCCACGAGCCGGTGGTGAAATCCTGCAGCCGCGTGCCGATGGCGAGCACGACGTCGGCCTCTTCCGCCAGCCGGTTGGCGGCCGAAGTGCCGGTAACACCGACCGCTGCCATGTTGAGTTGGTGATCGTCCGGCAGCGAGGACTTGCCGCCTTGCGTTTCGCAGACCGGAATGCCGGCGGCTTGGGCGAACTTGGCCAGTTCGTCGGAAGCCTGGGAGTAGAGCACGCCGCCGCCGGCGATGATCAGCGGCTTCCTGGCTCCCTTGAGCGCCGCCACGGCCGCCGCCAGTTCGTCACGGTCCGGACGCGGCCGGCGCTGGCGCCACAGCCGCTCGGCAAAGAAGCTCTCGGGATAGTCATAGGCCTCGGCCTGCACGTCCTGGCAAAGCGACAAAGTCACCGGGCCGCATTCGGCCGGATCGGTCAGCACCTGCATGGCGCGGCTCAGCGCCGGGATGATCTGCTCCGGCCGGGTGATGCGGTCGAAATAGCGCGACACCGGGCGGAAGCAGTCGTTGACCGTCGCCGTGCCGTCGGAAAAATCCTCGGCCTGCTGCAGCACGGGATCGGGAATGCGGTTGGCAAAGACGTCGCCCGGCAAAAACAGGACGGGCAACCTGTTTACGTGGGCGAGGGCCGCCGCCGTCACCATGTTCATCGCGCCAGGGCCGATCGAAGAGGTCGCGGCCATGAAACGGCGGCGGAAATTGGCCTTGCCATAGGCGATCGCCGCATGCGCCATCGCCTGCTCGTTGTGGGCGCGGAAGGTCGGCAACTCGTCGCGCACCTGGTAGAGCGCCTCGCCGATGCCGGCGACATTGCCATGGCCGAAGATCGCCCAGACGCCGCCGAAGATCGGCATTTTTCTCCCGTCGATCTCGGTCATCTGGCGGGACAGGAAGCGGGTCAGCGCCTGCGCCATCGTCAGGCGGATTGTCTTGCTCATGGTGTTTTCCTCCGCAGTCCCTACGCCGTTGCGCCTTGTTATGCCGCCTTGCGGCCGCGCGCGGCAAGCCACGCTTCGGTCAACTGTTCGAAGCGCGACGCCATGTCGGCGACAGCCTCGTCGTCCGACATCCTGCCGGCCAGCCATTGTTCGGCTGCGTGGACGAAGATGGTGCGCCCGACGGCAAAGCCCTTGACGATGGGCGCGTTGGCCGTGGCGGCAAAAGCGGCCTCCAACTCGTCCTGCGGCGCCTCCAGGCCAAGCAGCACAATGCCCCGGCACCAGGGATCGTGCTTCAGGATCACCGCCTCGATCTTGGCCCAGGCGCCGCTCGACGCCTGCGGTTCGAGCTTCCACCAGTCCGGCTTGATGCCGAGCGCATAGAGTTCCTCCAGCGCGCGCGGGATCGTCGTGTCGTCGAGCTTGCCGTGCTTGCCGGCGATGATCTCGATGAGAAGTTCGCGGCCAACCTTGCGCGCGGCCTCGAACAGCGCGCGCAGCTTCTGCTGCTGTTCTTCCCTCAGTTCCGACGGATCGTCGGGATGATAGAAGCACAGGCACTTGATGCAGTGGTCGACAGGCCATTCGGTAAGCTGCGAGCCGATGTCCTGCAAGAATTCGAAGCGCAGCGGCCGCGAGCCCGGCAGTTCCACCGGGCGTCCGAGCCAGGCAAAGGGGTGGCGAGCGAATTCGAACATCGCCTCGCGGCCATGTTTCTCGTCGATCAGCATGCCATAGCCGTCGCGGCCGGCCGCGACCTTGGCCGCTGCCTTGACCGCCAGCACCTTGAAATCGCGGATGCGCGCCGGATCGGCCCCGGTCTTGGCCGCCACATCCTCGAGCTGCACACGGTGGTCGCAGGCGAGCGCCATCAGCGAGGGGATGTCGCGCCGGCGTGTCGTCGCCCAATGGATATGGTTGATCGCCTCGTCCTTGCGCAGCGCGCGATGCTTGCTGCCGTTCTCGAGGAAGAACCGCAGCTCCTCGAAGGTCGGATATTCCGGCGCGCAGAGCAGCCGCGACACGGCGAAGGCGCCGCAGGCATTGGCCCAGGTCGCCGCCGTGGCAAGGCTTTCGCCACCGAGCCAGCCGCGCAGCAGACCGGACATGAAGGCGTCACCGGCGCCGAGCACATTGTAGATCTCGATCGGGAAACCCTTGCCGACGACGCCGTCCTCGAGATCGTCGCTGATCGGTCCGTCATAGACGATGCAGCCCATGGCGCCGCGCTTCAGGACGATGGTGGCCGAGGACAGGGAGCGGATCGTCTTCAGCGCGCTCAGGCAGTCGTCGGCGCCGGACGCGATCATGATCTCTTCCTCGGTGCCGACGATGAGGTCGCAATCGGGCAGCACCGTCTTCAACTGGGCCGAGACGCGGTCGGACTTGACATAGCGCTCAAAGCCTTCGGCGTGGCCGGCAAGGCCCCACAAATTCGGGCGATAGTCGATATCGAACACGACCTTGCCACCCCTGGCCTTCATGATGCGGATCGCCTTGCGCTGGGCGGCATCGCTATTGGGGCGGGAAAAATGCGTGCCGGTGACGACGATCGAACGGGCCGAGGCAATAAACGCCTCATCGATGTCCTCTTCGGCCAGCGCCATGTCGGCACAGTCGGATCGGTAGAAAATCATCGGCGAAACGCCTTCGCTCTCGACCGAAAGCAGAACCAGAGCGGTCAACCGCTCCTTGTCGGTCTTCAGACCGTCGGTGTTGACGCCTTCGCGTTTCAGCTGCTCGCGGATGAAGCGGCCCATCTGCTCGTCGCCGACGCGCGTCAGCAGAGCCGAGCGCAGCCCGAGCCTTGCCGTACCGACCGAAATATTGGCCGGGCAGCCGCCGACAGACTTGGCGAAGGAGGTGATGTCCTCCAGCCGCGAGCCGATCTGCTGGCCATAGAGGTCGACGGACGCGCGGCCGATGGTGATGACATCGAGCGGCGCCTGTCTTGCGTCCACGGCTTCGCTCATTGGAACCTCCCGTCGGTCTTGTCGTCATGGACAACATTGTTTTGGGTAACACGCGCGAGCGGCTGCGTGGCGCCGGCAATATGAAATAATAATTCCAATCCATAGTCAATATGGAATGAGCATTCCCTAGGCAAAATTGCCTTGATGGGACGCCTGATCAAGCCTTGCGCTTACGGCTCGCGTCGCGCCGCTTCTCGCCGACGCCGACGGTCAGCGCCATGGCCAGCGCCATTGTCGCCGACAGCGAGCGGAAGCCGGCGAAATCCGCCTCGGCAACCTCGAACCAGACCCTGGCGAACTGGGCGAGCGGCGAGAACGAGCTGTCGGTGATGGCGACGATCGGCACGCCCTGCTCGGAAATGGCGCGCGCCTCCTCGATCGTGGCCGGCGCGTAGGGCGAGAAGCTGATGGCGATGACGGCGTCCGCCGGTGTGGCGAAGCCGACCATCTCGGCATTCAGGCCGGCGGCCGATTCGATCAGCTGGTTGCGGATCTTCAGCTTGCCGAGCGCATAGGCGATGTAGGAAGCCACTGGATAGGAGCGTCGCTTGGCCAAGACATAGATGGTCTGCGCCTTCGCCAGCAGCGAAATCGCGTCTTCCAGATGCGCATCGTCCAGCGTGCGGGAAATGTCGTTGAGGGAGGTGCTGGCGGCGGCGATGAAGCCGTCGAAGATCGCCCGGTGGCCGGCACCGCCCTCGGCCTTGGCGCGCAGCGCCTGCAGCCGCTCGTCATAGGAAGAGTTGCGCTCGCGCAGCCGCTCGCGGAACACCTGCTGCAGGCTGGTAAAACCGTCGAAGCCGAGTTGCTGGGCAAAACGGATCAGGGTCGAGGGCTGCACGCCGGCCGAAGCGGCGATGCTGGCGGCGGTACCAAAGGCGATGTCGTCGGGATTGTCGAGCGCGTAGGCGGCGATCTGGGCGATGCGCTTGGGCAGGCTCTCGCGCCGGTCCAGAATCGTGGCACGCAGCGTCTCGAAGTCGCGAGGTACCTGTTCGTCCATCGTCCCTCTGCCCAAGCCTGTCTGGACACCCTCTCTGCCCCATCATAGCGAGCCTGCGCAAGAACGCCATAAAAAATGAGGCAGACATTCCATTCCTGGAAAAAATGGCCTAATTCATCCACTCAGCTATGGCAGCGGAGGAACGAAAGATGGTTGGCGTCGGTCTTATCGGCACGGGTTTCATGGGCAAATGCCACGCCATCGCGTGGAGCGCCGTCGGGGCCGTCTTCCCCGATGCGGCCAAGCCACGGCTCGTCCATCTGGGCGAGGTCAATGAGGAGCTCGCCATGCGCAAGGCAGGCGAGTTCGGCTTCGCCAAGGCCACCGGCGACTGGCGCGCCGTCGTCAACGACCCGGAGGTCGATATCGTGTCGCTGACAACGCCGAACCAGTTCCATCCGGAAATGGCCATCGCTGTCCTCGAAGCCGGCAAGCATCTGTGGTGCGAAAAACCGATGGCGCCGAGCTTTGCCGAAGCCGAGGCGATGGCGGCCGCGGCGGAGAAATCAGGCAAGGTCGCCGCGCTTGGCTACAACTACATCCAGAGCCCGGCCATCCGTCACATCGGCGCGCTGCTCGACGAGAAGATCATCGGCGAGGTCAACCATCTGCGCATCGAAATGGACGAGGATTTCATGGCCGATCCCGAGGCGCTGTTCTTCTGGAAGCACGAGGCGACTTCCGGCTATGGCGCGCTCGACGATTTCGCCGTGCATCCGCTGTCGCTGGTCTCGGCGCTGTTCGGCCGCGTCGGCAGCGTCATCTGCGACATGGCCAAGCCCTATGCCGACCGCAAGCTGGCTTCAGGCGGCCGGCGCGCGGTGGAGACCCACGACATTGCCAGCGTGCTCATGCATCTGGAGAACGGCATTGCCGGCACGCTGCAGGTCAACCGCTCGGCCTGGGGCCGCAAGGGCCGCATCGCCATCCAGATCTTCGGGTCCAAGGGATCGATCCTGTTCGACCAGGAGCGGATGAACGAATTCCAGCTCTACCTGACGTCCGACCGACCCACCGAACAGGGCTACCGCACCATTCTGGTGGCGCCGCAGCACAGACCCTATGACCTCTTCGTGCCGGCGCCCGGCCACAGCCTCGGCTTCAACGACCTCAAGATCATCGAATGCCATGAATTGCTGACACGGCTTGCCGGCAAGCCGGCCCGGCTCATCGAGTTCGCCGAAGGACTGGAGATCGAGCGCACCGTGCACGCCATGGCGCGCTCCTTCGAGGAGAAGCGCTGGGTGGATGTAAGGTAGGATTCGCTGCGCTGGTCGCTTTAGCCGGCGGCCGCTGCATCGACTTCCCACCCATTGACCCAGACCTGCCGCAAACGATCGCCTTCGCCCTTGAAGCCTAGGCCGGTCGGCTGGCAATCCTCGATGCGGTCGCTGCGGAAATTGCGGATCGCCTGGCGCAGCTCGCACCAGGCGACGATGTTGGCGGTCTCGGCGTAATAGATCAGAGCGATCGGGCGGATGAGGCGCTCGGAAGCGCGGCCGAGCTCGTCGCGGTAGGAGAGCTCGAGCTTCTCCTCGTCGCGTATGGCGCGGCGCACCAGCGCCAGGTCGATCGCACCTGCGGAGGGCGCGGCGAAGCCCCAGGCGTGCAGCGCATTGGCGTCGAGCGTCTGGCGCAAGGGCGGCGGCACCGCGCCGGCGATCTTGGCGCCGACGCGCTTGGCCGCCTGCTTGAGCTCGTCGTCGCCCGTGCGCTCCAGCAGCGCCAGCGACAGGACGATCGCCTCCATTTCCTCGATCGAAAACATCAGCGGCGGCAAGTCGAAGCCGGGGCGCAGGATGTAGCCGATGCCACGCCCGCCCTCGATCGGCACGCGCATCGCCTGCAGCGCCGCGATGTCGCGATAGATCGAGCGGATCGTCACTTCCAGTTGCCCGGCGATCATTGCCGCCGTCACCGGCTGCCGCGCCAGCCGCAGGATCTGGATGATCTCGAACAGGCGCGAGGCCTTGCGCATTTTTCTGACCTGGTACCGATCACAACTGACACACCATCGTCAGTTGGGCCTGCCTATAGGACTGCCTATCGATTTGAAAATCAACAGGTTCCGCCGAGGCTGGCCGAGCGGGACAACAGGCAACTGACATGGGCTATGCTGAAAATCTCTGGCTGTTCTTTATCCTCCTGTTCGGCATCATCGCCGTTCCAGGCATGGACATGCTGTTCGTGCTTGCCAATGCGTTGACCGGCGGCCGCGACAGGGGTCTTGCCGCGACCGGCGGCATCATGGTCGGCGGCATGGTGCACACGCTGAACGGCGCTATCGGCGTCGGCCTGCTGATGCATTTCTTGCCGATCCTGTTCAAGCCGCTGCTGTTAGCGGGCGCCGCCTACATGGCCTTCATCGGCATCACGCTGATGCGCAGCTCCATCACCGTCGGCAACGAGAGCCCCGCCGGCAGCCGCTCGGCATGGAAGGCGTTTCGCCAGGGCTTGGTGACCTGCCTGATCAACCCGAAGGCCTACCTCTTCGTGCTCGCCGTCTATCCGCAGTTCCTGAAACCGGACTACGGCCCGATCTGGATGCAGGCGACGATCATGGGCCTGCTGACCATGCTGACGCAGGCCGCGGTCTATGGCGGGCTCGCAATATCGGCCGGCCGCAGCCGCAAGCTTCTGATCGCCAATCCACGGGTGACCATCCTTGCCGGCCGGGCGGCCGGGCTGCTGCTCTTCGCGGTCTCCGTGTTCACCGCATGGGAAGGGCTGAGGGCGGCGTAGTCTCGGGCTGAACCGAACCGCCGCCTTCTGGCGCCTGCCGGATCAGGCGGCGCCGTGCCGCAGCGTGGCGAGAAGCTCGTCCAACTGCCCGAACGTCTCGGCCATCGCATCCGCCGCCCCGGTACCGGCGGCGTCGAGGGCCTCCTTCGAGGGATAGACCTCGTGCATGACCAGCAGCGTCTTGCCGCCTTTTTCCTCGAAGGTCACTGTGGTCACGGGTCCACCGTCACCACCTTCGTCATTGGTCCAGACGAGGCGCGAGGGCGGTGTCACTTCGAGATACCTGCCGAAGAACTCGGCGGGGTGCGAGTCATCATGCCCGAACACCAAGCGGTACCCGCCTCCCACACGAACATCCATCTCGCAGGAACGCAGGAACATGCCCATCGATTTCGGCGTCCACCACTGCTTGAACAGCTCGGGCTTTGTCCAGGCCTCGAACACGATGCGGGCCGGCGCGTCGAAGCTTCGCGTGACGACCAGCTCGCGGTCGGACTTCCGTTCCACCGTCGTGCGGTTCTGCATGGGGGTGGGCTCATTCGCTCTTGTTTCGTCCATCGGCTTCCTCCTTCCGTTTCATTTCCTCGACAACCTTGTCCAGCTCGTCGAAGCGTGCGGCCCAGAGCTGGCGGTATCTCTCGATCCATGCCGTCTCCTCCTCCAGGCGGCGCAGGCCGAGCTTGCAGGTCCGCACGCGCCCGACCTTCCGCGTCGTGACGAGGCCTGCCTGCTCCAGAACGCCGACATGCTTCTTCATGCCCGTGAGGGTCATATGGAATTTCTGGGCCAAGTCCGTGATCGAAGCATCCGCACGGCCGAGCTGCTCCAGAACGCCGCGTCGGGTGGCGTCCGAAAGCGCGGCGAACGAGGCATCCAGGCGGGCAGGAGAATACTGAACCATTTGGTTCAGTATGTAACACGCGGATCGGTGACATGCAAGGAGGTGAGCGCTGCGGGGCCTAGGAGCGGCATGGTCCTGGACTGAAACTGGAAGCGCCGCCCTTATGCTCCCCCAGATCAGGCGGCGCCTTGCCGGCTGTCCAGCAAGTTGCGGCGCGCCGACCGGCGCCATTCCACGGCGCCCGCGAGCCCGTGCAGCACCGTCTCCGTGGTCGCCCAGTCGATGCAGCCATCGGTGATGCTCTGGCCGTAGACCAGTGGCTTGCCGGGCACGACATCCTGCCGGCCGGCGACGAGATTGCTCTCGATCATGACGCCGATGATGCGCTCGTCGCCAGCCGCCACTTGGCCCGCGACATCGGCCGCGACCTTGGGCTGGTTCTCCGGCTTCTTGGCTGAGTTGGCATGGCTGACGTCGATCATCAGACGGGGGGCGATACCGATGCGGACGAGTTCGACGGAGGCGGCCTCGACGCTTGCCGCGTCGTAGTTGGGCTGAACGCCACCACGCAGGATGACATGGCAATCCTCATTGCCGGTGGTCGCCGCGATGGCGCTGCGTCCGCCTTTGGTCACCGCCATGAAATGATGCGGCTGGGCGGCCGACTTCACCGCCTCGCCGGCGATCCTGAGATTGCCGTCGGTGCCGTTCTTGAAGCCGACCGGGCAGGAGAGACCCGAGGCCAGCTCGCGATGGATCTGGCTCTCGGTCGTGCGCGCGCCAATGGCGCCCCAGGCGACGAGGTCGGCAATGTATTGCGGCGTCGTCATGTCGAGGAATTCGGTCGCCGCCGGCAGGCCGAGATTGTTGACGGCGGAAAGCACGTTGCGTGCCATCCGCAGCCCCTTGTCGATGTTGAAGCTGCCGTCGAGGTCGGGATCGTTGATCAGGCCTTTCCAGCCGACCGTGGTGCGCGGCTTCTCGAAATAGACGCGCATGACGATCTCGAGCCGGTCGGCCAGGACCTCGCGCAGCGCCGCCAGACGGCTGGCATAATCAACGGCCGCGACCGGATCGTGGATGGAACAAGGGCCCACGATGACAACAAGCCGATCGTCGGCCCCGGTGAGGATGGAGTGAATGGCGTTGCGCGAGGCGGCAACGGTGCGTGTCGCCGTGAGTGAGCGCGGTATCTCGCGCATCACCTCGTCCGGCGTGCTCAGCAGTCTCAGTTCCTTGACCCGGAGGTCGTCTGTGGTGGTCAACACGGCTTTCTGCTCCTGTTTGGGAACCTGCCGGCTGAAACAAAAAAGCCGCCAGGTCTGGCGGCTGTTCGGATCTTGTTGCTGCAATCTTCAGATCGAGCGCAATCCTCCCGCCGCCAGCGAGCTCCTAAAGTACCAATACGTGGCGGTCAGGTTGATCATGCGTGGGCTATAGCTGAACTCGCGTTGAATGTCACGCACCTGATTGGCGTCTTGTTTGAATATGTAAGAAGGTATATGTTGGATATTCTAAAGAGGATATGCTCCAATGCCGCTTTATGTGAAGGACCGGGAAGTCGACCGGCTGGTACTTGAGGTGCAGCGCCTCACAAAGGCGCCGAGCAAAGCCGAGGCGGTTCGCCGGGCCCTGACGCATGAAATTGAGCGCGCCCGCAGTGTCCAAACTGTATCGGAACGCTTGGCGGAGGCAGTCAGAATGGCTGGCGAAATCGGAGCGGATAATCCTGACTTCGATATGAGAGCCTATTCGGACGAGCTTTCAGAGGGGCTATGAGCTTGTTCATTGACGCTTCGGCGGTCGTCGCTCTGTTGCGTCCGGAGCCCACGGCAGGAGAACTCGCCGCCCGGATGGACGCCCATGGCGGGCCTTTCTTCATTTCGGCGATCGTTCGTTTCGAGACCGCAATGGCCTTGGCGCGTTCAAAGACCCCCCTGCCTTCACCCATCCAACCGGCGGCAGTCGCAAAGGCGAATGCGGCCGTGGACCGTTTCGTGCAGGATTTGGGAATCGGCGAGGTCCTCATTTCGGCCGAAGTCGGGCGGCTCGCCATCGAAGCCGCACGCAGTTACGGCAAGGGTGTCGATTCGCCGGCGCAGCTCAATATGGGCGATTGCTTTTCCTACGCCTGTTGCAAGGCATATAATTTGGCTTTGCTCTACACCGGTCAGGATTTCAAAAAGACAGACATAGGATAGATTCAAGGTGCGCCACGCAGATCGCTCGCATGAACCTACTCCGGCGACGACCCGGCGACACTCTGATCGTAGTCGACCAGCGATCCGGTCATGACGCCCGATTGCGGGCTGACCATGTAGCTGATCAGCCGTGCGAGCTGGTCCGGCTTGACCAACTGGCCCATCGGCTGCGCGGCTTCGGCCTTCGCCAGCCAGTCGTCGGGCGCATCGTGCCATTTCTTCTGCACGATGTCCTCGCCCTCGGTGTCCATCCAGCCGGGCAGCACGGCGTTGCAGCGGATGCGGTTGAAGCGATAAGCGTTGGCGACGTTCTTGGTCAGCGTCATCAGCGCGCCCTTGCTGGTCGAATAGGGCGTCAGGAAGGACTGCCCGGTATGCGCCGACATCGACAGCACGTTGACGATCGATCCGGGCGCCTTTTTCTCCAAGAGATGCGCCACCACGCCCTGCATCAGAAAAAACGGGCCGCGCACATTGGTGTCGAAGATCTGGTCGAACAGCTCTTCTGAGGTCTCGACCAGCGAGCCGCGCGCCGAGGTGGCGGCGGCGTTGACCAGGGCGTTGATCGTACCGAAATGCGAGAGCGCGGTGGCGACCGCGCGCTTGCAGTCGGCAACCTTGGAGACATCGGCGCTGATGAAGATGGCGTCGACGCCTGATTTCCTGAAATGAGCAACAGCCTTGTCGCCCTTCTCCTGCGAGCGGCCGATGAGCGCCAGCGCCCGGCAGCCTTCGTCGGCCAGCGCTTCGGCGACCGCGAATCCCATGCCTTGCGCACCGCCGGTGACGATGGCGCGTGTATTCGAATTGCGATCGGCGGATGCGCTCATCGCTCTGCTCCTGTGCGTTGGGTCCGGTTCTTACTTGTCGAGACGAATGGTCTTGCCCGTGGTCGCCGACTTCAGCGCCGCATCGGCCAGCTTCAGCGCCACGAGGCCATCAGCGCCGCTCGGCGCCGCCTTCTTGCCTGATGTCGCCGCCGCGATGAAGGCGGCGATCTCGAGGGCATAAGCGTCGAGGTAGCGGGTCATGAAGAAGTCGTGCAGCGGCGGGCGCGTATAGCCCTTCTCGTTGGCGAGCTCGATCGACACCGGCCGCTGGTTCTCGGCCGCCACCATGCCCTTCGAGCCGTGCACCTCGATGCGCTGGTCGTAGCCATAGGTGGCGCGGCGCGAATTGGAGATGACTGCCTGCTTGCCCGAAGCCGTTTCGAGGATGACGCTGACCGAGTCGAAATCGCCGGCTTCGCCGATTTTCTTGTCGACCAGCACCGAGGCGTGCGCGCTGACCGCGACAGGCTCCTCGCCGAGCAGGAAGCGCGCCATGTCGAAATCATGGATGGTCATGTCGCGGAAAATGCCACCCGAGCGCTTGATATAATCGAGCGGCGGAGCGCCGGGGTCGCGCGAGGTGATGGTGACCATCTCCACCGTGCCGATGGCGCCATCGTCGATCGCCTTGCGCACGGCGGCGAAATGCGGGTCGAAACGCCTATTGAAGCCAACCATCAGCGTCGCCTTGGCCTTGTCGACAACGGCCAGGCACTGCTCGACCCGCTTGACGTCGAGGTCGATCGGCTTCTCGCAGAAGATCGCCTTGCCGGCTTTGGCGAAGCGCTCGATCAAATCGGCATGGGTGTCGGTCGGCGTGCAGATGACGACCGCGTCGATGTCCTTGGACTTCTCGATTTCGTCGATGCTGCGCACCTCGGCGCCATAGGCAACAGCCAATTCGCTCGCCGCCTTCTCGAAGGCATCGGCCACGGCGACCAGTTTTGCCTGGGGGTTGGAACCCACGGCGCGGGCGTGGACCTTGCCGATGCGGCCGGCACCAAGGAGGGCGAAGCGAACAGTCATGGATATTTTCCTCTGGGGATGGTTCGAAGCGGGGCGCCGGTCATGGGCGCTGAATGATTTTACGGTCAAGACAAATCGACGGGAAGGCGATGACCATCGCCTCCGAGCCCGGCCCTTAGGCCGCGAGTTCCGCCTCGCCGGTCTTGGCGCCGGTGATATAGGATACGATGTCCTGGCCGTCGGTATTTTCCTTGCGCAGATTGGCGACGATGCGGCCGCGCCGGAACACCACGATGCGGTCGCAAAGGTCGAACACCTGGCGCATGTTGTGGCTGATCAGGATCAGCGGCTCGCCATTGTCCTTCAGCGTGCGGATGATGTTTTCGACCTGCGCCGTCTCCTGCACGCCGAGGGCCGCCGTGGGCTCGTCCATGATGATCAGCTTGGAGGCAAAGGTCGCCGTCCTGGCGATCGCCACGCACTGCCGCTGGCCGCCCGACATATGGCGGATAGTGTTGGAGAGGTTGGGGATCTTGACCGCGGTGCGGACCAGCGCCGCCTCGGTTGCCTTGCGCATGTATTTGCGGTCGAGGATCGAAAATGGCCCGAGATTGAACAGCACCTTTTCACGGCCGAGGAACAGGTTCGACGGCACGTCGAGGTCGTCGGCCAGCGCCAGGTTCTGGAACACCGTCTCGATGCCTGCCTCGCGGGCCTCGATCGGACCGGCGAAATTCACTTCCTTGCCATCGAACCAGACTTGGCCGCTGGTCCGCTGCTCGACGGCGGTGATCTGGCGCACGAAGGTCGACTTGCCGGCGCCGTTGTCACCCATGATGGCGACATGCTCGCCCTTGCGCAGCTCGAAATTGGCGCCTTCAAGCGCATGCACGCCGCCATAGCGCTTGGTCAGGTTCTCGGTCTTCAGGACGATGTCTGTCGTGGAGATATCTGGCAT